>CAYZMH010000057.1:0-23486 GCA_964479445.1 uncultured Bacteroidaceae bacterium | reverse complement strand
CTCCCGAATCGTTGTGCAGCCAGAATGCACCACTCACCTTGTGTGAAGCAGCAAGGCCACTGGCTTCATTGATCCTTGAATCCGAGATTGTTCCTAATTTTATGTAAGGATCATATTGCGTATTAAAATCCTGGGCAAATCCATCAAAGGTGAACAAAAAGGCAAGCACCCCAAGAAGTGCAATACTGATATGTGGCTGCACTATTTTTTTCATGCCCCAAATTTACATCTTCTGTTCAAGAATCAAAATGGAGCATGTAGGGCCCGATTGAGAGGAGTCCTCCTGGAATAATCCTGCTGATGCTCCATTTCGCGTTCATCAACACAGACTTAGATTTAGAAAAAGCAGATATTAAATTTCTTCATATTTTTGAAAGAATGTGCCTATGGAAACAACCGTCATCCTAATTCATATACGGAAGATCGTAAGGTCGATCAATCTTGAGTCAAAGAAAATACAAAAGGAGTTTGTCACATTCATCTCGTCGCATCCGGCAAAGAACATAGCTGTTACCAGTGCGAGTGTCATTAAGATCAATCCTCTTTTTTTCATAACTATTCTGGCTTTTAATTCTACTTCAGGTTTCATCTTCGTGTTCATGTGTATAACGCACGGGACTCGCCCCACCCTACCCATGTATCTGTTTTTTTCTGCAAGACACAAAAAGACAGGGGTGGTTGCCCCGCTGGCCGCCGCCGGCAGCAATGGAGGGCATACACCAGGTGCTTGCATGGGATTCGGGGAGGCAGGGAAAAATTTGAACCTGTCTCTCAAATCGGTTGTATATTGACATGCAAATGGATGTATAAGGAATCAAATCCCTGAAATATTCGATAGTTTCGTGAATTTCTCTGGCGATTAGTTCTGCCAGGTTAATCATTACCTCAAGTCCCTTATTGAAAATACCATTGATATACGTAATTATATTTTGTTGATTTTCGACAGATTTTGCATGTAACTATAAAGTGTTTTGACACGCTTTATAAAAGTTAATATAAATTATTAAATTTGGTAAAAGCCAAAATCCCAGCAAAATGAAATTAGAAGCCGTCCTTTCCAACTTAAATTCATTGGAAAAAAATTCCTTCCTGAAGATCATCGACACCATCATTTCCAATGAGCCTAAAAATGCAAAACAGATCGATAAGATCCTCAGTGACGAATCCAGAGATCTTAAAAACGTCGATATCCTCAATGTGACGAAGATTTTTCACCTGCTGGAGGATGAGTACCTGGCATATATAAAGTCTGAATTTGTAAACCTTGATTCTCAACTGGATATCATCACTGATATTTTAATCAGGGATGGCAGGTGTATAGCTCGACACGATTGGTTTTCCCGGCTTTATGAAAAAGAAATTGCGGCACTGGAAAAGCGATTGAAAAAATTTACCAGTGATCTGAAAAATGAGAATTCAGATATTGAGGATAACCGGAAAAGAGATTATGAAATATACAGGTCATGTGTAATTACAGCTTTTTGCAATGATGAAGAACGCAACCTGGAAAGGAAAATAACAACTGATGAACAGTCGGTCCTTTTAACCCTCTCAAAAAGCCTGGAACTTTCTCAAGAAGAGATCAAGCTGATCAACTATTCTGTTTTGCCTATCGAAAAAAAGGATATCGATACAATCATTAATGAATTACGACTGATTGGAGTTTTATTTGACTCACGAAAAAACAAGACGATATATGTTCCGCAAGAATTTGTAAGGATACTAAGGAAGATTCGGGGCAATGAGGTGGCAAATAAACATTACAGAAGAGTGTTATCGCAGATCAGGGAGCCATTGATCAATATTGCCTGTCGTAAGCATAATATCGATTGGAAATTGCCACTGGAACAGAAGATAGAACAGATCATTTCAGAAGGGATTTCATTTTCCAGTTTTCTGATCAATGACATTCATAAGGATGGAACGACATTAACAGAAAAGAAGAAATATATCAATGAATTATGCGAAAAAAGATTGGATATTCCAGGTGGGATTAAAGGTGTTACCATTGAAGAAAAAGTGCAAAACCTGGTTGACTATTATAACGATCTTGAACTGGATGAAAAGGTGACTATTTCCTTTGATGGCTATGATAAACTTATGCGGGAACTTAAAGAAACGATTCCTTCAGCTAACAAAAGAATCAAATCTATTTTCGAATTACAGGATGATAATGTAATGAACAGCAAATACTTACTCGATTATAATTTGAAACCCAGGGATGTGCTGGATGTGATCCCAGCAGAGGACATTAAAAAATTTGTTGAGGTAAGGAAGATCAAATCAAGAGGTGATTTGATCGGTAACATCCTGGAACATTACAAGGATTCAGAAAACCTTTACCTGGAAAATTATGAGAATATTGCTTACAGGAATCATGCAGTGTTGAAAGAGAATGGGATTCAGATCACTGATGCTGAACTGGGGGTAATGTTTGAGAACCTCACAAAAACGATATTCAAAAAACTGGGATTTAATGTGGATGAAAAACTCAGAAAAGAAATCAATACTTCAAAAGACAAGATCGACATTCTGCTGAATATCGGTAAGAATGAAATTATTGTTGTCGAGTGCAAATCACATAAGGAAAGTGGTTATAATAAATTCAGCTCGGTATTCAGACAATTAAAAGCATACAGGGATCTGGCCCTGAAGAAAGAATATAAAGTGATCAAATCCCTGCTCATAGCCCCTGAATTTACTGATGAATTTATCAACGATTGTGAGCTTGAGTATGAACTGAATCTCTCGCTGATTTCAGCTTCATCATTGAGTGCCATCTACCAGGGATTTAAGGAATCGAAGATGAATAAACTTCCGTATAAACTCTTGATGCGTGATGTGATGATCCAATCGGAACGAATTCTTAAAGCCATCAAATAAGAACCCCGGAACACATGATCCGCAGGCTATTTTTGAACAATACATTCATCCTGGCAATCATTCTTCTCAATGCCGTTTCAATCATGTTATCGGCATTTGAGGAAATTCCTGACAGCATCAGGCAGGTCATTACCATCGCGGATAACCTGATCACAATCCTCTTTATCATTGAACTGATCATCAAAACCACCTCCTGGGGATTATTGAATTACCTGAAATCCAACTGGAACAAGATGGATTTCGTACTGATCCTGTTATCAATCCCTGCACTGGCATCCTGGATATTTGGTCTTTCGTTAAGCGGACTAAGTTTTTTCCTGGTATTCCGGGTACTCAGGGTATTTAAATCCTTCCGTTTTATTAAGTTTATCCCGGGTATCAATGACCTCATTTCAGGAATATCCAGGGCATTAAAGACGTCATTTATTATAATCCTTGGATTTGCTGTTTACATTTTCATAATAGGAATTCTGTCGTGTTATCTTTACCGGAATATAGCAGCAGAGTATTTTGGTGACCCACTTTTATCATTCTATTCGATCTTTAAGATATTCACCATGGAAGGTTGGACAGATATCCCGGAAACCATTGCTCTTAATTCATCCGAAGCAATTGCTGTATTAACAAAAATCTATTTCGTAATAATCCTTATTACAGGCGGGATATTTGGTTTGTCTCTCGTAAATTCAATTTTCGTGGATGCGATGTTGAGTGATAATACAGAGGATATTGAGAAGAAGATCGATGAGTTGGATACCAGGTTCCAATCCATTGACAATAAACTCAATTCACTCCTTGATTCTAAAAAGTAGTTGAAAGAAAACCACCTTATTTCCTGAATTTTCCCAATAAAATATTCTAATTTTATATTGGCCTGAGGGAGAATGGAATAATTAAAAATCGAGAATCATCATGAGACGAACTACCTGTGTTATGTTATAGAACGCACAAGGTTCACGGCAAGTAAGCTTTCTTACTCGATAGTAACCCTGATAATGATCAACGCAATTTTGGAACTCATATTCTGGCATAAACTTCATCAACTGTGCAAAGACTGTTTTTCCTGTGTACATTTTCGCTCAAATAATGAAATGAGCGAAATTATAATTTCAAGTCGTAAAAGTTTTTAAATCTATGTAACATGATGTTTTTTAATATATTTAATGCCGTTAGGTAAATCTTAACCGGACACTATTGTTTGATTATAACAAATAAAATACTTATCTTTGACGTTAGTAACGCGTCGCGTTACCCGGTTGATTATGATAAAAAGCTTTGGTGATAAAGAGACTGAAAAGATTTGGAAAGGAATACGTTCTGGACAATTACCGAACGAAATACAGCAAATCGCGAGAAGAAAGCTTAGATTGTTAAATAATTCTCATAATATAGTTGATTTAAGAACTCCACCGTCAAACAGACTTGAAAAGCTAACAGGAAACCTTAAAGATTACAGTAGCATAAGAATAAACAACAAATGGCGTATAATATTTAAATGGACTGACGATAATGCTCATGAGGTTCAAATTGTTGATTATCATTAATAGGATAAAATCATGGATAAACTAAAGAACATACATCCCGGTGAAATACTACAAGAAGAATTTCTGATCCCATTAGAGATATCTGCCTACCGGTTATCAAAGGAAACCTTTATCCCTCAAACCAGGATAAGTGAAATAATTAAGGGAAATAGAAGAATAACTGCAGACACTGCATTAAGACTTGCGAAATTCTTCGGAACTAGTGCTAAATTATGGCTCGGATTACAAGATGATTATGATATTGAAGAGGAAATTCATAAGAAAAGTGATGAACTAAACAAAATCAAAAGAGCAGAATCAAACGCAGCCTAATCGTGTATAAGGCATTGCCACTACAAACTCCCTTAATTCCATACCGAATACGCGAAATTTTTAGTAAATTGTTTTACAGAGGCTACTGCTCTGTGGCAACACTTCATATACATAACCGTTATGCATAAGCGCAACCAAACGTAAGCCTTTACTGCCTGCTTCTTCTTATTGTCGATCACAGGTGCCGTACTCTCATCAACCTGGATGTAATCCGAGGCGAGCACGATTTCTCTTAACCTGTAATACAAAGCTCTAAGTAAATCGCTGCTAGCATTGAACCATCCGTTCACAGTGGAAGCCGGAATACTCACCCCGGCGTGCTTGAACATGGCTATCTGCCGATGGAATGGAAGGTGATGCATGTATGTTATAAATACCTAAAAGTGTATCAGGAATAAGATCAAAAACATTTAAAAAAAAACTGGGGAATTTTCGATTTAAATAGTGGGGAATTTTGTATTAATATTTACACATACAAGTGTTGCTGGGCCATAAGTCCATCAAAGAAACATATAAATATCTGCGGATTGAGTATGATGACATGGCAAACAAAATATTTAAAGAATTGATAATAAATAATAACTGCGCCAATGCTTGGAATAAAAATCTTTATCATTATATATTTTTCAATATTATTAGCATTACTACTTATTTTATATAATATTTAATGATTAATAATGTCGCATTGTTTGTTTTTCATTAATTATGTTCTATTTTTGGGAGTATGACTACTAATTATGACAAAAAATTAATGGGCCTCCTATCCAATCATGTTCCAGGGACAGTACTTCTTCCATCATGGCTTGAGAAGAATGGTATCTCCCGGGACCTGCAACAATATTATCTGAAAAGCGGCTGGCTTGAATCATATGGAATCGGGGCATTCAAACGGCCTAATGAAAATGTTCGATGGACAGGAGCTTTGAACTCCCTACAAAGACAAATAAAAGTGACAGTACATGTTGGTGGTTTAACATCCATATCACTTCAGGGATTATCCCATTATGTAAGAATGGAGAAGGAACCAATCTATCTGTTTTCACCACAATATGTTAAACTGCCAAAGTGGTTTCTCACTCAGGAATGGAGCAATCAGATAGTACACGTGAAAACTAAATTTCTGCCAGCTAACTCTGCTTTGTTTGAATATTCCCTGGATGGCCTGAAACTTCAAATATCATCCCCGGAACGTGCAATACTTGAGTGTTTGTACCTGGCTCCTGATCGGTTCGATGTGGTGGAATGTTATCAAATACTTGAGGGTCTTGCAAATCTTCGTCCAAAAATCCTGCAGGAACTGCTTGAAAAATGCAACTCCATAAAAGTAAAACGTCTGTTCCTTTTTATGGCTTCTAAAGCCAGGCATCAATGGCTGGATTTTGTTGACCAATCCAGAATAGATTTGGGAACCGGGGACAGGGTAATTGTAAAAGGTGGAGTTTATATATCAAAGTATAAAATATCAGTACCCAAAGAATTGACGGCACAATGATTGATCAATCATAT
This sequence comes from uncultured Bacteroidaceae bacterium, assembly GCA_964479445.1. Lineage (GTDB taxonomy): Bacteria > Bacteroidota > Bacteroidia > Bacteroidales > CAYZMH01. The sequence goes on along the minus strand of CAYZMH010000057.1, from coordinate 17,241 downwards.
TTAAATCAGGCTGACCTGCTTCTGCAAGTGATACCTCAAATTGCAAAAGAGAAGACCCTTGCATTGAAGGGAGGAACAGCCATAAATCTATTCTTACGGAGTATGCCCCGCTTATCGGTCGATATTGACCTCACCTATCTGCCCTTTGATAACAGGGAAACAGCACTAACCAATATTTCTGATTCATTGGGGAGGATAAGAGAAAGGATAACCGAATCAATTCCAGATACCACCGTTAATAATCATATCATTGAAGGAAATGATGTCAAATTGTTTATCCAATCTAAAAATGCACAAATAAAAATTGAATTTAACACAACAACTCGAGGCCATCTCTATCCCGTTAAATTACTTCAGGTTAATGAAACGGTACAGGAGAGATTCAAAAAATTTGCTGTAATGCAGTTAGTCTCAGATGCAGAACTCTATGGGGGTAAAATATGTGCAGCACTTGATCGACAACATCCCAGGGATCTGTTTGATGTTTTTCTGTTATTTAAGGATTCTGGCTACAATGAAGATATAAAAAATGGATTCATACAAGCACTTGTAAGCCACATGCGAACGATCCATGAGGTTTTACATCCACATTTACTGGATCAGAGGTCCGCATTTGATAACCAATTTCAGGGAATGTCTGACGTACCATTCAGTTATGAAGACTTCCAAGCTACTCGTGAGAAACTTATCGAGACTGTTAATTCAAGTCTATCCGATTTGGATCGTTCTTTTTTGCTAAGTTTTAAGCGAGGATATCCGAATTGGGATCTATTTCCATATGCGAAACTAAAAGATATGCCAGCCGTTCACTGGAAACTGCTGAATCTACAAAATCTGATAAAATCCAATCCCGATAAACATAAAGAATTGCTTTCAAAGCTGGAGACCTTTTTTTCAAAAGGAGCTTGACCACTGTGAAATCACAAAATTTTCAGAAAATACGCCAACTGTACGCCAAAAGGGGGTTAACAAAAAACCGAACTTCTTTATTATCAGAAAGTTCGGTTTTTATTGTGAGGTCGGTGGCGGATTACTGGCGTGGTCCGGTGGTGGGGGCTCTTCATCCTGATCCCTGGATAGGCTTACAGCCATAGGTGGATTTTCTTTTCTCCACTTCACATGAACAAGCTCCGTTTATGGAAAAAAGAAAATCCCCAAAAATCACTTCGTGATTTCCAGGGATCTGGATGAGGTCGGTGGCGGATTCGAACCGCCGTACGCGGTTTTGCAGACCACTGCCTAGCCACTCGGCCAACCGACCATTTTACGGATAGGGAATGCAAAATTAACAATAATTATCCATTCTGCATAAACAATCCGGAACCTGTTTACCTTCCCCCTGTAGCTTAAAACCAGAAGCCTCATCCCATTGTACAGGAGGAATCACACATATTGGTCATTGCACCGGGGATGCCGGGCTGCTCATCCCTGGTAAATCTCCAACACCTAATGCTGCCTGATCTCAAATGCGCGCGCAGGATTGACTTCCAGTAACTGGTGAAGATCCGCTTCGGTAATTCCACGCTCTTCCAGTACGGGTTTCAATGCCGTAAACAGATCGGTATACCCCCGGATCTCTCCGCCACCCGGTTCCCCCGGACGGTACCAGCCTGCATCGTGGGAGATCAGCACGCGATCCAGCAGGCCCGCCTCCTTCATGGCCACCAGGCGATCTGCATACCAGGAACTGCTGAACCGGGATCCCGGGTTTTCGTCCCGCGCTGCATTGACATTGTCCAGCGAAATCCAGGCTCCCCGTCCGGCCGCTTCCCTGATTCCCTCCAGGGTTCCATTCTGTGCATGAACCCAAATAAATGCGGAAGGGGAAACCCCCTGCTCCGCCAATAGCTCCAACTGGGCCATGGCCGGGGCATCCGGACCCGTATGGGACGCGATCACCAGTCCCGTCTCCTTGTGCGCAAGGGCTGCAGCCTCTACCAGCAACCGGTGCTCCTCCGAGAGCGAATCACCCCGGTCCACCGCGATCTTGATGAAACCCGGTCGGATACCGGTATCTTCAATGCCGTTCCTGAACTCATCGATCCATAACGACGCCAACGCTTCCGGTTCCATCGCAAACACCTCCTCCGGGATAAACTGGTTGTTCCGGGCACCGTAATAGCCCGTGTTCGTCAGGATCCTGATCCCTGTCTCCTCCGATAACCGTTTCATCAACACCGGATCGCGGCCCAGGTAAGCCGGGGTGCACTCCATGAAGGTCGTTACCCCATGCTGTTTCAACTCCTCCAGGTAGGGAGCCATCACCGCCACCACCGAATCCCGGTTCCACCGGTGATATCCCGTGCTGTCGGCCCCGATGAAATCCACCAGCAGATGCTCATGCGTCAGTGCCACACCCATCTCCCCGGGATCGATCCGGCCTGTTACCGTCATGACTCCTGCCTGCTGCTCATCCTGACCGCAGGAAACCATAAAAAGTGAAATACCGGCAAACACCAGTAATATACCCCTCTTTAACAAAGACTGCCCCATAACTCTTATTTATTGATTCTTACCAAAGGTAACCAATAAACTCCCTCAAGGTTCTGTTATATCCTGACAAATCCGCCAACCCCCCGGTAAAGTAATCTTAAACAATCACTGCTTGCACGGCTGACAAGGTGTTTTTATCCCTGCCAACATCCCCGCCCGGTTCATTTGTAATCCGGAGTGTCCATCCCCTCTCCCATCTCCCAAAAAATTCCTAACTTACCTCTACCATGAAATCCACGATACTCGCATACCTCATCCTCCTGCTTACCCTCCCAATGCAGGCACAGGACTCCACCCGGTGCTCCGCCATCCCCGTAGCCGGACTCCGCCTCCACAGGAGCTTTATCATCCAGCATACCCCCAAACTCAAAGAGGCCATCACCCAGACCAACCCGTGGAGCCTGGAGACTGAAATCGCCTGGCACCTGCGCCAACAAAACGTCTGGAACTACTGTACATGCTACCCCAGGGCCGGTTTCGCCCTGCGCTACATCAACTTCGATCTGCCCGATATCCTGGGCAGCTCTGTGGCCACCTACGCCTTTATCGAACCCTTCATCCGTCCCGAAAAAGCACTCAGCTTCTCCATCCGGTTCGGACTCGGTCCGGCCTACCTCACCCACATCCACGATGAACAGACCAACCCCGATAACCTCTTTTTCGGCAGCCATCTCAGCTTCATCGCCATGCTCAACCTGGCGGTCAACTACCGCGTCACCAACCGCCTCACCCTTCGCCTCGCCGGCGATTACAACCACATCTCCAACGGGGGATACGCCGAACCCAACCTGGGCATGAACTTCCCGTCGGTCAACCTGGGTGCCGATTACAGCTTTCAACACCCGGTGTACCCGGAACGAACCCTTCCGGAAAACGCCACACTCCACCCTCCGAAAAACCGCCTCCAGGCAACCTACGGAATCTCCTTCAAACCTCCTTCCTACGAGATCCGCAGTCCGATCTACCCCGTCCATTGCCTGGGAGTCCGCTACAGTCATACCCTGGGCCGTATCTTCGCCCTCGCGGCCGGCGCCGAATGGATTAACGACCGCTCCTTAAAGGCATTGATCAAACTGGAAGACCGGCGCGATGAGAGCGGGGAGCTGTACGACCATAACCGGATCAGCGCGCTGGCAGGGATGGACTGGCTGTTCGGACGTTTCATCTTCTCGCAGCATTTCGGGTATTACCTCTATGCCCCGGTTGAAGCCAAACATAAGGTGTATCAACGCTACACACTCGGGTTCCGGGTAACCGAACATATCCTTACGGGCATCAGCGTGAAAGCGCACGCCCAGGATGCCGACTTTATCGATGTTAGGGTGGGATTTACCCTCTGACCGGCCATCGAATCATGACGCCAATCCGGATTCGCACCCGCCGAACCAATCCGGTAACCCTTCCGCTTTCATTTATCGCCAGAGAATCCTATTTTTATCTTCCGAAAACCGGCAGGTTCTGTCCGACCCATCCAAACCCGGGGAAATATTCGCCAACCTGCCAACCCCGTAAAACGACCATTCATGAGCAACCTGAAAGACCTTATTCTGAAAAACCGCAGCTACCGGCGATTCGACGAAACCCACGCCATCAGCCGGGAGGATCTACTGGAGATGATCGAGGCCGCGCGGCTCTCCGCATCCGGCAGGAATGCCCAACCCCTGAAGTATTACCTTTCGTACGATCCCGCAACCAATGAAACGATCTTCCCCACCCTGGCCTGGGCGGGGTTCCTCACCGACTGGCCGGGTCCCGTCCCCGGCGAGCGCCCCGCGGGCTACATCGTTCAATTGCACGATACCCGGATCTCCAAAAAATACTACTGCGACGACGGGATCGCCGCCCAGAGCATCCTGCTTACCGCCACCGGAAAGGGCCTCGGGGGTTGCATCATCGCCTCGGTGCAGCGCGAAAAGCTGTCCGGCCTCCTCCATCTCCCTCCCTACCTGGAGATCATCCAGGTGATCGCCCTGGGAAAACCGGCCGAAAAGGTGGTGATCGAACCCATGCAAAAGGGGAATATCAAATACTGGCGCGACAACCAGGGTGTCCACCACGTCCCGAAACGAAGCCTGGAGGAGCTGGTAATCCCGGGCCGCGACATCTCATTTTCTGGTTAAAGCCCGATCTCCTGCCCATCCTTTAGATGGCAGCAGTTCTCAGGAAATGTTTCATGAAATGTGAACAAAAAAGAATTGAATGACCTGCTGAGTTCCGGATAGATTAAAAAATGGATCTTTCCCACATTGCAGGCATTGCACAGAAGTAAAAAATCATGTATACTTGACCATTCAAGGTGCCGGTTACTTATTAAACAACAACTCTATGTCTTCAGATTCCAACGGGAAGTTTCAACCCGATCATACCCATGTTGAAGCCGTTCTGCATAATAAGAGACCGCAACGTCTCCCCCTCTATGAACACCACATCGATGTGCCATTTATCGAGAAGGCAACGGGAACGGACCTGACCCTCACCGGATCTTCCACGCAAGACTATGAATCCTATTTCCGGGAAATCATTGCATTCTGGAAAGACATGACCTATGATGCCTTTGATTTTGAGGCTGCGATCTGCGATATCTATCCCGGCCACGGTGCCATCCTGGGTGGCAAAGCGGGTCCGATCCAAACCCGGGAAGACTTTGAAAAATACCCGTTTGATGAAATCCCCGGTCTGTTCTGGAAAACCTACACCCCTCAGCTGGATGCCCTCAGGAAATGCATCCCCGAAGGTATGAAAGCCTACGGCGGATGCGGGTATGGTATTTTTGAATCCAGCGAAGACCTGGTGGGTTATGAACACCTGGCCGTGCTTCAGTACCTGGACCCTGATCTGTTTCGCGACCTCTTTGTGAAAATAGGGGACCTCTACGTTGAACTGTGGTCGGAAATGATCCGCCGCTATGATGACCTCTTTGTTTTTTACAGGATGGGGGATGATCTCGGATTTAAATCAGGCACACTCCTTGAACCGGAAACCATCCGGCAACACATCCTTCCACAATACAAGCGGATCATTGACGTGGTGCACCAATCGGGTAAAAAATTCCTCCTGCACAGTTGCGGAAACATCTTTGACGTAATGGACGATATCATCGACCTGGGAATCGATGCCAAACACTCCAATGAAGACCAGATTGCACCCTTTGAAACCTGGATTGAACGGTATAACGATCAGATCGGCCTGTTCGGCGGAATCGATGTGAACATCCTTACGCTCAATACGTACGATGAAGTGTTTAAAACCGTCCTGGAAAAAGGCACCCGGTACAGAAATATGACCCGCGGGTATGGCATCGGATCGGGCAATTCCATACCGGATTATGTTCCCGTTGAAAGCTTCCGGGCCATGGTTGATGCCGTGCAAAAAATCCGCCGGGATGAACAGGGAACCTGAAGCACGGGACCACCCGTATTCGGCATACCGTTTTTCCGCCTCACGGACCAATTAAACAATACACCGCGCCGGCCGTTAAAGGGGTAGGCAGATCCCGAAACATACCGGTTATGATACGATCACGCTTCATCCTGCTTATCCTGTTGTTCGTGTCCGCAATCTCGCCCGCCCAGGAGAGACCGGATTCGCTCACCAGGCTATCCGACACCCTCGCCCTGGAGGATGTCACCATCACGGTCACCCCCTTTTCCACCCGCCTGGACAACGCCACCGGCAGCCTCTCCCTGCTCCACAGCAGGGACCTTCCGGTTCCTTACACACCCAACATCGCCGACCACCTGAACATTGCCCCCGGCGTATTCATGGCCTCCGGTACCTACAGCACCAACCGGCTTACCATCCGCGGCATCGGATCCCGTACCCCCTACTCCTCCAACCGCATCCGGGCCTACCTGGAAGAGATCCCCCTCACTGCCGGCGACGGCACCACCACCCTGGAAGACATCGACGCGGCCGCCCTGGGCGCAGTGGAGATCCTCAAAGGTCCGGCCTCGGCGGTCTACGGGTCCGGACTCGGCGGGGTGGTCAAACTGAACATGCAACAGCCCCGGAATCCCGGCTGGTCGTTCCGCCTCCACAACCACTACGGCACCTGGAACACCTGGCGCAACAATTTCACCACCACCTTCCGAAACTCCCGCTCCTCCCTGCTGGCGGGTTATGCCCACACCTCCACCGACGGGTACCGCCAGAACAGCCGATACCGCCGTCACAGCGTGTTTGCACACGGAACCACCCAACGCGGAAACCACCACCTTTCGGCAACCATTACCGGCACCCGCCTCTATGCCGAAATCCCCAGTTCCCTGTCCGATTCCCTGTTCAGGGTGCACCCGGAACGGGCTGCATCGAACTGGTTGAACATAAACGGCTATGAAAAGTACCTGAAACTCCTCGGGGGGGTCACCTGGAAGTTCGTTCCGGGTAACCGGTGGAGCAACCGGCTCTCACTCTTTACCCGAGCCACCGACCCCTATGAGCCGCGTCCGTTTAATATCCTGGATGAACGCTCGGCGGGGGCCGGACTCCGTGAACAGGTGACCTACCGCCGGCCGGCCCTGCAGGTGAAGGGGGGAACAGAGCTCTATTTCGAGCGCTACCACTGGAAGATTTTTGAGATTGAGGGCGGGGACCAGGGGGACCTGCAAACCCATAACAGGGAGACACGGCAGTACGCCAATTTTTTTGTTCATGCCACCTGGACGCCGGCGCCGGGAATCCGCCTGGAGGCCGGGGGGAACCTCAACGTGCTGGAATATGCCTTGCAGACCCAATACCATGCAGAGGGGACCGACCAATCGGGCCGCTACCGCTATTCCCCCATCTTCTCACCCCGGGCGGGGGTGAACGTGGAGTACCGGGATGCGCAGCACCTGTATGCGTCGGCCGGACACGGATTTTCGGCACCCTCGGTGGAGGAGACGCTCATGCCCGACGGACTGGTGAATCCCGGTCTGAAACCGGAAACGGGATGGAACATGGACCTGGGGATCCGGGGCTGGCTTTTCGGCAAAAGGGTATACTACGATGTGGCCGGGTACCTGGTGCTGGTTGAAAACCTGCTGGTAACCGAGCGCATCACCGAAGAGATCTTCACGGGCATCAATGCGGGATCGTCGGTGCATGCCGGACTGGAGGGGGCTGCTCGCATACAGCTGACGCCTCCCTCCGGTGATTCCCGGTGGAGCGCCCGGCTGAACAGCAACCTATTTATCTCCCATAACCGGTTCCGGTCGTTTATCGACGACGGAGCCGATTACAGCGGCAACCGGCTGCCGGGTATTCCATCGTGGATCTTGCACAACAACCTGCACGCTTCGTTCCGGGAACGGGTAACACTCGTGGCAGGCTACCGGTACACCGGTCCGCAGTATCTCAACGACGATAATGACCTGTTATACGACGGGTACCACCTGGTGAACCTGGAAGCTACCTACACACCACGCCTGGAGCGCCTGCCGGTGAACCTCACCTTGCGGAGCGGTATCCGCAACCTGCTGGATACCCGGTATGCCTCCATGATCCTGGTCAATGCCCCTTCGTTCGGAGGCGCTCCCCCGCGCTCCTACTACCCCGGGTTGCCCCGGCATGTGAGAGCGGGCCTGACTCTCCGGTTCTGATCCAGGAACGATTCGGGAACAGGTAAAGAAATAGACTTTCGCTTAGCAGGTTGCAATTTTTTTTCATACATTGCACACATCGACAAAAAGGTGCATCCCCCTACCTTCACCCTTTTTTGCCGGGGTAAATCAAAATATAAAACAGGTAACCACTGCATGATCCGAAGGTATTCTATTGCTTTTCTCGTGTTTGTTATAATGGCTCCTTACCTCAACGCACAGGAAGTGCTGCCGGGGGCAGCTGATAAGGACCCGCTGGTGGTGGGATGCGAGGATGATTATCCTCCCTATTGCATGATCACCGAACGGGGTCAGGCCGACGGATTCTCGGTGGAGCTGTTCCGGGTCGCGGCAGAAAATATGAACCTGGAGGTGCGTTTTGTCCCGGGTGAATGGAGAGACCTGAAAGAGGCCCTGGCAAAGGGTGAGATCGATGCCCTCCCCCTGGTGGGGCGTACGCCGGAACGGGAACCGGTGTTTGATTTCACCTCCTCCTACCTCACCATGCATGGTACGCTGGTCTTACGAGAGGACGAAACCGGGATCCGATCGCTGGAGGACCTGGCAGATAAAAGGGTGCTAGTCATGAAAGGGGACAATGCCGAGGAGTTCCTCCGAAGAAAAGATGTTGCCGGCACGATCCTTACCACCGGAACGTTCCGGGAAGCGCTGCTGAAGCTTTCCCGCGGGGAAGGGGATGCGGTTTTTATCCAGAAGATGGTGGCCCTCCAGCTGATCCAAAAACTGAATCTCAGCAACCTCAAAACACTGGGAAGTATCATCCCTGATTTTGACCAGTCGTTCTGCTTTGCCGTTAAAGAGGGGAACCATGAGCTGCTGGACCAGCTCAATGAAGGACTCTCCCTGGCCATTGCCGATGGGAGTCTTCGCCGGCTTCATGCGAAATGGTTTGCCCCGATCGAATACTCCGAGTTTCAAAACCGGCGGATCCTCGTGGGAGGCGATGCCAACTATCCACCATTTGAGTTTATCAACGAAAACGGAGATCCGGACGGTTTCAACGTGGAAATTACCCGGGCTATCGCCGAGGAGATGGGGATCGACGTAGAGATCCGGCTGCAACCATGGACAAAAACCCTTGAGGATCTGCAGCAAAAAAGAATCGATGCCCTCCAGGGAATGTACTACTCGGTGGAACGGGATATGTTGTATGACCTCACCCCCTACCACACGCAGGTAAGCCAGGTATTTGTAGCCAGCAAGGGGAAACCGTTGCCATCATCCCTGTCAGAGCTGGACCCGGAAGACACCCTGGTATTGCAGCGGGGAGATATCATGCACGATTATGTACGGAAGATGGGCTATGAGGGTCCGCTCCTGCTGACTCCCTCCCAGGAGGAGGCGCTGATGGCGCTGAGAACAAACAGGGCCGATTACATGCTGGGAGCAAGGCCGGCAGCGTTCTACTGGAAGGATAAAAACGGGTGGGACGATCTGCAGGTAGGGGACCAGATTATCCGGGTATTTGAATACTGCTACGCGGTGGCCGAGGACAATCAGTCCATGCTTAGCCTGCTATCCGACGGACTCACAGCCATTAAAAACAGCGGGGAGTACCGCCGGATCTATAACAAGTGGCTGGGTGTGCACGAAGATACGGTGCCCTGGGATAAGGTGATGCGATACAGCCTCTTTATCGCGATCCCGCTATTGCTTCTGCTCATCCTGTCCATTACCTGGACCCGCACATTGCGGAACCGCGTCAATCAAAAAACCCGCGACCTGCAGGAGGCCAACGCCGCCAAGGACCGGTTCTTTTCCCTTATCGGGCACGACCTTCGCAGTCCGATTTCCACGATCCAGGGTTTCTCAAAACTGCTCTATGCCAGGCACAAAACCCTGGAGCCCGAGAAAACCGAATCCTATGTCCAATCCATCTATCACTCGTCTGAACAGGCCTTTGCACTATTGGACAATCTTTTGCTCTGGGCCCAGTCCCAGTCGGGCCGTATTGAATTTAACCCGGTCGAAACCGATTTCTCCGACCTGGCCCGCGAATCCATTGAAATGATCCAGGACCAGGCCATGAAAAAAAATATAGCGATCCGGCAGCAATTCGATCAAACAGGTGCCGTTATGGTGGATAAAAACATGGTGAGCACCATCCTGCGTAACCTGTTGTCCAATGCCATCAAATACAGCCGGCCAGGCACAGCGGTGCAGCTACAGGCCAGCCGGGATAAAAAGAACCTGGTGATAAAAGTATCCGACCAGGGAGTGGGCATGAGTAACAAAGAGGCAAAGAACCTGTTCAGGATAGAGCAGGGCACTTCACGTCCGGGCACCGCCAATGAAAAAGGGACAGGACTGGGACTGCTGCTTTGCAAAGATTTTGCCGAGCAGCATAAAGGCTCGATCGAGGTGGATAGTCAGCCCGACAAAGGAACCACCTTCACCGTCACACTTCCGCAGTAATACCCTTCACGTTTCGAAAAAAGTATCCGAAACACGTTGCCGGGAACGGGGACCGGGGGGTTACCCGACCGGCTGCATACACCGTAAACAGGAGAACCGGATATTGCAGTACTCCCCCGGAAACAGTTGTGCATGGTTTTGCATAGGTCAACAGGGCAAGGGGTTGATTAATGCCTGGTTACTCCAGCACCCATCGCAGTCCGCCGGAGAGGTGCTCGCGAAAAAGAGCATCTTCATAATGTTCAATGGAATGACCCAGGGCAGTGAAAAAGATCCGGCTGTTGCCCATCTCCCGGTACCATGCCAGGGGCAGTTTCCCCGCCAGCTTCTCTCCCTGCTCCTTATCCCGATCGTCTTCCAGGGTGGAAAGATCGGCAGCCAGCAGTACATTATTGCCCGGATTGAGTGAGCGGTGATAGTAACACTCATCTTCCCATGACCAGGGGTTCGGAAGATGCCCGGTAGCGGGATGGTCGGGATCAACAACCTCAACCCGGAATTCCTGGTACCGAGGATGCCGGATAAACGATCCGCCCACCATCTCCACGAACCAGTCCCAGCCTGGTTCCGAGGTGGAAGCACCATGGATCCCCATGAACCCGCCGCCCGATTCAATAAAATCACGGAATGCTTCCCGCTGACGGTCGGAGAGAAACGCCTCCGCATTGGTATTGGAAAAAACGATCGCATCAAAGGTATCCAGCGGGGATTCAAAGACCCCGGGGTCTTTGGAAACCGTCACCCCGACCTTCAGTTCCCTGCCGATCTCCTGTAAAGCCCCGGCGCTGGCTTCTATATTGTCATGTACAAATCCGTCCCCGGTGAAGGCATATACCAGGATGTGTCCGTTCTGGGCATGAAGTCCGCCGGAAAAGAGCAATAAACTGCACAGGATGATAGACAAGCTGGTCTTTTTCATGGTTTTCGTGTTTACAGACTTACCTGCAAGATAATAATAAACCCGGTGTAACCGGTTGGAAAAATCCGAAGGGTGCCGGGGCGGCAAGGTACCGGTGAACGACGGGAAGTGTGTAATACCGGTCCCGAAATCAACGTGGGATTTAAGCTGTAAGGATTCATGTAAACATATTACCTGTAAAACTGTTTAATATGGTGTCTAAAAACCCTTAACCAATGGAAAACATCAATTTCGATCCCGAAAAGATCAAAACCCTGGTAATTGATTATGGCATTCAGTTCCTCCTTGCGTTGGTGGTGCTGGTGCTCGGACTCCTGGTGATCCGGTGGCTCACACGCTCCATCGTGAAGCTCATGAAGCGGAGCAATACGAATGAATCCCTCATTCCGTTTCTCCGCACCATCTTTAACATTACCCTGAAGGTCCTGCTCTTTGTGAGTATCCTTGGAATGGTAGGCATCGAAATGATCTCTTTTGTAGCGATCATTGGGGCGGCCGGACTTGCAATCGGCCTGGCCCTGCAGGGAACGCTGCAAAACTTTGCGGGCGGGGTGATGATCCTGCTATTCAAACCCTACAAAGTGGGTGATTATATCGAGGCCCAGGGATTGGCCGGCAGCGTGAAAGAGATCCAGATTTTTCATACCATCCTCACCACCCCGGATAACTCGGTGGTGGTAATCCCCAACTCCCCCCTGGCCACGCAGGCATTGAAAAACTATACCGCGGAACCCAAACGGCGTATCGACTTCTCCTTTGGCATCGGGTATGGTGACGATATCGATAAAGCTAAAGGGATTCTCCGTGACCTGGCTGCACACGATGAGCGGGTCCATGAAGACCCGGAACCCATGGTAGCGGTAGAAGCGCTGGCCAACAGCTCGGTCAACCTGAAACTCCGGGTGTGGACCGACACGGGAGATTACTGGAACCTGTTCTTCGAGATGAACGAAAAGGTGAAAAAAGCATTCGACCGCGAAGGGGTCAGTATTCCGTTCCCACAAACCGATGTGCATCTTTACAAGGCAGATTGATCTGAAATGCATCCCGGGAACCTAGTGAAAACCCGATCCCCGTGGCAATGGCTCCTCTGACGATGAATTCCCGTATCAATCCGTTTCATAATCCGACAGGCAATCCGGACACAGGCAGTCGGAGTAAGATTCCATAACCACCACGAGCTCCCTGCGGTGCAGCCGGGCCGATTCACACCAGCAATCCCCTTCACCATGGCAATGGAAAGGGGTGCCGCATCGCTGACAACGTTTCAGGGCCATGTGCGGGTCATGGTTACGGTGACACACTTCATGGGACCTCCCATGGGAGGATTCATTTTGCGAATGATGACCGTTGCCCGGTCCATCCCATCCAGTTCCTGCTCCAGGGCATCCAGGATCCGTTTCCCGATATTCTCCAGAAGGCTGGATGTATGCTTTTTCATGGCGTTCCTGACTACCCGGTAGGCCGCCTGGTAATTGACCGCGTCTTCCAGGTTGTCTGAATCGGCCGGTTTGGCCATGTCGGTCTCTATCTCCAGGTCCACCAGGAACCGGTTTCCCACGATCTGCTCCTCTTTGTAATGCCCGTGGAAGGCATAGAACTCCATCTCTTCGATCTTTATTTGTCCCATGGATCTTTTGTTGCATGTAAGAATAACGCTTCACCGGCATTTCTCCAGGGCCTGTTTGAATCTCCCGGTCCTCTCTGCCGCCCGTCCTGCGGACTTACTATCCGGGCCGGAGCTGTAAAATTACGGCTAATCCCCACACAAACAAGAGATTTTTACGTGAAAATGAACCTCATCCCGGTTGTTTGTGGAAACTGTCTTCCAGGCTGTCGCAGGAAACCCTCTTCCAGGTTCTCGCAGGAAACTGTCATCCAGGCTGTCTCAGGAAACCGGTTCCGAGCCCCCGTCGTGTAACAACCTGACCTGTTCGCGGAAATAGGTCATCGCCTGTTCGACCTGGTCGAAATAGGCCCCCTTTAGCCGGTGATGAACCGAGGACTGGCTGATACCGAAGAACCTGCCCATCTCCTGCTGGGTTTCCCCGGTGAGGAGGCTCCGGTACACCGCCTGTGCCGAATTCTCCGTCCACTCACCGATCAGGGCGTCCAACATCCTGCTGATCAATGCATAATGTCGGTTCAATGCTTCATCGGGGGTAACCACCAGCAGGCGCAACGACTCCTGCGAAATGCGATCCAGGGCCATCCCCGAAATCATCAACCCCTCACCGAACAGGTCGGTCACCCGGCTGCCATCCATGGTAACCTTACCGATCCCGACACTCAGCCGGGCATCTGCCGGTTCCTCCAGCACATCTTCCAGGATCAGGACCGATTTAAACCGGTAGATCCCCCCGAGGAGTCCGGCCCGGATCATCAACGCCCCGGACACCACATCTTCCGCTTCCATCAGCACCTGGAAACTATCCCCCTTGAAGATCTCCCACATCCCCGGCTCAATCAGTCCTGCCTCCTCCAGGTCGTACATCACCGTCTCCAGGGACCGGATCAATTTGCGGTAGTCTGCAAACTTCCTCGAACCTACAATATCCCCTGTTATGACCCCTTTGAGCTGTTCCATATCCCCTGTTTGCTAAACCTGGTGTCTGTCCATAAACTCCCATTTGCTGCGTTACGCCTGTCCGAAAATTGCTCATTTATGACCCGTAAACTCCGTTGCTACCAACACGTTGAACTCCTGAAACCAAGACCGGTTGTCAGAATCCATAATAAGAATCAGACCCCTGCGCAACCTATTAAACCAGCACTCCCGGGGTAAACTTTCTTCCCGGTGAAAATCCGGTCACGCTTCAAGATACATAATTTAATCTATAATTCCTATTTATTTATTATTTATTCTATATTTCAATATTATATACCTGATAATATATAACAACCGCTGTCCAGGCGGTTAAAAGAGAATGGCATGCAGGATCGATCCGAATACGGAGCCTTTTTATTACTTTTGTAGCTCAAAATCTGACCAGCATGACAGAAGCCACCGAAAACCAGGGAGAGAAGAAATCCAGGAATTTTATCCATGCCTTCATCGAGGAGGACCTGGCAGAAGGAAAAAACAACAGACGGGTGCACACCCGTTTCCCCCCGGAGCCCAACGGGTATCTCCATATCGGCCATGCCAAGGCGATCCACCTCGACTTCGGGACGGCCGAGAAATACGGCGGCAAGTGCAACCTCCGCTTTGACGATACCAACCCCACCAAGGAGGAGGTGGAGTACATCGACTCCATCAGGGAGGATATTCACTGGCTTGGGTACGACTGGGAAGACCGGGAATTTTATGCATCGGATTATTTCGGTCAGCTATACGATTTCGCGAAATCATTGATCGGGCGCGGACTCGCCTACGTGGACGACCAGGATTCGGAGCAGATAGCTCAGCAGAAGGGAACTCCCAACGTTCCGGGTACCCCGAGTCCGTACCGCGACCGCGATCCGCAGGAGAACCTGGACCTGTTTGAACGCATGAACCGCGGCGAGTTTCCCGAGGGATCGAGGGTGCTCAGGGCAAAGATCGATATGGCATCCCCCAACATGCACATGCGCGACCCGGTGATCTACCGCATTATCAACCACGCCCACCATCGCACCGGGACCACCTGGAAGGTGTATCCCATGTATGACTTTGCGCACGGACAATCAGACTACTTCGAAGGGGTCACCCACTCCCTCTGTACCCTGGAGTTCGAGGTGCACCGGCCTCTCTACGACTGGTTTATCGATCAGCTCCAGGAGGACGACTACCGGCCCCGGCAGATCGAGTTCAACCGGCTCAACCTCAACTACACGGTCATGAGCAAGCGGAAACTCCTCGAGCTGGTTAAAGAGGGCCGCGTGAACGGGTGGGATGATCCGAGAATGCCCACGCTCACCGGGCTCCGCCGGAGGGGATACACCCCCGAATCCATCAAGAATTTCATCAACTCCATCGGCTACACCAAGGTGGAAGCCATCAACGATGTATCGCTGCTGGAGTTTGCCGTGCGGGAAGACCTCAACAAGAAAGCCCCGCGCGTGATGGCCGTGCTTGATCCCTTGAAGATCGTGATCACCAATTATCCCGAAGACCGCACCGAGGAGCTGGAGACCATCAACAATCCGGAAGACGAATCCATGGGATCCCGCAACATCCCCTTCTCGCGCGAGATCTACATTGAACGGGGCGACTTCATGGAGGATCCGCCCCGGAAGTTTTTCCGCCTGGCACCCGGAAAAGAGGTTCGCCTGAAATCGGCTTACATCATTCGGTGTGAGGAGGTCATCAAAGATGGAGAGGGTAACATCACCGAACTGCGATGCACCTATGATCCCGAAACCCGCAGCGGCGGTCCGCAGGCCAACCGCAAGGTAAAAGGCACCCTGCACTGGGTAAGCGTTCCCCATGCCGTGGATGCGGAGATCAGGCTCTACGACCGGTTATTTGAGGATCCGGATCCCATGGGGCACAAAGACCGCGATTTCAAGGAGTTTCTCAACCCCGAATCGCTGAAAACCGTGCGCGGATTCGTGGAACCGGGTCTGAAAGAGGCAACCCCCCTGGATCATTACCAGTTCCAGCGGATCGGTTACTTCAACGTGGATCCCGATACAACACCGGGTAAGCTGGTCTTCAACCGCACCGTGCCCCTCCGGGACACCTGGACCAAAAAAGGGAAATAACCTGTAACGCTACTTGCAGAAGTATTCGAAGTTGATCACCTGGCTGATCACCCCGTCCTGCTTTTCGATGATCTGGTCGGGGTACTTGTCATCGTTGTACATCACCTGGTAGGTGTACTCGGTGTTCCCCGTCACCTCTTCCTTGTGTAGAATGTTGTTTACGTAGGATTCGCCGGTGAAGTACAGTTCCAGCTCCTGGAAGGGATTGTTGTAGGCATCGTATTCAAAGGAGTAGGTTGTGGTGGCCTGGGAACGCACATCCGTGGTGGAGTACTCCACCAGGTTGCCCCGGTTATCATACGCAACCTCGTTCCGGGTAACCAGGACAAACTCCCCCGACTCTTTGTCGCGGGCATAGATGGTCTCCATGCTGATCCGTTTCCCATCGTATTCAAACAGGTGATACCGCACATAACTCGTGTCGCGGTCCTCGTGGGTCAGCGGATTAAGGTTCATCACGTACTCATCGATCCGAACCAGTTGCTCCCCCTCGTATAACAGCCGCAGCTCCTCTTTCTGCTTGGTGCGCACATCGATCTTTCGTACCTGTTCCAGGGTGCCCTCGCCGCTGTAATCGAAGTAATGGGTCTGACCCGTACTGATAATAATATAATCCACCCGTTCCCCATCATACTTGTAATCGGCGGTAAGGGTATAGGAGGAGGCCCCGGCATTGATCTTGGAGATGACCCGTGTGGGGAAGCACCGCACCTCGTACTCCTCCAGTTCGCACGAGACCAGTACGGCAAATAAGACGATCAAACCCAGGGAAAAAACCTTTTTCATAACTCAGCGATAACGTTCGCCAACGGGGACGATAGCTTTTTGAATGTACTAAAATCTACGTGCGGGCTGCCTTTTTTGTTTGATCCTTTCCACTGAAGGCAAAAATCTGTAGTTGAATGGAAAAAATATTTGGACCAGTGAAAAAGGAGAGGCGATACCCGGCACGGCCATAAGCGACCGGAGAGGATCGCCGAAAACTCAAAACTACATGGCAAGCACCTCTATGCCTGCCTGGATCCAACACAAAGCCCGGTGCAATCATACACCGGGCTTTCCATTCGTTGACCCGCCAGGGTTCGAACCTGGACTCTTCTGATCCAGAGTCAGATGTGTTGCCAATTA
>CAYZMH010000056.1:0-24630 GCA_964479445.1 uncultured Bacteroidaceae bacterium | reverse complement strand
ATCGCCACCAGGTTCTTCCCGATGTCATGAAGATCGCCCTGCACCGTTCCCACGATAAAAACCCCCTTGCGCTGTACCTTCCCGCTGGTGAAATAGGGACGCAGGTGGTCCATGGCCGTACTCATTGCCTTGGCCGACATCAACACCTGGGGCACAAATACCTTGTTCTCCCGGAACTTGATCCCTACCTTCTCCATCCCCACGATCAGGCCATGGGTGAGAATATCCCCGGCCCCCGCCCCCTCTTCCAGGGCCTGGCGCGTGAGCTCATCGGCACCATCCTCCCCTTTCATATCGGGCGGATAAGGAGCCGCTTTGTTGATCTTTCCAAATTCCACGCAGTGCGCGATCTTCTCCAGTAACGCTTCCATTTGTACCACTTTTGAATTTAAAAATTCGTTCTTCACAACCTCATCAATCAATTAAGGTCTGAGGCGCTGCTTAAAACCCTGGTGTGTGTTTGGTTTCACCTTTTTGCATCCCGGGTTTCTGGCAGGGTCCGCAATATACATCACCCTAAAGGAACGATCTTCTGTTTTTTTATCAGAATGATATACTATTTTGAATAAAAATAATTCATTGATGCCAATGTACCTATCATTTAACATATATTCAAAAAATCCTCTTTTCAATGACGTGTAAAAGGCTCTCAACCCTAAAGACCAGCTCCCGGTTCCGGGTACCCCGAACAAACCGTATCACTCGAAAAAGACCGCCCGGTCCAGCACCGACTCCAGGCTGTCGGTCACCGCGGGGTACCGCGAGGCCACGTTCACGTTCTCGCCCGGATCATTCCGGTGATCGTAGAGCTCCAGGCCCACGGTCTCCCCGCCCTCCGTCTTCCACCTTACCAGCCGGTACCGGTCGGTGCATATGGTCTTGCCCATCACGCTGTCACGCCTGAAAAAACTGCGCACGCGCGGTTTGCCCTCTTCCGGGGGATCCCTCAGCAGGGAGGTAAAGCTGCTTCCCTGCAGATCGCCCGGCGCCTCCAGTCCGCACAGCTCGGTCAGCGTCGGGTAGATATCCAGGGTCTCCACGAAACCGGCGGCCCGCTCGCCCCTGCCGGTCATTCCCGGCACACGGAAGATAAGCGGACTGCGCGTGGCGATATCGAAATTGGTCTGCTTGCCGAACATGTCATGTTCCCCCAGTTGCCAGCCGTGATCACCCCACAGGAGAACAATGGTGTTGTCCGATACCCCCGACTTTTCCAGGGCATCCAGCAGGAGCCCGATCTGTGCATCGGTGTAACTCACGCAGGCGTAATACCCGTGCTTCAGGGCCCTGGCCTGCTCATCGTTGATGTTCCCTTCCCCGTCGGGCCAGTGGTAATGGGTGGTCACCTCGTAGCTGGTGTGAACGGCCCAGGGATTCCCCAGGTTTTTCGGCGGATAATCATTCTCCGCCATGGGGATCGCCTGCCGGTCGTAGAGGTCCCAGTACTTTTTCGGTGCATTAAAAGGGAGGTGCGGCTTGTAAAAGCCCACCGCCAGGAAGAAAGGCTGCTCCCCTTCCGACAACCGCTCGAGTTGCTTCACCGCCGCCCGGGCATTCAGTCCGTCGGGGTACCCGGTATCCCCCACATCGCCCGCTTCATAGGGAATCCGCGGCTCACTGTCGGGGTACACAAACCGGTTATGATACCCCCCGTCGGCAAAGCCGAAAAAGGACTTGATGGGGGTGCCCCATTTACCCACCTCCGCGAAGGTGGTATCCCAGGCAAACGGGATCTCCGGCTCCAGCTGGGCCGAATCCATCACGCCGCCGGGCTTGTGCGACACCTTGCCGATGCATACCGTGGTGTACCCGCTTTTCCTGAACAGGTGCGGCATGGCAATGGCGTGAACGGGTTCGTCCTCCATGTTTCGGTACCGGTTCCACGGACTCCATTTGGTGCCGATCCGGCTGGTTAGCAGCATGCTGCGGGACGGACCACATGCGGCGCACTGCACGTAATGGTTGTCAAATACGAGTCCGCTCGCCGCCAGCCGGTCAATATGGGGCGACCGGATCATCCCGTTTCCGTAACACCCCAGTTCGGGGCGCAGGTCATCCACGCAGATCATCAGTACGTTATAGGGTTTCTCCGGTTCCGGCTCCCGGCAGGAGACCAGCAGGAAGAAGGCCGGGATGAACAATGGCAGAAGAAGGCGTCCCGGCAGGGAGCCCCCTGACGGGAAAAGACCGGTAATACGCGAGAAGATTTTCATGGAAGGGAGGTTTTGTTTAAGTATACTGCAAATTCCAAAAAATAGAGAAGAGATGAAAACAGAACCAACCCGCATGAAAGAATGCTCCCCGAAATGCAAGATCCTTCGGCCTGATTAGTGCATCCGGCCTTTAATAAGGAATGCCATACTGAAATGGACAGCCCCCTTCTCTCCCAGAAGAATTGCTTTTTGGTTTACACTGATTTGTGCGAAGGCTTTTAGTGTTTGAAAACTTCACCTTAAGTTAAAATGATTTGCTATCTTTGTTAAAATAAAGCACGAGCGATTCTTTAATAATAGTAATAATAAAGATCTTGGGATTTAAAGCGGTTGACATAAAAAACAAAAAGGGATTTCAGGCAATCAAAATACCTGACCAATTGAAGATAGATGATGACAAGGTTTATGTAAAAAAGGTCGGTAATGCACTCTATATCATTCCTTACAATAAACCCTGGCAAAATCTGTTTGATAGCCTTAATTCATTCACTTCTGATTTCATGGAAGATAGGCAACAGCCACCTCATCAACCCAGAGAATCTTTTGATTAATGGAGTATTTGCTTGATACAAATATTTGCATTTACATTATTAAAAAACGGCCTGTAAAAGTTTTACAGATTTTTGAAAGTTTATCTCCCGGTTCCGTTGCGATCTCATCGATTACATTAGCAGAATTGCATTATGGAATTGAAAAAAGTTCCAATCCAGAACGAAACAAAGACGCGTTGGATCAATTCGTAACTCCCCTGGAAATTATTGATTTTGACTATTTTGCTACCCTGGAATATGGTAAAATCAGAGCTGATCTTGAGAAAAAGGGCACTCCCATAGGTCCTCTTGACACGTTAATTGCTGCTCACGCCAGGAGTCTTAAGCTTATGCTTGTCACCAATAATGAAAGGGAGTTCGAAAGAATTCCCGGTCTCAAGATAGTGAATTGGACAATTTAAAAAGGAGTCAGCCCTTACCGGTACACCCCTTCCAGCACGATAGCCCGGTGAATGTGCACACCGGGAACTTCCACGGTGGCTGTTCCGCCTGACCAGCTCCAGTCAACCTCCACATCGCCCGGCTGCAGCAACACATGCTCCGGTCGTGCCGCGCACTTCACCTCCACGTCAAACCGGTCCACCGGCGGAACGTGCTCCGTCCAGATAGCCCCCTTTGAATCCATATCCCAGTCCACCAGCCGGTTCACCATGTGAACGATCAGATCCCCCTCCTTCTTCCTCAACGAAAATTCCACCGCGATGGGCGCATCCGTCGAGAAGGGCTTCTGCGTATCCGCCTCGGTCATCGCCTGCTCCACGATATCCAGCACCCCGAAAAACTGGTTCCTGAAATACCCGGTAAACAGGTCACCGGCAATGTAGACCGCACGCCCTTCACCGTACTCATTCACGGTCATGGCCGGCCACGGCAACACCTCCGGGTCCCGCTCCTCCCATTTGTCTTTCCACATGGGCAGGACCGCCTCCGCCGTGGTCGTCTCCACCGGGTACCACTCGCACAGCACCGGCATGGGCGCCCCCCGGTACGGCAGGTAGGTCATCTTCAACGGGTCGCGGTCCAGGTACCGGATTCCCAGTACATCTTCCAGTTCCGATTGCACCCGGTTACCCGGAACGTCCTCCATGGCAACCTTCCCGGCTACCACCACCGATCCGCCCCCGCGCACATACCCCCGGATGGCTTCCGCGGTTGCCTTATCCAGCCTCGTCTGCTGGGAGATCACCACGGTGCGGTAAGCATCCAGCCGCTCCTCCAGGCTGTAATCGGCAAAGAGATTTACATGGTAATTCAGCTTGGTAAGGGCGATGTGGGCCCCCTCCAGCCGGTCCAGCACGGGCTGCAGGTGACTCAGTCCATCTCCTTCCCCGTAAAAGGTCGGGGCCGAATGCAATATACCGATATCCCGCAGAGGCTCGGTACGGTTGAATACCTCCTCGCGTTCATGCACAAAACCGGCCACTTCGGCCATGACATTGGTGCGTGAAGGAGAAAGCTCCGAATTGGGTTTGTTATGAACGAACAACGAGGTAATCCCGCCATTGGACCCTATGATCGCACTCTCCTGCTGCAGGTACTCCTCCGAACGGGGGAGCCCGAACCACTCCACCTCTCCTTCAATGCCGGGTTTGTGTTTGCCAAACGGACCATGAATCTCAAACTCTCCATCCTCTTTGACACTGACGGTGAGTGCATACCGCACTCCCAGCATAATATCCCACGGCACCCCCTGGGTATCCTTGAAACGCGATTTGAAGGAGACCATCTGCGAGCGGCGGTCGTGTCCCACATCCCCGCTGATAGCGTCCACATAGTAGGGCACCTTTTCCGGCTGATAAATAGTATTCGCATAATTGGGCACATAGACCACCTCCGGTTTCAGGTCATGGATCGCATCGCTGATCTTCCGGCTCTCCCGCTCGAAACTCTCCCGCAGGAAAGCGGTGTAGGTCTTCCACGCGGTATCCTGCTGACTGCGCGGGGGCGCCAATCCATAGTGCTTCTTAAACCCCGTCACACAGTTATCGCAATAACACGGCGTGATGGCCCAGATGGTGGCATCCACCCAGAATCCGTCCACATCATACTCGGTCACCAGCTCCTCCATTTTGGGCAGCAGGCTCTCCTCCACGTAGGCGCTGTTGGAGCAGGGCCGGTCGGTGCGCTCCCCCCGCCGGTTCACCCGGGCGTATTCCGGGTGAGCCTCCGTCACCGCCCGTGCCATATGGTAGCTCACGTAGGCAAAGAAGCGGATCCCCATCTCTCCGGTGATCTCCCGCCAAACCCTGATAATGTCGTTGTCCCCCAGGTTGGGATGCCGCATCCCGGTGTTGGTGGGGTACTTGGTGTAGCCATCCTGACTGCTGCAGTGGTAATAGATCACATCGGGCCGGGTACGCTCCAGCATATCGCGCACCTGCGCTTTATACCGGTCGGTGTGCGCCACATCGAAGTGCTGTGAATAACTGTCGATATTGATAAATAAGGAGGATTCCCGGTACCAGCCGGGCACCTCCCTCTCCTCCTGGGCTGCAGCCGGAACGGCCAGCAGCGGGAGAAAAAAAGTGAGGGAAAGAATCAACAAATACCTGCTTGCCGGAAGAAGAGATTTCGCATTCATAGGTTCGGTAGATTTACATTATGCGTCCCAAATTTCGGTCTTTGCACCATTTCTTCCATGCAAATGCAAGATTCGTAACATCGATGGCAGAATAATTACACGGTTTTCTCCCCGAAAGCCAGTATTTTTACATACTGATATGAAACGTATCCCGAACATCCGCACAATCGGTCTACTCCTTGTCGCAGCTGCATTCACACAAAGCTGCCGGGAGAAAGCACCTCCCAATATCCTGGTGATCGTAGCCGATGACCACTGCAAACAGACCATCACGAGTTACAATCCCAACAGCCTGGTGCAAACTCCGGGGATTGACCGGCTGGCAGAGGAAGGGATGCAGTTCCATGGCATGATGGTCTCCAACTCCGTCTGCGCCCCGTCAAGGGCGGTGATGCTTACAGGGAAGCACAGCCATGTGAACGGAATGAAGACCAACCGCCACCGGTTCGACGGATCGCAGCAAACGTTCCCCAAACTGCTGCAGGAGGCGGGGTACCGGACCGCCGTTATGGGGAAATGGCACCTGCGGTCCCGGCCGGAAGGGTTCGATGACTACCGGTTGATGGACGGACAGGGCCAGTATTACGACTGTCCGCTGAAAGACCCCGGGCATCCCTGGGACAGCACCGGCAATGTCTTTGAAGGATACCTTACCGATGTGATCACCGACCAGGGCATCCGGTGGCTGGAAGAGCTTCCCGCCGAGGAGCCATTCTGCCTGCTGGTGCACCATAAAGCCCCGCACGGTCCGCATGACCCCGCCCCGCGGCATGCCCACCTGTGGGAAAACGACACCCTGCCCGAACCTCCCACGCTCCTTGACACCTACGAAGGACGGGCTCCCGAACCCATCGGGGATGAACTGGTCTCTTCACGCCTGGCCATCAGCCGCTACCCCGGCTACCGGGAGGATATCCAAAAATATGCCGGCGATCGCGAAAAGACAACCCGCCATATGTACCAGGTCTTCATGAGAGGCTACCTGAAACTGGTGAAATCGCTGGATGAAAACGTGGAACGGCTCCTGGATTACCTGGATGAATCCGGACTCGCGGAGAACACCCTGGTGATCTATACGTCCGATAACGGGTTCTTTAACGGGGAACACGGATTCTACAACAAGATGTGGATGTATGAACCCTCCATGGCCCTGCCGTTTATCGCACGCTGGCCCGGGGAGATCCCCGGCGGATCCGACACGAAAACACTCACCTCGCTGCCCGACCTCACCGCCACCATCCTGGATGCGGCAGGCGTGGATATCCCGGATGACCTCCAGGGAACATCGCTGCGGCCGGTATTTACAAACCCCGACACTGCACTCCGCGAGGCGGTCTATTACCATTACTATGAAGCGTTTCATGTACCCGAACAGATCGGTGTCCGGACCACCCGCTACAAGCTGATCTTCTTTCCCAACCTCCCCGAATCCTACCGGTGGGAACTCTACGACCTGCAAACCGACCCCCGCGAAATGGAAAACCTCTATGAACACGAAGCCCTGCAACCGGTGCGCGGGAAGATGCACCGCCTGCTGGAAGAAAAAATCGACGAAACCGGCGACCAGGACGCACAGATGTTCCTGAAAAATATACGTATTTAAATACATATTTTAATACGTATTTAAATATGTATATCATGCAATCGCCTCTATACCTGCAGGCGCCCGGAGATCGCCCCGTTAGGTTCATCCGATGGATTTCCCGGGACTCACCTTCACTCCGCTACCGGGAACGGCTTGTGCCCGTAAAACCGGTCGTGGTGTTTCCGCGCCAGTCTGAGCAACCGCTGCTTCACATCCGGACGCGCCTCGATCACGTTCTTCTGCTCATAGGGATCACTCTCCAGGTCATACAACGCCAGCCCGGTCTCTCGATGCCCATACGTGCCGGGCATCCCGTCCTTCCCGGGCTCCTCAATGATCCGGTATTCATGGGGAAGGTGCATCTTCCACTTCCCGTCACCCGACATGATCGCTTCGAAATCGCGCCGGGTGGAAAACGCGTAGTACTCATGCGGATTCTCCGCCCCCGCTTTCCTGGTGATAAGATCCCACACGTTCTTCCCGTCGATCTCGTACGATGGCAGCGGGGTGCCCGTGAGCTCACAGATCACCGGCAAGAGGTCGATGCTGCCAAAGGCGCGGTCGGATCGCGTACCGGCCTCGATCTCCCCCGGATACCTGATAATACACGCCGAACGCGTGCCCCCGTCAAACGAAGTGGCTTTCGCCTCCCTGAAAGGCGTGGTGCCGGCACGGTTACCGTAGTAGGTCCACGGACCATTGTCCGAGGTGAAGACCACCAGGGTATTCTCTTCCACCCCGTGCTCCTCCAGCGCACCCAGGATCTTCCCCACCGACCAGTCCAGCTCCGTGATCACATCGGCATACAACCCTTGCCCCGACTTTCCTTCAAACCGCTCGCTGCAGAAAACCGGTACGTGGGGCATGGAGTAGGGAACGTAGAGGAAGAACGGATCCGCGTGATGACGCGCGATAAAGTCCACGGCATCCCCGGTAGCCCACTGGGTAAGCATTTCCTGTTCTGCCGGGGTCACGCTGTCAATCGTTACCTCCCCGTTCTCCCAGTAAGGAAGCGCCGGGTAATTCTCCGGGAACTCCGGGTGAAAAGGCCACATATCGTTGGAATACATCAATCCGCTCGACTCATCAAACCCCCTCTGGTCCGGCCGCGTATGAGTCTGGTCCCCGATATGCCACTTCCCGAAAATGCCGGTCGTGTACCCGTTGGCCTGCAGCAGCTCACCCAGGGTATGATAGGCAGTGTCCAGTCCGGGCCTGCCCGGACCATGCGCGCCAAACACTTTCGTCCGCCCGGGATAACACCCGGTCATCAACGCCGCCCGCGAAGCCGAACAGATCGCCTGCGGTACATAAAACTGGTCAAAACAACACCCCTCCTCCGCCAGCGCATTCACGTTGGGGGTCGGGTAGGGATCGTCGGTAAACGGATTAAAATCGGCCCACCCGGAGTCATCCAGGAAAAGGATCACCACGTTGGGTTGTTCTCTTTCTGCGGAACGATCGCCGCAGGCCGCCAGGGTCATCACGGTAAGCATCATGACCCACATCGCAAATGAAGTAGTTCGCATAAGGTAAGCTATAAATGAATGAATGCCGAAAGGTACCATTCTTTCATGCACACGCCTAAACCAATCCATGGGAAAAATCTTCCATTACTGCAAAGAATAGTTCGTCTACACGGAAAGGCCTCTGCCGTTTTCCCGTATTTCCATACCTTGCATCTTCACCGTTTAATGATTGTATGTTCAGACACTCCTTCATACTGTTTGTAATGCTAACCGGATTCTGCCACACTCCTTCAGGTGCCCAGCACTTCCTGGTCAATGAACAGGTGCAAAACGAACTGGATAACGGCATGTTCCTGGGCGCCGTGGTGACAGCGGGCACCTCCGACGGGATCCTCTTCAACAGGGGGTACGGCGAGCGCGATACCGGACTTCCCATGAACACCGAAACCATGTTCGACCTGGCCAGCATCACCAAGGTCGCAGCTACCTCCACCGCACTGGCCATCCTTATGACCGACTCCTCGCATATGTCCATCCACGACCGGGCGGCGCGCTACCTGGACGGCCTCACCGGGGAGGGAGGAGACGAAATGACCATCGCCCACCTGGGGACCCATACATCCGGACTCGATGGGAATAAGCTGAACGGCATCCTGGGAGAAGAGCTGATCGAACAAATGCTGGCCCGTGATATCTCATGGCCTGTCAATACAAAATATTTCTATTCGGGCAACGGAACGATCCGTCTCAGCGAGCTGGTAGCCCAACAATCCGGGATGAGCTTCGGCGAATTTTGCATGCAGCGCATCTACCAGCCCATGGGCATGACCCGCACCATGTTCGGAAACCTTCCCGAAGAATACCGGGATAACGTGATCAAAACCACCCGGAAAGGATATGGCAACATCACCGATCAGATCGGCTGGCGGGCCACCGGCAGGGTAGCCGACAATACGCGGCCTGTCGGGAATGCCGGACTCTTTTCCACCGGGTCTGACCTCTCCAGGCTGGCCACCCTCTGGCTGCAGAAAGGGGAATACGAGGAAACCCGCTACTTTTCCGAAGAGATCTATGATATCTTTTCACAGCGCCAGTCGGAATACGGCACCAAGGGGATCCTATGGAACGTGGGCAGAAGACCCTCAGGGATGTCCAACAAAACCCTTTACCACAGCGGTCACGTGGGCCACGCCATATGGATCGATCCGAAAAACGACTGGTACGTGATCGTGCTCACCATCTGGGACCACGAGGAGATCACGGTATCCAATTCGGTCAATTGGGATGCCCGGGAACGGATCGCCGAAACAGTGATCGAACACTTTACCTACCTGGAGGACTCAGCCCGGTACGCCGACACTACCTTCACCCTGGATATTACCACAAGGGACCTCAACAGTGACACGCTCCTGCCCGGTACGGCCATCGATTTCGACGGAACCACCTATACCACCGGCGCCAACGGCACGGTAAGCATTCCCGGCATTTCTTTCGGGTACTATTCCCTTACGGCAGACCGGGATAACTATTTCCCCGAATCCGAACAACGGTTCAAGATCTTCAGCGATACGAGCCTCACTTTCACCCTCCAGGCCGATCTCCCGGATGTGGCATTCACGGTAACCGATTACGCTTCAGGCGAGCCGGTATACCGCGCCCTGGTAACCATGGGCGGGAAAAGCAGTCCTTCGGGCTCCGACGGGACGGGTGAGATCTCCGATATCAACCCCGGAACCTATGAATACACCGTAGAACATGACGAATATTTCACCGATACCGGATCGCTGGTATTGAGAAACGATACCTCCTTCGCTATTCCGCTCACCGCCCGGTGGGCCGATGTACAGGTGCAGGTTCTCCACGATGACGACCCGGTTCAAGGTGCCACCGTTGAACTGGGAGACACGGAAAGCGGAACCGGCAGCCAGGGCATGGCAATGTTTTATAACCGCGATGCACGCGTACAGTATCCACTCAGGATCAGTCATACCGACTATGAACCATTTTCCGATACCATACTGATTGAAACCGATACCACAGTTACAATAGCCATGACAGAAAAAAAAATAAACAACCTCGACCCGGGATCCGTAAAGGCCACCATCTATCCCAACCCGGTTCGGGAAATCCTGAGCATTGACCTGCATGCACAACAGCAGGAATCGTTTATCAGCATCTGTTCCCCGGATGGGAGGGTATTGTTCGAAAACAGCTATCGCAAAAGCGCGTTCCGGATCGATACAACCCCCCTGCAACCCGGACCATATTACCTGGTCATCCATTCCGAAGATGCCACTGAAACCTACCGGTTCATGGTTGCCCGGTAACGATTGAAATAAAAAAGAGCAAAATCCATACAGCCTGGGCATTTCTTATCTTATATATTTCATCTTTGTATGTGTATATAATGATCCAACCAATGAAAACCAACCCATTCCGGGGCATTCTTACCGTTGTGATGCTCACTTCCGGGATTGCCTGCACCGGTGCTGCAGGCAATGATACCATTCCGCGCCGTCACACCATCACCCTGCGTGAAGCACACATAGGCAACCTGGAGATAGATACCCTCCTGCTTACCAGTTATGAACCCGTACCGGCTCATACCATGGATTTCTACATGGATGCACGAACGGTATTTATGACGAATCCGGAAGCAGATTTCTCCGATAGCACCATTGTTGCAGCCGCCCGGAAATACGACATACCGGTGATGGGAGGACCCATGCTGGGTAACCTGGCGGAAGATGGAGTTACCATCTGGATGCGGCCCGCTTCCAAAGACCCCGTTGTGGTCAGGGTAAAAAAGGCCGGCAGCACCAGGGAGATGTCCCGGGTGCTGGACCCGGTAACTCCCGGTGTGGAGGATAGGCTCAGGATAGACGGCCTGGAACCGGGAACAACGTACCGGTATGAGGTACATTCCGGGGATAGCAGGATAGCACAGGGCGGGTTCAGAACACCCCCGCCTCCGGGTGAAAAAGGAGCATTCACCCTGACTTTCGGATCCTGCTTTCATAAAATCGGGCTCCATAATCCTAACCTTATCCACCAGGTGCTGGAAAGAAAACCTCATGCGATGATGCTTTTAGGAGATATCGCAGTGGATGACAGGAGGGACCGCATCAACATGCATCGATCGGACTACCTCCTGCGGGATCTCGCACCGGCCTGGAAACAGCTTTCAGCAAATGTACCGCTCTACACCTCCTGGGATGACCATGATTATTTTGATAACGACCTGGCCGGTATCCCCGAAGGGTTCACCGGGAAAGACCGCCGGGACGTCCGTGCCGTATGGCATCAGAATTGGAATAACCCGGCAAACGATCAGCCGGGAATCTATTTCAATACCCGGCTTGGTCCGGTCGAACTGATCATGCTGGACACCCGTTCCTGCCGTGAAAATCAAAGTAGAGGAGAATACGGCTCGTTTTTAGGAAAAAAACAACTTACGTGGCTAAAGGAGGTGCTTCGTAACTCGGAGGCCCCGTACAAAGTGATCTCCTCCGGAACCATGTGGAGCGATTATGTATCCAATGGAAAAGACTCCTGGGGCACGTGGGATACGATAGCCCGCGCAGAACTATTTGATTTCATTGCTTCTGAAAAGATCCCGGGGGTATTGTTACTGAGCGGTGACCGGCATGGCGCGCGCGGCTTCAGGATTCCCACTCCATCGGGATTTGTCATGCATGAATTTGAAACAGCCTCCCTGGGCGGCGTACCCGGACCGGATGCCATGGCGCCGGATACCACCCACCAGCTATATGGGTATCACGGAAAAGATGCCATCGCATTCGGGGAGTTCAGGTTTGATACAACAGGCAGTGAGCGGGGCCTGACCTTCAGACTCATCGACCAGTACGGCCATGTCCTGGAAAAGATTTTCCTGCCTTATGAATCCCTTAGACCCTGAGAAAGACAAGCGTGCATCTGACGGTATAATTAGGAGAACCTGCACACGCTGACCTTACAATCCTTTATCGCGAAACACCTGCGGTGTAACGCCAAACTCCCCCTTGAAGCACTTCCCGAAATAGGACGGATCATTAAAGCCGCTCATATAGGCCACCTGTTTGATCGAATAGTCGGGCTCCCGCAACAGCTCCTGCGCCCGGCTCAGCTTGTAGAAACGGATATACTCCACCGGCGTATAGCCCGTCAGCGCCTTTACCTTCCGGTAGATCTGCGTGGTGCTCAGGGAGACCGCTTCGGCCATCTCCCGCACACTGATATCTCCCTGGTCGATGCGCTCTTCGATAAAGTCATGCACCCGCCCCACAAACGCATTCTCCTCCCCGTTGAGCTTCTCGGGCAACTGCCGTTTGTTAACCCACTCCCTGAAATTCTGCTGCATGATCTCCCGGTTATGGATCGAACGCCTGATTTGCGCAGCCAGCACCTCCAGGCTAAATGGTTTCTCCACGTAAACATCAGCTCCCGCTTCGTAGCCAGTGATCTTATCCTCATCGGATGTCCGGGCCGTCAGCAGGATTACCGGTATATGACAGGTCTTGTAATTCTCTTTAACCGCCTGTACCAGGGCGTATCCATCCATCTCCGGCATCTTCACATCGCTCACGATGATATCCGGTACGCGCTCTTCCGCCATCTCCAATCCCTCCCTGCCATGAACCGCCGTCAGGACCCGGTAATCATCGTTCAGGGCTCCTGCAAGGAAATCCCGCAGATCGCGGTTGTCCTCCACGATCAATACCTCATAGGTCTTCTCCCTCTTCTCTGTCGCACCCGGTTTAGCCTGTGCAGAACGGAAATCAGACGGTTCCAGTTCCCTGATCGGTGTGTAACTGCTCTCCTTGCTCTTCTCCCCCTCTGCCAGGTACCGGTCATCCTGCGGGAGGAGCACGGTGAACAACACACCGCCCGCCAGGTTATCATACTCCACCGTGGTCTCACCGTGGTGCAGCTCCACCAGTGACTTGGCCACCGACAGTCCGATCCCGGTCCCGCTGTGATGATCATCAGCCCGGTAGAACCGCTCAAACATACGATCCAGTTGATCCTGGTCCAGGAATGCACTGGTATTGAATACGGTAAGCTTTGTCCATCTGCCCGGTTTCTCCTCCCCCGCTCCAGGTTTCTGCTCCAGGGTCTCCATGCTTACGCTGAACACACCTCTTGCGGGGGTATACTTAAAGCTATTGGAAAAAAGGTTGTGCAATACCTGTTCCATATGGAAGGGATCGAACCACATCATCACCGGTTCCTCCGGGTACTGCTGCCGAACCTCCAGCGATTTCTCATTTCCGGCCACCTCGTAAAAATGAAGGATGGTGCGGGTAAACTCCACCAGGTCCTGCCGGGTGGCATGAAGCTGCTGCTTCGACTGGTTGATCCGCCGGAAGGTGAGCAACTGCTCGATCAGGATCAGCAGCCGCTGGGCATTGCGATGAACCACGGGGATGGTCCGCCGTGCCTGCTGTTCAAAGTCATCACCCGCCCGGTACAGCTTTTCCAGCGGTCCGCGGATCAGGGTCAGCGGGGTACGAAATTCATGGGAAATATTGGTGAAAAACCGGAGCTTATACTCCGCCAGTTCCCGCTCCTTGCGCGCCAGGCTCTTTTGTTTCTCCATCTCCACCTGCTGCAGGGCAATCCTGCTGCGCAGCTTTTCCCGCATCCGGGTTACCTGGACCACAACTGCCAGGATCGCAATAAAGAAGAGTCCGTACGCACCAATTGCCCAGTATGTCAGGTACCAGGGCGCATCAATCACCACCTGCACCGCGGTCCCTTCCCGGTTCCAGATCCCGTTATTGTTGGACCCGATCACGTGTAATGTATATTTTCCGGGTGGCACATTGGTATAGTAGGCGCGGCGGCGCGTTCCGGCATAATTCCATTGCTCATCAAATCCCTCCAGCTTGTAGGCATACCGGTTGCGCTCGGGCTGGGCATAGTTCAGGGCGGCAAACTCGAAAGAGAAATAGTTCTGTTCGTGGCGCAGACGAATGGTCTCCGCCCGGTTCAGGGCACTGCGAAAAGGCGCATTCGCATCGCGGAAGTCTACCGGTTCGTTGCGGATCAGGAAGTCGGTAAGCACCACCGGGGGCCGTTCCGTGTTATACGTTACCCTGTCAGGGCGAAAACGAATAATGCCGTTCTTACCTCCCAGGTAGATCCGGCCGTCATCATCCAAAAACCCGCAGGTGGAGGCAAGGGGCAATCCGTCTGATTCATCGTAGATCACCACCGTGGTGTCCTGCTTGCGGAATCGAACCAGGCTGGTGAGCGTACTGAGCCACAGGTTGTTCCTGTTGTCCTCGATGATATAAAGTACCGGGTCGGCAGGCAGGTCCTGCATGCCCGATATCCGCTCGAAGCGGTCCTCTTCCCGGTAATACCGGAACAACCCCTCATCGGTGCCGATCCACAGGACACCGTCGCTGTCCACCTCTACGGCATACACCTCGTTGGTGGTCAGCCCTTTATCCCCGGCACTCTTCACCGAATAGCGGGACACCTGCTCCGAACCCGGATCCACCCGGTAGAGTCCTCCCTTGGGGTTGGCAGCAGCCCAGACCGTGCCATCGGAGGCCACCGCGATATTGACCACGGGGATGCCCCGCAGGCTGTCCTCGTCAAAGATGAAGTGATGGGTGAATGTGTGGGTGTACGGATTGAACCTGTCCAGGTACCCGTTCCCGGTGCCCATCCAGAGGTTACCGGAGTGATCGGGAGTCATGCAGAGGATGGCGTTGCTGCCCGGCATCCGGTTGTTAAAATTATCGGCATCGGTGAAACGGAAATGAGTGAATCGCCGGTCACCCCGATCAAACAGGGAGAGGCCCCCACCCCAGTTGCTTACCCATAGCCGGTTCAGGGTATCCTCTGCTATCCCCGAGACGCCGCCCACGCCAATGCTGCCGGGATCTGCAGGATTGTTTACATAGGTGGACTGCAGCTCCAGCTCCCGGTTGAAGGAAAACAACCCATAATCGGTTCCGATCCAGATCTTTCCCCGGTGATCCCTGTAGATGGATTTCACAAAACGCTTATCTCCGTCGACGGACTGGTTGAGCTCGGGGAAACAGTCTTTAAATTTTTTGCGGTTCGGGTTATATAGGTTCACCCCGCCTGCCGTGGTAGCAACCCATAACATCTCCTGGTTATCGATGTAAAGGGAATTGACCAGGTTACTGGAGATGGATCCGGGATCCCTTGGATTGATGGTAAAAAACCGGGCGGTGCCCGCTTTTTTGTCAAACAGGGCCAGGCCTCTTCCCGTCCCCAGCCATAAACGCTCTTTTGATGCGGGCTCGATATCGGTCATCAATACCGATGCTCCCAATTTTAAAAACCGGTAATCCATCGTTTCAAGCAGGGCTGTGTCGTACCGGTACCGGAAACTGACCCGGTGCAGGTAACCACGGGCCCCTATCCAGAGGTTATCCTCCTGATCGATGTGAATCGATTCCAGGCGATCGGTTTTAAAAATGTCGGGAGCGGTAAACTGACTGTAAAAAAGGCTTTTGGAATTATCCGGGTTAAAAAAATGGAGGCCCACCCAGGTGGTGATCCAGAGGTTGCCATAACTGTCTTCATCAATATCCGTGATGGAGCTGCGACGCAGCTGGGAAGGCATATCAACACTGGCAATGTCGGTCAGGAACCAGCTAAAACTCCCCTCCTGGTAATCATACAGGTTCAGTCCGTTCTGCGTACCTATCCAAAGCCGCCCCCTGCTGTCCTCGAACATGCACATGATCCAGTCGTGGGAGATCGCGCCCTCTTCTTGCTCCTGCCGGGTGTAGCGGATGAAATCATCGCTGTCGCGGCGGTAAAGGTTCAATCCCTCCCCGGATGTTCCTACCCAAAGGTTTCCCCTGGAATCCTCGAAAAGACAGGAGATCGACTTCCCGCTGATCGTGGTGCTGTCTTCCGGATCATGCGGGTACTCCCGGATGGTATACCCGTCGTACCGGTTCAGCCCGTTATCGGTGCCAAACCACATGAACCCTTCTGAATCCCTGACAACGCTCCGCACATCGCTGTGCGATAACCCTTGCTCGCCGGTGATCTTGTCAAAACTCACCTCCTGGCCAAATCCGGGAAGAATGACCATGAGAAGCATACCTGTGGCCCACACCCTCTTTCTCATAGCAGTCACGATGAAGTTCCAAAGATAACCAAGACTTTTTAAATATTCCAATGTCCTGTGGCAGCTTTCCAACCGCCTTTCTGGGATGGGATCCGGATACCGGGAAACAGGATCGGCTGGGATAAAATGCCACCAGGTGACGGGATGCAGTGAGCGGTTATGGCTTTTGCAGGTCGATCTTTACCACGGTTGCCGGTTCATCCGGCATCTCTTTTGGCATCCTGACCTCCAGGCCTGCCGGCTCCAGGGCCCACTCCAGCTCTTCTCCTCTAGCGGGCAGTGCAACACGCTGAACCCGGGTTCCGGCAGGCAATACCTCCTCGCCGAATGCCTCCAGTACCACCCTGGATCCCCCGCCGGGTGTACCCAGGAACAGGGCATAAAGCACATCGCCCCGGGTGGTATAGCGGATATCGCTGGCCGAATAGGTGATCTCCTGGAACTGCTTTGCATTGCGGAAGTGGCCTTCGGGCTCTTTAACCGGACCCTCCCCGTAGGTGTACCACGGACGCGTACCGTAGATCGCCTCGCCGTTCCGCTCCAGCCATTGTCCCACCTCCAGGAGCACCTCCCGCTGGTTGGCGGGAATGGTGCCGTCTGACCGGGGCGAGATATTCAGCAGCAACACCCCGTTTTTGCTTACAATGTCGATCAGCACATGCAGTACCTCCCGCGCCGGCTTGATCTCCAGTCCGGTCGTATAACACCAGCTCCCCCGGGAGATGGTCTCATCGGTCATCCACACCTTCTCCCCGATCCGGTTCTTGCGCGATTTTTCCAAATCATCCACGCTCACCGTGAGCGGCAGGTCGTCCTGCTTGCGCACGATCACCACCTCGCGGTCCTGGCTTGCCGCCCGGTTCAGGTAATAGGCACAGAATTCTTTGCGGAAACGCTCCGGGACCTGGTCGAGCCAGCTGTCGAACCAGACGATATCCGGCTCGTAGGTATCGATCACCTCCTTCAGCTTTCCCAACCACACCTCTTCCAGCCATTGCGCTTCGGGAAGGTTCCCGTAGAGGTAGCGGGGTTCCCCATCGGTGGCCGTTTCAGGCGGCATACCCGGGTTCAGGGGGTAGTGGCTGTTCCGGAAACGCCTGCGCACCCGCTCTTTCTTCATCTCTTCGGACTCCTTCCCGCGGTAGCGTTGCAGGTTACGGGCATGATGGAAGGTGGTGATCAGTTTCATCTCCCGCTTCTCCAGGGCCCGTTTGAGGGCGCCGGTGATGTCGGTATGCGGACCTCTGTCGGCGGCGTTCCAGGGGGTTATTTCACTGTCCCACATGGCAAACCCGTCGTGGTGTTCGGCAACCGGACCAGCAAACCGGGCTCCTGCCTGGCGGAAAAGTTCCGCCCAACGCTCCGCGTCAAAATTCGCGGCTTTGAAAAGAGGAACGAAATCATGGTACCCGAATTCAGACGGATGGCCGTACGTCTTCACGTGGTGGTTGTATACCGGGTGCCCCTCGAAATGCATCCAGCGGGGATACCACTCGTTGTGGTAGGCGGGAACGGAATAGACCCCCCAGTGGAAATAGATGCCGAACCTGGCGTCGGCAAACCATTCGGGCGCCTCCGTGTGCCGGGCCAGGGATTCCCAGTCGGGGGTGTAGGGTTGGGATGTTCCGCCGGACTGGCGGCCCGGTTGGCAACCGGAGATGGCAATGATGAACAGGCCCGCAATAATTCTTGTGAAGGTTTTTACAACGATTTGAAGCATGGTATCGATTTTTAACGTTAGAGAATCCGTCTGCGCTTTCATGAACCCGGCTGACCGATCCCAAATCCTCGAGTCCGGTTCAGCCGTCCTTCTGCAGGCATGCCGGTTCAGCCGTCCTGGTTCTCCTCACCGCGTTCCCGGATTTCGTACTCCACGTAATTTTCCCGGAACGCCTGGGGCGATAACCCGAACTCACCTTTAAAACATTTTCCGAAATAGGAAGGGTCGTTGAAGCCCGACATATAGGCAATCTCTTTGATCGAATATTTGTGATTCGGCAGTAATTCCTGTGCACGTGTCAGTTTGCGGTACCGGATATACTCGATGGGGGTATAGTTGGTCAGAGCCTTGACCTTCCGGTAAACCTGCGTGGTGCTCAGTCCCACCGCTTCGGAGATATCATTCACCGAGATCTCCCCCTTCGAGAGGTTCGCCTCAATATGCTTGTTGATCAGGGCAACAAATGAATGGTCTTCCGGTGAAAGCTCCTCGGGTTTCTCCTTCTTGTTCACCCACTCCTTGAAGTTTTTCTGCATGATCTGCCGGTTCCTGATCACCCGCCTGATCTGCTCCTCCAACACCTCCAGGTTGAACGGTTTCTCCACGTAGGCGTCAGCCCCCGACCGGTACCCGGTGATCTTATCGGTATCGGCAGTCCGCGCCGTAAGCAACACCACCGGGATATGGCTGGTCTGGATATCCTCCTTGAGATGACGCACCACCTCGAACCCGTCCATCACCGGCATCACTACGTCACTGACCACGATATCGGGCATGTGTTCCTGCGCCAGCTCCAACCCTGATTTTCCATTGTCAGCCGCCCACACACGGAAATCGTGTTCCAGCGAGTGGACCAGGAACTCCCTCAGGTCGTGGTTGTCCTCAATCAGTAAAACAGAAAATTTCTTTTTCGCCCGGGCATCCCCGGTCCCCGCATCGGCATCTTCCCCGGTAACCGTTTTTGAAGCCCCGGGAAGCCTACCCGCCATGGGCGTATAGTCATAGGAGGTGCGTTTCTCAGATTCCTTTAAGTAAGTATCATCCCGCGGCAGCAGGATCTCGAACTCCACACCACCCAATTCGCGGGATGACCGCGCGGTGATGAACCCGTGATGCAACTCCACCAGCGATTTAACCACCGACAATCCAATCCCGGTACCGCTGCTCTTCTCATCAAGCTTGTAAAACCGGTCGAAGAGGTGCTCCAGCTTTCCGGGCGGAACAGGCTCCGCCTCGTTGAATACACTGATCTTCATCCATGGAACGGTGCCGGGTTCCCTGCCTCCCTCGCCCTGCTCCTTTTTGCTCCCCTCCGCGCTGCTACCTCCTGCAGGAACCTTGTGATGAATATCTTTTTCCTCCAGCAGGGCAAGGGAAACCTTCATGCGGCCACCCGCATTCCCGTATTTCAATGCGTTGGAAAAGAGATTGTGAAAAACCTGCTCCAGTTTGAACGGATCAAACCAGGCAACGGTGGGCTCAAGGGGAAACGACCGCTCAACGCGGATCTTCCGTTCCCTGACCGGGGCATCGTAATAATCCAGGATGGATGCCAGGAATGCGGTAATGTCCTGCCGCGAGGCGCTCATAGGCAACCTGCCGTCGTTCAGCTTGCGGAAGGTCAGTAACTCTTCGATCAGGATGATAAGACGGCTGCTGTTCCGGTAAATTACCGGCAACATCTTCTGTACCTCCTCCACGGTAAGCCGGTCGGAACGGTAAAGTTTTTCTATCGGCCCCTGGATCAGGGTCAGCGGGGTTTTCAAATCATGCGACAGGTCGGTAAAAAACCGGATCTTCGCTTCGTTGATCTCCTTTATCTTCGCCTTCTCCATCCGCTCCATCTTCCAGGAGTATTTCAGGTTTTGCCGGTGGTAAAGAAGACGCATGACCAGGTAAATCATTAGCAATACCGCCACAAAGATCAGAATCCTTACCAGGATCGGCTCGTGCCAGGCCCGCTGCTCCGCCTCCCTGCCAGATACGGTTTTCTCCTCCCTCTCCTGCTCCTGTATCCTTGCTCCCAAAGCAACCATACCGGCAATACCGGAACGAAAACCTTTCGTACCGGCCAAAACATACCTCCCGTGCAATGCTCCCGCATGTTCCTGATTAACCGCTGCTTCACAGACCTGTGACAGCGAACCGGTGATAAGCATCACCATTGTCATTAGAATATACAGCTTATTCCCGGTCATTTGAATATTCCTGGTCATCTATCCTGATACCCGCCTTGGGAAGAAAAGGTTGCTTATATGCAACAAAGGAAAATGAAAAGAACCGTGCATACCGACATTAGCGCAATGGTCCGAACCTGGTACCGTCTTTTCAATTCCACCAGGTATTCGTCATTCTGCTCGTTGTTAAGCTCAAAAAACATCATGACACTTCGTTTTAGTTGTTCGTTTTAGTGTTCGTCCCGAAACAGCATCCGCACTTTAATAAATCCCTGAAACTATCTATTAACAGGTATAAGCGACGAAATGCCTTATTTCACAAGGGTCAATTGCTACTCTTAGCAGTGTAAAGATAGAGATTTATTTTCATTATGAAAAATATTTAACACGGTTTTTTTAGTGGATTATTTACAATAATTGTTTTATATACCTGTTTTTCAGTCTTTTTTAGTATTTATTGCACATACCAGGTACCTGGGAAACCCGGTTCACACCTGGTTCCGAAACAATTCTAACTTCTTGTCTTTATGTTTTTTAATGCCTTGAAACTATATTTCCGGCATCCTTTTAATTCCCGCGGATCATTCGCCCAGGTGTACACACAGGGGAGTCGGTCTACCCTGGGAGCCGTTTCCGCTTTTTCACCGGGGCAGATGAACCCGGTGACAGAGGAGGTCTCCCGTGCCGGGCGAATGGCATCGATCGGGTTCCTGCCGGAATAATCTTGCATCTGTGGTGCAAATCCTAACCGCTGCTTTTCGGTTCCTGAAAAAATTGTACTTTTCTGAGCAGGTAAAGCAAAGACGGTACATCACCGGTTACCACTGTTGTTTAATGCAGCTGCCGGAAGGCATCGGTCGGCATACATGCAAAACAGCTGATGGCTGTGCCACCTGCCCACCGGCCTGGATGGATATCCCGGGAAGCGGGCATCCGGCTCTGCCGGTATATCGTCAAAAAAGAAAGATCCATGTATCAAACCAAGCAGACACGTCAGAAAATCAGACCTCTCCAGGGCCTGACCATCATCGTTTTATTAGCCATGATCCTCGGCGCATGCCGCCAGGGAAAGCAGGGAGCGGGGTCCTCTTCGTCCACGCAAGACCCGACCCATGTTCCGGGTGAAAAGGTTGCCTCCGGCAGCCTGCCGGATTCCGTCCTGCTCCCGGGTATCCACTTCCCGTTTTACAAGCTGAAACAACCCGTTCCGCCGCACTCGGAACTCAAGGAGGAAAAGTACGAAACATGGGGTGGCAGCATGATCCGTTCGGAGGATGGCCGGTACCATTTATACTATTCCCGCTGGCCAAAAGAGGGGGGACACATATCCTGGGTGGTGAACTCGGAAGTGGCCCATGCCGTGGCCGATGATCCGATGGGGCCCTATACCTTCAAAGAAGTTGCCCTGCCTGTCCGGGGGAAAGAATACTGGGACGGTATGATGACGCACAACCCGACCGTCCATAAGTTCGGGGAGAAGTACTATCTCTATTACATCGGGACGCGCGGGGATGGCAAACCTTACTATACGAAGACCAATGAAAACGGTAAAACAGTCCGGTCGATCAACTACAGCCACCGGAATAACCAGCGCATCGGGGTAGCTGTTGCCGATAACGCGGGCGGTCCATGGAAGCGGTTCGATGAACCCCTGATCGATGTGAGCCCCGACAGCCTGGCCAATGACAACCTGATCGTGGTGAACCCTTCCGTGGCAAAGCGTCCCGACGGAAAATACGTACTGGTTTATAAGGCCGCCACGAAGGATTATTCGAAAGAGAGCCTGGCCGGACCGGTCATTCACCGGGTAGCGCTGGCGGATAACCCGGCCGGTCCGTTTGAGAAACAACCCGGCGTCCTCTTCGACGCCGAAGAGGAGTTCTTCCCGGCCGAGGATCCCTATATATGGTACCAGGGCGACCGGTTCCTGGCCATCGTCAAAGATATGAAAGGGGCATTCACCGATGCAGGCCGTGCCCTGGTGATGTTTGAATCCAAAGACGGGATGGAGTGGTCGCTTACCCCGCATCCGCTTGCCAGCCGGCGGCAGGTGACCCATAGCGACGGATCGGTGACGGAATTCCGGAGGCTGGAGCGGCCACAGATTTTTTTCAACAACGGGAAACCCGCTATCCTTTTCGTGGCGGTGTTAAAGGATGGTGAGTCGTATAACATTCATATTCCCCTGGAAACCGATTACACGCAGATCCGGTAGCAGGCTGGCCCAATTTCGGTTTGCGCCGCCGGAAAGCTGCATACACCATATACACGGCAACATGAGCCACCAGGAACATATAAAGAACCAGGTATTTTGCAGGATATTCATCGTCCTGTTCCTGCTCCCCGGGGCAATCCGCAGCCACCTGGCCGCCCAGCCTGCAGACCGGGTGGTGAAACAGGAGATCGAAGCGGGGAATATCCTGGGAGCCGTGCTCATGGCGGGAACCCCCGATACAATTCTTTTCCACGAGGCATACGGCGAGAGGGACACCGGCAAGCCCATGGTGAAAAACTGCATCTTCGACATCTCCAGTGTCACCAAACCCACCATGACCGGCACTTCGCTGGCCATCCTGCTCAGCCGGGATAAACTGGCGCTGGATGACTTGCTCTCGCAACACCTTCCGGCCTTTACCGGACCGGGATCCGGGGAGGTAACCATCCGACAGACCGCCACCCATACCTCAGGGATCAATAACCGGAAGATCCTCGCAAAAACCCACAAAGGGGAGCGGCTTATCCGGGCTATCATGGAGTACGACACCTCCTGGGCGCCGGGTACAAAGTACCAGTACTCCTGCCTCAATTTCATCCGGCTCAGCGAAATGATCGCCCGCGTAACCGGCATGCCTTTTGAAAAGTTCTGTCAACAAGATATCTTTGAACCCCTTGAACTGAACGACACCCGGTTTGGTCCGGTTACCGGCCCCGACCTGCTCCGGCGAACGGTCCGGACCACCGCCCCACCCGGACAAATACAGGATCCCAATGCCCGGAAGTCCGGACGCCCCGTGGGAAACGCCGGATTATTCACCACCGCAGCCGACCTCTCCCGGATCGCTGTCCTGTGGCTCCAGG
Source organism: uncultured Bacteroidaceae bacterium (assembly GCA_964479445.1). Lineage (GTDB taxonomy): Bacteria > Bacteroidota > Bacteroidia > Bacteroidales > CAYZMH01. The sequence goes on along the minus strand of CAYZMH010000056.1, from coordinate 1,131 downwards.
AAGGAGAAATCAACGGGCAGCGGATATTCGACGAAGCCGTTTGTGATACCATGATCCGCAGAAATACCCCGCTGGCCCCGCGGGGCATTGCCTGGGCGCTGAACGATCATTCCTTCTGTCCGCCCGAATTATCACCCCGCACCTATTACCACACCGGATATAACGGGCATGCCCTCTGCATCGATCCCGAAACCAAGACGTTCTATATTGTCCTTACGGTATGGAAACATCCTGCCATAAAAGCCTCCTACAAGGAGGGACGAAAAGCCCGCTCGCGCATCCTGTCTGCCCTGGCCCGGAGTATCGGACAGGGGGAAAGTGTGACAGGACCCCCCCTCTCCCCGGAAAAATCCGGGAAAAAACCCTTGTCGTCGCTCCATCGCGGAGTATCCCCCGGAAACAATGCAGCCAGGGGAAGCGAACGGCCGGGCACCCCGGACCGGACTCGCACGGGAAAACCCGGCGGATGTGAATAAAAAGAGTTGAATACGAACAAAATAATGCATAAACTGGTACCGTGGAACATTCAGTGAAAAACAAAGAGAGCGGAAATGGCGTAAGCATCAGCCGGATAAACAAGAGCCGGGTGCTGAACCTGATCCGCCGTGAAAATGAGATCTCCCGGGCTGACATTGTCAAACGAACCGGCATCAGCGCCCCCACCGTCACGCGGATTGTCGACAGCCTGCTCCACAACGAAAAGATGATCGAGCAGGTCGGCACCGGCGAATCCGCCAAAGGTCGTCCGCCCCTGATGGTTCGTTTCCTGGGTGAAGAGAACTACGTGGTGGGGATCGACTGGGGTAAGACCCACATCTACGGAATCCTGGCCAACCTGAACGGGGAGGTGCTGCACGAGCTGGATGTCCCATCCGAGGTGGATAACGACTTTGAATCGGACCTGGCCAAGGTGTCCAACCTGATCCATTATATCATCGAACATTCCCGGGTCGACAGCGAAAAGATCATGGGAATCGGTATTGCCGCCGCCGGGTATATCGACAAGGAAACCGGCGAGGTGGCCTACTCGCCCAATTTCAACTGGACCCACTCCAACATCAAGCCCAACCTGGAGAAGGAGTTCGGTGTACCCATCAAGGTGGACAATGTCGCCCGGGTCACTGCCCTGGG
>CAYZMH010000055.1:22085-25137 GCA_964479445.1 uncultured Bacteroidaceae bacterium | reverse complement strand
CATTTCTTTTTTGGGTTCTACAATAATAAGCTCACGAGGCAAATGTATGTATTTTTTTGTTATTACCCCTGTTTTTTAAGGGGTATTTTTATTTTTTAGTGTTTTTTTATGCGCTAAACAGGGTTTTTTATCAGGATCTGTCAATATTTTAATAAAAAACCGGCAAGCATAACTTGCCGGTAAAAAATGATTCATGAATCCTCCTTATTCAAAAATCAGTGTGAAATAGAAAAAAACAGGACAGGCGATCCTGGTGCTTATTAGTGCTTACCTGAAAAATAGTGGTAGAAATAAGGAATGGTCTCTATTCCCTTGAAGAAATTGAACAAGGGATAATTCTCGTTGGGTGAGTGGATGGCATCTGACTCCAGTCCGAACCCCATAAGAATGGATTTAACACCGAGAACTTCTTCAAAATCTGCCACAATGGGAATGCTGCCCCCGCTGCGTACCGGGATGGGTTTCTTTCCGAATGTTTTCTCTATGGCCCGACTGGCAGCCTGGTAAGCCGCAGTGTCAATAGGTGAGACATAGCCCTGTCCTCCATGCAGACTCTTCACATCGACTTTCACGGTATCCGGTGCCAGGGATTTTATATGCCTGATGAATAATTCATCGATTTTTTTCGAATTCTGATTGGGGACAAGCCTCATGGAAACCTTCGCAAATGCCCTGGAAGGTAAAATAGTTTTTGCTCCCTCGCCTGCGAATCCACCCCATATGCCACATATATCAAGACTGGGCCTGATACCCGTTCGTTCTGTTGTTGTAAAACCAAATTCTCCATCCAGCTCCGAGACGTCGATGGATTCTTTATAAGCCTGTTCATTAAAAGGTGCTTTGGCCATTTCATCCCGCTCTTCCTGACTTACCTCTTTGGCATCATCATAAAAACCCGGAATAGTGATGCGTTTTTTATCATCAGTCAGGGAAGCTAACATATGTGTTAAGACATTGACCGGATTGGCTACTGCACCTCCGTAGAGTCCGGAATGAAGATCGCGATTCGGACCCGTCACCTCTACCTGCAGATAGCTGAGACCGCGTAACCCCACGGTAACGGAGGGAGTATCCTGGGCAATCATGGTGGTGTCCGAGATCAGTATAACATCAGACTTTAACAATTCCTTATTCTGCAAACAGAATGACTTCAAGCTTGGAGAGCCTATCTCCTCCTCGCCTTCAACCATAAACTTGACGTTACAGGGAAGGTTTCCCTGCCGGTTCATATATTCAAATGCCTTTACATGCATGAACATCTGACCTTTGTCATCATCCGCCCCCCTTGCGTAGATCTTTTCATCGCGGATTTCAGGCTCAAAAGGCTTGGAATGCCATAGCTCCAGGGGTTCGACCGGCTGTACATCATAATGTCCATAAACCAGAACCGTGGGCAGGTCGGGATTCACCATTTTTTCTCCATACACCACCGGATTACCTTTGGTAGACATGACTTCTGCCTTATCGGTTCCTGCATCCAGCAGGGCCTGCCTGACGTAATCTGCCGCCCGCAGCATTTCATCCTTGTGCTCCTCACTGGAACTGATGGATGGAATCCGGATGAAGTTAAAAAGCTCCTCCAGGAACCGGTCCTTATTGCTTTCAATGTAACTTTTAATGTGTTCCATAAAATATAAATTTATAGTTGCGATTGGATTTTCCACTCTGAGTATACACGCTCCATCTCTTCATAAAAAGAGGGACCGAATGCCCTTGTTAATGCATCCTTGACAAACCGAAATACAGGCATCCCGTAATGTTCACCCAGGGAAACAGCGGGTTTGCATATCTCCCAACGATGGTAATTGAGCGCTGTCATATTACCAACCTTGCTCGTGCGAATGGGATATAAATGACACGAGATAGGCTTTCGGAATGTAGTAGCTTTTGCCATAAATGCCGACTCTATAGCGCACCGGGCAATACCATCATCAAAAAAAACATAGGCACACTCTTCCCTCCCAATCAAAGGTGTCACCCGATCTCCATCCTCGTCATAATGCCAGGTGCCTTTTTTTGATACCGCTTCAATACCCTCCTTTCGCATATATGGTTTAATCCTTTCTAACTCTTCAACCAGTATTTCAGACTCCTCCTCCTCGAGCGGAGCCCCTGCATCACCATGTACACAGCACAGGCCATGACATTTATCCATATGGCATACAAACCATTGATCAAATAGTTCAGTGCTTACCAACTTATCCTCAATTTGTATCATACTACGTCCTTAAATACCTCTTAAAAATCAAACCAGCAGTGAAAACATGGAATATTTTTCATTGACTGTACCACAAAGGTGCAAAAAAAACCGCTAAGCTGAGTCAGTTCAACTTAATCCAGTTTGTTAAATACACTCCGGAGTGATCTGTATTATATATCTGTTCTTTAGTGTTTTATATATTTTTGTTTAATGTTTTATGTTAATTTTTAAACATTTAATAAATTATAATGTTTCATTTTCAGTTGTAAACATTAAACAAAATAATTATGAAAGAAAGAGTTTTACTTCACAAAAAGAGTTCTGCTGTAAGCAGGTTCCCATTGTTCCTGCTCACTATTTTCGCATTTATCTCTTTTTCGATGAACTCCAGCGCTCAGACAGTGGTGGATGTCATCGCTAACAGTCCGGATCACGAAACGCTCGAGGATGCAGTCATTGCTGCCGAGCTCGACGACGATCTGTCCGGAGCAGGTCCTTTTACTGTTTTTGCCCCTACCGACGATGCTTTTAATGCATTGGGTGCGCAAACTCTCAATGACTTACTTGCTGATCCTACCGGCGATCTTGCCACTATTTTACAGTATCACGTAACCACTGGCTCTGTTCAGGCAGGTGATCTGTCGGATGGTCAAATTGTAAGTATGCTGGAAGGCACCAGTGCCTTTATCTCCATGTACTCTGGAGGGAATTTCATTAATCAGGCAGAGATTACATCCACGGATATTGCTGCCTCCAACGGAGTGGTGCACGTCATCGACGCTGTGATCACCCAGCCTACTTCCATCGTGGACATCGTGGTCAACAGTCCGCGTCACAACACCCTGGAAACAG
>CAYZMH010000055.1:16658-21985 GCA_964479445.1 uncultured Bacteroidaceae bacterium | reverse complement strand
ACTATGAAGCGCCCAACGGGGTTGTTCATGTTATCGACGCGGTAATTACCCCGCCGGTTGAAACCAATACCGTAGTGGATGTAATTGTTAACAGCGAAGATCACACCAGCCTTGAGTCTGCTGTAACCGAAGCCGGACTGGTTGATGCACTATCCGCCGAAGGTCCGTTCACCGTCTTTGCCCCCACCGACGATGCCTTTGCTGCGCTCGGCTCGGAGACCATTGACGCTCTGTTTGCAGACCCCACGGGCGACCTGGCAAGCATCCTGCAGTACCACGTGGTAAGCGGCAGTGTGATGGCAGGTGACCTTAACGATGGTCAGATCGTTCCCATGCTGGAAGGAACCGATGCGTTCATCTCCCTGACAGGAGAAGGAAACTACATCAACCAGGCCATGATCACCGTAACCGATATTCCGGCCGACAACGGTGTGGTACACGTCATCGACGCTGTGATCACCCAACCCACTTCCATCGTGGACATCGTGGTCAACAGTCCGCGTCACAACACCCTGGAAACAGCCGTGACCCAGGCACAATTAGTTGATGCACTCTCGGCTGACGGTGACTTTACCCTCTTTGCCCCCACCGACGATGCCTTCGATGCTCTGGGCAGTGAAACTCTCAATGCATTGCTGGCCGATCCTACCGGTGACCTGGCAGAGATCCTGCAATACCATGTCGTGGGTGCCAAAGCCATGTCCGGTGACCTCTCCGACGGGGATACCTTTACCACCCTGGAAGGTTCCGACATCGAGGTAACCATCAATAACGACGGCGTATTTATCAACGATGCCAAAGTAGTCTTTGCCGACTATGAAGCGCCCAACGGGGTTGTTCATGTTATCGACGCGGTAATTACCCCGCCTACATCAAGCAGGGCAGTACTCTATGAATATGAAGGAATCAACGTATATCCGAACCCGGCTACCGAGCGGTTCAACGTCTCCTTCGAATTGCGCAAATCAACCGGTGTTTCTGTTGGAGTGTATGACCTGCTGGGTCAGCAGGTAATCGATCTGCAGCGTGGTATGCTGAATGAAGGCAAACACGTGATGGAGATTACCACCGACAGGATGGATTCCGGAATCTATATAGTAATTGTGAATGCCGGAGAGAGCAGGTTTACTAATAAAGTGAGGGTTGTGAAGTAAGGACTCTATCTGCATTCGCAACAAGGCTGCCTGAAATTCAGGCAGCCTTTTTTTTATCTTTCTTTCCTGCTATATTTATGCTATGAAAAGGTTCGGTTTATTTCTCCTCCTTTTTTTCCCGGCTTCCCTGGCAGCACAGAATAATATCCTGGATAAACCCCATTTGCTTGAAAAAGTGAACCATTGCCTGGAATCTATCTACGCATATCATTTTGAAGAAGCGACCGTCTCACACCTGGAAATTGAGTCAGCCCTGCCGAATCACCCCGCAACCAGTTTCCTGAAAGCGCTGCTTATATACTGGGAAAATATGCCGCTTACACCGGAAAATCCTGAAAGTATTCAATTCCTCCGGCAAATGGAACGAACTGTTGCTCTGGCAGACAGCATGCTCGAGCAGAATGCGGATCACCTGGAGGGAATATTTTTCGATCTGCATGCAAGGGCATTCATGGCTATGTTCTGGGCCGATAATGGCAGGCCGGGAAAAGTTTTGAGCGATATCGACAATATGTACCGGCAGATGCTTCGGGGATTCGAACGGATGGATGAGTTCAATGAGTTCTATTTCAGCTCCGGACTATATAACTACTATATTGAAGCTTATCCGGAAACCCATCCGGTGTATAAACCGTTGGCGCTTCTTTTACGCAAAGGGGATAAAGATAAAGGACTTCAGCATCTGCGCCATGCAACCCTGAGCACCACTTATCTTCGGGTGGAAGCCATTTTTTTTATGTCCCTGATCCAACTTAACTATGAAAATAATATGTCATTGGCTGCCAGGTATGCAGCAAATCTATACAACCGGTTTCCCGACAACATTTTCTATACCGGGCATTATATTACCATTTTATTACATAACGACAGGATTGATTTTGCAGAGGTCCTCCTGAAAAACCTGGAACAAAATAACGATCCCTATGCAAAAATGCTTTACCAGGTATTAGGCGGAATGGTACAGGAGATAGCCTACCGGGATTACGAGAAAGCAAGCAGGATGTATAACCAGGGGCTGAAATTATCCGAACCTTTCTCCCCTTTCGCAGATCTGCACAGGGCAATGGCTTACGCCGGGAAAAGTCGTATAGCAAGACTAAAGGGAACGGGAAATACAAAACAGCTGTCCAGGCAGGCTGAACGTCTGACAAATTACCGCTTTATCCTCGACTATGTGCCCCCCGGCTCCAGGTGATCATCCATACACCAACCAGTGTTATGATACCTCCGGTTAACTGAACCGCAGTGGGGAAAACTCCCAGGAATAGCCATGCGAGCAGGAGGGTCCAGACGCCCTTTGAACTTATAATAAGTGATGTTTTTGTAGCTTCTATCCGCCGCAGGGCCTGGTATGCAAATACTATCGTTAAAAGAGTCTCAAAAAGGGATCCAAGTGCAAGGTTTCTCCAGGTTGAAATACTGAGATCCAGCGATTGTTTGGTCAGAATAATCAACAGGATGAAAACAAGTGCCAGGATACCGGAACGTAACCAGGACATAAGTTCAGGAACAAGATACGAATGGTATCTGCGACCCAGTATAGTGGCCAGTGAGAAAAAGAGCGAGGCCATGATCACATAGATCGCTCCCGGATCAAGAAAACCTCCGAAACCACCGGTCCGGTAATTGATAACAAATATACCTGCCAGGGTAACCAGTATTCCCAATGACTGAAGTCTCTTAAAGCGTTCATGTAAAAGGGTAAATCCAAGTATGGCAACGAAAACCGGACCGATGTTACCAATAAAAGAGACGATGGCAGGATTCTCCATAGCCCGCAACGCAATATAAAAAAGTCCGGTCGCTATCGCCTCAAGCACGGCAATTCCAATCGCTACTCGCCACTTCATGACTGAATGATTCATCCCGGGGAGAGACCGGTACCGGAAGATATACCAGGTGCCATTCCAGATCACACCCAGGAAAAACCAAACCACCCCGAATTGAATCATACTCGCGCTGTTCAGGGCTGATTTACTGAAGATAAATGAAGCAGAAAGAGCAAATGCTGCACCAAAAGCATACCCGTACCCGCTTGATAACTTGTGATCCATTCGTACATTTGTTAAGGATCCGGAAGGAGATTGCCTGGCACTGGATCCGATCCGGCAACGAAATTAAACAAATCCTGCATACAATGAAATACAGGCGAGAAGAGACCCACATACTACTGACAACCGCCATTATGATTGTTTTATTCAGCTGCAGTTCGGGTCAGAAAAGTGTGAACAGTAAGCCTCTGCAATCAAACGAGCAATCTGCTCCTGGTTCGGGCATTGATCAGTTCGGACTGGATTTCTTAATACGGGGGCATCAACCAGGAAAAAACCTGGTATATTCACCCTATAGCCTGTATACGGCAATGGCCATGGTATATGCCGGCACCGGGCAATCGACCGCTGCTGAATTCCAACAGGTCATGCACTACCCTGCCAATACTGAAGCCTTCCATAAAACAACCGGTGAAGTGTCTGCTAAATTGCAACATACGAAACATCCGGACATGGAAGTCAGGATTGCCAACGGACTCTGGATACAGGAATCCCTGGAAGTGGAACCCCCGTTTTTAACAATCCTCACAGAGGAGTATAAAGCATCCCCGGAAAGATTTGACTTCCGCAGGGAGAAACCGAGGGAGGAAGCCCGGGAGAAAATCAACAACTGGACAGCAGAACAAACCAAAGAAAAGATCAGTGAGATTATTCCGGAGGGTACTCTTCAGCCTAATACCCGGTTGATACTCACCAATGCCCTCTACTTCAAAGGACAGTGGCTCAATACGTTTAATGAAAAGCGCACCAGGAAAGGTGTATTCTTTCGTGAAGACGGAACGGAGACAGAAGCCGATTATATGACCGGAAACATTACAGCCCGCTACCTGGAAACCTCGCATATGCAAGCCCTGGGGCTTCCCTATGCCGAATCACGGTATATTTTCTGGGCCTTTCTTCCAAAAGAAGATCTGTCGGTAACCCGGCTATTAAATGCTATCCGGGAGAACAATCTGGATACCCTGTTGAATTCATCAAACACAAAACCTGTCGATGTAGAATTACCCGCTTTTACAATAAAAGATGCGATCAATGCAAAACAGATCCTCAAAGAAATGGGGATGGAGCAGGTTTTTGGAATGCAGGCTGACCTTTCAGGAATAACCGGGGACCGAAGTCTGAAAGTTGATGAGGTACTGCATAAATCTTTTATAGATGTCAATGAATCAGGAACAGAGGCTGCTGCGGCAACAGCGGTTACCGTCGGACTTAAATCAGCCTTCCCCGGGCAGCCCCCGTCATTCAAAGCCAACCGGCCTTTCATATTCCTCATAAGAGAAAACCGCAGTAATACGCCGCTTTTCTTAGGTGTATTGCACGTGCCTGAGAATCACAAATGATAAGAGATCCCAGCGAACTAAAAAAATCTGAAAGATATCAGCTCCTGAAAAGACTGGAGTTCGATGATATACTGAATTTTGTGCTGGAGAATATCCGGAAGCGAAATCCGGTAACATTCCTTTTCTACCTGGCCAACATTCTCTTCCTTGCGGCAGCCATCGCCTGGATTATCTGGTCAAGATGGCAACTTGATACTCCATGGAAATCCCTGATCCTTCAAGGTGCGGCAGGACTTTTCTCCGGTTCGTTCCTTATCATCCCATTTCACGAGGCGTTGCATGCCCTTGCTTATAAAATGATGGGGGCTCCCCGTATTCATTTCGGGAAAGACCTGCGTCAACTTCTCTTTTATGTAGCAGCGGACCGATATGTGATTAATCACAGGGAACTGACGCTGCTCGCGCTAACTCCTTTTATCGGGATCAATGCCCTGATGGCCGTAGTGACCCTGCTGTTTTTTCCTCAAATACTGACCTTTACACTATTTCTGCTACTCAGTCATAACGTAATGTGTATTGGTGATTTTGCAATGACCGGTTTCGCCTGGGAGTACCGGCGTAAAAGGATTGTCACCTATGATGAAATGGATAGCAAAACAAGCTATTTCTATATATTGAGTAAGCCAAGAGGCTCATAAAAGAAAAGATGCCGCTCAGGCTAAAGCAAAGCGGCATCTTTTGCCATGGAAAAGAATCAAACCTAAACCAAATCTATGTGCTATTTGAATTCTTTTAGTATTTCATCAACATTTACAAATTTAAGTTCGCCTTCAAGAATTATT
>CAYZMH010000055.1:0-16648 GCA_964479445.1 uncultured Bacteroidaceae bacterium | reverse complement strand
CACATCATCCGGTGCTACCCGGCCATAGGTCTTTTCTCCAATCAGGACGACAGGAGCCAATCCACAGGCTCCGACGCATCGCAAACAGCTCAGTGAGAATTTGCCATCTTCCGATGTCTCCCCGACTTCAATCTCCAATTGTTTCTTAAACTCAGCCAGAACATTCTCCGCCCCTCTTACATAGCATGCTGTACCGGTACAGATAGAGATGGGGAATTTCCCCTTGGGTTTCATGTCGAAGAACGAATAAAAGGTAACCACGCCATACACCTTTGCTAAAGCTACATCGATCTTATTTGCTATCACTTCCTGAACTTCAGCCGGCAGGTAGCCGAACTTCTTTTGAGTCTTATGAAGAATGTTTATCAGCTCCCCGGGGCGGTTATCAAAGGAATCACAGATTTCATGAATCTTGTCAATCTGTTCTTTTTTCAATTCTACTTTTACGCTAGACATATTTACCTGATTTTTTTTATTACAAATCCCTATACATTAAACACTTTCTCTCTGCGATCAAAGTAATGTGTATGCAATAGCTGGTGGGCTTTCTCACTCATAGGTTCTCCCAGGAACTCTTCATACAATTTTTTGATATAGGGATTTTCATGGGATTTTCTCAACGGCTTGTTCGCATCTTCCTGGTAGATCGCTTTTGACCTGGCTTTCAATATGGAAGAATCTCCATGGTGTAACGGCTGTCCTCCGCCGCCGATGCATCCGCCAGGACAAGCCATAATCTCTATGGCATGGTAATTTGACTTACCCGTCTTAATATCCTCCAGCAATTTACGAGCATTGCCCAGGCCATGTGCAATTCCTATGTGAATGGGTGTTCCATCAAAATCAACGGTGGCCGACCGTATCCCTTCCATTCCTCTTAACGCGTCGAAATCTACTTTTTCCAGGTTTTTTCCGGTATGAATTTCATAGGCTGTCCTTGTGGCTGCCTCAATCACACCTCCTGTTGCACCAAAGATCACCCCTGCCCCGGTTGATTCACCAAGGGGTTTATCGAAGTCCTCGTCCTCAAGGTTAACCAGGTCCATGTTTGCCTGTTTGATCAGGTGAGCTAATTCGCGTGTGGTGATGGAGTAATCCACATCCGGATTTCCATCAACGGCAAATTCGTCACGCTGACTCTCATATTTTTTCGCCAGGCATGGCATAATGGATACTACAACCAGGTCTTTTCGATCAGTCTGGATTTTATCAGCAAAGTATGTTTTTGCAACGGAACCGAACATTTGCTGGGGCGAACGGGCGGTCGAAGGAATATCCTTCATTTCCGGGAAATGATGCTCGAAAAAGTTCACCCATCCCGGGCAGCAACTGGTTAAGATCGGCAGTTGCACCTCTTTATCGCCGTTCAGGTGCCGGTTCAGCCGGTTCAGCAACTCGGTTCCCTCTTCCATAATAGTAAGGTCTGCCGCAAAATCGGTATCAAATACATAATCGAATCCCAGGTTCCTGAGGGCCGTAACCATCTTTCCGGTAACCAGTGATCCGGCATCCATCCCGAATTCTTCACCCAGTGCAGCCCGCACTGCAGGAGCAGTCTGAACGATCACTGTTTTCTTGGGATCACTCAGTGCGTTAATGACCTTATCGGTATGATCTACCTCGGTGAGGGCTCCTGTAGGGCAAACTGCCACACACTGTCCGCAATAAGTACATGGCGAGTGCTCCAGGTTCATTTCGAAAGCCGGAGCAACCACAGCTTCAAATCCGCGATTAACGGCATTCAACGCTCCCACTGTTTGAAAATCATTGCACATGGTTTCGCACCGGCGGCACATAATACACTTATCCATGTCCCTTATGATGGAAGGAGAGGTGTCTAGCCTGTAGGTAGACATCTCTGCATACTCCTGTCCGGGTATTTTCCGAACGCCCAGCTTAATAGCCATATCCTGCAACTCGCAATTGCCTGATTTTGCACAGGAGAGGCAATCCTTGGGATGATCACTGAGAATCAGTTCCAAGACGGTACGACGGGCATTCAAAACGCGAACGCTGTTGGTCTTCACTACCATACCGTCTGTTACCTCGGTAGAACATGAAGGAACCAGTTTCTTGTATCCCTCAACCTCCACAGAACATATCCGGCATCCACCCGGTTTATTCTCGATATTCAGGTCTTTAAGGTCCATATAGCACAACACCGGTATATCGATACCCAGCTTCCTGGCAGCCTTGAAAATGGTGGTTCCCCGGGGTACCTCTACGGTTTTGTTATCAATTGTTAATTGTATAGTATCCATCGTAATCCTCTTATTTTAAAATGACTGCATCAAATTTACATTTCTCCATGCAGGCTCCGCATTTAATGCAAATTTCCTGGTCGATCACATGGAGCTCCTTTCTCTCCCCTGAAATAGCACCTACCGGACAAGCCCTGGCACAGGCGGTACACCCCACACAATTCTCTTCAAGTATAAAGTACTCCAGGAGATCACGGCAGGTACCGGCCGGGCATTTTTTATCTTTCACGTGGGCTTCGTACTCTTCGTAAAAATTATCCAGCGTGGAGATAATCGGGTTTGGTGAACTCTGACCCAGGCCGCAGAGCGAGGTATCCTTGATCACTTCACCCAGGTTCCGGAGTCTGTCCAGGTCTTCGGCCTCTCCTTTTCCGGTACAGATCCTGTCCAGTAATTCATACAACCTTTTATTTCCTATCCGGCATGGTGCACATTTTCCGCAGGACTCCTCGACGGTAAAATCAAGGTAATACCGGGATACTGAGACCATGCAATCATCCTCATCCATAACGATCATCCCACCGGATCCCATCATGGATCCGCTTGCCAGGAGGTTATCATAATCAATAGGAGTGTCCAGGTGTTTTTCTGTAAGACATCCCCCTGAAGGTCCGCCTGTCTGAACCGCCTTGAATTTCTTGCCATTCTTAATACCACCACCGATTTCAAAAATAACTTCCCGCAGGGTGGTACCCATGGGTACTTCGATCAACCCCACATTGTTGATTTTTCCGGCCAGGGCGAACACCTTGGTTCCTTTAGAATTGTCTGTTCCTATATTGCTGAACCATTCTGCTCCTTTCATCAGGATAACCGGAATGTTGGCATAGGTCTCCACATTGTTAACATTGGTGGGCTTGCCCTTATAACCGCTGGCAGCAGGATAGGGAGGTTTAAGGGTGGGCTCTCCGCGGTCTCCCTCCATGGAGTGAATCAGCGCAGTCTCCTCTCCGCATACAAAGGCTCCCGCACCAAGCTTTAGTTCAATATCAAAATCGAATCCGCTGCCCATAATATCATTGCCCAAAAGACCATATTCCCGGGCCTGCTCCATGGCAATTTCAAGTCGTTTAATAGCCAGCGGATACTCGGCACGAATATAAATGAGTCCTCTGTTTGCTCCAATGCAGTACCCGCATATCGCCATTGCTTCCAGCACAGTGTGGGGATCACCCTCCAGGATGGAACGATCCATAAATGCACCGGGGTCACCCTCATCTGCATTGCATACCACATATTTTTGATCAGCCTCATTTTTCCGGGCAAATTCCCACTTTAATCCGGCCGGGAATCCAGCTCCTCCCCTGCCTCTAAGACCCGAATCTTTGATAATATTTATGGTGTCCTCGGGTTTCATCTCTGTCAATACACGACCCAGGGCCTGGTATCCTTCCCTGGCAATATATTCATCAACCGCCTCGGGGTTGATGAAACCGCAATTCCGTAAAGCAATGCGCAACTGTTTTTTATAAAACCCCATATCCTGCGATTCAGCCACCTCGATATCTTTCTCAGGATCTTTATAGAGCAGCCTGGAGACTTTGCGGCCCTTTACTACGTGTTCTTCCACGATATCTTCTGCATCATCCGGCGAAACTTCGACGTAAAATGTATTATCAGGCATTACCTTGACAATTGGACCTTTTTCACAGAAACCAAAACATCCCGTCATAATGACCTGAACCGTATTTTCCAGTCCCTGTTTTTCCAGCTCCCTGGCCAGTTTCTCAGCCAGTGCATCACTTTGCGAAGCACGGCATCCTGTACCTCCGCAAATGAGCAGGTGCATGGTATATTTCGACATTTCCGTTCCTCCTTTATTTTTTTGACTCAATGGTTTCGTAGTTTACCGGGATGATCCCATCCACCAGCTCACCGCCTTTAATATATTTCTCGATGATCTCATCCGCCTTGGTTACATCCACATCACCATATACTACGGGTTCCTGGCCCGGCAATGTAACCTCAATGGTGGGTTCCGCATAGCAGTATCCCATGCAGCCTGTCTGGGTGACAACAGCATCAACCCCCCTTTTCTCCAGCTGATCATCAAAATACTCCATGGTAGCTTTGGCTCCCGAGGCAATGCCACATGTAGCCATTGCAACTTTTACCTGAACACGGCTCTCAGAATCCTCACCTTTTTCGCGAAGATGGATCCCGGCTTGTTTTTCATCCCGGATCTTTTTCAGATCGTCTAGTGATTTAATTTTTCCCATGTAATTGATTGATTGTTTTTTAATAATCTATCCCGTCTGCAAAATTACAAAAAAAACGGAACTGTTATTTGTTTCACAATAATTTAATTTCGTTCTTAATTAGTCCCTTTGAGCACCCAGTTCGTCCAGATTTTCATTGATCATCTCCCTTAACTGCTCTTTAAGCTCACTTCCCCCGATCCGGTCAATTTTCAGGGCATTTCTGACCTCTTCGGTATCAAAGGCATACTTACCTTCGGGTGTTTGATATACTAGACGGAAGCGAATACCGGGATATGAACCGGCCAGTAACAGTACAATTCCAGCCAGGTCACCCATGGGTTGCCGATCGGGATGCCTCAGGCCAAAAAGCGCTCTTACGCGAGTGCCTTTACGCGGCTCCGAGATAAGCTGAAGCGATCCTCCGGCCATCTCAGCATGTTGTTTGAACAGCGGAATACCCAATCCCACCCGGCGCGTCGTTCGTGTGGTAAAGAAAGGGTCTTCCACCCGTTCCATCACCTCGGTGTCCATTCCTTTTCCGTTATCCTCAATGGTAATCTCCAATTGCTCATTATTCCAGTTCTCCCGCACCAATATATTGATTTCCGAAGCTTCCGCGCGCGTTCCGTTTTCTGCGACATCCAGGATATGAAGAGCCAGCTCTGTCATGGTATGATCACCTCCCTTCCGTCTTCGCCCCTGTATGCCTTTGCAATCTCGGTGAAACCGGGCTCCTCCAGCAGGTATTCACTCCACTTCCTGCCTATATCTTCGGGATAGTGTGCGTCGGAATTCTGCACAATAACCAATTTTTCCAGCTCGGGGTGTTCCTGCACATACTCTTCCGGGTTGGTATTTCGATGGATCTCCACTGCACTCACATCAAGGTAGGGCGGCAGAAATCCGATTTGTGCATAAAGACCGTTCATTTTTCGATCCACATGTGCCGGAACAAAGAGTCCGTCCATCCCCAGAACCTTTTTTGCCACCTCATCGATGCTCTGATCGATCCCCGGGTACAGAGAGTGGCTGATCTCTTCCAGGATCATCTCATCTCTGTCAACAATCACCTGGTCACCGAAATAGTCCGGATTATTCTCCATAAAGGGCAAATGCTCATCCAGGTATTCCTGGAATGCTACGAGTTGCTCATCGGTGTCAAAGAACGCGAGGCAATGAACCTCTTCACGTGTTGTTACCTCTGCGCCGTAAACGACGTATAAACCAGCCTGCTCTCCCAATCTCCTGATTATGCGTGCATGACCGGTATGGTTGTGATCCGTCACTGCAATGATATCCAGCTTTTTCACAACTGCCTCCCTTACGATACGGCCCGGACTCATGTCCAGGCTGCCACAGGGAGATAGCACGGTATGAATATGCATGTCAGCCCGGAAGCGTTTCATCTCTATTTCAATATTTCATAGATCTTTCCGCTGATGGTAAAGCTGCTGTCGGGGGTGCCCACCACCGGGATTCCCTCTTCGGTGGCTTTCTGCAACATAGCGGAACCTGGTTTTGTTCCTTTGACCAGGACCACAGCCGGCAGATCTTTAAGAGAGGCGATAGCAGCAACATTCATATGTGACTGAAGCGTGATCCATACCTCGCCTTCCCGGGCATATCCCATTACATCACTGAGCAGGTCGGAGGTATAGCCCCCGGTTACCTCCCTGTCGGTATGAACCTGGTCGTTGAACAGCTCCAGGTCCAGTTTTTCAATAAGCTCTCTTAGTTGCATAATACACTATTTTTGGCTCCTGTTTTGCCGGTCAGACCCCCAGATGCCGGCATTGATCCGGTCAGCCTCATCAAGGGTCAGTTTCCCGTTCTTCAATTGAACTTCCTGGAGGAAAATGCACCATGAAATGCCGGCACGTTCCTGTACGATATCTTCCGCAAGCGCCCGGCAGGTCGGAGAACCACACGCTCCACAATCGATGCCCGGTAATACTTTCAGCAGGTCTTCCACCTTGCGCATCTTCTGCATCGCTGTGATCCGGTCTGCATCCAACACAAGCATGGAACGAGCCTCGATCGGACCCAGGTTGTGGGTTTCCGGGACATAGGTCCATTCGGTGTAACCGGAACCTGCCTTTACCATAGCCTCCCTTCGAAATGTTTCAGCACGGGAGTTCAACCGCTCGACCGTAAGAAACCGGTTACCGCTTATCAATACTCCGCCGGCACAACTCTCGTCGCAAGCACGAAGTTCCAGGAAATCCAGGTTGCTATCCTCTGTCTCCTCCAGCCGTTCGAGGAACTCGGTTACATTGTTCATTCCGTCAATTGCCAGGGAGCGGCCTTTTTGATGCACCGACTCGCCTCGTGTAAGGCTCCAGAGGATCCCGCGTTCGTTCAACAGATCACTGTCCTGGTCTGCTTCTTTGATATCCTGGTTGGTGATCAGCTGTAAAAGCCGGTTATAGAGATACTCCATATTGATCACCCCGTTAATGGGGGAAAGAGTATCTCCGACCGGACTCTTGACCGAGGCGATCTTTGCCGCACAAGGTGTTACATAAAACAACCCGATCGATTCGGGAGAATGCCCCTGTTCGGTCAGCACTTCCTTAAAATGGATCGCTGCTAAATCCATGGGCGGTTTTACGCGGACCAGCTGATCTACCAGCGAAGGGAAACGAACCTGTATTAACCGGACGATAGCCGGACAAAAAGTTGATATCAGGGGTTTGAGATCAGAATGCTCCTTGCTGAACATTTCGTATCCTTGCTGCACCAGGTCGACCACACTGTCGATCTCAAATACGTGGGTGAATCCCATTTCCCGCAACGCACCATAGACCTGCTTGGCAGGTATGCGCGAAGGGAATTGGCCAATTAATACCGAAGGCAGCATGGCTACCCTTACAGGATACCGGTAAATCTCTTCAAAATCGTCCTGCTCGATGATAATGGCAGAAACCGGGCAAACCTTGTAACACTCACCACAGTCAACACACCGGTCCTCAAATATCCTTGCCAATCCTTCCCTTACCCTGATTGCCTGGGTAGGACATACCGTCATACAATGCGTGCATCCAATACACACATCCGGCAGGATCTTCAGTGCATGATGAAATACCTTATGTGACTCTTTGTTGCTCAATCTGAAATAGAATTTCTGATTACCAGGCTTGTTCCCTTCCCGGGTGTGCTTTCAATGTGAAACCTATCGCAGTTCCTTTTGATATTCGGTAACCCCATGCCGGCCCCGAATCCCATCTCCCTGACTTCAGGAGAAGCTGTGCTATATCCTTCCTGCATGGCCTGCTCAATGTCTTCAATTCCCGGACCTTCATCTTCAACTGTAATCTCTACCTCACCCGGATAAAGCTGCACCTGGATAGTACCCCTGTATGCATGCGCCACCACGTTGACCTCCGCTTCATACAGGGCTATCACGAGCCGTTTGATCCTTCTACTGTCCACGTTCAACTGCTTCAGCACTTTCTTCAGGGAACTGGACGCGTGACCTGCATTCACAAAATCCCCTCCCTTTATGTCGTAGTGCAAATCCATCAAAATATAGGCTCTATACCCGCTTCATATAAGATTCCCGACACCCTGTACATGGAATACGAACTGGTTAAAAGAACAATATTGCTGGCACGGGCCAGCCGGATCATCTCGACCGAAACCTCCTTGTTGCGCACAACAATAACCTGACCAATGTCGGACATTTCAGCAGTGCGAACCGACTGCAAATTGGAAAGCCCCGTAATCAATAACGTATTGGTATGATCAACCGTAAGCACATCGCTCATGAGATCTGATGCAAACGCATGTTCCACCTCCCGGCTCAGTTCCGACCCGCCGGTGAGGACTTTTGCATCAAGCAAGGTAACGATCTCCCATAATTGCATCTTGACCAGGAGGTTTTTAATGTTTGTTATTTTTATAACATTCTTTTATTTAACACGATCCTTTAAAAGGACCACAAAGATACGCCGTGTTAAACAAAATAAGAATACAACTGTTATTTTAATAACAATATATATTTAATCTAAATTAAATCAGAGGGCCAGGTGCTTTTCTGCGAACAAAATGCATCTTAACAAGTTACACAAATAAAACAAACCACTATGAAAATTGCTGTGTTTTCTGCCAAATCCTACGACATCGAATATCTCAAAGAGGCTAACAAGCACCATGATTTTGGGCTTGACTTTTTTGAAGCGCCGTTAAATCCCAAAACAGCCCGGCTGGCTCACGGGTTTGATGCGGTCTGTGCTTTTGTGAACGATAAGCTCAACCGAGAAACGCTCAGTCAGCTTGCTGAAATGGATATTCGAATGATTGCACTTCGTTGTGCGGGTTTCAACAACGTAGATCTGGATGCTGCAAAAGATTTGGATATAACCATTGTCAGGGTGCCGGCTTACTCCCCGCATGCCGTTGCAGAACATGCAATTGCATTAATTCTCACTCTCGGAAGGAAGATACACAGGGCATACAACCGGGTACGGGATGCCAATTTCTCCCTGGAGAGACTGGTAGGTTTTGATCTGGTAGGAAAAACGGTGGGGGTTATCGGTACCGGTAAGATAGGCCAGGTTTTTTCGGAATTAATGATGGGATTTGGCTGCAAGGTGATCGCATACGACCTTTATCCCAATGAAGAGCTGAAAAAGAAAGGAGTAAAATATAAAGAATTGCAGAAGCTTTTTGAGTCTTCTGATGTTGTATCCCTGCATTGTCCGCTTACTCCTGCCACGCATCAGATCATAAATAAAACTTCGCTGAAGTGGATGAAAAAAGGAGCGATGTTGATTAACACGAGCAGGGGAAAATTAATTAATACGCCCGATGTAATCGAATCATTGAGAAACAAGCATCTCGGTTATCTCGGAATTGATGTATACGCAGAAGAGGAGAAGTTGTTTTTCAGGGATTTATCTGAAAGGATCATTGACGATGAAATGATTATGCAGTTAATGACATTTCCCAATGTCTTGATTACAGCTCACCAGGCATTTCTGACCCATGAGGCACTTACCGAGATCGCCCATACAACCCTTGACAATATTCAGACGATTGCAGACGGTGGCCGGAGTGAAAATGAGATCAACATGGATGTGGTACAGGCCCCCTGATTACTGGGCGATCACTTAAAAAGTTCTTCATCCCTGATAATCAGTAAAATAGCCGAATGGGGTATGATCACATACTTCTCTTTGTTGAATTCGATCTCATATCCGCTTTTATGGATGTATACCGCCAGATCGCCTTCCTGTGGCTGAAGTGGGACATACTTGACCTCTTCGCCCGAAGGCTTCCAGGGCTCATCGGTATCTCCCACAGCCGGTATGGGATAACCCGGACCCACTTTGATTACATATCCGCTATGAATTTTTTCCTTCTCCTGAACGCCCGGGGGAAGGTATAATCCTGATTTTGTTCTCTCCTGCTGGGTTTTTGGCTTGATTAATACCCGGTCTCCCACAACAATGAATTTTTTCAGGTTCTTTTCATCAATCTGCAAATCCATGCTCATCCTTTTTTACAAAGATAGTATAAGGAATCTATTCTTTAAAAGTCAAGTTTATCCTTCAGTACCTGCATGCCGCTACGGCTGACAGGCACTTTATTCCCATCGGCAAGCAATAGGATGTAATTGGTCTTTTCATAGGGTTCAATGCGCTCTATAACCTGAACATTGACGATAAACGACCGGTGAACCCGGATAAACTGGTCGGAGTCCAGGTGTTTTTCATAATATTTCATTGTCTGCTGCTTCAGGAAGCGCCCCTGTTGGGTATATATCATTACATAATCGTCCTGTGCCTCCAGGTACTGAATATCGCTAACGGCAACCACATGTATTTTACCC
Organism: uncultured Bacteroidaceae bacterium; assembly: GCA_964479445.1. GTDB lineage: Bacteria > Bacteroidota > Bacteroidia > Bacteroidales > CAYZMH01. The sequence goes on along the minus strand of CAYZMH010000055.1, from coordinate 6,353 downwards.
GATTTTTTAATTACAACCCGGTTCAATAGTTCCTCGCTATCGGAGAGATGCTTGCGTATTTTCTCCGTTGTTTTCTTCCCGGATCCTTGCTCCAGGCGCACCAGCAACCGATCAACTCCTTCATTGAAACGCTCCTTTGAAAAGGGTTTTAGCAGATAATCCACCGCATTTTGTTCAAAGGCTTTGATGGCATATTGATCATAAGCCGTTGTGAAGATAATCTCCGGTGCATAATCCAGCAATTCGATGAGTTCAAATCCGTTCAGCTTGGGCATCTGAACATCAAGAAAAAGCACATCCGGTTCTAATTCGTGAGTGGCTTTGAGTCCGGAAAAACCGTTGTCATATTCACCCAGCAACTCCAGTTCTTCCCGGTCTTCCATAAATTTCTTGATCAGATCTCTGGCCGGTTTTTCATCTTCAATGATGATCGCTCCGATTTTTTTCATGGCTTCTTGGCTTTTTTCACCGGAATAAATATCCGTACATTATATTTTCCGTTTTCCCCCTTTGCATCGACATGTCCCTTTCCCTCATATGCCAGCAGAATTCGCTGGGTAACATTTTGCAATCCCAGTCCTGTACCCCGGCTGGGAGGTTGATCCGGATCATAATCATTGACTATGCTTAGTTCCAGAAAATCGGTATGCATAACACAATTGAATTCAATATCCACAGGATCCACACTCTCATATACGCCATGCTTGATGGCATTCTCAATAAGTGGCTGAAGGATCATCGTGGGCAATTCAATCTTTTTACACGACTGGGGCACACTCAGGTTGTATCTCAGTTTTTCCCCGAATCGAATCTTTTCAATAGCAAGATAATCCTGCATCCTTCCAATCTCCTCCTCCAGTGTTACAAACTCATTCTCCCTGTTTTTCAACGAATAACGCAGCAAATCTGATAATCGTATGATCATTTTATGTGCTTCATCCGGACTACTCATCGTGAGCGATGAGATTGAGTTCAGGGAGTTAAACAGAAAATGCGGATTGATCTGTGATTTCAGCACGTTTAATTCTGACTCTCTTACAAGGGTTTTTAATCGTTCCTCTGCCTGTGCCCGTTCTTTCAGGTTCTTCGCATAGACTACCAGATAAAACACAAGTACAAGTACAAGATAGAAAAGGCTGCCAACAACACCCCGCCAGAAAAGGGTACGGTTTAAAAAATCTTTATATAGATCATTGCCATAATGCAGGGTGGTTAACAAACCTACGGTTACCGTTAACCAGACCAGTATGACCAACAGGCCGGCCACAATATGCGCCATAATGGAATATACCGGACTGCTTTGTTGATATGGGATATACCGGGTCGGATACCAGGCTAGCAATCCCACAACAGCAAAAACAAAGTTACTTATGAACGAATCGGCTATGGCAATTTTAACTGCGAATCCCTGCAGAAAATAGATAATGGCTGCGTTGATCGCAAAGATCAGAAACCATACCAGGATATAAATGACCAGGGATCTGCGTCGACTCGTTATCGGGTGACTCATGGAATCAGAAGTTTACAATTTCGCCTCCCCCGAATAGTGTAAGCCCCCTGATAACCAATGTTCCTTTCTCACTGTCGGGTTTGGAGCGAACACGTTTGTCAGAAAAGCCTCCAAATATAGCAGTAACCTCAATTTTCATATTCCACCCCTCGGGTACCACAAACTTTGATCCGCCAAAAATCATCACCACCTCCAGGTGCTGGTTCCCTTGGGCTAATTCCACCTGTCGCATATCATATTTGGAGCCTCCAAATATGTTGGTGATCTTGCCTCCCTGAAAATTCTTAGAGTGAATGATGCGATCACTTCCTCCGAATACAGCCACATCATCCAGGTAATCATCCTCTGACTCTGTCTGCCGGTGTGGATGAGAACGACCCCCACCCTTCCCCCGGTGAAAGATTACTACCAAGCCTAAAACGATCAGAATTGCCGGCCAGAACAGGGAACGCCAGTAGTAAGGGAGGTCTATCACCCGGGGCAACAGGAAAAATGCACCGATAGCTATAAGAATATACCCCGTTGGTTTGCTCTCCTTGCCTGAAACAAAGATGATACCGAGTACAATCAATATCATCTGCCAGGTAAATACAAAATCCCTTAATCGCCAGGGAACAGCATCCACCAATTCTGCGAGCACTGCAACCCCGATCAAGACCAGTACGATCCCCAATAACAATTGCACACGTGTATTGCGCTTATAATTCTTACTTTTTTGCTCCATAGTTTTGCGATTGTATACGAAACAAATGTACTATTTACGGTAGTATAGTGAAATGATTAATCGGTAAGCAGCGCGATTTTGTCGGTAAATGAATAATCAGCTATGGTTTTAGAAACCCTACCGTGCATTTAATACCGGTTCAGCCACCGGTATCTCCTGGCATTGTCCCCGAATTTAGCCGCGAAAACAAATTCATGGGTACCGAAACTGTGTTTCATGATACTGGAGAGAGAAACATCAAAAGCATAACCGAAAACAAGCCGGTCCACACTCAGTCCGGCCATGACAATCAGTGCATTCCCGGTCCTGTAGGTTAATCCTCCCCAGTACGTTTGATTATAGTAAAGTTTGGCACTCAGGTCGGCCTGGAATGATCCATTTTCTGCATATTTTACCAGGGTGGAGGGTGTTAATACCATAAAATCATTGATACGGTAGTCATATCCCCCGATCAGGTAGTAATTGCGTTCCATCCTGAATTCATCATAACCGGTATCTCCAATCTTGATAATCGACTCAAACAACTGATCCACCGAGATTCCTGCATACCAGTCCGGTGTGTCGAAATAAACCCCTGCATCCGCATCCGGAATGAACATGGATCCCCGGGCCTGGTTGTAAAATTCATCGTCGGGATCCTCCAGCCGTATCTTATCATCATCCAGTCGGAACTGGTAAGCAGTCAGTGACAATCCAAATGACAATTGCGAATTTTGCATAAAAATATGGTAGGCATAGGAGGCTTTTATACCTGTTCGCTCAACGGCTCCGTTACGATCGTTGAAAATATATCCGCCAAGTCCGACATTCCCGCTCCTGGAGCTGTATCTCCGGCGTTTTCTTACACTTGAATTCCTGGAAATATAGCTGTTTTTAAGAAGGCGTGTCTGAAAGCTGAGCGCATAGGTTCCCGGGGCATCCTTAAAACCAATCCATTGTTCACGGGCGGTGAGATTAACAGCTGTGTACCCCTCTGCCCCTGCAATAGCCGGATTTAACAGGAATCCATTAAGCATATACTGACTGTACAATGGCACCTGCTGTGCTTTCAATGCAGCCGTAATGAAGAAACTCATCAACACCATTGTCAGCAGTATCTTTATCCTCTTACCTCTGTAATATGAATTGATATATATCATTATTCTACCTGATAACCGTTACAGCACCTATAACCCGGTCGTCCTCCCCAAAGTTAAGCTGGATGACAAAATGATAGGAATCCATGGGTACAAGTCTTCCCCTCATATCCTGACCATTCCACGGTTCCGGGTAACCGGGTTCCGAACGGTAAATTAGTTTACCCCAGCGATCAAAAATCTCGATTACAGCATCCGGATAAGCCTGCAGTTTTTCCAGTCTCCATACATCGTTTCTTCCATCCCCGTTAGGCGTAAACGCGGTTGGAATATCCTGGAAAAAGACACCCGGGTCACATTCATCGATAATGATCGTATCACTGTTCATGCAACCCCATTCATCTTCAACTGATAACCATATCTCCTGATATCCCTGGTAAACAGTTATTTCAGGGGCAATCTCGCCGGTCGACCAGTTAAAATTAATACCGTCTGTGCCGCCGCTTAATCGCAGACTTTGCTCCCCGCACAGCGATGTGTCGCTACCCAGGTCAACGTAAGGCAATGGTTTCACCTCAAGGTACAAACTATCTGTCCACGGACAACCATATTGATCAGTTACCGTACAGGAAATCCATCCTTCTTCCCCGGAAGTGAACTGTGGATCGGTAGTACCATCGTTCCACAGGAATGAGTAGAAATCACCCTGCGGTGATAGTGTGAGGCTGTTCCCATCACAGACATAGGTGTCATCACCCAGGTCTATATCCGGAGCGGATACCAGCACGTTGCCGCTTACCGGTTCCGAGTAACAACCCCATTCAGAGATCTCCTGGACAGTCATCTCATAGGTGCCGGGTTCACGGCCCCAGTTGACAATAACGGAGTCGCCGTAATCTCTCACGATCTCGCCTCCATTGACTGCCCATTCAAAGGTGGATCCTTCCGTCCCCTCCACAAAATAGGACACACCGGTATCCCCCGGACAGACTATGCTCATGTAGTCCTGTGCGGGTACCAGGTTATACCATGCCATCAGCATGAACCCTGTCACCAATATGTTCCTGATCCAATTCATCGCATTAAGAAGGATCGTATATGCATTGCGTTATATGTATACAAACCAATATGTATTCAATTTCAGTAACCTTTTAGTTTTACAGATCCGGTATGTGAACTCCTCCTGTTACCTGGCATAATCCTCCTGTTTTAAACCACAGCTTGCGTTCAAATACACCATCCACCCCGGACTTCCGGAATCATATGGATACCGAAGGCTCATGTCGCTTTACAGTTCATACCCATAGATCTGTATTTTCATACTATTCTAATTCGATCTCCTCACATGCATGTACCCCAATTCTTCGCAGTATCATGCTGCAAATGAGATCACAACGATATACCAGCCAATCTCTATCTGCGTGTCAACTCACTGCTGCTCTGGATCGGTCCGGTTACAACAGTCGGATGCACGGTAATGGTAAACTCCGTCTTGTTAATCACGCTTCCTGGTCCCTGGAAATCATCATGCATGGCCGTGAGCGTAATGGTATACTCCGCATCATTGACCGGATCGGTATTGATCAATTCTGACGGCAGACTGATGTCAATAGTGGAACCATTCCCTACAGCCGTTAGGCCGGTTCCCTCGGTGATGGGAATCCCTGCAGCATCTTCCAGGTTGGTAGCCGAAACATCGTAGGTCACTTCAAACCCGTCACCACCTCCGTTATCCGGCGCACCGGTAAGATCGATGGTAATATCGCCACCCACTGCGTCTCCTGAACAAATATCAAAGTCTGCATCTGCAGCATCAATTTGTGCTGTGGGATTGTTCCACTGCGTTACGGGCAGGATCTGCATCTGACTGGGGCATGCCCCGGTGCCTGTTCGCTTCTGCACCATAATCTCACCATTAAATGAACCGATCGGGGTTGAGGTCAGATCTTCGTCCCAGGTTACCTCGATCTCAAAAGTATTGGCAGTGAACTCAACGATGGAGCTGTCACCGCTGCTTGTTACCGCTGCACCATTATTGGAATCGGTAATTTCACCTCCGATAACCGCCCAGCGGTACTGCTCATCCGGATTGTGATTGAGGTTCAGGTCATAGGTGATGACCGATCCTGTGCGAACCTCCTCGCCTCCTTGTGTCTCTGGATTATCCGGACTGGGGGTGATAAACTGTGCATGCACAGTAACAGAGAATAACATAGCAATTGCTGCTGCAAAAGCAGCCTTTTTCGAAATTGAATACATGTTGGTTTTCATAACATTTTGGTTTTAACAGTTACATATTATTATTTATACTTATCTCCTTGTTAAACGACTCCCCGACTGCACCGTGCCGGTAACCGGGGTGGCATTTAGTGTTACATTCATTGTATTGCTGATGGTGCAGCCAGAACCGGATGTAATTTCAACCGTAACGGTTCCGGTTCCTGCACTGTTCCATGTAATATCCACATCCGGATCCGCAGAGGATCCCGAAATAGTTCCGTTTGTGACACTCCAGTTATAGGTCTTGCCTGCCACAGGGGTCACTGAATAGGTAGACAGAGCCGGGGTACACACCCCGATATCACCGCTTATTATCGGCGGATCAACAGGTTGAACCGTCACATCAAAGCTGCATGTTGTCGTATTTCCTGAAGGATCTGTGGCTGTATAGGTGACGGTTGTGGTGCCCACCGGGAAGAAATCACCCGGTGCATAATCCCCGGTCATGGTCACCGAGCAGTTATCGCTGGCTGCCGGTGGCGTCCAGGTTACCGTGCTTCCACAATACTCATCATCTGCGGTAACCACCATATCGGACGGACAACCGGTTATAGCCGGGGACTCGGTATCTGTTACCGTTACCTGGAATGTACAAGTATCGCCATTCCCGTAGGCATCGGAAGCGATGTATTGCACCGTGGTAGTTCCGACCGTAAAAACATCCCCTGGCGTATTAGTACTGGTGGTGGATACCCCACTGCACGTACCCGAAACAGTGGGCGGTATCCAGCCGACTACGGCACCGCACGAACCGGGATCACTG
>CAYZMH010000054.1:0-25155 GCA_964479445.1 uncultured Bacteroidaceae bacterium | reverse complement strand
CGGGGTATGGGTGGTAAACAGGCTGGAGGCACGCACGATCTCCCGCGCTTCGGGGAAGGTCATGTTCTGCTCCTGGATATACTCCCTCAATCTTTCCAGTCCGGTAAAGGCGGCATGACCCTCGTTGCAGTGATAAAGATCGGTTTGTATACCCATCTTACGCAGGGCCCGGATGCCACCAATTCCCAACAGGAGTTCCTGCTTGAACCGGTTTTCATTGTCCCCCCCGTAAAGCATGTGGGTGATCTGCCGGTCGTGGGGTTTGTTCGCCTCGAAATCGGTGTCCAGCAGGTATAACGGCACCCGGCCGATCTGCACCTTCCAGAGCCGGGCGGTGAGACTTCGTCCCGGGAAAACCATCTGGATCGTGATCCAGTTGCCGTTCTCATCGCGAACGGGCATCACCGGTAACTTGGAGAAGTCCTGTGCTTCATTATGTGCCACCTGCTCTCCGCCCGCGGAGATCACCTGCGTAAAATACCCGTACCGGTAGAGGAGTCCGACCCCCACCATATCCATATTATAGTCGCTGGCCTCCTTGAGGTAATCCCCCGCCAGCAAACCCAGTCCGCCCGAATAGATTTTAAGCGAATTGTGGAGTCCGTACTCCATGCTGAAATAGGTAACCGAGGGGAGCTCCTTTTTTGGCTCAGCGTCCATATACCCCCTGAAGGACCTGTATACACTCTCCATTCGTTCCAAAAAGCTGTTATTTTTTTCCAGCTCACGCAGGGTATCATAAGGGATGCGGTCCAACAGGATGATCGGGTTGCGATCCACCTCCTGCCACAATTCCGGGTCGACCGACTCGAACAAATCCCTGGCTTCCTGGTTCCACGACCACCAGAGATTTTTAGATAACTCCTCCAGGGGCTTCAGGCGCTCGGGGATGTCCTGTTGAACCAACACCCTGCGCCATACGGGGTGGATATCCACCAGCACTTTTTCGGTCTCCGGCAGTTGTTCTACCCGTTCGCCACGGTAATATCCCACCGAACGGCTGCCCGAACGCTCCAGGGCCAGTGAATAGGCATCCCGATAGTGGGATATTAAATTTTCCCACAACGCGATGCGCGATATTTCATACGCTTTTTTGCGTGCAGCTATACGCTCCTGTTCATTGAGACTGCCATATTTTTCGATGAACTCGCTGATCCCCCTGGCAACCTCCTCATCATTAAAGTCATCCCGGGGAATTACCGTGATACCGTTCCCCGTATCAGGGTATCGCTCATTCACCCATAATCCAAAACCGGTCAGGGTGGTTGTTACCGTGGGAATACTGAACGCCAAACTCTCCAGGGGTGTGTACCCCCAGGGCTCGTAGTAGGATGGAAAAATGCTCAGATCCATTCCGATCAGGATATCATAATAGGGCATATCAAAGATCCCGTCGTTTCCATTCAGGTAGGACGGAACGAAGATCATCTTGACCTGGTCCCCGGCTTCATTGGAAAACCCGTTTTCACGGATCCGCTGCATGATAGGATCATGCTCCGGGTAATGCAGGTAGTGGGTCAGGAATTTTTCCTCGCTCAACCCGTTCTTTTTCCGGGCAATGGCTTCTTTCAGGTCTTTGCGCGGACCATAATGATTGGCGGGGATCAGGATAAAAGCCACCGCTTTACCCGGTAATTTCTTATGCTTATTCAGGTCACCCAGGGCATCAATGAACAGGTCGATCCCCTTGTTCTTAAACTCGTAGCGACCGCTGTTGGTGATCAGCACGGTGTCATCGCCCAGTTCTTCCCCGGAGAGGGTCGATGCGACCCGGAGCAACTTCTCACGTGCCTCCTTTCGCTTTTTCTCAAACTCCTTCTTCCCGGGAACAAAGCTGTCTTCGAATCCGTTGGGCGTGACCAGGTCCACCTCCTTTTTATGAAACTGTGCACACTCGCGGGAGGTGAGATCGCTCACCGTGGTAAACGCATCGGCCTCCCTCGCTGAGGTCATCTCCAGGGAGTTCTTGGATACCAGGTTAAACTCACGTGCTTTGGCCACACCGCTGTATGACTCCATCTTGCTGTAAAGGGGCTGGTTATTGCCGGCAATGGCCCTGCCTACGGCCGTGGCATGGGTGGTGAACACGGTGCCCACCTGGGGCTGGTGCTCCTTCAGGTAGAGGAGTCCGCCCCCGGTCATCCACTCATGAAAGTGGGCGGCCAACTGCTTACCGGCGAGACCGTAATAACGGATGTAACTCTCGATGGTCTTACCGGCTGCATATCCAAAGAGGGTGGGTTCTATATAATCCCACTGACCGCTGATGGAGTCCAGCTTATAAGATTCCCATAGCTTGCTGAAGATCTCGTCTTTCCTGGTAAAGAAGGGGGTGAAATCCAGCATCACGGCGATCGGACTACCCGATATTTTCCACCGTCCCACACGCACCATGATCCCTTCCGAAGCCGCATGCTCGCGCCAGTCGGCATACAGCGATTCATCCTCGATAAACTCGGGGTGATCATCGCTTTCGCGCCACACATCGGGTCCGATCAATATATAATTATCTTTCAGTTCATTCAGTACCGAAATCGCCTTGGTGGACACCACTGTATGGATCCCTCCTACCTTATTACACACTTCCCAGCTGACTTCAAATAGTAAATCAGGCATCTCTTTCTTCTCATTCATCTTTCTACTTTTTTTATATTGTATTCTCTCTGTCCCTGTTTTGGTGTTTATGATTTTTTCCCGCCTTTTTTTTCTCCCGGAGCCGGCTTGCTGCTTCTGCCGGATGGATTATCGTTCGACTAACTCTTGCTTTTACCGGGGCTCTTCTGGCCTGTGCCGCCCTTCTTATTGCCCGGTTTTTTTTCCGGATCCCTGACCTTTCCCGGGGGCGTCACCTGCACGCTCGAGGAGGTCGGTTTACCGCTGGAAGATCCGGAAGAACGTCCCCTTTTTGCCGTCGTGCCCCGCGAAGTGGTAGTGAGTGGCTGTTTTTTAACCGTAGTCTTCGTTCCGGCTGCGACCTTCCTCCTGGATAACCGGTCTTCATATTTGCGGATAAGTTCATCTTTCTCCTGGATGATCTTGCTGAGCCGCACCACATCTTCATCAACACTGGTACTCACCTCGGCATTGACCCGTATCTCGAAGTCGCTGAGGATATTCATGTAGTTGATGAACGCTTCGTAGGGGGTGTTATACGGATTGAAGTAGGAATGCACCTCCCCGTCGGAGAAGAACTTGGTGGACATGTAGTAAAAGTGGTCGCTCACCTGGAGGTACTTGAAATCCTGCATCAGCTCCGGATTCTTGCTCAGGTAGACTCTGTCGCGCAAATCGTACAACTTGTGAAAAGCTTCCTGCTGCATCTCATTTCCCAGCCAGGCAGTAAGGTCCCGCTCCTCGTCAGCCCAGGAGATGGGATTGGGCACATTCACCGCCGAGATCACCTGGAGGGAATCCGCCACCTCGGAAGGGGTGCTGAATGTGAAGCGTGAGTTCCTGAACACGGCCTCGGGCAGGGCTTCCAGGAAGTCAAAGATCCCGGTTTCCTTCCACTGGTGCTCCCCGAAGGTCTCGTAATCCATGAACAGGTTCACGGTCTCCTCCGCCGGGGGGAGCTGATTGAGCCAGCCCACGAATTTTTCGCTGGTCAGGGGATATTCCGGCCAGGAGGTATTGCCAAAGCGAAACGCAATATCGTCACTGAGTTTGTAGTTTTTCAGCAACACCTTCAGCCGGGGCTCCAGTGCATTGCAATAAAGGTAATTGGGACTTTTCCAGCCCAGGACGTGTTTGGCGCCCTCGGTGAGCATGGCTTTGAACCCCATGTGGTAGACCGTACTTCCGATCTCATCGGAATAAGCCAGCTCGGTATTGCGGAACACCGTCGGTTCCTGTCCGAACACCTCCCTGACCATGGCCCGGTGGTCGTTCACCTGCCGGATGAACTCCTCCCGGTTATGCATCGAAGCCAGTGAATGGGCATAGGTCTCTGCCAGGAACTCCACCTGTCCGGTTGCAGCCAGCTCCCTGAAACTCTCCAGCACCTCGGGGGCATACATACGAAACTGCTCCACGGCAATCCCGGAGACGGAGAAGGCCACTTTAAACTTTGTGCCGTGTTTTCTGATCATCTTTAACAGCCGGCGGTTTGCAGGCAGGTAGCTCTTCTCGGCCACTTTCCGGAGGATGCTCTCATTAGTGAAATCATCGTAATAGTAATGTTCGTTTCCAATATCGAAGAAGCGGTACCTTCTGAAGCGGAAAGGCTGGTGCACCTGGAAATACATGCAAATTGTTCTCATGGTAGTAAGAAGTTGTTTTATGCAACAGTATCTTTATAAACGTTGAATACCCCCCGGGCTGAATTCTCCCACTTCATGGTGTCCACCTCTTCCTTGCCATACTTTATGAACATGGAGGAGAGGGAGGGATAATTCAGGTAGCCGTAAATGGCATCGGCCATGGCGTCCACATCCCAGAAATCCACCTTGACGGCATACTTCAGGATCTCCGACACGCCCGACTGGTGGGAGATGATCACGGGTACGTTGGACTGCATCGCCTCCAGCGGCGAAATCCCGAAAGGCTCCGACACCGAGGGCATCACATATACATCGCTGATGGAGAACATGCGAAACACATCCTCCCCTTTCAAAAATCCCGTGAAATGGAACCGGTCGGCAATCCCCAGGGCTGCCACCCAGCTGACCATCTTATCGAGAAGCTCCCCGCTGCCGGCCATTACAAACCGCACATTCTCCATTTTACGGAGCACCTTCTCTGCGGCCTCGATGAAGTACTCAGGCCCCTTCTGCATAGTCACGCGCCCCAGGAAGGTCACCACCTTGTCGGAAACACCCTTCTTGAGGGCTATCTTCTCCTGGTCCATCAACGGCTCCACCGCGTTGTAAACGGTCTCCACTTTATTGGGATCAATGCCGTACTTATCGATAATGGTGTTCCGGGTAAGATTGCTCACGGCAATGATCCGGTCCGCTGCCTCCATCCCCTTTTTCTCGATCTCAAAAACAGCGGGATTGACCCGGCCCCCGCTCCGGTCAAAATCGGTGGCGTGCACATGGATCACCAGGGGCTTCCCCGATGCCTCCTTGGCCGCAATCCCCGAAGGATAAGTCAGCCAGTCATGTGCATGGATCAGGTCATGTTGATAATCTTCGGCGATCTTCACCGCCACCAGCGCATAGTTGGATATCTCCTGGAAAAGATCCTTGCCATAGGTGCCCGAGAATTTTAATTTACCACCCATGGTAGTCTCCACAAACCGCTTATTCTCATTCTCCGCCTTCTTCACCAGGGCGGCATACTCTTCGGGGGATGTGTAAGGGACCAGGTTGGATTCCACCTCCAGGTAGGAGATCTCCCGGAGCGTGTCGGAAAACCGGAAGTGCCTTGTCTCCAGCTCCACTTCGTTGGCCCCGAGAAGATCCATACGGGTAGGATTCTCATCCCCGAATGCCTTTGGAACCACGAAGAGGATATCCAGCTCGGGGATGGTGGCAAGTCCACGGGTGAGTCCGTAGCTGGCCGTTCCAAGTCCCCCGGTAACATGGGGCGGGAATTCCCACCCGAACATCAGTACTCTCATAGTAAGCGGAGCTATTTTTACGTGTTGTACATTTCAATCATCTCCCCGATGCGAAGCACCGCTGCCACACTCCAGGCCTGGCTGATCGCCCCGCGCGGTTCGTGGGGTGGATTCCCGTCGTAGATCTCCGAGACCGTCCCGATGCCCGCCACATTCATATCCTCTTCGAATCCATCGTATAAGCGCCGGAGCAGCGTTAGCCCTGTGCGCTTATGAACATCCAGGTATCCCCTGGCAAAGTGTTCCAGCAGCCAGGGCCAGACCGTTCCCTGGTGGTAGGCGCGGTCACGCGTCTCCTGGTCGCCCTCGTACACCCCTTTGTAGTGCTCGTTTTTAGGCGACAGCGTACGCAGACCCCTGGGGGTGAGCAGCTCACTCTCCACGCGTTCCAGCACCGCGTTCTTCATTTCGTCGGTGATCGGACTATAATCCAGGGAGGTGGCAATTACCTGGTTGGGTCGCACCGAAAAATCCCGCACATCCAGGTGCACATAGTCGGCCAGGTAACCCAGGTCACCATCCCAGAACTGATCCACGAAAGAACCGCGGATCCGCTCGGGCATCTCCTTCCAGCTCTCAACGAATTGCGGGTCCCGCTCTTCCGCCCAGGACAGTGCCTGGCAAATAGCATTGTACCATAACGCGTTGATCTCCACGGGGCAACCCTCCCGCGGGGTAACAGGCTCCCCGTGAACCACGGCATCCATCCAGGTAAGCGCCTTGCCCGGCTCTCCTGCATGGATCAGTCCGTTCTCCAGCATCCTGATGTTGTAGGAAGTACCATCGCGGTAGGCTTCCAGGACCTCCCGGACCGCCTTCCCGTATCGCTCCCAGATATCCAAACCGTGAATATACTTCGCGTACTGCTGCAACGACCAGATAAACCACAGCGGGGCATCCACCGAATTAAACGCGGGCGCCTCCTCCGAACCCATATTCGGGAACAATCCCCCTTTCATCCTGGACACCATGGTATCAATAACCTCTCCGGCTGTTTCCACATCCCCGGTGGAAAGGGTGAGTCCGGGTAAGGCGATAAAGGTATCCCTGCCCCACACCCCGAACCACGGAAAGCCGGCAATCACCTGCGTCTTCCCGTGACGGCGAACAATAAACTGGTTGGCGGAACTGACCAGGCAATTCCGGTAACTGTCCCGCGGCAGGCGCTTGGAAAATTCCGTGGTAAAACGCCCCTTCAAACCGCCCGGCGCCACCTCCTTCGTGGAAGCTGAAAAGACCACCGACTCCCCCTTTTCGATCGGCAGCTCGAAGTAACCCGGCACATAGAGATCCTCTTTGAAATCATACCCCCGCTTCTGCTCCTCGATATATTCAATGTCGTAGAACCAGTCGGGAACCGGCACAAACTCTGCCTCCCGCGAAAGCTGCATGTGCAGTTCCGGGTACCCCTCGTACATCCTCGACCCGATGCCCTGTTTAACCGGCCTGTACCGGGTATTCACATACATGTTGGCCTTGCTTAGCGCGTGGTAATTCCGGAATGCCAGGAATGGCCTGAATTGCAGTTTAGTTGGAGATTGAGCCTCCTCCAGGGTAAACCGTATGAGCACCTGCTCCTGTTCCTCCACCAGCAATGCTTCCCGCGTCAGTACCACACCCCCGACCCGGTAGGTAATCTTCGATCCCGTCTCGGCATCAAAATCCCGGATGTATTTGTGTCCGCGCGGAATATACAAATCCCCCTCATACTTATGGATCCCCAGGTTGAAATCCTGTTCATGCTGGATCACTGTCACATCCAGCGAGGATAGCAGCACGTGGTTCTCGCCGTCGATGGCATCCACCGGGCACACCAGCAGTCCGTGGTACTTGCGCGTATTGCACCCCGAAATCGTGGTGGAAGCATACGAGCCGGCCCGGTTGGAACGCAGAACCTCCCGGGAAAGTGAATATTCCAGGTTTATCAGCTCCGCCTTGTCAAACTTTAAAAATGCCATATAATTGTATCGTTATGAATAGTATAAACAATCCTGAAAACTTCCTGCAAAATAACAACCATTTCCCGAATCCGAGGTTAAAAAACTATAAATTGAAGTACATTTTAACAAAACAAGAACCCTCATAACAAAGGCTCATGATTCTTTGTTCGCCCACACGGTAACTATTTACTATGCAATTTAGTAATTAAATCAACCAACCACTTATTTTGTTGATATTTGTGAGAAATTGATAAATTCGTGCTCAAATCACTACCGCCATGCGCAGATTCCTGGTCCTACCGTTGCTTCTGATTGCCGCCTGCTCTGGAAATAACCGGCAGGAAAATGCTGCACATCAAGAACAAAAGATCGTTATCCGTGGTACCCTGGAGAATGGTGCCGGCACCACCGTCACCCTCGACCGCATGGGCGCCACGGCATTTGAAAACCTGGATTCGGCACGGTGCGACTCCGAAGGCCGCTTCAGCTTTCGCTTCCGGGCCGACAAACCCGATTTCTACTCCCTGAAGTACACCCGCGACGGGTATGTCACCCTGGTGGCCCATCCCGGCGACTCCCTCTTCCTGAAGGGACACACCGACAGCCTCCATCCCTACACCGTCGAGGGATCCCCCGACTCCAAGCTGATCCGCTCCCTGGCCGTTGAACACAACCGGGTGCTCGATGAACTGCGCCATATTTCAAAGCAAACCCGCCAACTGCAGGGTGAGGCCGGTTACCCGGAACGAAAACTGGCTTTGAACAGGCAGTTTGATTCCATCACCGAACGCTTCGCAGCAACCTCCGAAAAGTTCATTCACGACAACCGGGAATCCCTGGCCATCCTTATTGCGCTATACAACCAGTACGGACCCGGATTACCGGTTTTCCACCCGCTCACCGATCTGCAGGTGTACGAGGCCGTCGATTCTGCCCTTTACGACCGCTACCCCGAGAACGAAGCCGTAATCTCCCTCCATAACCAACTGGTGGCCGCCCGGGAACAGATGGAATCAGGGCAGAAGGAGGTACCCCGACCAGCCAGGGGAGACAAAGCACCCGACTTCGTAAGTACGGCCCTATCGGGGCAACCCCTTGCCCTCACCGACCTGGAAGAGCGCTATATCCTCCTCCAATTCTGGGCCTCCTGGAGCAAACCCTCCCTGGACGAACTTCCCTACCTGCAGGAGGCACTGGAACAATACGGGGACCAATCGTTTGCCCTCCTGATGGTCTCCCTCGACCAGGATCGGTCAGACTGGCGTAACGCTGCCAAAATAATACCGGGAGCCCGGCATGTCAGTAAACTGGCACGCTGGGAGACCCCGTCTGTAGACCTGTACGGAGTGGAACGCATTCCCGCCAATTTCCTTCTGGGACCCGGCGGCACCATCCTGGAACGCGACCTGTTCGGGGATGAACTCCTGCAGAAATTGGAGAATTATCTAAATTAAGGAACCGACCATGAAGCGACTGACCCTTCTGTTGGCACTGGCCCTGGCGGTCTCGTGCCAGCAACAAAACAAAGTGGTGATCAACGGAACCTGGGAAGCAGGTGCCGGGAAAACGATCATGCTGGAGAAACTCAATGTGAATAACCTGATCCCGTTGGATTCAGCAGAGATCCGAAATGACGGATCGTTCAAATTCAAATTTGAACTGGAAAACCCGGAGCTATGCCTGCTCAGCAACCCTGAAGGAAAACGGATCAACCTGATCCCTTTCCCCGGTGACCGGATCGGCTTGGAAATACCCGGCGACCGCTTTGCCACGGGATATAAGATCACCGGCTCGGAAGAGTCGCAAAAGGTAAAATCCCTGGTGCGGCGCCTGGAGAAGACCAAGCGGCAACTCGACTCCCTGGAGCGGGCGATCGAAGGGATCATCTCCGAAGACGATCCCCGCCTTGAATCGCTTCAAAATGAATACCTGGAGGTCATGAACGAACAGAGAAATTCCTCGGTTCGCTTCATCATCGAAAACCTGAACTCACTGGCCAGTGTCTACGCACTCTACCAGCGGTACAGCCCCGACCAGTTCGTTCTGGGAGAAATAAGGGACCTGCAATACATGGGGCTGGTGGCCGATTCGGTGAAAACCGATTACCCGGGATCCACCCTGGTGCAATCCCTGGAGAAGGATGTGCAACGAAGGAAGCAACAATACGAGAACATGAAAATGCTCAGCCAACTATCGGCCGGCAAAGAGGTGGAAGAGACCGGCAGCGTCAATCTCAACCTGCCCGATGCCGGCGGTAACCCCATCAGCCTTCACTCTCTCAGGGGAGATGTGGTGTTGGTCAATTTCTGGGCCTCCTTCAACCAGGAGAGCATGAAGGCTAACGAAAACCTTAAAGGGATCTATGAACAGTACCACCCGCAGGGGTTCGAAGTATACAATGTCTCCCTGGATACCGAAAGTGCACCCTGGCTGAGAACCATCCGGTTCGAGGAGTATCCCTGGATCGACGTATGCGATCTGAACGGATCGAACGGACCAGCTCCACGCCTTTACAATGTACAATCCCTGCCCGCCAACTACCTGCTTAACAGGGAAGGAGACGTCGTTGCCAAAAATCTCTATGGCGATATTCTCACAGTTTGGCTGGATAACCTGCTTTAACCAAACAGCATGACCCACACACCATCGTATACCTACTTTGTCTCCGATCTCCACCTGGGCATGCATCCCCGGGAAAAGAGCCTGGAGCGGGAAAAGCTCTTCCTCCAATGGCTGGAGAGCGTGGAAGATCACGCCTCCGCAATCTGGTTCCTGGGTGATACCTTCGACTACTGGTTCGAATACCGGAAGGTGGTCCCCCGCGGGTTCACCCGCTTCCTGGGACGGTTGGCCGAACTATCCGACCGGGGCACGGAGATCCACTTTTTTACCGGCAATCACGATGTGTGGATGTACGACTACCTGCCCCGCGAAATGGGAGCCACCGTGCACCGGATTCCCGTTATCCGCAAACTGGGCAACCACATTTTCTACCTGGGTCACGGGGACGGACTCAACAAAAAGGACCGGGGGTACAGGCTGCTGCAGGCCGTCTTCCGGAACCGCTTCATTCAATGGTGCTACGCCCGCCTTCATCCCAATGGTACCACAGCCTTCGCCCACTGGTGGTCGAAAAAAAGCCGTTATACAAAAGGGATGTACCTGGAGTACGCGGGATTTGAAAAAGAGGACCAGCTGCAATTCGCCCTGGAACACTCCCGCGAACACCCGGAGATCGATTTTTACCTCTTTGGCCACCGCCATGTGCCCTACGACAACCGGCTGAACGAATCGACCCGGGCTGTCTGTTTGGGCGACTGGATTGTCAACTTCACCTACGCGGTGTACGATGGCAACACCCTCGAACTGAAAACCTACCTGGATGATCGCGGTTCCATTATCCGGGAAGAATTCACCGCTCAACAAGACCAACCCTGATTCCGGCCTGCATAAACAATGCAACGGTTCCCGGATCGGCGGCCAAAAAAAACGCTGCCTCCGGTTCCCGGGACAGCGTTTTTTACCAGTGAATAGTTTTTTATCCAAAGAAACTGAACGCCACGGTCAGACCGGCCATTACAACCGAAACCATGGTCATCAGCTTGATCAGGATATTCAGGGAAGGTCCGGATGTATCCTTGAACGGATCACCTACAGTATCTCCTGTCACAGCAGCGCCGTGAGATTCACTTCCTTTTCCGCCGTAGTTTCCTTTCTCAATGAACTTCTTGGCATTGTCCCATGCCCCTCCTGCGTTGTTCAGGAAGATCGCCAGGGTGAAGCCTGTTGTCAGACCGCCGACCAGCAATCCGACCACACCGGCAACTCCAAATATCACACCGGTAAGCACCGGTACGATGATGGCGATCAGTGAGGGGATCACCATTTCGCGCTGGGCTCCCCTGGTGGAGATGGCCACGCATTTGGCATATTCGGGAACGGTCGTGCCTTCCATGATACCGGGCATCTCCTTGAACTGCCTCCGCACTTCGTCCACCATGGAACCGGCAGCGCGACCGACGGCCTTCATGGTCATGGAACAGAAGAGAAATGCCATCATGGCACCCAGGAATACACCGCCCAGCAGAAGCGGGTTAAAGAGCGAAAGGTCGTAAGCAGTTACAAAATCGTGGATACTGGCATTGGTCAACTGAATGGCCTTCTCCCCGGCTTCCGCAGCAGGTACTTGATCGGTATAGAAAAGCGTATTGCCGATCTGCATAAACCC
This sequence comes from uncultured Bacteroidaceae bacterium, assembly GCA_964479445.1. Taxonomy (GTDB): domain Bacteria; phylum Bacteroidota; class Bacteroidia; order Bacteroidales; genus CAYZMH01. Next base: position 13,424 of record CAYZMH010000054.1, on the reverse strand, counting down.
TTCGGCAGAGGCGTCGGCCAGTTTACCCAGCCACAATCTTACCTCTTCCATGTAAGCTGCCAGCAGCGCCATGGCAGTCAGGGCAGCCGAACCAATGGCAAACCCTTTCCCGGTGGCTGCGGTCGTATTCCCCAGCATATCCAGGGCGTCGGTGCGTTCACGCACTTTCGGCTCCAGTTCGGACATCTCGGCGTTTCCGCCTGCGTTGTCGGCAATCGGACCAAAAGCGTCGGTCGCCAGGGTGATCCCCAGGGTGGAGAGCATCCCCACGGCTGCAAAACCGATTCCGTATACACCCATTGCAAAGTTGTGGAAACCGCCGGCAAAACCGAAGGCTGCAATAATACCCAGTACAATGGTCACTACCGGGATCCAGGTGGAGGACATTCCCACGGCCACCCCTTCAATGATGGTGGTCGCCGGTCCCTGCTGGGTCTGTTTGGCAATTCCTTTGGTAGGCCTGTACTCATCGGAAGTAAAATATTCAGTCGCCTGTCCGATGATCACCCCGGCAATGAGTCCGGCTACCACCGAACCGAAGATACCCCAGGTGATCCAGCCGATCGCTGCCATTCCGGCAATGGCGGCCAGGATGAGGACCGAACTTCCTCCTGTTCCCAGGAGGAGGGCATTGAGCAGGTTTTTCTGGGTAGCTGATTCCTTGGTGCGGACCATGTAGATTCCCAGTATGGAGAGGATGATCCCCAACGCGGCTACCATCATAGGTGCTACAACCGCGGTGAGCTGATCGATGCCTTCCATAGCAATAACAGGGATCGCTGCACCCAGTGCTGCCGTTGCCAGGATCGATCCGGCATACGATTCATACAGGTCGGCTCCCATTCCGGCTACATCACCCACATTGTCTCCTACGTTATCGGCAATGGTGGCCGGGTTGCGCGGGTCATCCTCGGGGATACCGGCTTCCACTTTCCCAACCAGGTCGGCTCCCACATCGGCAGCCTTGGTGTAGATACCACCGCCCACACGTGCAAAGAGGGCCTGGGTGGAAGCACCCATACCGAAAGTAAGCATGGTAACGGTAATCTCCACGAGCTTCTGGTGCTCGGTAGTGCCCGGGTGAACGAAGGTCAGACCCATCATCTCCAGTCCGTTCTGCATGTTTTCAGGGGTGAAGACCCAGTTGCTCAGCACGAGAAACCAGAGCGCCACATCCAGGAGTCCGAATCCAACCACAACCAGTCCCATGACGGCACCGCTCCGAAAGGCAACCTTGAGGCCTTTGTTCAGTGACTGAGAAGCACCATGCGCCGTTCTCGCTGAAGCCAGGGTAGCTGTTTTCATACCCAGGAATCCGCAGAGCCCGGAAAAGAAACCACCGGTAAGGAACGCCACCGGTACAAACGGGTTCTGCACTCCTATGTAAGCCAGGATTCCAAGCAATATAAAAAGTACCAGGAAAACCCAGGCTACCACACTGTACTGGCGCCTGATGTAAGCCATGGCACCTTCCCTGACATACTGCGCGATCTCCTTCATCCGGGGAGTTCCCTCGGAATTCTTCATCATATTTCTGAAAAAGATAAAGGCAAACACCAGCGCAGCGATCGCCGCTAACGGAACAAACCAAAAAACACTATAAATGTCATCCATAACAGTTTAGTTTAGTTTATGATATCGATTTACTGTTTTCAAAATCAAGTGCGAAGATATAATTTTCACATACAAAACACCACCTTAAGAGCATGAATTTGGGGCCGTAAAGTTAGGGATTTTGTTTTTAGAACCGAACTAAATTGCTGCTGTACAACACATCGAGGGGGCGCATTTCGACCCGGTTTTCGGGTCCGGAAAATTCGAACCAACCGGGATAATAATTGTTTTCATTCATAAACCACACTATGGAAAAGTCCGTTTCATCCCCCCTCCGGTCACTGAAGATCGGGGCACTGCTGGTGCTTCTCTCCGGGGTGTTCATTCCGCTTACAGCGCAAACCGGCGATCCCCTGGAAACCTACTATGAAAACCTTATGGAGCGAAACCGCTACGGGATGATGGTGCTCGGATCGTGGGCGGCGGTGAACATGGCCACGGGGGCCGTGGGCTATTACCGCGGTGAAGGGGTCAACCGCTACTTCCACCAGATGAACCTGTTCTGGAACGTGGTCAATATGGGGATCGCATCCACGGCGCTCTTCTCTTCCATGCCCGAAACGCTCTCGCTGGGGGAAGTGCTGCAGACGCAGATGGGTTTCGAAAAGGCGTTCATGGTGAACGGGGCGCTGGATGTGGCGTACATGGCGGGCGGACTCTACCTCATTGAACGGTCGAAAAATGTGACCAACCATGCAAGCCGGCTCAAGGGGTACGGACGGTCGGTGATCCTGCAGGGGGCCTTCCTCTTTGCTTTCGATTTCACCATGTACTTCATCCAGCATCACCACTACAAGATGGACCTGCTTCCGATGATCGATGCGGCGGGAAGACCGGCGGCCGGACTCAGCATGGTGCTGACCTTCTAGCGTGACGGGCAAATTGATCCGGATCGGGAAGGGGTAAAAATACAAAGGAGCCGCTCTGCTGGCTGATGAAATGAAGCGTGACGGGCAAATTGATCCGGATAGAGAAGGGGTATGTACTTTTTTTTGTATCTTTTCATCCGAACCACGTATCTAATCCCGCCGGATATGAGAAACACTGTCCTGATCACCCTGTTTTTCCTGGTCCTCTCCACTCCTTTTACAACCATTGCCATTCACGCATCCGAACCTGCCGATCCGCCCCCCGCCGAGCTGCGGCAGGGAGATACAGCCACGGGCACGCCCGATGCAACCCAGGGGCATGCCGGAACGCCCGGAAGCGCCTTTGGTGAAACAAAAAGCCATTCGGCAGCCCATGAAGAAGCTGCTGTTGAAACCGGGAGCCACCAGGAGGGGAACGGGCACGGGATGGATATGTCGCCGTTGTTTTTCATCATCATCGCGCTGCTGATCGGTGCAGCCACGCGGCACCTGCTTCGGAAAACGCCGCTGCCCTTCACGGTATGGCTGCTGATCATCGGCCTGATCATCGGGGCCATGGTGCGGCTGGGCTGGTTCGGCCAGTTCAGCGTGGGCAGCCTTCAGATCGACCTGGGGTTCCTGGACCGGGCGGTGTCGTGGGCCGGACATATCGATCCGCACCTGATCCTCTACGTCTTCCTGCCCACCCTGATCTTCGAAGCCGCCTTCGCCATGGATGTGCATACCTTTAAGAAGACGGCAGCCAATGCCTCCCTCATGGCCATCCCCGGGATCATCCTGGCGATGTTGATGACCGGACTGATCGTTATGGGGGTCAACCGGTCCGGACTGGGCCTGCAGGGATGGGGCTGGCCGGTGGCACTTATGTTCGGGGCAGTGGCCAGCGCCACGGATCCTGTGGCGGTGGTGGCCCTGCTCAAGGAGCTGGGCGCCGGGAAAAAGCTGGGTACCCTCATCGAGGGAGAGTCGATGCTCAACGACGGGACCGCCATCGTCCTTTTCATGGTGTTCCTCACAGCCATCACGGGAGATGCCTCGGGTACCTCCCCGGTGCTGGAGTTTTTCAGGGTGGCGTTGGGCGGCATCCTGGTGGGAGGGGTCGTTGGCGGTGTCTCCATCTGGTGGGTCCGCAAGGTCTTTAACGATGCCCTGGTGGAGATCAGCGTGATCGTGGTGGCCGCCTACCTTACCTTCTTTATCTGCGAGAACTTCCTGCATGTATCGGGGGTGCTCGGACTGGTGGCGCTGGGACTTGCCATGGCCAGCGTGGGAAAGACACGGATCAGTCCGGAAGTGGAAAAATTCCTCCATGAATTCTGGGAGCTCTTTGCCTTCATCGCCAATACCCTCATTTTTATTATCGTGGGCGTGGTGATCGCCCAGCAGGCTGCAGTCACCGGACGAAGCCTCCTGATCCTCCTGATTCTTTACATAGGCGTCCATGTCATCCGCGCCCTGGTGATCCTCCTCTTCTATCCCATCATGCGAAAGGCGGGATACGGCCTCCCCTGGAAAGATGCGGTGGTCGTGTGGTACGGGGCATTGCGCGGGGCGGTCGGACTGGCCCTGGCGCTGATCGTGGCCGGGGAGAACCGGATCCCGGAGGAGATCCGCGGACAGTTCCTGTTTCTGACGGCCGGACTGGTAACCATGACCCTGCTGATCAATGCCACCACCATTGGCTGGCTGGTCAGGAAGCTGGGTCTGACCGCCGTCTCGCCCGCCAAGGCATTGATCAGGATAAACGCCCGGAAATACCTGTACAACAGCTCGGTGAACGCCCTGGAGAAGGCGAAGGGAGACCGGTACATGAGCCGGGCCAACTGGAAAGCGGTGGAAGCCTATCTGCCCGAAAAGGTGGAGGAGTCGGAACTGGAGAATGTGAAGATCGATACCATGGCCGAATACCGGCGCCGCGTACTCGAAAACGAAAAAAGCAGCTACTGGCACCAGTTCAGGGACGGACTGCTGGGGTCGTCGGCGGTGCTGGGACTCTCCGATACGATCCAGAAGATCATCGATGAAGGCGGGCTCATCCCGCTGTCGGAGCGGGAAGACCTGGAAGAGAGCTGGAAAACACCGCGGTGGCTGGACATGATCCAGCAGGTTCCCTTCCTGGCCAGCATCTCGCGGCGCTATTTCTACGAGATGATATCGGTCTCCTATGACAGTTCCCGGGCTTTCGTGCGCGCCCAGGAGGATAACCTGAAACTGGTTGCCAAGATGGTGCGCGGACTGGAAGCGGAGAGCATCGGGAACCGGGAGGAGGATGAGAAGATGCTGGAGATCATCGAAGAGGAGATCACCGAAAACCGGATGCTTGGTCAGACCTTCCTCCGTAACCTGCGCAAAAACTACCCGGAGATCTACACCGCCGTTGCCACCCGGCAGGCAATCCGTACCCTGCTCAATTACGAGCGCCGCACGGTGGAGCGGATGCAGAAGAACGGACAGCTGGAGAACGACGAAGCACACCGCATGATCGATGAGATCGAGGAGCGGATGAAAAAGCTGATGGACTCCCCGCCGGTGATCCACATGCCGGCTGCCGAAAACCAGCTGCGCGACTCGAAGCTGTTCAAAGACCTGGATCCGGCCTGCCTGGAAGACATCATTCCCCGGTTCCAGACACGCATCTTCTCGGTGGGCGACCGGTTTGTGAAGGAGGGAACCCCGTCAGACGGACTCTATTTCATCGCCCGCGGGACGGTACGTATCTCGGTGAAGAATCATGATGTGGACGTGATGAGCCGCGGTCAGTTTATCGGCGAAATCGCCAGTCTGACCGGCACCCTGCGCAGCGCCGACGTCATTGCCGAATCCCCCGTTACCACCTTCTGGATCTCCTCAAAGGAGCTGGCAAAAGCAACCCGGCAGCATCCCGAACTGCACCGCCGAATCTGGCAAACCGGGGGCAGCCGTATCGCGGAAAACCTTCTGCGGAACACCCCGCCCTTTGACCGGTGGAAACAGGAGCAGCTTAAAACCCTGGTGGCGCGCGGGTCCCTGGTAACACCCGACTCCTATCGCCACGATGAACATGCAAAAAAGACCCTCATCCTTATTCATGGAATGGCACACGACGAAGAGAACCATACAAAAGTGCAGGCACCCGGAATCCTGGAGCACGGAAAGCTTGCCTTTGAAGCCGGCAGCCTGCTGTTTGTCTGCTGAAAATCCGCCCTGTAAAAATACGCACCTCCATGGGCAAAATCCTGAAACAATAGCAGCCGGCTGGATATTCCTGCGATACCGGTTTCTGCTGAAACAGCCACATCAAGGGAATGTTCTGAAAACTTACACCCATTATTCGTTGAAGAACCCATTGTAAAACACTTTTTCCCAGCGCTCTCCTTTGGAAGTATTTAAAAAAAAGCTACCTTGTTTAAGTAGCAATACGAGAAAAAAGCCCTCAACCTCTCACTGTGCTTCCTTCCATAGCACTTCTTGTTTTCATTCTATGCACCTCCATTCAATGATCATGAAATTAAAACTATTTCTAACCCTGGTTTTTTCTTTGCAATTTTTTCAATCTATTCACAAATCAAAAAAAAGATGCATCGTGTTCTTGCCAACCTTAACATAATTATAAACAAATGAAAAAAGGCTCTATGCAATGGCGTTTACTATTGTGTTATTTTCTGTTCTTATTATTCAGGCATCGTCTTACTGACCTCTGACTTCCGACTTCTGACCTCCACCTCACCCCAGGCACTCCATCGCATTCCCATAAAAAATCCGCTCCATCACGTATGCATCAAGTTCAAAGGACCGCAACAGTCCCTCATGGTCGCGCCCGGTATTATCGGTGCCAAATAGGACCTTGCGGTGATGTTTTTCCAGGAACCGTTTGCTCTGCCTGCGGTCGCGGGAGAGGGCAATGAACCCGCTGTTGCCCGAAAGATCACAATAGAGGTTGGGGTACCCGGAAAGCAGCTGGTCAATGATGCCAAACTGTTTGAACCGGCCCTTCTGGTATTTATACTTCGGGTGGCGGTCAGCCGCCAGGTTATTCCAGAAATCGGGTCCGTGCGCAATAAACCGGATCCCCGGGAACTGCTCCAACCGCTGTTCCAGTCCGTCAAAATCATACAGGTACCCCGGGAAGGAAACCGTGTTATTCTTTAATTTTCGGGCAAACAATCCGGTCTTCCCCGCCACCTGCCGGATGTAATATCCCGGCACCCCGTTGAATCGTCCGTTCACCAGGTGATCAAACACCTTCTCGGAAAACCGCTGGTTTTTCCTTATGTACTGCAGCCGGGGCTCCTCCATGTGGAACATCAGGGGAAGATTCACGGCATCGATGGTCTCCAGGTAGGCTTCGATCGCCGGATCGGACCAGCGCAGGGTCACCTTCAGCTCCCCGCACCCCCTGACACCCCGTTGCATGGCCTGTTCCAGGTCCTCGCGGAAAGTAGCCGATCCCGGGTCCGGGGCATAGAACGGCACGATCCGGTCGGGGTACCGCGCATGCGCCTCCAGCATCTCCTCCAGGGAGAGCGGTTCATAGATGGACGGAACCGGCGGATCGATCTCTTCCCAGGTATGCAGCCAGCATTGCTCAAACCCGTGCCGGTCGAGGTACGCGATAATGCCTTCTGCATCAAGGCTGCTGAAATTCACATGCATATGGGCATCGATCTTTTTCATACCCCTAAAGTACGGTTTTTTTACACTCCGCCTTTTCGGTCAGATGACAGGAACTTTCCTGTCAGACAATTGGAACCCTGCATTGCCAGGTGATATACCATTTTTCGGCTAATGGGTCCATTGCAAACCTCTCCAAAGCCGGGTGGTAGCATCGTGCGCCGTAATCGTACCAATGACTTTTATGAAGTAATGAATTTGAGAAAAGAGAATTTTTTATAACAATCTACCTATCATAGTAGATCAGATTCAATTCATCGATTTTTTTGAAATCTGAATCTGCAGTAATTAAAGGAATATCAAGGTATTGAGAAGTTGCAACAACCAGACAATCTGGCAATTTTAGTTTATACCTTTTTCTGAATTCAATGGTAATCCGCTTAATTTCATTGTTTAAATCAATGATAACACATTCAGAGATCAATTCATTGATCAATTTTTCTTCCTTTCTTGAAAGCCTGGTAAAGGAGAGAAGTTCCAATTGGGTAATAAATCCAATATAAAATTGCTTCTGATCAAGTGAGTGCGTCAGGGTTTCATCTCCCTGTAATAGATAAAGCAGGATATTTGTATCCAGGAATAATTTATTCCCAGTCATTCCTCAATTCTTTTTGTATTGCAAGTGGATCTTTATCCAGTTTAAGTATTCCAGTGTATTTCTTTACATCAATACCTTTCCTGGACCTCTTATTTAATCGGTCTAACAGCTTTGATAAACTATCCTTTTGAGAACCATATTTTAATGTAGTAACCATCTTCATTCAAAGATACAAAAATGATGCTAATTGTTTTATTTCTCTTCCAATTTTCATGCAAAAAACCTTCCCACGCAATGTTACAATTGTATTTCTCTCTCCATCATACTTGTCATAAAGAATCCACAACACCATAATACCTTTTTCAAAAAACTATTTTCTGATCCAGGATATCAAGCGCATAGAAGTAATCAGCAATGATTTTCAGCAGGTCTTTTGTTTCTGGCTCTGTTAATTCTTTCGATCCAACAGAATTTCGGATAATTCAAATTCTGTTTTTGAAATTACCTATTTTTACGAATTACTCCAAAATTAGAAAACGGGCAACGCGAGAACTCACTGGCTGCCGTGAAATCCCGGCATCAGAAAGATGCCTGAGTGTGTGATTACTATTATCATGCTGCTTCTGCTGTTCCAAAAGAATCCATTTACCCCTGCGATAAATCCCGGATTCATCACATTAACGGGTATACGGAGTCGAACCAATAATCTACGTATACCATGTTCATTAAAGCATATGCCAGCGCGGTCCATGGGATCAATGCCACTATCATCACCATTGAGGTGAACCTGACCCGCGGGATCCGCTTCTTCATCGTGGGCCTTGCCGACAATGCGGTAAAGGAGAGTCAGAAGCGGATTGAATCGGCCATCGTCAACAACGGGTACGAGTGGCCTCACATGCGGGTGGTGATCAACCTGGCGCCGGCCGACATCCGCAAGGAGGGATCATCCTATGACCTGCCCATGGCCCTGGCGTTGCTGGCGGCGTCCAGGCAACTGACCACCGGTAAGCTGGAGCAGTACCTCATTATGGGGGAGCTTTCCCTGGACGGGGAGATCCAGCCGGTTCGCGGAGTTCTGCCCATGGCTCTGAAGGCGAAGGCGGAGGGATTTCGGGGCATCATCGTACCCTCTCCCAATGCACGCGAGGCTGCCGTAGTGAACGGACTGGAGGTGATCGGGGTGAAAAACCTGGAAGAGACCGCCGCGTTCCTGGCGGGCAGCCACACCATTCAACCAACACAGGTGGACCTACGCGAGGAGTTCATCCGGAATATCACCTCGTACGATGTGGATTTCTCAGAAGTGAAAGGTCAGGAAACGGTAAAACGGGCCCTTACCATTGCAGCCGCCGGGAAACATAACCTGGTCATGATCGGCAGCGCAGGGGCGGGAAAAACGATGCTGGCGAAAAGAATAGGCTCCATCATTCCTCCCATGTCGCTGGAAGAGGCCCTGGAGACCACGAAAATACACTCGGTGGCGGGGAAAATGGGCAGGGAAACCGGACTGGTCACACGGCGGCCGTTCCGAAGTCCGCATCATACCATCTCGAATGTTGCCCTGGTAGGCGGGGGAAACGCACCTCAACCCGGGGAGATCTCCCTGGCGCATAACGGCGTGCTGTTCCTGGACGAGCTACCCGAGTTCCAGCGCAATGTGCTGGAGGTGCTCCGGCAACCCCTCGAAGACCGGGTGATCTCCGTGAGCCGGGCCCGGTTCTCGGTCACCTACCCCGCTAATTTTATGCTGATCGCCTCCATGAATCCTTGTCCGTGCGGGAATTATAACCACCCCGAAAAAACCTGTACCTGCCATCCCGGGGAGGTGAAGAAATACCTCAACAAGATATCCGGACCCCTGCTGGACCGGATCGATATTCACGTAGAGGTAGTTCCGGTTCCCTTCAAACAGATGGCCGAACTGAAGGATGCGGAGTCGAGCCGCGTTATCCGTGAGCGCGTGGAGCAGGCAGCTGCCATCCAGGAGAAGCGGTTTGCCGGTATGCCCGGGGTCTATGCCAATGCCCAGATGACCACCTCCCTGATGAAGAAGCACTGCATACTGAGCGAAACCTGCCGGGTTATTCTCAAGAACGCCATGGAACGACTGGGCCTGTCAGCCCGGGCCTATGACCGGATCCTGAAGGTGTCCCGCACGATTGCTGACCTGGAAGGGTGTACCCATATCGAACCGGCCCACGTGGCCGAAGCGGTGAACTATCGCAACCTCGACCGGGAGGGGTGGGCCGGGTAGTAATTAAGCTACGTAGTTAACTACGTTATTAACTACGTAATTCGAGAAACGGGAGCAACCTTTCTAATCTGCAGATTCGTCCTCCGGAAGCAGCTCTTCCACGGCGGCTTCGATCTGCTGATCCCGGCCTCCGGCCATCACATCCGGTTCGTTTCGTACCCGGATATCAGGTTCCATCTGGTTATTCTCCATGAAGGTACCGTCGGGGGCACGCCACCCGCCCATGGGAATGCCAAAGACCAGGGTGGGGTCGATCTGGCGTTCCCACCAGACGAAAGTTCCGGTACCCGGTACCGGCATCCCGAGCGTTTTTCCGACCCCTTTCAATTTGTAGGCCATGGGGAACAGGTGGGCGTCGGAATAGTTGCTCTCGCCCATCAGCACGATGGAGGGCTTGGTCCATTTGTCCCTGGGCTCACTGCCCACGTACTGACCGTGCGGAATAATATCAAAATAGACCTCCCCGTTGTAAAAGTCGCTCAGCTCTTCATGGATGTTCCCTCCCCCGTTGAACCGGGTGTCCACGATAATGGCATCCTTTGACAGGTGCCTTCCCAGCGACTCCTCGTAGGCTACCCGCATGCTGGCATCGTTCATCGAGCGTATATGGACATACCCCAGTTTGTCATCCGAAAGTGCTTCCACCTCGTTGCGGTTGTTACGTACCCATCGCTCATAGAGCAACTGGTTCTCGGCGCCCAGGGAGATGGGCTTGACCTGCTCTTCCCAGCGTTTATCTTCATCCGGATCATAAAGGGAGACCAGCGTGTACTTTCCTTTCCTGCGGTTCAACAACCGGTAGAAATCCATCTCCGGAGTGATCTCCACCCCGTCGATCTTCTCGATGATGTGTCCGGCCTCAGCCTCCACATCTGCTTTATCCATGGGACCCCCCACGATCACCTCGGCGATCTTCACACCATCCCCTTCGTGGTCGTAATCGTAGAACACCCCCAGGGCCGCCGTTTCATCATCATTGGATGAGGAGGGCCTGTAGCGGGCCCCGGTGTGAGATGCGTTGGTCTCCCCGAGCAGCTCGCTGAGCATTTCGGCAAAGTCGTAGTTGTTGTTGATATGGGGCAGGAACTTCTTGTACTCGTGGTAATAGAACTCCCAGTCCACCCCGTGCAGGTCGGGCATGTAGAATTTCTTTTTCAGCTGCCTCCAGCTGTGGTCATAGATATAGGCACGCTCCTCGTCGGCTTTCAGGATCATCTCGGCGTTCACCTTCACCGGCTCCACCTTGCCCGATTCGGCGTTCACTTTCCTGACCGTCCCGTCAGCCACCACCAGCATGAATTTGCCATCCTCCGACATGATCAGTCCGGCCCCCCGCCGGGCACCAAGCTTGGCAAACTGTTTGGATTTCTTATCGCGCAGATCGGTAACCCATAGGTCGTAGGTGCGCTCAAACCGGGTAACGTAAAATAACTTCTCACCGTCCTCCGACAGTGCCCAGTCGCTGAGTCGCGAGGTATGGGTGGTAAGCCGCTCTTTGCGCTCGGTGAGCAGCTCCCAGTCAATCTCCACCTCTTTTACCTCATCCTCTCCTTCATCGTCCTCTTTCTTGTTGCGCTTCTTCCGCTTTTTATCCTCTCCATCTTCTTCTTCATCCCCCTTTTTTTCTTTCTCCTTCAACAGCTCCAGCTCCTCTTCGGAAAGCTGAAACCTGTCGAAGGCCTCCCGGGTAAAGAACATCCCGTAAACATCCCCCGAGGTCATGCTGCCGCTTTCCGAACGGGTACCCAACCGGTTGGTACCATAGCTCATCATTTTGCCATCCATATGCCATTGCGGACGGTAGTCGCCGTACCCGCTCAGGGTGAGGTTATGCACTTCCCCTTCCCCGCTGGCAGCCACCAGTCCGACTTCATCCTGCATCACGCGTTCGGGCTGACCGAACTGCACCAGGAACCACTTACCGTCGGGGGACCACCGGTAATACTGATCCCCGTCGGCATAGGAGTAGTTATACTTTGCCGGCAGGATTGTCCGGGTCTCCTTCGACTCCAGGTTTACCACCTTGAGGATCACCCGCTCCTCCAGGTAAGCCACCTCTTTCCCGTCGGGGGAGTAGCGCGGCTGAAACTCCTCCGCGTCGGTGGCGATCACCGGCTTCCTTTCCAGGACCGTGGAAGCAAAGAAATAGGGCTCCTCGTCTCTTACAATGGAAGTGGTGTATACATTCCAGCTGCTGTCCACCTCGGCTGCATAGAGCAGGGATCGGCCGTCGGGACTGAAACTGACGTTGCGCTCCTGGTAGGGCGTGTTGGTGATCCGCTTGGTGATCCCTCCCTCCAGGTCGCAGGCAAAGATCTCCCCCCGGTAGACAAAGGCAAACTCCTTCCCGTTGGGAGAGAGCGCCACATCGCTTAACCCTTTATTGATCGGAACAACCTTATCCAGGTCGCTGCGCCCGTCGATGGAAATCGTTACCTCCAGCTTTTCCGGTTCCCCGTAAACATCCTGGGTGTAGACTTCCCCGTGGTAACTGTAGCACAACCGGTTATCATCGGAAATGCTTAAAAACCGTACGGGGTGATGCTCAAATCCTGTCACCGCCTCCGTGGCAGCGGGGTCCGAGAGCGAACTGCGGTAAATATTGAAGGAGCCATCCTCCTCACTCAGGTAATAGAAATGCTCCTCGTCGATATCCCACACCGGGTTGCGGTCTTCGCCTTCAAACTGACTCAGCATCCGGTAGGAACCGTCAGTAAAATCATAGAGCCACACATCGCGGGTAACCGCCGAGGTATGGTGTTTGCGCCACTCGTTTTCATACCCTTTCACATCGTGGTAGATCATCCGGTCCCCCTCCCGGGTCAGCTGCGGATCCAGCGCCGGGGTGGTCAGCACCTGGGAAACCCTTCCCCCGTTCACCGGAATGCTGTACAACTCGGTCATGAGTCCGGTCGGGTATTGCCGGTTGGTCGCCGCATCCTGCCGGTGGGCCGAAAAGAGGATGGTGTCGTTCCCGGGAGTGAAGCAGCCCGGGATCTCACCTGCCGAATGATAGGTCAGGCGCGCGGCCTCCCCGCCGGTGGCGGGCATCACGAACACATCGAAATTCCCGTACCGGTCGGATGCAAAGGCGATGTACTTTCCGTCGTTGCTCCACACCGCGTTGAATTCATAACTGTCGCTTACCGTTAGCGGCGTGGCAGCCCCACCGCCGGAGGGAACCCGGTAGATATCCCCTTTGTAATTGAAGACCACCGTTTGCCCGTCTGGCGAGATGGCCGGGTAGCGCAGCCAGAGCGGATTCTCTTTAGCCGAAACAGCCTGGGCCGATAACAGCGTCCATAAAAAAAGCCAGCCCGCGGCCAGCCACATTTTTCTTGTGAAAGATGTCAGGAAGTTCATGGTAAAGGTATTTAAGAATTGATGTAGCAAAAGGTTGAATTTAGTAAGGTCAAACAGAATCTATCAAAGATAACACATTGCCCCTGAAAAAAAAGATGCTGGTCAGCAGAAACAGACGGTTCGTTCCGGGTAC
>CAYZMH010000053.1:0-25206 GCA_964479445.1 uncultured Bacteroidaceae bacterium | reverse complement strand
TTAAAAACAAAGAACCCGGTGAAAACCGGGCTCTTCGGGCGATTCCGCCAGGATTCGAACCTGGGACCTACAGCTTAGAAGGCTGTTGCTCTATCCAGCTGAGCTACGGAACCCTTTTGGCGATGCAAATATAATAAAACTTGACAATGCATCCATAATAAATTGGTTCCGGGCAGCAGCACATCTCCTTAAATGAAACAACTTCAATACAGCAGGGTTTATTTTCTATCGCCGATTCCTTACAAGAAAACATTAGAGATGTGATGTATTTCACACTATAGTCGGGACTGTGTGGTTGGAACTGGCTGTGTGGAACTTATCAGGGCTGTATATGTTAAAAATTGTGAAACTATTCACAAACCTAACATTTGTCATGCTTATTTCGACCAACAGGTACTATTTTTAATTTGTTTCAAAATTTTAAACCTGAAAAATAGGAGAAAATTATGGCTATTTCGACAATGACAATTAAGGGAAGTATGGGTGAAGGATTTAAAACTGATATAGACTGTTCGCATCCTTTTGTAATTGACCAGCCCAAAGGAATGGGCGGGAATGACGAAGGACCGAATCCCATGGAAATATTTCTTGCTTCGCTTCCTGCATGCATATGTGCAATCGGGCGGATCATTTCCAACCAGAAACGGTTGAACGTACGCGGTATCGATGCTACCGTAGAAGGGGATATCGACAAAGATTTCCTGCTGGGAAAAACCGATGAAGGCCGGGCAGGTTTTACCGAGATGCGCGTGATCGTTGATGTGGATGCGGATATGAGCACCGAAGAGAAAGAAGAGTTTGTGAAAGAGATTCAGCGCCGGTGCCCGATTGCTGACAATATCAAGCAAACCACCGTACTACAACCCAGGTTGGCGGAAGAAACCGCGTAACAGGGTTTAGTTGTTCTACAAAGATTAGGTTCACAGCAGCAGGAGGATCTCTTCTGCTGCTTTTTTCGGCTCGCACATATCTCATAAACTACAAATTTGCCATGCGTGTAAGCGGTGTAAGGAAAGTGGGGGAAAGTGTTATTGATCGAGCACGTAATGTGCCATTTCCGCGGGAATGCCCACGATCACCTCTCCGTCTTCCACCCCGCCATCGCGACGCGACTCCAGGCAGCCAAATGAAATGGTCGCCTTCCTATCCCGGTAACTCCTTGTTATCACACTTCCGCAGACCGATAACAACGAATTATCGGCAATATGGGGTCGGATCCCATGCCTTGCCAGTCGGCACATCATCTCTGTAACCTGCCTGGGTGCCAGATAGAATACAAACAGGTCAACAGAAATCCACTCCTCCATCACATGCGTGACTCCCACGTTGAGATGATTAATCCCCTCATCCATCACCGGAACCGAATCGAGTGATTTTTTTACGATTTTCAGCGGAATTCCCGTGTTCATCGAAATAGTATAGGAAAGCTTTTTATCATCTCTGTCAAATCCCATATTGCGGCGTGCGCCCGGACAAGAGATCGTATCCCTGCCCACCTGGATAGGTACATTGAACGAGTAGTTTACCGCTTCACATAACTTCATCTGGCGCGAGGGTCTGTTAATCTTTTGCAACTCCCCGTTCACATTGATCGCACTGCATTTTGGTCCGTATACCTCCTTTAACTCTTCAATCACGGTTTTCCGATTTTACCAGGTTACAGGAAAAAAGTGGAGATCCATCCCCTGGAATTCATTACCATTACAAATTTAATGAGATTATTCTCAATATAATAATAATTTAGAATTATTTTTAATAATATCCCGGTTACCCGGAATGTACCTGTCGGAGTGAAAGAAGCGTTAATCGCTCAGAAAGGATACCAGTCCTTTTTTATGGATGATGTCCAGCAGTTTATCCGGAAGGGATTGAAAAGTAAATTGTTGAGATCCCACCGTAACAGTACCCCCGCCCATGTCCACATGAACACGATCGCCTGGTCGATAGGTTTCAACCGCTTCGGGGAGCACGATCAGGGGCAATCCCTGGTTGATGGCGGAACGGAAGAAGATGCGGTTGACCGATTTTACAATAATCGCCTCCACACCGGCATGGGCAAGCCCCACGGAAGGGTGCTCCCGCGAGCTTCCGCAACCGAAGTTGTGTCCGGCAAGGATAATATCACCCTTCTGCACATGCTGCGCAAAAGACGGATCAAATCCCTCCATCAGGTGAGGCATAATGGCTTCGGGATCCGAACTCATAATGTTGTAGGTGAGGTTCCCCGCAAACATCTGGTCTGTATTCAGGTTATCTGCATCCCGATAATTCCAGATATTCCCGTGCTTACGCACTTCCCCGGCTTCTATGCAGACCATGGAGCTATTTTTCCGTGCAAACGGGAAATGCTCCGATCCCGGGTGTGGCCTCGGGTCTGTGATCTTTCCTGTTACGGCACTTTTAGCAACCGCCGCAGGAGATGCCAGGTAGATCTCTGCCTCTTTGTTTCCCATTCGGCCCCTGAAGTTCCTGTTGGCCGTGGAGATCACGCGGTAGCCGTCGGCCGGTATTCCCTGGCCCGTGCCGAGGCATGGTCCGCATGAAGCACTCAGCACATTGGCACCGGCCTCAAGAAAACGGGTGATCAAACCCTCCCCAATAGCCTGCAGATAGATTTCCCGCGAGGCGGGCACCACGATCATCTGGACCCCTTTTTTAATCTGTTGACCATCCAGTGCCCGGGCTGCCTCCCGCAGATCCTCGATCCGACCGTTGGTACAGGTCCCCACCAGGCACTCATGCACCTCCAGTCCGGCCACCTCGGCCAGCGCCATCACGTTATCCACGTGATGTGGTGCAGCTACCAGCGGGTAAACCTCTTCCATATCGATGGTAATCTCCCTTGCATAGGTTGCATCGGGGTCTGACCAGGTCCCTTTATGCTTCTCCCCCAGGTACTCTTCCAAGACCTGGTCGCAGGGAAATACCGCATTCTTCGCTCCCATTTCCGATGCCAGGTTGGCCAGGGTCATCCGTTCGGAAACGTCCAGGTTTAGCAGTCCCTCCCCGTGGAACTCAAGGGACATGTAATTGCCCCCCGATGAACCCAGTATCCCGATAATCCACAGGGAAAGGTCCTTGGCATACACCCCCTCGTTCAGGTTTCCCTCCAGGGTGATTTTAATGGTTTCGGGTACGCGAAACCAGGTTTCTCCCTGCTTCCAGATTCCCGCCGCTTCGGTACGGTCAATCCCGGCAGCAAGGGTGTTGAAAGCACCCGCCGTGCAGGTGTGGCTGTCGCTTCCCACGATTACCATGCCGGGTCGTGCATAGTGGGCCATAAGCTGATGACAGATACCGTCTCCGGCATCGTGGAAACGCTGAATACCCTGTTCATTTGCAAACGAGCGAATGGATTGGTACGTGTTGGCCAGGTTGGCATTGGTGGGCGGTGCATTGTGATCCAGGACCACCAGGAGCTGGCCGGGGTCGTAAACCTTTTTGCCCCCCATCTTCTCAAATGTTTTCCGGATACTCGCCGTATTGTCATGGGTGAGAACAATATCCGGACGACGAAAGACGATTGCCCCGGAAGGGGCACCCAGGATCTTTTCCACGAACGTTGCCATAAATCCTCCTTCCGCCTGTCCCGGAGGGGAGCAGGCAAATTATATTAACTGAATGTTACATTTTTTACAGTGATCCACCATCTCACCCGGCCAGATAGCTGACTGGATCTCCCCGATATGCGCTTTTTGCAGCAGCAGCATACCGGTCCGGGACTGCCCTATACCTCCCCCGATGGAGTGGGGCAGCTCTTCATTGAGTAACCGGCGGTGAAACAACAACTCTTTCCGGTCGAGTTCCCCGGTAAGCTCCAGCTGACGGATCAGTCCTTCAGGGTCGACCCGGATCCCCATGGAAGTCACCTCGAAAGCGCACTGAAGCACCTTGTTCCAGACAATCAGGTCCCCGTTGAGTCCTTTGAATCCCTTTTCTGTTTCCGTGGTCCAGTCATCGTAATCAGGAGCCCTCTTATCATGCGGTCTGCCATCGGGCAGATCACTCCCCACACCGATGATAAAAACCGCCCCGTATTTTTCACTGATCTTATCTTCCCGCTCCTGCGGCGTAAGATCGGGGTACATCTCGTAGAGCTCCTCGCTGTGAATAAATTCCACATTGCCGGGAAGCTGGGGCTTCAGTTTTGAATAAAATGTGTAGATATTAAACTCGGTACGCTTCAGGTTATTATATATCTTGCTCACTGCATCCCTGAGTGTATCAAGATTTCGTTCCTTTGCATCAATTGCTCGTTCCCAATCCCACTGGTCAACATACACCGAATGCAGGTTATCCAGCTCTTCATCGGGACGCAGGGCATTCATATCGGCATATATACCATGTCCTACCTTGATATCATAATCCCTCAGCATCATCCGTTTCCATTTCGCCAGTGATTGTACCACCTCGGCCTCCTGGTGTCGCATGTCGGTGATATTAAATCCGATAGGACGCTCCACCCCTGTTAAAGTATCATTCAGCCCGGTATTCCTGAGTACAAACAGGGGTGCAGTAACACGGCGTAAGCGAAGATCATCTGAGAGTCCGGCCTCGTAATGCTCCTTGATCATCTTAATGGCTTTCTCGGTCTTTTTTAATCCGATAACCGGTTTGTATCCTTCCGGAATAATCAGTCTCATAATTCTGTATTTTTAGGTTTTCAGTTGAAAACGACCCAATTCGCGAGTCGGGTTCGTTCGGTTACTTTGCCTCTTTTCTAAATGTCAGAAGAGGCCATCGTTCTGGTAGATCTCCATCTGCACCTCGGAAAACGGTTTGGCGGAAGCCTGTTTTCCCCTGGTGAGATTTTTCATCCTCCCGGTTTCAAAGTTAATACAAAGTTTATCCCCGTTCTCCATTGTGAGAGCTTTAATTTCATTGCTGGTGAGGATCGGAAAAGCAGCATTGATCGCATTCCGCTCATAAATGGCACCAAACGAGGAGGCCACTATACAGGAGATCCCCAACGCCCTGAAACAATCCACCGCTTGCTGGCGGGAACTTCCGGCTCCAAAGTTCTTCCCGGTGATAATGATGTCTCCTTCCCGGGCCTGTTCGGCAAAGTGGGTGTAGCCCTCCAGGTTATCCAGGGCATACTTACCCATCTCCTCCTGATCGGTGATCGCCAGGTACCGGTTATGGTAAATCATATCCGTATCGATGTTATCTTCCGGGATATACCATATACGCCCTGTAACCTCCACCGGTTTCCTGCCGGACGATTTGTGGCCGGATGCAGGTTTATTCGGCGTATCGCGCTGCCAGGCGGGCCGTTTTTTCAATGTTCTGTCCAATTGGTCCGGGGTGGTGATATAGCCGGCCACGGCAGAGGCTGCAACTACTTCGGGAGAAGCCAGGTACACCTCCCCTTTCCCCTGTTTCCCGGGAAAATTGCGATTCCCTGTACTTATGGTCACCTCCCCGGGTCCGTTCTGTCCAACCTGTCCGGCTGCACAACCCGCACAACCAGCGTTGGAGATCAGGGCCCCTGCCTCTTTCAACGTTTCGATGTACCCTTTCTCCAGAGCCTGCTCCCATACCCGGTTGGTGGAAGGCACCACCTTGAGTACCACATTCTGTTCCACCTTCCTGTTTTTTAAAACCTTTGCTGCTGAAGCAATGTCCAGCATCCTCCCGTTGGTACAACTACCTATGAATGCAGAGTCAATCCATACCTGTTCCACGGGCAGGGGAATCGTGTCGTGGGGTTTCCCGGGTCTCGACACCCGTTTGATAAAGCCGGAGACATCCAGGGTTTTTTCCAGGGCATAGGTTGCATCCGGATCGGCAAATACCGGCTCGATCTTCCTGCGCGCCCGGGATTCACAATACCGCATCACCTCCTGGTTGGGCGGGAAAAAGAGGATGATCGCTCCCATCTCGGTGGCCATGGATGCAATGGTAATCCGTTCATCGAGGGTTAGTTGATCCGCAACCTCACCTGTTATCTCCACCGAATGACCCAGCAGGGTATTGGCACCGAAGGTAGCCAGCAGGTTGAACACGATATCTTTTGCGGTGATAAACCCTGGAGGTTTCCCCTTCAGGGTAATTCTTGCCGAAGGAGGTGTTTTGAACCAAACCTTCCCCTTGCTCCAGGCAGCTGCAATGTCTTTGTCTCCCATTCCCTGTCCGAATGCCCCCACAGCACCAAGAATATTGGCATGAGAGTCAGTGGATACCGCAGTGGAGCCGGGATAGGCTAACCCCTCCTCGATGAGGATATGGGTGCCGATTCCCTGGTCAATGTCAAAGACCCGTATGTCATTTCCCCGGGCATATGTACGGCAACGATGCTGGTTTGCTGCATATTTCTGATCCGACCCGGTGGGATTGCAATCAAAGGTGAAAAAAGTGCGGCGGGGATCGTCAACTATAAGCTGGTGATCTTCCATATTCTTCACCACGTTGGCTCCCCCGAAATCCCTGGCCACACGGGCATCGATAAAGACGTCCGTTATATCCCCGGGAAATACGCGCTCACGGTCACTATGACCGGCTATAATTTTTTCGATAATCGTTGCACCCATACCTCTCCTGTTTTACCTGTAAAGATACGGACTGATCCTATTCATAAAAGATTTTATACAACATCGGAAAATGGTACATTTTTACACCATCCCTTTTTTTCATAGATTTGCGGCCATATTGAATTTCCGGGCATGAAGCTGCATCCGAATATCATCCGCCTCTATTTCATCAAGATATCCAAATGGTTCATGCTGTTCATGCCTATCGTCGTGCCGTTCTATGAAAGCAACGGATTATTGATGAAAGACATCATGGTCCTGCAGGCAATCTACTCCATCTCCATTGTAATCCTGGAGATCCCCTCGGGCTACCTGGCCGATGTCTGGGGCCGGAAAAGAACCCTTATCCTGGGAGCGTTCATGGGGGTAACCGGATTCAGCATTTACAGTATAAGCCAAGGATTCAGCGGATTCCTGGTGGCAGAGATCATCCTTGGAATAGGTTCCAGTTGTGTTTCGGGTGCCGATTCCGCCATGCTTTACGACTCGTTAATGGAGCGGAAAAAGGAGGACAGGTACAGCCGCTACGAGGGTCGGATCACCTCCCTGGGTAATTTTGCCGAAGCCGGTGCAGCCATCCTGGGGGGATTACTGGCGACCATTTCCCTGCGAACCCCTTACATTGCCCAAACCCTGGTTGCCACCATCGCAGTTCCTGCTGCGTTCACCCTGCGTGAGCCCGAGCGTCACGCCCGGTTGGTTAAAACCGGCATGATACAGATCTTCCGGATCGCCTCTTTTGCCCTGTTCCGCAACAGGGAGTTGCGGCGCAATATTCTCTTTTCGGCCTTTACGGGATCGGCCACCCTGACGATGGCCTGGTTTGTGCAAGCCTTCTTCGAAGAGGTGGAAATAGCGATCCGGTGGTTCGGATTCCTGTGGGCGGCGCTCAACCTTACCGTTGCAATAGCGTCCTTTGTTGCCTACCGACTGGAATTCAGGATCGGGCAGAGAGGATCGATCATTTTGATCGGACTGGGGATACCGCTTGGTTATATCCTGTTATCCCAATCGGCCCTGGTAGCCGGACTACTTGTTTTGTTTGTATTTCATCTGGTACGGGGATATGCCACGCCTGTATTGAAAGATTATATCAACCGGGTAACCAGTTCTGACGTTCGGGCCACCGTCCTCTCGGTAAGAAACTTTATCATACGCATCAATTTCTCCCTGCTGGGTCCGCTTATCGGCTGGATAAAGGATGTCTATTCCCTCTCTACCGCCCTGCTTGTTGCGGGGATCACCTTCCTGGCACTGAATATTATTACAGGGATCCTGTTCCTCTCTTCGGGAAAAGCAATGAATAAACGAACCAGCTATACCTCCAGCACCAACCCGTCGTAAGCCGGTTCGATGTGTTCAGGCAGTTCTGCGAGCAGGTTTTTATGGAGTCCCATCTGGTGGGAAATATGGGTAAGGTAGGCTTTGCGAGGACTCAACTGGCGGATGATTTCCTCAGCCTCCGACACGGTGAAATGGGAAATATGTTTCTCCTTTCTCAATGCATTTATTACCAGGTATTTCACCCCGATCAGTTTCTCCATCTCTTCCGGGGATATATAATTACCGTCGGTGAGGTAGGCGAAATCCCCGAAACGAAATCCCAATACCGGCAGCCGGTAGTGCATCATCCGGATGGGTACGATGGTAAGCGGTGGAATGCTGAATGGCTGGTGACCAATGGTATGGAGGTTAACCTGCGGTACACCCGGGTATTTCTTTTCGGCAAATATATAGGGGAACGCGTACTTGAGTGCCCTGAATACCCGTTCTTCGGCATAGATATCCATTGCCCTCTGCTGCACGAAATTAAATGCACGGATATCATCCAGTCCGGCGATATGATCCCGGTGCTCATGGGTAAACAGTACGGCATCCAGGTGTGTTACTTCTGCCGTGAGCATCTGCTGGCGGAAATCGGGACCTGTGTCGACCACAAGGGCGACCGGACCCTCTTCAACCAGGATAGAAGCGCGCAATCGCTTGTCCTTTGGATCTGTGGAGCGGCATCCCTCACAATTACATCCTATGACAGGAACCCCCTGTGAGGTACCGGTCCCCAAAAATGTTATTTTCAACCTTTTGTTGTTTTGTTACACGAAGGTAATAATTTTACGTGGGCAGGGAGTCTTGCCTAAATTGAATTGTGGCTTTCGTGTCTATTGACTATTTTTAATGCTGATCATGAAAGGAACTTTGTATCTTATTCCAAACTCGCTCGGAACGGATGATCCCGGGATTTTCCTTCCGCCATCGGTACGTAGCCTTATCCCCGAATTGCGCTACTTAATCGTAGAGAACCGGCGTAATGCACGCCGGTACCTGAAGCGGGTGGACCGGTCCATCGACATAGACAGGCTCACCTTCTTTGAACTTAACAAGCATACCCCTCCGCGGGAGATCCCCTCATTTTTGCATCCCCTGCACGAAGGCCATTCGGTGGGAATGATCTCCGAGGCAGGTCTGCCCGGGGTAGCCGATCCCGGAGCAGTGGTGGTGCGACTCGCCCATGAAGCTTTCGTTCCGGTTAAACCGTTAACCGGACCCTCATCGCTGATGCTGGCGCTGATGGCTTCGGGACTGAACGGTCAGTCGTTCCGGTTCACCGGCTACCTGCCGGTAAAACGGGCGGAACGGGTAAAGGCGGTCAAAGAGCTGGAGCAACGGGCGAAAAAGCAGGATGAAACCCAGATTTTCATCGAGACACCCTACCGGAATGAAGCGCTGCTGGAGGATATTCTTGCCAGCTGCCATGGTGCCACGAACCTTTGCATTGCGGCGGACCTGACCCTTGACGGGGAGATGGTGAAGACTCAACCTATCGGGGAATGGAGAAAGAAAAAGCCGGCACTGCATAAGCGGCCGGCGGTATTTCTGATCGGTCTCTAAAATTGTAATTACTTTTTAGCGGTGGTTGTTTCGGGGTTCAGGACCTCTATATGGAATAGCAAAGCTTCGAAGGGAGGAACAGAGGTTTTATTGCTTCTGGAGACCTTTGATCCCTCCTCACCGTAACCCAGCGGGTGCGGTACAAGAAGACGGCCTTCGCCTCCTTTCCGGAAGTAAGTGAGTCCGAGCTCCAGGCCCTGAATCACCTCTTCGGCACCCAGGGTTACCTGCAGAGGAGTATCTTCGTCCATGTTGCTGTCGAAAACTCTGCCATCGAGCAGCTGTCCCGTGTAATAGATGTCGATCATGTCGTCTGTCTGAATGGAGTCGCCCTCCCCGATCCGGTCGGGTATGTAGTACATGACCACATCGATATCCTCGTCGAGGATGCGTGTATAGTTTTCCACCGTGTCCAGGTAGTTCTGCATCTGCTCGAATTCCCGGTCGGCGGGTTGTTCGATCACTTCCAACAGTTCAATGTCGTAGAGGAGCGATTCAAAAGGCTCGACCTGTCCGAACCCGTCTGCTCCAAAACCAAGATCGCTGGTAAAAAGCAACCGGGCTATTCCGCCCTCATTCATCATGGAGAGTCCCTCTTTCATGCCTGTCATTTCGGTTCCATGCTGGTACTTATAGGGACCATACAGCACCTGCTCCTGGTAAAGGTTATACTGGAGGGCCCACTCTTCCGTATAGGTATCAAAAACATTCCCGTCGGGTATGGTCTTTGCCAGGTAATTGATCAATACATAGTCTCCCGAATCCGGACTGGCACCGTCACCCTCTTTGATAGGAATGTAATACAAACCGCTCTCCTGCGGTTCCAGATCAGGATAGTTAGCATCCATGTACAATTCAAAGTACCGTGACTCCTCCTGGCGGAGTGCCTCTTGATCCACCTCCTCTTCGCAGGCTACCATAGCCGTCATTGCCAGTGTGATCGCGGTTAACCAGGTTGTGATCCTTACCATTATTTTCATATTTATTTGTTTCTGCCTTGGAAAGATGCTGGATCGGCTTTGCACGTTGCGTCGCAGCACCCTTTTTTATTATTTCACTTCCATCACCCGGATACGGATGAGGAGGATAGCGGATCCCGGTATACACTCCCGGTCTCCGAAATTTCCGTGCGCAAGATAGGGAGGAATGATCAATCGTGCAACCGCTCCTTCCTGCAATAACGATAGTCCCTCGGCCAATCCTGTTATCACGCTTCCATTTCCAATAACGATAGTTTCTGGACGAATCGTATCCGCCTGGTAACAGAGTGTACCGTCAAGCAGCCGGGTCTGGTAAGCGTAGACCACCCGGTCGCCTTCTTCCGGAGTGGGTCC
This sequence comes from uncultured Bacteroidaceae bacterium, assembly GCA_964479445.1. Taxonomy (GTDB): domain Bacteria; phylum Bacteroidota; class Bacteroidia; order Bacteroidales; genus CAYZMH01. Next base: position 14,450 of record CAYZMH010000053.1, on the reverse strand, counting down.
GCCTCCCTCTTCAAGTACCTGGTACCAGAGTCCGGATGGAGTTTCCAGCATTTCCCAGCCGGTGCGATCGATAAAGGCTGTGATCTGGTCGTGTTGCTTCTCCTTCATGTATTTATTCATCTCCAGCAGGGGTTCTTCATAGGGATTCTTTTCCTGCTGCTGCACCTCCTGCACCGGAGTTTTACATCCCGTGAATACAATCAACAACAGGAGCACCGCCAGGGTTTTCCCCTTACTATCTGTTTTCTTCAGGGGCGACAAAAACGATTTGCTTTCAGGCAAGTTTATCCGCATATTCCGGTAACAACGATTCAAATTTTTCCAGGGTGTCCTGCAGGGAGAGGTACTCTTCGCCTCCTGCAGCATTGATATGTCCGCCCCCGTTAAAATGCTTCTCGGTAAAATCATTGACTGCGAAGTCACCTTTGGAACGCAGGGAGATCTTTACATGGTCCTTTTTCTCAATAAACAACGCGGTAAACCGCATTCCCTTGATCGTAAAGGGTATGTTAACAAATCCCTCGGTGTCCCCGGTTTGATGGTCGAAGCGTTTGAGTTCCTCCCGGGTGAGGTAGATATATGCAGCGTGATATTCGGGGATCACCACCATTTTATGTTGCATACAATACCCCATGAGACGCATCCGTTTCTCCGAGTAACTGTCATAGACTTCGGCGTAGATCTGGTCGTTATCGATGCCATGACGCATCAATTCCCCTGCCACGTGAAATATATCGGGATACGAACAACCATAGCGAAAATTCCCTGTATCGGTCATGATGGCGACATACAAACATGTAGCCATGTCGTGATCGATCGCACTTTCCGAAGAAAAAGCCTCGATGAAATGATAGACCATTTCTCCTACCGATCCCCGCCAGGGTTCCGAGATCAGGTCATCGGTAAATGCAACAGGATCCTCGTGGTGGTCGATCAAGATTTTAAAGGCTTCGGATGCAGAAACCAGTTCCTGGATATCCCCGATCCGGTCGGGATCATTAAAATCAAGGCAAACAATCAGTTTTGAATACCGTATCAGTTTGGTACAAGCATCGGGTTTTTGTCTGAACACACTCACCAGGTCACTTCCCGGTAACCAGTTTAAGAAATCGGGTACTTCGTTGGGGATGATGACATCCACCGGAACCCCGGTTTTCTTCAGAAACAGGCCCAGGGCTATACTGGATCCCACGGCGTCTCCATCGGGATTCCTGTGCGTGAGTATGACCGTGGGTGCCTTGTGCTGTATAAGATCCAGGATTCGATCCCGGCTCGATTCTTTCAACTTCAAATCTGGTTCAATTATAGTTTTTCCGTCTCCTAAATGCGATTTCAAATATAAAAATATATCAATTACCCGTAACAAATACTATCTTTAATTGTTAAGAAAACATCATACCCAAAACCATCTCAAAATGGCAGGCAACATTACATTTACAATCATCAAACCCAAAGCTGTTTCCAGGGGGCATATCGGCCCCATTCTTTTTAAGATCCACGAAGCGGGATTCCGCATAGCAGCCCTGAAGATGCTGCATCTTACCCGTGGTGAAGCTGAAAAGTTCTATTCGGTGCACAAGGGGCGGGACTTCTACCCCTCCCTGGTAGAATTCATGATCTCCGGTCCGATCGTGGTAGCGATCCTGGAGCGGGAAGATGCCGTGGAAGCCTACCGGGAACTCATCGGTCCCACCGATCCTGCCAAAGCAGGAGAGGGCACCCTGCGCAAGCTGTTTGCCGAATCGATGCAGCAAAATGCCGTTCACGGATCCGATTCGGATGAAAATGCTGAGAAGGAGGCTTCTTTCTTCTTCTCCATCAGGGAGCGCTTTTAGACATACCTGCTATACTGGCAGCTTTGCCGGGTGGATATTTTACCTCAGGATGATATCATCAATGCTGTTCCGACCCGAGGCTTCATTGAGCCTTTCCAGCAGGGCCTCTTTCATCATGCTCAGCTCGTTTCTCATAACCGAGGAGTAGAGTGTAACAAACAGTTTGCGGTCTTTGATATAGAGGTTTTTAGTAGACCGGGAAATACTATTTCCCAGAAGTTGATGCCAGGCCCGCTTGAGCCGGAATTCGGCAAGTCCCCTTTCCAGGTTGTTGGCCCGTACAAATTCGTCCAGCAGCGATCCGATGCGCTTTGCCTCTTTACGTTCCATATTACTCCAATTTTTCAATCCGGTCCGGACCGATCATATAGATCCGGTGTTCCGCCGGAATGTCTTTTAAAATGGTATTGAGTCGCTCCTCGTTGGTGTCGGTGATAAAGATCTGTCCGAAGTTATTCTCTGCCACCAGCTGAATGATCTGCCGAACCCGGAATGCATCAAATTTATCAAAGATATCATCCAGCAGTAACAGGGGAGTCGCCTCCATGGTCTCTCGCATAAACTCAAATTCAGCCAGTTTAAGAGCGACCAGGTAGGTTTTCTGCTGTCCCTGTGAACCCACTTTTTTCAGTGGGTGTTCCCCCAGGGTCATCAGCAGGTCATCCTTATGAATACCCACGGTGGTGTATTGTACAGCACGATCCTTATCCAGTGAAGCTTTCAGGGCCGGTCCGAATTCCTGTTCATCCAGGTGAGAGGAGTAAGTAAGGACCACCTGTTCCCTGTTACCGGAGACATGTTCATAAAACCGTTGAAAAACCGGGGTGAGTTTTTCCACAAACGCACGGCGTTCGGCATGGACGGGAGTACCATATCTTACCAGCTGTTCATCCAGCACTTCAAGTAGATCCCGATTCCCGCCGGGCTGTTGCATCTCCTTGAGCAACCTGTTGCGCTGATTGAGCACCCGGTTATAGGCAATGATATTTTCCAGGTAGGGGCGGTTGTACTGCCCAATCACACCGTTCATAAGTTTGCGGCGTTCATCACTGCCTCCCTGGATCAGGCTGTAATCGGCCGGTGAGATCATCACCAGTGGTATCAGCCCGATATGTTCCGAGAGTTTCTGATACTCTTTATTGTTGCGCTTGAATTGCTTTTTCTTCTGTTTGCGAATACCGCAGTAGATGTTCTCCTCCTTTTCAAGCCGGATAAACTGTCCCTGGATCACGCAAAATTCCTGGTCATACCGTATATTCTGCGTATCCACCGGGTTCAGGTTGCTCTTGCACAGGGCCAGGTAGTGAACAGCATCCAGCAGGTTTGTCTTTCCCACCCCGTTCTCTCCAACCAGGCAGTTGATTTTGGGACAAAACTCCAGGTCGGCCTGGTCATAGTTCTTGAAATTAAGCAACGATAAATTAGTCAGGTGCATACTCTTTCCATATTGGATCTTCACAAAATTAACCGTTCTGCCCGAAATTCCCGGGAAAAAACAGAACCCCGGTTCCGGGTCTGAACTTTTTGCAAGTTATGTAAACTATTTTCCAAAAAACAGTTACATTTGCGGTTGTTTTGAAAAAACTCGAAATAAGGTTACGATATGGCCAAGAAAAAGACGGAACAGGGAGATAAAAGCCTCAGCGGCATTGAACAAGCATTGACCCGTTCGGAACGGTTCATAGAAGACAACCAGAAATTGTTGATCAATATCCTGACAGGTGTGCTGGCAGTTGTCCTGCTTGTCATCCTGGGAAACCGTTACTACCTCAAACCCCAGAACCAGGAGGCTGCTTCTAACATGTATATGGCCGAGCGCTTCTTTGAACGCGACTCGTTCAACCTCGCCCTGAACGGGTATGGTTCCTACCCCGGGTTTCTCGAGATCATTGATGAATACGGCATCACCTCCTCTGCCAGGCTTGCCCGTTATTATGCCGGTATTTGCTACAAGGAGCTGGGTAATTACCAGGAGGCGATCGATTACCTGAAGCGTTACAATACCAACGATCTGCTTGTAGGCGCCTCCAGTAAAAGTGCACTGGGTGACGCGTACGCGGAACTTGGACAGTACGATAAAGCGACCAGAACCTACCTGGATGGGGCCGAAAGCTATGAGAATGACTTCTCCACTCCCATTATCCTGAAGAAAGCAGGTATTGTCTACGAAGAGATGGGTGAGCTGGAAAAAGCGCTGGAGGTTTACAAACGTATTCAGACCAATTACCCCGAATCTGCCGAGGGACGTGAAATCAAGAAGTACATCGGTCGCGTTGAAGCTAAACTGGCTTCAGTTTAACTACCGGGCATCCTTCTTTTTACCAAAAGTATCCCTATATTTGAGGATACCTGTTTCATCCATAATACACACCCCCTTATGGCTACACCCCTTAAAAATCTCTCTTCTTACGATCCTGACCGGGTACCCGATGCTTCGGGGATGAAGATCGGGATCGTTGTATCGGAGTGGAACGAGGCCGTTACCTCCGCCCTGCTGGAAGGAGCCGTGAATACGCTTAAAATGCATGGAACTCCTGAAGAAAGCATCTTTGTCAGTACCGTTCCGGGTAGTTTTGAACTCCCTTTCGGTGCCCGCGTCATAGCAGAGAAACATTCGCTGGATGCTGTGATATGTCTTGGCTGCGTTATCCAGGGGGAGACTCCTCACTTCAAGTATGTTTGCCAGGGCGTCACCCACGGCATCACCGAATTGAACCTGGATTACGATATTCCGTTTATTTTCGGGGTACTGACCACCTACGACCAGAATCAGGCAATGCAACGTGCGGGCGGAAAACACGGGAATAAAGGCGATGAAGCAGCAATCACTGCTATTAAAATGGCAGCCCTGCGGATGGAGAAACCGTAAGGATTTGCCGTCAATTTCCGGGCGTGACTAACTGAAAGTCATTCTCCTACCTCTTTTTCTTCGCAGGATGACCTTTTGTCTTTGCTTTTTGAAGTTCCTGCTGTTGTTTGGTCATCTCATCCAGCCTTTGCTGCCATTTTGATTTCTTCTTTGGCTTGGCTTTCTTGGCATTCAATTTTTTAAGTATCTTCTTCTCATCGATGATGAAGTTTTTGAAGATCATATTCTGACCCAGCGTGATCAGGTTGGCCAGGAAGTAGTAATAGGTCAGTGCCGCCGAGAAGTTATTCAGTATAAACATAAACATCACCGGCATGATGTACATCATGGTCTTCATCCCGGGCATGGCGCTGCTGGACTGACTCTGGTTATTGATTCGCATACTGAAAACCGTGGTCACGGTCATCAAAATGGTGAAGAGACTGACATGGTCACCATACAGCGGAATAGTGAAGGGCAGGTCGAGTATGGAGTCGTACGTGGAAAGATCATTGGCCCAGAGAAAACTCTCCTGTCTCAGTTCGATGGAGGTGGGGAAAAACCGGAACATGGCATAAAGGATGGGGAACTGCAGGAGCATCGGCAGGCATCCGCCCAACGGGTTGGCCCCCGCCTTCTTGTAAAGCGCCATGGTCTCCTGCTGCTTCTTCATGGCATCCTCCTTCTTGGGATACCTGGCATTGATCTCATCCACCTGCGGCTTCAACACACGCATGACTGCCTGCGATTTGTAAGATCGGAATGTAAGCGGGAAGAGTGCGGTCTTAAGGATCAGCGTGAGCAGAAGAATGATCAAACCATAGTTGCGGATCGAGTTGTCCAGCCAGTTAAAGATCGGGATGATCACCCATTCGTTCAGCCAGCGGATCATAGATCCCCCCACCATTGCAAGGCTTTCCAACTTGAATTCTTTATATTTATCCAGGGTCTGGAAATGGTTCGGACCAAAGTACAGGCTTAGATCGAAGGTCTGATCCGGGCTTGCCAGGTCAAAGGGCATATCCACCTCGCTTTTGAAGTGCCGAATATACTTGTTTGGCTCTTCGTAGCGCTCATTGAACATATAGGCCCCTTCAAAATAGTCGTTTGCCAGGAGAACCGTGGAGAAGAATTGGTGCTTGAAGGCGATCCATCTCAGACGGGTAACGGCGGTTTCCTCTTCGATGGTCTTCTTTGTGCGCAGCCTGAATTTCTCCACATCTCCCTCGTGGTATTTATAATAGAGGGTGGTGTAATTATTCTCGTTTTGATACCCTTTCTCCAGGGAGGGGAAAAAGATCTCCCAGTTGAACTGCATGTTATCGGTGCGGTAGCGGTCCATTCCCACCATGTGGATATCGAAATCCATCATATACTGACCCGGGCGAAGTGTATAGATATATTCTATGTAGGTGTCTTCGCTGATATCCAGCCGCATGGTCAGGGACTCCTCCTGGTTCTGGATCCTGATGTTCGAGCGGGGGGTGGTTGGCGTAAAAAAGAGCTCCCCGGTATTGATTCGTTTATTATCGGCAAAGAACTGCAGCGCAAATTTTGTGGAATCCCCATCGAACAGTGTTACCGGAAGGGAATCATGGGTCTGGTATTTTTTCAGGGTGGCGGTGTAGGGCCGTCCGCCGAGGGTAGAGAAACGGATCTTTACCAGTTCATTTTCCATGGTGATAAAATCCTTCTCCCCTTCCAGCTTTGAAGCAAAGTCACCGTATTGCTCCTGTTGCTGCAGCTTTTGATCGGACTCATCCGGGCTGACCGTTTCAGTGGTTGTGCGTGACGTGCCCGGATCGGTTTCCTGCGGCTGTTTCTGCTGCTGTGTTTGTTGTTGCTGCTGCTGTTCACGCATCTGCTCGACCATAGCCAGGGAGTCGGCCCTTCGTTGGGCTTCCTGCATGGCCTCGCGCGAGGGTTTGGTGAAGATGCTGTATCCGACCAGTATTAAACCAATCAGTACCAGTCCGATGATCGAATTCCTATCCATATATTAAATCACGCATTTTAATAACAGCCACAAAAGTAATGTTTTGAGGCCAATTACGGGTAAAAACCTTTAAAAAAGATAACAGGATGATTCTTTCCCCGGTCTCAGTCATTTTTGTTTTCCAGCGTTGCTTTTATGAAATGGACAAAAAGCGGATGGGGGTTCAGGACCGTGCTGTTATACTCGGGGTGAAATTGAGTCCCTAAGAACCATGGGTGTCCGGGTTGCTCCATGATCTCCACGAGGCAACTCTCCGGGTTGATACCGGTAGCGATCATTCCGTTTTTCTCATACTCCTCCAGGAAGTCGTTGTTGAACTCGTAGCGATGCCGGTGGCGTTCCCTGATATTTTCTTTCTTATATGCGCGGTAGGCATGGGACTCTTTTTTCAGGTCGCATGGATATCCGCCCAGCCGCATGGTCCCCCCTTTCTCCGTAACTCCCTTCTGTTCCTCCATCAGGTCAATCACGGGGTGTTTGGTGATGTTGGTCATTTCCGTGGAGTGCGCATCTTTATAACCGAGTACGTTCCGTGCAAACTCAATAACGGCACACTGGAGTCCGAGGCAAATACCCAGGAAAGGAATCCTGTTTTCACGGGCATACTGCACCGCAAGGATTTTCCCTTCGATTCCCCGGTCTCCGAACCCGGGCGCCACGATCATTCCATCGAAACCCGAAAGTTCTTCTTCTACGTTTTCCCGGGTGATTGTTTCGGAGTGGATGCAATGGACGATCACCTTGGCCCCGTTAACGGCACCGGCATGAGTCGTGGCCTCCATGATCGACTTGTAGGAGTCGTAAAGTTCCACGTATTTACCCACGAGCGCGACCTCGACCACCTCGCTGGCACTTTTCAGTTTGGAGACAAACTCTTTCCAGGGTTTCAGCGTTACGCTGTCGCTGGTTGGAAGGTTAAGCTTGTTCAGGATGGTCCGGTCCAGGTTTTCCTCCTGCATCAGCAGGGGCACCTCGTATATGGTGGACACATCGATGGACTGGATCACAGCCTCAAGTCCGACGTTACAGAACAGGGCTACCTTTTTTCGTATGTCTTTGTCGAGCTCGTGTTCGGTGCGCAGAACCAGCACATCGGGTTGAATCCCGTTTTCCAGCAGCACCTTGACCGAATGCTGGGTGGGTTTGGTCTTCAGCTCCCCGGAAGCGGAAAGAAAAGGAACCAGGGTAAGGTGAATATATACGGTATTCTCCGAGCCAAGATCCCACCGCAACTGCCGGACCGCTTCCACATAGGGCAGCGACTCAATATCGCCTACGGTTCCGCCGATCTCGGTAATGATAATGTCGTAATTGCCCCGCTTGCCAAGAAGGGTGATGCGATGCTTGATCTCATCGGTAATATGAGGAATCACCTGGACGGTTTTTCCCAGGTAGTCGCCGCGTCGCTCTTTGTTGATAACCGACTGGTAGATCCTTCCGGTGGTAACGTTATTAGCCTGGGAGGTCTGAATATCGAGGAACCGTTCGTAATGTCCCAGGTCCAGGTCTGTCTCCGCTCCGTCATCTGTAACATAGCACTCACCGTGTTCATAGGGATTTAGCGTTCCGGGATCCACGTTGATGTATGGATCCAGTTTCTGGATCGTAACGCGGTAGCCACGGGCCTGGAGAAGACGTCCCAGGGAAGCAGAAATAATTCCCTTACCCAGGGAAGAGGTCACTCCCCCCGTTACAAAAACATACTTCGTCTTAGCCAAGGTTCAAGAAAGATTGATTTACGCGGCAAAGTAACAAATAATCTTAATGCGTAAAAAAAAATGTCGGTCATTTGATCAATTTTCCAACTCGCTTTCCAGGTCATCCATGATCCGGAGTTTTTCCTCCATAATCTCGATCCGCTCCCTGCCGTCATTCAGTTTCTCCTGGAAATTGGAGAGGGTATCATCCGCGCTGTCGGTCTGTTTGATGAACCCGATGTTGTTTTCCCACACGCTGATATCGCTCTTGAGTTGCTGCAATTTATTGATGAGTTTGTCTCGCTCATATCCCATTTTTACATCGGATTTGGGGGAATGGAGAATATTGCGTATACGATTCTTGAACTTGTAGATTACCTTTTCATGTTCATCCATGCCCAGCTTATCGTAGACCATTTCCAGGGCATCCCTGAAATCATCCCGGATCACATTTTTCTTACTGACCGGAACAAAGCCGATTGCAGCAAACCGTTCCTGGAATTTCTCCAGGTCTTTCAGTGCCTGTTCTTGGTCACCTGGCAGCTGGTAGTTGCTTACCTCTTCAACAATCTTCTCTTTCTCTTTCAGGTTCTCCGCATAGGAGGAGTCGATGTTATTGAAAAAATCTGATTTGCGCCCGAAAAAGTGATCACAGGCAGCCCTGAACCGTTTCCAGAGTCGGTCTGAATCCCTCTTCGGCACGTGTCCCACCTCTTTCCACTTCTTTTGCAGGTTAATGAGCCGGTCGGTGGTCTCTTTCCACTCTTCACTATCCCTTATCGATTCTGCTTCCTCTACGATCTCCTGCTTTACAACCAGATTCTCTTTTTGCTCCTCGAAAGTTTTTGCATAGAACGCGGCCTTATTTTCAAAGAATTGGTCGCATGCTTTCCGGAACCGTGCATAGATGGCATTGTTATCCTTCTTTGGGGCATACCCGATGGTCTTCCACTCTTTTTGCAGGTTCAGCAATTCGTTGGTTTTGCTGACCCACTCTTTGTGTGTCGTGTAAGCTTCCCCGGCCAGCTCTTCCGCCTTTTCGCAAAGAATCGTCTTTTTCTGAAGATTCTCCACCAGCTGGTCTTTCATTTTTGACTGGTGCTCCTGGTGTGCCCTGTTGATGATCGAGGTAGCAGCCTTGAATCGTTCCCAGATGGCATCTTTCTCTTCCCGGGGGACCGGACCAATCTCCCGCCAGCGGTTGTGATATTTTTGAAGTATTTTAAAGGCATTGATCACGTTTTCTTCTGCAGTAAGTGCTTCTGCTTTCTCGCAAAGTTTGATCTTTTCTTCAAGATTTTTTTTAAGATCGAGTGCTTTCAGCTCCCTGTTGATATGCACGTAGTCGTTGAACTTGTCTACAAAGTAGTTGTAGTTATTCCAAAGGTCCTTTACATTCTGCTGGGGAACTATTCCGGTGTCAAACCACTTCTTCTGAAGCTGCTTGAACTTCCTGAAGGTGGTATCAAAGCTGTGCTGCCCCTCCATGAGCTCGCGGAATTCCTCCAGGATGGCCAGCTTCCGCTCCAGGTTCTCCTGCTTGCTCTTTTCCAGGAGTTTGTTGTATTCCGCTTTCCGGGTTTTATACGTGTCAACCAACTCCCGCATCTTCACTTCCAGGGGATCGTCCACCGGTTTGAAATCTTCGGGATTACCACCTTCTGAAATGAACTTTTTTCTCTTCGCTTCCAGTTCCTCCTCATGCTTGCGGTAAAAAACATTCCTTATCTTTTCCACATCGTCCTTTAGCTGATCGATGGCCATGGTTGAAAGCTGCTCCTCCATCCTCTTCACCAGGTCTTCCTGTTTCATCTGCTCGTAGTTCACCGGAACAGCATCCGCTCTCTTCTCCTTCCCGGTATCTTTCGGTTTATCTTCGGATTGATCCTGCCCGGAACTATCATCTTTTGGGCTTGATTTTTTATCAATGCCAGTGGGGCTAACGGATTGTTCGGATAACTCGTTGTTTTGCTCATCCTGGAGATTCTCCCTGCCGGATTCCGTTTCTTCCTGTTCCGGAACCGAATCGGCTTTGGAGGGTGACTGCTTTTCCTGTTCCGGAACCGAACCGTCTTTGGAGGGTGACTGTTTTTCCTGGTCCGGAACCGAACCGTCTTTGGAGAGTGACTGCTTTTCCTGCCGGGTGTCTTCGTTTTCAGGGGATTGTTTCGTGTTCTCTGCTCCATTTTTATCACCTGGAATGCCACCATTTTGAATTTCATCATGGGTGCCATTGCCTGTGTTTTCGCTTTTTTTCATAGCAGTAAGAGGATTATGTGAGGTCGCCAATCAAACAAGTTAAGATTTTTTCAGGCTAACATCAAGCCAATTCCCAAAAAAATGCATCAGCCTGCATTCCTATAATAGCCTGAAACTGTTTTGTATAGTTAATTAAAAGATGAAACAAATTATATTCTGTTTTGTTTTTTCATGGCGTCAAACCGGGTATTTATCGTTATTTTTGCGGTAAATCATCTGGTATTATGCGCATTGACATACTTACGGTTCTGCCGGAACTGCTTGAGGGTCCGCTCGGGCACTCCATTGTAAAAAGGGCCCGGGAGAAGGGCACCGTGGAGATCTTCATTCACAACCTGAGGGATTTTTCAACCGACAAACACCGGCGGGTGGATGACTACCCGTTTGGAGGGGAGGCCGGTATGGTCATGTGTATCGAGCCCATCGAACGCGCCCTGGATCACCTGCAATCAAAGCGCAGCTATGATGAGGTGATCTTCACCACGCCAGACGGACTCACCTATAACCAGCAGGAGGCAAACCGGCTGAGCACCCTGGAAAACATCATCATTTTATGCGGACATTACAAGGGGGTGGACCAGCGGGTTCGGGACCACCTGGTCACCCGTGAGATCTCCATCGGGGATTATGTTCTTTCCGGGGGCGAACTGGCTGCAGCGGTGATTGCCGACAGCATTGTGCGTGTATTGCCGGGATCCATTTCCGATGAAACTTCGGCGTTGTCCGACTCCTTCCAGGATAACCTGCTCTCCCCGCCGGTCTATACCCGCCCGGCAGAGTATAAAGGATGGGGGGTTCCCCCGGTTCTTCTCTCAGGTCACAAAGCCCGTATCGAGGAGTGGCGCCATGAACAGGCCCTGGAGAAAACCCGAATGCGGCGTCCCGACCTGCTGGACAGGCTGGAAGAGAGTGAAGATTAGCGCAGGATCTTGCGGACAAACGCCACGGTGAAGTAGGACATCAGGAACAGGCCCGCAAATCCTTCAATCGATGAAACCCACCGTATCGCCCCGTATGGATAGTGATCCCCGTAGCCAATGGTGAGAAAGGTGATCGCACTGTGGTAAAATGATTTGGCCACCAGGCCAAGCCGGTCATCCACCGAAGGTATAATATCCCCGGCCCCGGTACTGATCAGCACCAGGTAAATACCGCTGAAGACAATGAAGAAGGTGAGCATAGTGAGCAGCACCCTCACCGGACTTGTAGCGTAGAGTCCGGCTTTATCGAACAACCCCAGCTTAAACCAGTAAGAAGGATAACTCCACAACGCATTGAACCGGTTCCTTGCCACCACCTCTTCACGGTCTGCCCGTGCTTCATGCCGTTTGAACTCCACGTAGGATTTATCTTCGTCGGCATACTGACCGGTCTGGTTAAAATTCTCTTTAAGGATCCGGAACTGCTCCGATTTAATCCGGTTACTCTCTCCCTGCTGTCCGCATATCAGCTTTTTCACCCCGTTCCTCCGCCAGTTGATATATATTCTTCCGATCAACCGCATTCCGGCAAATCGGATCTGTTCCACCTGCAGCTCAAACTCATGGGGATTGAGGTCAATGATATCACGTACGATGGTATTGGATAGGTCAATGGCAGGGCAGCGGTGCAGGCGCATATCCACGTAGTCATCCAGGTGGCAAAAGCGAAACGACAGTGAACGAAAGGAGGCTTTATAAAACGACAGGTTCCCAGAACCGAAATTGGTCCGTTCAAAACTTGTATCAATGGCATTGAATAGTACTTCCTCAAAACTGAGATCCCCGGTTTCGAATTGAACCCTCTTAAAACTGAACTTCCCGGAGATCATCTCGCAGGCTTCAAAGGTCACCTCCCCGTTGCCAAACCGGGCCCTGTTGAAATTCACCTTCCCTTCACCGAACTCCACGGTTCGAAAATCTACCCTTCCATCGCCAAATTCGGTTCGCTCGAAACTGATATCCCCGTTTTTGAAACAAGCATAGTGAAAATCCACTCTACCCTCTCCAAACCGGGCCACCTTAAAGGAGGTTTTGCCGGACGAAAACTGGGCATTGATGAAACTGGCATCCCCGTCCCTGAACTCTACGTTCGTAAAATCCACATTCCCTTCTCCAAACTCGGTATATTGAAAATCTTTGAGTCCCTTCCCAAAAACTGCATTCTTGAAGGTCACTTCTCCCCCTTCCACCCTGACATTCTTAAAATCAAAAGGCTGATCAGGGAACCGCACATAACTGAAATCCACCATAGATGTCTCGAAGACAGATGAATCAAACCTCCATTCCCCCCTGAGTATCCATGCACTGCTGATGTCAAACTTTTCACCTGTAAACCGGGCATGAGTAAGGTCAAGTGGCACAGGGGCGTCGAAAAGGGCATTGCGTGCACTGAAATCGCGGATCTCAACAACCTCCTTCCCCTCCAGGCTGCGCAATATGCGGTACTCCCCCAGGCTTAGCTTACTGACGTAACAGCTATCCAGGTTCACCGGTTTCCCTTCATCGATCCACCGGTAGATCTCTTCATGATCCACATAACCCATCAATTCCACCAGGGGTTTGGCCCTCCCCTCCACTTCGAACGTAACAATGGCTGTTTTGGGCACCCGTTTGCCATCGGGGGTATCAAATTTGAGATTTTTGATATCAACCTGGAGAGATTTGTAACCGCTGATCATGATGCTGCCAAAAGTTGGTTTTTTAAATATAGTAAAAGTGACGGAATTGGGATATCCGCCAGCATTTTCGGTTATGCTCATCAACCGGACAGCATCCTGCCGCATGAAAAACCGGTTTGCCTGATGTACGGTGGTCTCTCACAACATCCTCAGCGTTAACTTTTTCCAAGCTCTGATTAAATATACATATTTAAATACATATTAAAATATGTATATCGCCTTTAATCCCTCTGGCATAGCGATTTGTAGTCGCATACATCACAGCGGGATGTAATGGATGTCTGGTAAAACGGCACGTCCGGATCGAATAGTTCGTTCAGCAGAAGGGACAAATGGTGCTCAAACTCCTCTTTCAACGGTTGAAAATCCTCTACCTGGCTGCGATCCTTCTTATTAGCACCCATCTGGAAATAGGGATCAGGATCCTTTCCAAACATGTTTCGCAGGACATACAGTCCGGGTTTCAGCTGTTCAGGGCCTGTTTGTTTGTCATAAAGCCAGGCATATAGAAGTGCCTGGAAACCCTCTTTGCTCCTTTTTTTCTCCTCGTGGTCAAAAAGAGCTGCCAGTGAGGCAAATTTTTGCTCTGCCAACCCGGTCTTATAGTCGATCACGCGAACAACCCCGTTGAGTTTATCAACCCGGTCAATCTTCCCGCCCAGCCTTATTGCCGCGGATTCATCCCCCGCAAAGCGGGTCTCCATGGTTGCAGAGTGTTTCTCTTCCAGCTCCACCAGTTCAAAGGGGGCGATATCCCGGTCGATACGCAGGATCTGCTCCAGGTACCGCCGGGTAATTTCGAAAATGACCAGGTTCCTGCCTTCCAGTTTCCGTGGGGCAGCGGACCTGAAATACTCCCTTCGGAAGATATCCAGCAGCAGTTCCCCCGTTGCCGGATCCTTGAGCAGGCGCTCCAGGTCGCGGCGCTCCACCTGTCGCCGGTTTTTCATCAACCCTTTATAGAGTTCATGGATCGCATTATGAACAATATTTCCCAGTCCGATGGGATCCAGTTCCTCCAGCACTTCATCGGGAGGATGGATCCGGTTAACAAACCGGAGGTAAAATTTCAGGGGGCATTCGATGTATGCATTCAGCGCCGACGGGGAAAGGTACCACTCCCCGTGATGATCGTTCCGGAAACATTTTAATGTTT
>CAYZMH010000052.1:0-25735 GCA_964479445.1 uncultured Bacteroidaceae bacterium | reverse complement strand
AATAAAGATGAAGTTTTCGGCCTCCCGGGCAATGTAATGCTGCAGGCTGTCGAGCAGGGAAGGATTAAACACCGTGGAGTCGCCATGAGGCAGGGCGAATTCAAAGCCCGGCTCGGTCACGTGATGCAGGTGCCGTTCAAATTCCTCCAGGTCGTACCCGTAATATCCCATCTCGGTGTAAGCCTGGTAGAAGAAGGGTTGGTACTCCAGCACAAACTCATCGGCAAAGTAGTCAAAACCCGCCACCTTGTTTATATGCGTGATGAGCTCTTTCGGGGGTGTCTGCCTGCGGGGAATATCGGAGCAATCGGCGTATCCCCATTGCCAGAAAGCAAACGCGTACTCCAGCACGCAATACTCAAACGCCTTTTCCACACCTCCGGCCTCTTCATAGGTGTATCCCTTTTTTTCAGAAAATTTTTTAAATACCGGAATGAGTTCTTCCTGCCGTTTCAGGGCCATTTTTTGAAACCGGTGGATCCTGTGGCGGCAATGCCATGAACCGACCCGGTCCAGGAATTCATAGACCCGCTGATCCTCCACATCGCTGTTAAGCGGAGCCACGTAGGGTACCCGTGCATCCACGTCCTTTGGGTAGTAGTAGCTGTGAAACATGACCGTCTGTCCCCCCTTGCTGATCCCCGTGGTGATCCATTTGCCGGTATAGAATTCCCTGAACTTTTTAATGATCCGGTGATGGTCGGTGGCGGCCTGCCAGGTATTCAGGTAGTTCCAGTCAAGGGAGTCGGGAACCGATTTACCGAAATAGCGGTGCTCCACCAGCAATTGGTTGCACTTGAGGTGATTGGCAATCTCACTGGTATGGTAATACCCGGCCCCGTACCCGGCTGTCACCATTACCACGGGTTTGGAGGTATCCACGTGGGAGATGTAGATACGCTGACTGAAGGTGGGGCCGTCGGGCCGGTTATGATCCAGGGGTTGCTCCAGCATGATCTCGTAGATATTGCCGTAAAACGATTCCCGTTCCATTACCTCCACATCGGTAACCGGCAGCTGGTTGATAAAGGCATCGATGGATCCTTTGCCCGTGACCAGGGTTACAGCAAGGAACAGAGTTAAAAGGCTGCTTATCAATCGGTTCATTCTTAAGGTATTTATATTCAACAGGTATTATGGAATCGGCACGGATGAAACCATTCACGCATCGGCGGCCGCGATGGTTTTTCCATGGGTTCTTATGTTCCGGACCAGTTTCAGCAGGTCATCCCGGATTGTGAGGGGGTTCATAAGCGCAGTTCTCAGGTACCAGCTGTTGCCGATCTTTGTCTGCACGATAAAAAACTCACCCTCCCTGTTGATCTGCTCATGGAGCCGGGGGTTGATGCTGTTGAGCCATGCCTCATCGCTGCCTTCCGGGTGGTAGCGGAAGCAGAGGATGTTGCTGTCGGGCCGGTGTGCCACCTCCATATCCTTTTCTGCAGCCAATATAGTATAAAATTCCCTGGAAAGGTCATAAAGCCGGGTGACATTTGCATCAAAAACTTCGGGACCGTGCGCATACAGTATCGTATAAACATGAAACCCCATCATGCTTTTGGTGCACTCCACCGTGCGTTTGGCGAAGTTATACCACTCCGGTTCATTTGCCCGGCTGAAGAGGTAGGAGGCCTTTTGTGCAAATGTTTCATAGGAGTGCCGACCCTCCCGAAAGATCACCGCCGTATTGAGTCCGGGTGTCATCCCCATTTTATGGTAATCGATCACCACCGAATCGGCTTTTTCAATGCCTGCGGCGAGGTGCCGGTACGATTCGGAGAACACGGCCGGAGCCCCGTGTGCCCCGTCCACATGGAACCAGAGCTTATATTCCCTGCAAACCGCAGCCACCTCCTCCAGGGGGTCATACGCACCGGTGGCGGTACTGCCTGCACTCGCCACGACGGCGATCACCCTCCGACCGCTGCCATGCACTTTTTCGATGATACCCGGGATCGCACCCGCATCCATGGCAAACTGCGCGTTGCAGGGGACAATCTCCGTTCCGGGTGCACCGTGCCCCATGATCCTTACCGCCTTGTCGATGCTGTAGTGCGCTTCCTGCGGAACCAGGATCACCGGTTGCTCCCCGGCGCTGCTCCCTTCGTTCCAGGCATCATGAACGGCCATCTGTTGCCGGGCGGCGAGCAGTGCCGTAAGGTTCCCGAGGCTGCCCCCCGAGGTCATGATCCCGTCGGCTTGTTCCGGCATTCCCAGTTTCCGGGCGGTGAAATCGATCACCGTCTTTTCCATGGCCACGTTGGACATGCCCATCTCGTATACCGCCGATCCGTTATTGAGCAGTGAGCCCAGCATTCCGCTCAGCGCAGTGACCGGGAGCGGCGCACACACCTGGTGTCCCATGTACCCCGGGTGGTGGAGGTGGTTCGAATCGGTGATGATCGAGCGAAAAAGCTCCGCAAGGTCTTTGTCTCCCTCCAGCAGCCCACGGTATTTCTTCAGCAATGCATCGGGAGAATGATCGGGCAGTACGGGATAGTCCCTCCGGTTCTGTACCTGCTCCAGGTAGTCGGCGATCATGTCCACCAGGGCGTGTCCGGTTACCCTGAACGACCCCCCGTCGTAAGCCCTCTGCAAACGCTCATTTTGATTCATAGGGATAAATTATGCCGACAAATGTACAAAAATGGCGGGTAAAAATGGAGAACGGACGGGTGTGGAATCATCTGGAAGTTTTTTATACCTTTAGAACTGAAATCCTAAATTCTAAATCAAACCTATTATGAGGAAACGAATTATTACCGGTCTGACCATCCTCCTGGCTGCGGGGATGGCGAGTGCCCTTAGCGCCCAGTCGTGTGAACTCTACTCTGATGTCAGGGAGGGGAGTTCCCTTAAGATGACCCATTACGACAAGAAGGATAAAGTGACGGGGTATACCACCACGACGATCACCAAGAAGGAGACAATCCCCGAAGGGGTGCGTGTGGGGGTTCACCAGGTTTATAACGATACAGAGGAGGACCTGTTTGACAGCAAGCTGGAGATGGAATGCAGGGACGGGGTGATCTATTTTGATATGAAGGACTTCCTGGATCCCAGCAGCATGAGTGCATACGAGGAGATGGAGATGGAAATTAGCGCCGATGAGATGACCATCCCTGCCAATGCCAAACCGGGGGCTGATCTCAATGACGGGACCATTGAGGTCTCCATCAATACCGGGTCGCCCGTGACGGTGAACATGACCGTCACCATGGAGAACCGCAAGGTGGAAGCTCGCGAAAAGATCACCACGCCCGCCGGTACGTTTGACTGCCTGAAGATCACCTACGACATGGTGAGCAAGGTCGGGTTTGTCAAGGTCCGGAGTTCGGCCATCGAATGGTATAGTCCGGGCACCGGCAACATCCGCACCGAATCCTACAATAAGCGGGGTAAACTGACCGGTTACACCGTGCTGGAGGAGATCAATTAACGGTTGAGCCGGTAAACCGGGTATCTCCGATACGTTTTCTCGCTGTAGGGAGAACGGAAATAGATCCATTGAAGCTGGGTATACCCGCTGGAGGCGAACTCTTCGTCTTCGTCTTTTTTCTGCTCGAATGCTTCCCTCATTTCGGGATCGGCATCCAGCAGCTGGCGGGCTTTGGATTCAAAGATGTAGGGTGAGAAATACTCTTTCCTTGAAAGGACCGCGTCGAAAAAATTCCAGCTGAAGAAGGAGTCATACCCCTGAGGTTCGAGCATCTGCACGATCAGTGCGGAAGCGGGCTGGTCGAGGGGGACCATGACATCGCCTTCATACAACCGAACAGTCTGTACTTCTTTGCGCACCTGCACACCGGAGTGCCAGTAATGGCCGTTATAGGGTCTTTCGGTGGTTTCAAACTCTTCGAGGTAGTATGCTTCGACCTCCAGTACGGTATCGGCCGGCAGGTGCTCCATTGTGATCCCGCTCCACTCCAGGCGGTCGATTACGTGGCGCCAGGCCTGCGGGACGATGTAGTATTCGGGAGCCGTGACCCTGATCGCCGGGTTGAAATAGTTATAATAGGGGACCTCTTCCTGCCAGGTGTCGTCGCGGTCGTAGTATAGCCGGCGCTGACCGGTAAGATCGCTGACCCGGTACTTAGCGCGATACCCCGTGTAGTTCCAGAGGTCGTAGCGCGTGGTGTCCATCTCCCATTGCAGTACAAAATCTTTGCGCTCAGAACGCAGTTGCTCCGATTTCTCCCTGATCCCGGCCAGCTCCTCGTGATGCCGGTTGACCAGCTTCAGCATCTCCTCCAGGGTGATGCGGGTGGCTTTCACCCGGTCGGGGTAGGGTTTGAACATATGGATCTCCACGGTAAAAGAGAAGGTGTTGAGGAAGGAGGCGTATCCGCAGAGGTACCTCGGGTACTGTATCCCGCCGAAGATTCCCTCCTCAGGGGTGCTCCAGTAGCCGTGGGAATAGGGGATGGCAGGGTAGGGAGTCTCCTGCATGGCCCCGTATACCTCCGGGAGTAGGGTCTCTTCCAGGAACCGGGCCTGTGGCTTTTCCAGCTGAAGGGGGTGGGTGCTGATCAGCGTGACCGTATAGGGAATGTCGGCTCCGTTGGTGGAGTGCGTGTCCAGCAGGAGATCAGGTTGCCAGTCGGTGAGCAACCTGACCAGTGAAGCGGCGTTCCGGGAATCCATTTTTACGAAATCGCGGTTCAGGTCCAGGTTGCGTGCGTTACCACGAAAGCCGTGCTCCTCGGGTCCGTTCTGGTTGGCCCGGTTAAACGGACTCCGGTTCAGGGCACCCCCGATGTTGAATACCGGAACCATGACTACCACGGTATGATCAAGCATTTCGCGGTAGCCGGGTTCGCCGGAGAGCAGTTTCATGGCCAGTTCTATGCTGGCATCGATCCCGCATGACTCCCCGGGGTGAATGCCGTTGTTGATAAACACCACCCGTTTTCCGGCCCGGTGCACCTGGCCGGGTTCAAACAGCCGGTCCCGTGAGATAATAAAGGTATGCAGCGGTTTTCCCACATCGGTGGTACCGGCAACACGGAGCCGGGCTTCGTCATACTGCTCTGCCAGGGTGCTGTAAGCCTCGATTGCTTCGTCCCAAGGAAGGCTCTGATTTTGTTCATAACGCAGGGATACCTGCGCCGGTAAAGCCTGGCTTACAAGCAGCAGCAGAGATAAAAGAGTGATATTAGACCTCATAGATTACAAGATTTTTCTTCAGTTGTTCAAAATAATCCACCACGAATTTACCTGCCTGAATCGCTTCCAGCTGTTGAGGAAAATCTACCGGGCGCGTGGTTCCCTTCACGCTGAACTGCCTGATATAATTGATCACGCCCAGGTGCCCCGAAAAGCAATCGGCGGGATCGGTTTCTGCAAGGACCTGTTGGTTATACCTGTCGTAAAATGTGATAATCTCCCTGTAATCTGACTGGTAGGCATTTTTTATTGCAGGAAAAAGGGCGGTTACCTTGGAGAAGGTGTTGAACCGCAAGGAAACATTTTCCAGTACACGGATTCCCAGGGTGGGGAGCGATACATGCCGGTGCAGGTATATCTCGGCGTACCGGTAAATTCCCACGATCCCCAGTGCATCCAGGTCATCGGCCACGTTCACCAGGGTGAGCAGGTCGGGTTCCTCGTACAGGGGAAACTCCACGAAAAGATCCTCCTCCTTGCGATCGTGCCGTTCAATGGCACGGGCGATGTCCAGGTGACGCGCGGGTTTGGGATGGTTTCCGGCGGTAACCCACTCTTCGTAAAGTTCCCGGCTCCGTTTACCATGCTGGGAAGACCTGGTTTTCGTCATTCCGACATCGTGAAAGAAGATGGCGATCATCACGCCTTCCACGAATTCACCGGTAAGCTGGTTATTGTAAGTACCCAGCTCTTTTAACAGGGACTTTGCGATATCCCAGGTTCTCAGGTGGTGGTTCAGGTCGTGGGAGGGAAGAAAGGTGCTGGAAAAAAGATCCCGCGTATGGGCGATAAGCGGTTTCCTCCAGTTCTCTTCCACCTTATTAATAACATGTTCTGTATGCTGGTTCAAAAGGACTCCACTTTTTGACGTATTCTACACTTTGCTCAACTTGATCATGTTGGTCTTTCCCTTTTCCATGATGGGTATGCTTCCCACGTGCACCACCATGTCCCCTTTCCGGATGTAGTTCTGACTGAGCAGGAACCGGATGCTGTAATCAATGTACTCATCGATATTATTACAGTCGTCGAAAAAGTAGGTCCGAACACCCCATACCAGTGACATCTGGCGCAGGATCTCCCGGTTAAAGGTAAAGGCGAAAATATTGGCCCTGGGCCGGTGTGAGCTGATCCTGAAGGCCGTATACCCGGAGTGAGTCAGGGAGATGATGGCCGATGCTTCCGACTGTTCGGCCATCACCACGGCATTGTAACATACCGAGTCGGCAAGGAATGTTTTATTCTGTTCCCTCGGAACATGTTTCCGAAAAAAATGAAAACCCCGGAATTCGGTGGAATCCACGATCTTTTGCATATTCCGGATGGTCTCCACCGGGTATTTCCCCACGGAGGTCTCACCGCTTAGCATCAGGGTATCCGCATTATCCAGCACCGCATTGGCCACATCGTTCGCCTCGGCCCTCGTGGGGGTAGGGTTGTCGATCATGCTCTCCATCATCTGCGTGGCGATGATGACCGGTTTGGACAGGGAGATACACTTCTTGACAATGCTTTTCTGGATCAGGGGCACTTTATGGAATTCAATCTCCACACCCAGGTCACCCCGGGCGACCATAACCCCGTCAGCTGTTTCGATGATTTCATCAATCTCATCAAGGGCCTCGGGTTTCTCGATTTTGGCGATCACATAGGCGTGGTGATTCGTGGATTCGATCAGGTTCCTGAGATCTTTGATATCCTGTGCCTGTCTGACAAAAGAGAGCGCGATCCAGTCCACCCCCTGCTCCAGGGCAAAGTGGGCATCTGTGATATCTTTTTCAGTTAAGCTGGGCATCGAGACTTTGGTGGAGGGCAGGTTGACCCCTTTGCGGGAGCTGAGGGGTCCGCCTGTGAGCACCCGGGTCCGCACCGTATCTTTTCCGTTGGTCTCCATTACCTCCAGGCTGATCTTTCCGTCGTCTACCAGGATAAGGTCGCCCCGTTTGACATCCCGGGCGAGCAGTTCATAGCTGATATAAGCCCTTTCAGAGGTGCCGGAACAGGGCAGGGTTACCAGCAGGAAATCCTGTCCTTCTTTCAGTTCCACTGAGCCATTTTCCATCTCTCCTACCCGCAGCTTGGGTCCCTGCAGGTCGGCCAGCAGAGCCACATTCGTGTTCAGCTCCCTGTTCAGCTCCAGTACATTTTGTATAACCTGGCGGTGATCGTCGTGGGTGCCGTGGGAGAAGTTGAGGCGCACCACATCGATGCCCTCGTGGAACATTTGTTCAATAACCTCTTTCCGTGAAGAGGCGGGTCCGATCGTTGCAATGATCTTGGTGTGAGAACGTTCGTGTCGCATGTGTCAATTTTAGCAGTACGTGCAGCTAAAATTACACATTTTGCAGGTAGGTAATATACTTTTGCGGGCTTTTTTAACAGATCTCCCGCTCACTTCACGAACGATTTCAGGGAGGCGATCTCCTCTTTCCAGAGCGTGTTGTCGGGGGTTTCCAGGATCATTGGAATCCCTTCGAAGCGCGGATCTTCCATGATCCGTTTGAACGGATCCAACCCAAGCAATCCTTTTCCAAGCGAATCGTGCCGGTCTACCCGTGAACCCAGCTCTTTTTTCGCATCGTTCAGGTGCAATCCTTTCAGGCGGTCGAACCCGATGATCCGGTCAAATGTATCGAACGTCTTTTTCAGTGCCCCGGGTGTGCGAAAATCATAGCCCGCCGCGAATGCGTGGCAGGTATCGATACAGACACCAACGCGCTCCGGGTCATCCACCTGTTCCATGATAAACTGCAGATGTTCGAAATCGTACCCCAGGTTGGTTCCCTGTCCGGCCGTATTCTCAATCACCGCAGTGACCCCTTTTGTCTGGTCCAGCGCCCGGTTGATTGATTCGGCGATAATTCTCAGGCTTTTCTCCTCCGGGATTTTATTCAGGTGGCTCCCGGGATGGAAATTCAGCCGGTCGATCCCCAGTTGCTCGCACCGTTTCATCTCGTCGTAAAATGCATTACGCGATTTTTCCAGGGCCTGCTTTTCGGGATGACCCAGGTTGATCAGGTAGCTGTCATGCGGCAGGATCTGTCCGGGTCCGAATCCATTCTCCTCGCAATTCTTTTTAAACCTGGTAATATTTTCTTCTGTAAGCGGTTTGGCTTTCCATTGCCGCTGGTTTTTGGTAAAGAGTCCGAATGCCGTTGCGCCGATCTCCAGCGCATTCAGCGGGGCATTCTCCACACCTCCGGCGGCACTTACATGAGCTCCGATATATTTCATGATGGGGGCGTTTTATATAAACGGTCATTCCGGCTGCAGCCGGAACGGGCACTGTAAAGGTAACAAAAGGAGAGGGTTGATTGTTGACTGCAGGAATATAAGAAAAGCCGGATCCATGAGGACCCGGCTTGCGTTATATGGTGTATTTATTATTATTTCAAGGAATCAGAGGGATGCACCCTGGGTGGCATCTTCTTTTGATTCGGGATTCAGCAGGATGTCATCGATCAGTTTGCTGAACATTTTCTTGGTCTCTTCCGGTGTTTGTGCAATCCCGTTGCTCATGGTGGGTTGCCCTTCCATGGGGATGAACAGGAATGACGGCAAACTGCGGATGCCGAATACCGAGGCCAGCTCGCGCTCTTTCTCCGTGTCTACTTTATAGATATAGATCTTGCCCTGGTACTCTTCGGCCAGTTCTTCCAGCACAGGCGCTGCCTGGCGGCACGGACCGCACCAGTCGGCGTAGAAATCGACAATGGCCGGCAGGTCACCCTGGTAGTTCCACTCCTCGGGGTTGTTCGTATAGTCGATGATCCGCTCCAGGAACTGGTCCCGGTTGAGCATCACCGTTTCGGCCGGATAATTGTCTTTATCTCCGCCAGCGCGTGTTTCGATAATTTCGGACTGGGCGGTGGCGGACTCTTTTTCGGTACTGTTGTTGCACCCGGTAAACAGAGCCATCACCATGGTTATTGTTACGATCAATTGTTGCATGATACCCTCCTTAGTTAACGTTTAAAACTTCTGAAATAGCCTGTTTGAAAGTCTCCTTGGGGAGCGCTCCCATGGCCATCTGGGGTTGCCCGTCGGTGGGAACGAACAACATCGAAGGAATACTCTGGATGCCGAAAATGGCTGCCAGTTCGCGCTCCTGCTCGGTGTCTATCTTGTAGATATCCAGCTTTTCCCCGTACTCCTCTTTCAGCTCTTCCAGGATGGGGGCAACAATCTTGCATGGCTGGCACCAGTCGGCATAGAAATCTATGATGGCAGGCTTGTCGCCTTCGAACTTCCAGTCCTTGCTCGCTTCGTAATTGAATATTTTCTCTTTAAATGTTTCTGTGTTCAAATGCTCAAGTTTCATGATCTTTTAGATTTTAGCTGTTCTTATTTGTTTTCTTTAGTCGTTTTTTTATCGTTAAACTTACAGTGCAAAAATAGTAAGGGGGTTACTGACTGTCTGTAACAAATGTCACAGATCCGGATTTCCTAGTGATTGCCGGTGAAATCACGGGCAGTATTCAGAAAATCGTTAAAGGGTTTCATGGGAGCCAACCGCCCGGTACAAAGGTCGGCAAACTCTGGGGACCGAACGATCTCTCGCTCCAGGGAGGCCGAGAGGATATAGTGTTTGTATTTGATCAGATCGATATGCGGGGAGTCTTTAGGGAAATCTTTCGGACCGGTTTTTAGTTTGTCTTTTTCCATCATGGTGAGTCCCTGTTCCCCTGCCTCCCGGATGATGGATCTGAACTGTTCGGGCTGGAAGAGGATCTCCTGGCGGATGGCGCGTAGGGTGTCTTTATCCGGACTGTAAATGCCTCCGCCAACGAAGGATTCTTCGGGGTGGATATGGATGTAGTACCCGCTGTTTCCGCTTTTTCGCCCGCCTTTGGCCAGGAATGCTGCAAAATGGGTTTTATAGGGATCTTTGTTTTTGGAGAACCGTACATCGCGGTAAATTCTGAATGCAGTATCCTGGGCTTCCAGGTTGGCCAGCATGGGATCCACAAGCTGCATCCGGGCGATGACATCCCGGATCACATCCAGGAACCGGTGACGCGCCTCCTGGTAAACCGGTTTATGGGCATTAAACCATTCACGGTGGTTGTTCTGGTCCAGTTCCGAAAGGAAGTTCAGGATCTTCTCCATATTGGTAGTGTAAACAAAATGATAAACAGAATGTTTTGGACCATCTAAAAAATAGTATCTTTATGATAATCCCGGTTGCAATGTATTGCCCGGATCAACGAACCGTTCAACAGTTAAAACCTGCCAGGCGTGCCAGACGACCTTTCTTCGCATATTCCGCGTGAGTTCCTTCAACCCTCCGATGCCTTCAGGAGTGCCCTGCAAAGCATGCAGATCCATTGGTGGTACTGGAGTGTTTCCGGCCAGCACCTCTATATCAGTCCGGAATTGATCGAGTTGCTGGGATACTCCGAGGAGGAGTATGACGGAGGTATTCCAACCATCGACCGTAACCTGCATCCGGAGGACATCAAAGAGCACGAAGCGCTGTTTTCGAAACTGATCAGCGGGGAGCTGGATTACTATGAGAAGGAGTTCCGTCTCAAAATAGACAACAGGTGGCACTGGTTCTACAACCGGGGTGCGGTAGTGGCCAGGGATGAACGAGGAAACCCCCTTATGGTCGGGGGGATAAGCATGGATGTATCACAGCGGTACAACCAGATTCTGAACCGGATCGAGGAGGGGAGTAAATTCGAGTTTATTTTCCACCACACACAGGAGGCAGTCATTATCCTGGAGGCTCAGCAGGGGTATGAAAGCGTGAAGGTGGTTGATGCAAACAAAGCTGCCGGTGTGCTTTACGGGTGTGACCACCGGGAGCTGATCGGAATGGATCCCCGGCTGTTTGGAAACCGGGGTATGAAAAAGAGCGGTAATAAGTTGTTTGAACAGATCCTGGAGGATGAGACTATCTCATTTGAAACGGAGTTGATAAACTGGAACAAGGAGAAGAAGAATATATCAGTATATGCGCATATGTTCAGTCTCACGGGCCGGCAGCTGATCCTTGTGATGCTGGACGACATGACCGGCTGGAAGGAGATGGAACATGAACTGAGGGAGAGCGAGAACCTCTACCGGAGTGTGATCCAGAGTGCCAACGACCGCATCGGGGTGTTCGGACTGGATGGTAGTATTGTGCTGACCAATGCGGCTTTTTATGAATCGCTCGGGTATTCGAAGGAGGAGTATTTTGTTCGCGAAAACCGGGAGAAGGTGCATCCCGATGATGTTGCCTATATCGATGAAAAACGGAATGAGCTGCTGGAGAACGGCACCGCCTCGTCGGAATACCGGGTGCAACATAAAGACGGCCATTACCTGCATATGTCTTCGAAAAGCGTACTCCTGCATGAGGGGGATGATAAACAACCCCGGGTGCTTATGGTAGTAAGAGACACCTCCGGGCTCATGAAAGTGCAGCAGGAACTGCTTGAAGCCAAACAACAGGCCGAGGAGAGTGACAAGCTGAAGTCGGCCTTCCTGGCCAACATGTCCCATGAGATACGAACCCCCATGAACTCCATCGTGGGATTTGCCAACCTTCTCAGCGAACTTGACCTGGATGCATCTTCCAGGAAAGAGTATGCGCAAAGGATCAACCGGAATTCAGTCCGCCTGATTGCCCTGATCTCCGATATCATCGACCTGGCCAAGATTGAGAGCAACCAGTTGCCCATCGTGTTTTCAACGGTTCATCTGCCCAATCTTTTCAGGGAATTAAACCAGGTGGCAAACGAGGAGGCCGGGCAACGAAGGAAAGAGCAACTGGAGATCAGCTATGATCCGGATCCCGGCCATCCTGATCTTGCTATGGAGACCGATATGGTGCGGCTGATGCAGATCATGCAAAACCTGGTCAACAATGCCATTAAGTTTACCGATGAAGGGGTGGTTGGTTTTGGTTACCGTCTCCGGGATGATAATCGTGTTCAGTTCTTTGTATCAGATACCGGGATCGGCATTGATAAAAAGGATTTTGATATCATATTCGACCAGTTCCGGCAGGTGGAGGATACCAATACCCGAACGCACGGGGGGACCGGATTAGGCCTGGCCATCTCCCGGAACCTGGTCCGTATGCTGGGCGGTCGCATCTGGTTGGAGTCGGAGGTGGGAAAAGGCTCCGTTTTCTACGTGGAACTACCACTTGATACAGGAGTCACCCTGGATCATACCGGTAAACGGGCTGGCGATGAGGAGCCGGTGGATGTGAAGGGACTGCAGATCCTGGTCGTGGATGACGATACAGATTCTGTGACCCTCCTGCAGGAGATCCTGGCAGGCGAAGGGGTGGAGACCTTCCCGGCATATTCGGGGTATGAAGCCCTTGTATACCTGGACTCGGAACGCATGCCGGATGTGATCCTGATGGATTTGCAGATGCCTATACTTACCGGCGAACAGACGTTCCGCATCATACGGGAAAAGTACCCCGGGGCAAAGATCATCGCGCAGTCGGCTTATGCCCTGCAGGGAGACCGGGACCGGTTCCTGGCACTCGGGTTCGACGAGTATTTCTCCAAGCCCTATGTTGCCGGGGAGATCATTACGCTCATCTCCCGGGTGGCAGGGAAGTGATGCAGTCCAAACCATTCATTGTGCAACGGGAGAAAGCCGCAGGGGAAAATTACACATGCTCCTTTGCACGATAAAACCGAGTGCACCGCAATGGTGCGGGAGCCCCGGCACCAGTCAGGGAAATGGGTGAGGATCTTTCAAGTTTCCAAATAATTACTATTTTTACCTCCATTCATGCTAACCCTAAACGTGCCTTTTATGCAAAAGATTAACAACTTTCTGCTTTTCCTTAATGATTACCTGGGTGGACATCCCTGGTTTGTCTTTTTATTACTGGGAACCGGAGCCTTTTTTACCATCTACCTTGGTTTCCCGCAATTCCGGTATTTCCGGCATGCGATCAAGATCGCCAGGGGCAAATATGACCAGGCCGGTGACATTGGAGATACAACGCATTTCCAGGCGCTTGCTACAGCGCTTTCAGGAACGATAGGGACCGGTAACATTGCCGGGGTGGCCCTGGCGATTCACCTGGGCGGACCGGCAGCGCTTTTCTGGATGCTGGTTACAGCGGTATTCGGGATGACGCTTAAATTCGTGGAGGTATCCATCTCGCACAAGTACCGTGATATTCTTCCCGACGGTACGGTATCCGGGGGACCGATGTATTATATGAAGAAGCGGTTGAATATCAAGACCCCTTCGGGGAAGGTGATCAAAACAGGGGCGGTACTGGGGGCTTTCTTTGCCCTGGCTACCATTCTTTCATCGTTTGGAACAGGGAATCTGCCCCAGATCAACAGCATTTCGGATGCGCTGTTTTCCACTTTCGGGATCAAACACATTATCTCCGGCGGAGTGCTGGCGGTTTTACTCGGACTGGTGATTATCGGGGGGATCAGGCGGATAGCCAAGGTGACCTCCAGGCTGGTACCTGCCATGGGACTGATCTATTTTGTAGGGGCAGTGCTGGTGATCGGCACCAACTATGAAAATATTCTGCCTTCGCTGGGGGCTATCTTCAGTGATGCCTTCACCGGCAGTGCGGCCGTGGGCGGCTTCCTGGGGGCCGGGTTTGCTTTTACCTTTAACAAGGGGGTGAACCGCGGACTTTTTTCCAACGAGGCCGGACAGGGATCGGCACCCATTGCGCATGCTTCAGCGCGTGCCCAGGAGCCGGTTTCGGAGGGGATCGTTGCCCTGCTGGGTCCGTTTATTGACACCATCCTTATCTGTACGTTAACCGGACTGGTATTGCTCTCCTCGGGGGTGTGGAATGAGAAGCTGGAGAACAAGTTTGAGCAGGCCGATATGGTGGTGCTGGACGGAACCTACCAGGAGGATGATCCGGCCGATTCACGCGCCATGAGCCGGTTTTTCAGCAACGATACCACCCTGCCGGTATACAACGGAGTCCTGGCAGTGGAGGATGGCGTGATCATGACCACTGATGCCACGATCCTGCATGCAGAATCCTTTGCCGAGAATATCCGGGTTATGAGAGAAGATCAACCGTTCACCGGGGGATTGAGTGTGGTGGAGGGCAATCCCGACCTGACCGCTGAAACATTCGAAGGGGAGGAGGTCTACCTTACAGGCCGTTCGCTGATCCACTCGGCACCCCTTACCGCGGAGGCGTTTACACGCAGTGTGATGGGACGCTGGGGACAGTACATTGTATCGATAGGGTTGCTCTTGTTTGCCTTTTCCACGGCGATCTCGTGGTCGTATTACGGCGGAAGGGCGGTCACCTACCTTTTTGGTACCAAATACGTGATCTATTACCGGATGCTCTACGTGGTCGGTTTCTTTATCGCTTCTTTCACCGATACCACCATCGTGTGGAATCTCTCCTACATCACCATTGTGATCATGACCATCCCCAACCTGGTTGGTATCCTGATCCTGCACAGGGATATGCGCAACGTTATCAGGGAGTACTGGAGGGATTTCAAACGCGACTGGCCGAACGAAAAACTGCCCATGGGTGAAAGGAAATAGTCCCTTTATGACCGTTCCATAAGCAGCACATTTTCGATGTGGGGCGTATGGGGAAACATATCGACGGGTTGAGACTGCCTGATGTGATAGTGTTCTGACAACAACGCGGCATCCCGGGCCTGGGTGGCCGGATTGCAGCTTACATAGACGATACGTGGCGGACCTGCTTCAATGACCCGTTCCACCACTTTCGGGTGCATGCCGGCCCGGGGCGGATCGGTGATCAGAACATCGGGTCGTCCGTTCGCTGCGATGAATTCACCCGTAAAGAGATCTTTCATATCTCCTGCAAAGAACGAGGTATTATCCAGTTTGTTAAGTCCGGCATTCACCCTGGCATCCTCAATAGCTTCGGGTACCGACTCAATGCCGATGACATGGCGTGCGGAGGGGGCCATGTAATTGGCGATTGTACCGGTCCCGGTATAAAGATCATACACGGTTTCCGTACCTGACAGTCCGGCGAACTCCCGTGCAACCCGGTAAAGGTTCAGTGCCTGGTAACTGTTGGTCTGGAAAAACGATTTCGGACCGATCTTGAATGTGAGTCCGTCCAGCGTTTCAACGATATGATCCCTGCCCCGGAAAGTCTGGATATCCAAATCGTAGAGCGTTTCGTTCTTCTTCGGGTTGATGGTGTACATCAGGCTGGTGATTCCCGGGACTTCCCTGTCAAGGTGCTCCAGCATCCGGTATACCACGGGTTCATCATACTGGACCGAGAGGATCACCATGAGTTCATCCAGGGTGGAGGTGCGGATTATCAGATTACGAAGCAGTCCTTCATTGGTATGGTGATCATAGAAGGTGAGCTTTTCTTTCAGGGCAAACTCGCGGAGCGTATTGCGGATCTTGTTGCTGGGATCCTCCTGCAGGAAGCACTCATGGACATCCACCACCCGGTCAAACCTTCCCGGAACGTGAAAACCAAGTCCGTTCCTGTGCTCAAATTCCGTCTCCTGCCGGATCTCTTCATCGTTAAGCCACCGGTGGTTGGAAAAGGTGTACTCCAGTTTGTTACGGTAGTACCGGGTTTTTGCAGAACCCAGGATCGGGTGTTTCTGTTCAATATTCAGCTTACCCAGCCTCTCCAGGGCATCATACACCTGTTTTTGCTTATAATGAAGTTGCTGCTCGTAGGGAAGGTGTTGCCACTTGCATCCCCCGCAGGTTCCGAAATGGCGGCAAAACGGGGTGGTCCGTTTTTCGGAATAGGTGTGATAGGCTGTTACCCGGGCTTCCTGGTAATTCCGTTTTTTACGGGTCACCTGGACATCCACCACGTCTCCCGGAACCGCTCCTTCAATAAAGATCACCAGGTCATCTTTCCGCGCAAGTGCCTTGCCTCCCAGTGCTATATCCTCCACTTCAATGCCGGTATAGGCCGGCAGCTTTCTCCTTCCCATGTTTGCTCTTTTGGGACAAAGATAATAAATGCGGAATCATGTAAGGCAACGGGAAGAGATCCAATCCCGGTTATTCGATAACCGCCTGGAGAATCTCCTCGGTTTCGACTGCAGCATCGGACATGGTCTGCCGGATAACCTTCGACATGGGCCTGGACATCAGTCCGGAATTAAGACGACTTACATGCACCGATCCGTCTGATTTCTCATAGACTGCCACCCGGCACGGCATCAGGGAGGATACAATCCGTTCGTCATCCTGGCTCAGGACCCTGTAGGCATGTTCGGGATGACAGAGTGAAAGCACTTTTACCTGCCGGACATCTTTTCCAAACTTGTGCAGGGTGGCCTGGAGGTCATTTACATTCGGAATTTTCCAGCCGGCCTCGGCAGCTGATTTTTCCAGTTCGGTTACGGTTGTCGAAAAATCATACGTACTTTTGTCTTCATGGATCATAAGCGATGGGGAAGCAAAAAAGACGACCAGGAACGTGATAACGACACCGGTGACTATACCGATAAGGAATCCGGGAACCATTTTTTTCATACATCAGGAGTTTTAATGAGTTATGTTTCTAATACAACGCACCGTTGATTTTGTTCTGTTAAGGCACGCAGGGATCTATAAATGAGCATGAAATGAAAGCGAGATTGGGAAGAACCATACCTCATTTTGAACAGGTGGACCTGTCAGACACCCGGGCGGTGTTTTCGTCCGACCGCCTCTACCGTTACCGGCTTTCCATGAGGTATTTGAATTCCATGTTTGATAAAGGAAGAGCGAATCAACTGGCTGTTATCCTGAAGAATCCAAGTGCGGCGGATGCAGGACTGGCCGATGCTACCATCCGTAAAGTAGAGACCTTCGTATATCATCGTTTCCCGGATGTACGGGTTATCCATATTCTCAATATCTTTGCCTACCGCGCCACCGATCCGGCTGACCTGAACCGGGTCTTTGCACAGGAAGGTGCTGTTGCGGTGATCGGGGAGGAGAACGACCGGGTGATTGCAGAGACCGTGGAGCAGTGTCAGTACATTATCCCGGCATGGGGAAACCGCAGCGGGATCCATGAAACACTTTACCGGGAACGAATTTACCGGGTGAAAATGCTCCTTACCAGCATTCCGCAGCAAAAACTGTTTGTTGTCAGAGGGCGCACACAAACAAAAGAGCCGTTGCACGGTCTCATGTGGGGGTACAGGTATGATATTGAACCGGCTCCCATCCAACTATTGGAAATATGATATCAGTAGATAAAGTAACCATACGCTTCGGAGGATTTATTCTTTTCGACGGCATTTCCTTCCAGGTGAATGCCGGCGACCGGATCGGGTTGGTTGGAAGGAACGGTGCCGGGAAAACCACCCTGCTTAACCTGATCAAAGGAAGTCAGCAACCCGATGAAGGCGCGGTGGTCTGTTCGGAGGATATCACCATTGGCTATCTGCCCCAGCAGATGAAGCACAGGGGTAATAAAAGTCTGATCGACGAAACGCGGCAGGCATTCCGGCCGGTCCTGGAGATGGAGAAGGAGATCGAACGACTGAATGCCCTTTTGACCGAACGCACCGATTATGAGTCGGAAGACTACATGAAGATCATTGAGAAGGTGACGCACCTCAATGACCGCTATGAGATGTTTGGCGGGAATGCCATGGAGGCCAGCATCGAACAGACCCTGGTCGGACTGGGCTTTGAGAGTAAGGATATGCAACGGCCGGTGACGGAGTTCAGTGGGGGCTGGCGGATGCGGATCGAGCTGGCCAAGATCCTGCTCAGGAACCCTGATTTCATCCTGCTGGATGAGCCTACCAATCACCTGGACATCGATTCGATCCAGTGGCTGGAGTCGTATCTTTCTGCCTATAAAGGGGGCGTGATAGTAATCTCCCACGACCGGCTCTTCCTGGATAATGTGACAAACCGGACCCTCGACCTTTCCCTGGGTAATATCTATGATTACAGGGTGGGATATTCCCGTTATGTCGAGCTGAAAAAGGAGCGTATAGCCCATCAGCAGGCCGCGTATGAAAACCAGCAGAAGATGATCCAGGACACTGAGAAGTTTATCGAAAGATTCCGCTATAAAGCCACCAAGGCCGTACAGGTTCAATCGCGGATCAAGCAGCTGGAAAAACTGGACCGGATTGAAGTGGAGCAGGAGGATGACCTCACCATGAACCTCAGGTTCCCGCCGGCACCGCGCTCCGGTGATTTGGTGGTTGAAGCGGCCGGACTAAAAAAGGCGTTTGGCAGGCATACCGTTTTCAGGAACGTGGACCTTGTGATAGAAAGGGGGGAGAAGGTTGCCTTTGTGGGACGGAACGGGGAGGGGAAGACCACCCTGTCGCGTATCCTGGTGGGTGAGCTTGATTATGAAGGACAGCTGAAAATGGGACACAATGTCTCGCTGGGATATTTCGCCCAGAACCAGGACGAACTGATGAATGAGAACCTGACGGTTTTTGAAACGATTGATCGTGTCGCGGTGGGGGATGTCCGGACCAAAATGCGCGATATTCTCGGGGCATTCCTCTTCAGGGGGGAAGACGTGGATAAAAAGGTGAAAGTGTTATCGGGTGGTGAGCGTTCCAGGCTGGCCATGGCACGTATGTTGTTACAATCATTCAATTTGTTGATACTGGATGAGCCCACCAATCATCTTGATATGCGGTCGAAGGATATCCTCAAGAATGCCCTGCTGGAGTATAACGGAACGCTGATCGTTGTTTCCCACGACCGGGAATTCCTGGACGGGTTAACCGACAAAGTGTATGAGTTCGGGCACCGTAAGGTAAAAGAGCACCTGGGAGGAATCTTTGATTTTTTGCAACGAAGGAAATTGGATTCCCTTCAAGAGATAGAACGGAAGGACCCTCTGAGAGGAAAGAAAGAGTCGCCGGGCAGGAAGAGCACCGGTAAACAGGTCCGCCTGGAGCGAAAAGAGCTGGACAGGGAGATACGAAAGCAGACCAACCGGCTTCAATCGGTGGAGAAAGCGATTGAGAAACTGGAGTCGGAGATCGCTTCTCTTGACCGCCAGATGACCGATCCCGCATCGATTGATGATCCGGCTGTGTTCAGCAGGTATGAGGATCATAACCACAAGCTGGAGAAGCACCTGGAGGAGTGGGAAGAGATTGCGGAAAATCTGGAAACTTTGAAAGAACAGAGAATTTAACTAATTTTCATTGGCATGATCAGAGCGCGGTACACATGGATATGGATTGTCCTGCTAATTATTGCGGGGTGCGGGACCACCAGGGAGACCCAGCAGGAGACTTCCGTCCTGGCATCGCTATATAATCCCAGTGAATTTTCCCTCAGCGCCGAGTACCGTGTTTTTCATGAATCACCGGATCAGTCAAGGCTCTATTTCCGGCTTTACCCCAATGAGATTTTGTTCAACCAGGCTAATGAAGATGCTGAATACAGGGCAGTGGTAAGATTGAGTTATATTATTTACAGGCTCGGAGAAGACCAGGAGCCTCGCACCAGGGTGGATTCTTCAGCAATCACTTTTAAGCTCGACCGCGATGTTCAGAGCCGGTCGGCGTGGCTGAACTCTTTTTCGCTTGAACTACCAGAGGGCGTCTCCTATCTCATGGAGATCCGTATCAGGGACATGCAACGGGGCTCGATCGGATTGGAACATGTGTTTGTCAATAAAAAGAATCTTTTCACAGGCCAGAATTTCAAAATACTATCTGCAACCACAGGATTACCGAAGTTCATGAATTATTTCTATCCCAACGAGGCTTTCTACCTGGATTATCGTCTTCCGGGATATGACACGGTATACGTGGATTATTTCGATATGGAGAGCGAACTCCCGCGTGCTCCGCTTACGGGCTCGTTCGGGTATACCGAAAAAATTGATCCGGATACCACACTCATTCTTCCCTTCGCCGATACGATCACATTCAGGTTGCCCCGGGAGGGCCGGTATCATTTCAGGGTTGATCCCGATCGGCGCGAAGGGATGACCATGTTCAATTTCGGTCCTACCTTCCCGGATATTAAGACCGAGAAGGATCTGTTGGAGCCGGTCTTTTACCTGGCCACGCTTTCCGAATACAGGGATCTGAGGAGGGCAGAAAATACCAAGGTAGCAGTGGATGACTTCTGGCTCAACCGGGGCAGCAGCATGGCACGTTCCAAGGAGCTGATCCGGATCTACTACAACCGCGTTCGTTACTCCAATATATTTTTTACGGCCGATAAAGAGGGATGGAAGACCGACCGGGGAATGGTGTTCATCCTTTTTGGTCCGCCCGACCGTATGCGAACCACCGGAACAGAGGAGAGGTGGTACTATGTATCCAGGCGCCGGGGTAAAGTGATCGAATTTCTGTTTGAACGGTCACCCAGTGTTTACACTACGGATGATTTTATATGGAAGAAAAACCAGGAAGCCCTCAGCTATTGGAATGAAGCGGTCAGTTCATGGCGGAAAGGGAAAGTATTCTCATTGAGTAACTGATGAAACAGGAAAAAGACCAGATGATCTTCGGTGTGCGTGCGGTGCTGGAAGCCATTGAGGCGGGCCGTGAGCTGGAGAAGGTCTATTTAAAAAGAGCATCCGGCAACAGCGGACTGTTAAGGGATCTCAGGCGGCGGTTGCGCGATGCCCGGATTCCTTACCAGCAGGTTCCCCCCGAGAAGCTGAACCGTATCACCCGCAAAAATCACCAGGGGGTGATCGCCTACCTGGCGCTGATCTCTTACAGTTCTATCGAACAGGTCGTTCCGGGTATCTATGAAAAAGGGGAAGATCCCATGGTGGTGGTGCTCGACCAGGTGACCGATGTACGAAACTTCGGGGCCATTGCCCGGACGGCCGAGTGCTCCGGGGCGCATGCCATTGTA
Source organism: uncultured Bacteroidaceae bacterium (assembly GCA_964479445.1). GTDB lineage: Bacteria > Bacteroidota > Bacteroidia > Bacteroidales > CAYZMH01. Next base: position 4,777 of record CAYZMH010000052.1, on the reverse strand, counting down.
ATCCCCGAGAGGGGAGGAGCGCGCATCACCTCTGAAGCGGTAAAGACCTCGGCCGGTGCCCTTCACCGGGTCCCGGTGTGCCGGCATGAGGATCTCACGGGGGTGGTGGCTTATTTGAAAGAGGCCGGACTGAGCATTATAGCGGCTTCCGAAAAAACAGAGTCTTCCCTGTATGATACCACACTTTCCGTTCCGGTTGCCTTTATCATGGGAGCAGAAGACCGGGGTATTTCAACCTCTTTACTTGAGCTGGCCGATCAGAGGGTACGGATTCCCCTGCAGGGATCTATTGCTTCGCTGAATGTGAGTGTAGCGGCAGGGATTATGCTTTACGAGGCGGTGCGGCAGCGTACCCGCTCACTCGAGGGGTAATTGCCGGTTGAAGGTCTCCTCCAGGGAGATGAATGTTTCGGTACGCTCCACCCCGGGAATTGCCTGCACTTTGTCCACGAGAACATGCTTGAGGTCTTCGTTATCCCGGGTATAGACCTTAATAAAGATGGAATAATTACCGGTAATATAGTGGCACTGGGTGATCTCCGGGATCTCCTTCAGCTTGGTGACCACTTCGGGGTATAAGCCTGCGTTGTCGAGGAATATTCCCACGTAGGCACAGGTGAGGAACCCGATTTTCTTGGGATCGATCACGAATTCGGATCCCGTGATGATCCCCAATTTTGTCAGGCGCTGTATTCGCTGGTGAATGGCGGCTCCTGAAACATTGCATTCCCTGGCGACTTCCAGGTAAGGGATGCGTGCATTTTTTGTGATCAGGGAGAGGATCTTTCGATCCAGGCTGTCAATATGGTTACTGTCTTCCATGCGGTGTTTGTTTTATGAGGGTTTCAATCCCGGACCTGAAAATACGAAAAATAACCTGGGGAGATAATTTTCCTGGTAATTGAATTTCATGAAAAAGCATTCATTAGCAATTATAAGTTAAATACAGATCCTGGTATTACTTTAAAATTCATCTCCCAAGGTAGCACGATGGTTTTATCTCTCAAAGACGGAACGGCATGTTATACAATATACCAGGCGCACAGGCAACGAATCAATGTATCCTTTCTGCCAGCATTCGCCAGTCTTCCCCTGAAGGATTCTGGAATATACGCAGGTCGAAATAGGGGATTACCGCAAGAACATGGTCGAATATGTCGGCCTGCACGGCCTCGTATTTTTCCCATTCCTGGTCTTTACTGAAGACATAGATCTCGATGGGCAGCCCTTTATCGGTGGGTTGCAGGTGCCTGATAATGAAGGTCAGTTCCTGGTTCACCTTGGGATGGTTTCGCAGGTAAAGTTCCAGGTATTTCCTGAAGGTACCCAGGTTGGTCATTCGGCGGCCGTTGACCGGGTTGGTGTCATCGGCCCCGATGCTCCTGTTGTATGCCTCAATTTCTTTCTCTTTCTCCTTAAGGTAAGGTCTCAGGATGGCTATGCTGCTCAGCTGATCCCGGATCTCCTGGTCCATAAACCGGATACTGCGCATGTCGATATTGACCGAACGCATGATGCGCCGTCCACCCGAAAGTTGCATGCCACGCCAGTTATTGAAGGAATCGGAAACCAGGGCATAGGTGGGAATGGTGGCGATGGTTTTGTCCCAGTTCCGTACTTTGACAGTGGTCAGACTGATATCGATCACATCCCCGTCGGCGTTAAACTGGGGCATGGAGATCCAGTCTCCCACTTTAACCATATCATTGGCAGAAAGCTGGATACTGGCGGTCAGACCCAGGATGGAATCTTTAAATACCAGCATGATCACTGCCGCAAAGGCACCCAGCCCCGTAAAGAGTCCGACCAGCGATTTTTCCGAAAACACATCGATCACCAGCAGGATGGCGAAGATATAGATAATGATCTTGACCACCTGCATGTATCCTTTGATGTTGCGTCCCCTGGATACCGGCAACTGGTTATAGATGTCGTGCAGGGCGCTGATCAGTGAGTCGATCACCAGGGCGGTGACCAGGATCATATAGACACCGGTAAGTTTCTTGATGACCGCCACCAGGTCGGGTGCATCGAACAGGAATACCACCGTTGCATTGATCACCAGGGCGGGGGCAATATGGGCAAGGCGGTTGAATACTTTCCGCTGGAGCAGGATATCATCGAAGGTGGTTTTTGTACGCTTCACCACCTGGCGGATTACCCCGATGAGGACCCTTTTGGTAATACGATCGGCAAGGAATGCCAGCAGGATAATAATTACCAGGACTGTCACATTTTCGATGATCATAGCCACCTGGTTACTGAGTCCGATCCCCTCCAGCATGGATCTATACTGTTCCAGCAGTTTTTCGATCATAGGGATATGTTTTTCGGGTTACGCTGATCAAAAGTATGAAATTTACCCGGGTATTCAGGGTGCAGATAGTGATTTTAGTGTGGGGTATACCGGTGAAAAGGCTATTAATTCCTGTTTTTCAACTTGCCGGTTAGCCAGATTAATTATATTTGTCTGGTAACAGAAAGAAAAGCTGTTCCCTCTCAACCCATACGGATGAAGCGTTTATCAGACGAACAAATATTGACAGGACTCCGTCAGCGGGACAACCAGGTGCTGCAATACATTTACAATGAGTGCTTTCAGCCGGTATCCAGGTTAATTGAGAACAACAGCGGAAATGAAGATGATGCCGAAGATGTTTTCCAGGAGGCATTGATCGTGGTCTTCAAGCAATTGAGGGACGATGCCAATTTCCAGCTCACCAGTGCATTCACCACCTATATCTACTCCATATCACGGCTGATCTGGCTAAAGAGGTTGCGAACCATCCGTAAGATGGACGTGGTTGAACTCAAGCAGGACATTGATGAATCCATTGAGTTTGAAGAGCCCAAGCCGGTTAACGACAAGGATCTGCGCTATGCCATCTACCAGCGGAATCTGAAAGAGATCCCTGAAGATTGCCAGAAGATACTTTCCCTGACGGCCAAAGATATCACGGCGAAAGAGATTGCCGGTAAACTGGGTTTTCGAAGCGAAAATTATGTCAGGAAACGACGTCACTTCTGCAAGGAGTTCCTGGTAAACCGTATCAAGGAGGATCCGGAATACCGCGCCATGTTTGATGAGTAGTGATAGGGGAGGCGTATTACCTTTTCCGGCGCCGGTAGCTTCTCACCTGGGTAAAGACAATAAGTCCGGTAAAGAGCACAACGATGATGACCCAGTAGACCAGGCCGGAGCGGGTGTAGACCGGACTGTTATCGCCCACGCAAACGAATCCCGACCAGAAATACGGATTGGATTTGAGTCCGTCCGACTTTTTAATATAGTCGATCTTGGCCAGCCGGAGCGCTTCATGCTTGCTTCTTCCGCGTTTCAGGTACTTGTAGAAATAACCCATGAGTTCTGCGCTGGACCGGTCGGAGACCTGCCAGAGGGTCATGATAATGCTGGGGCACCCGGCATAAAAGAATCCCCGGGCGAGGCTCATCATTCCTTCCCCTTTAAGCATTTTCCCGTAACCACTGCTGCAGGAGCTGAGTACGACCATCCTGGCATTGAGTTTCATGTTGTAGATCTCATAGGTAAACAGGTCGTTATCCTCTGCCGAGTCGTTTTCGGTACGGGTAAAGGCAAGCCGGGAATACATGGGATTCTCATCGTTCATGATGGTATGCATCGCCAGGTGGATGATGGAATAGTTGGAAGCCTGCTTTTTAAAATTGTTCTCGGTGGCTTCATGACCCATATAGACGTTGGAGGGTACCAGCTGGGAGATCCGGTTCACCTCCTCTTTGACTCCTTTCAGCGGGATAAGAAAATCGGGATTGGCCTGCCGGTTCCACACCAGCGGATCCACATCATTGAGAAGGTTATCATAGGTGGGGGCGAAGGCCAGAACCTCCTCTTTCGGGGATTGATCGGATGCACGCCTGTTGAACATAAGGGTGGAGGAGTAGGTATACCCGATTGACAGGTCATGGATCAGGTAGGGCAGATCCATGTAATTGATGTATTCCGAATCGCAGTTTTCGGTCAGGAACGACTCGAACGGAAGGTACATGATCGCCCCGTCGGGCACGAACGTGATGGTGCGCTGATCGATGGTTTCCAGGACCGGTTGTACCAGTGTTTCATGAAATTTCCTTCCCAGCTCCACGTATCGGCGGTAGGTGTTGTGTACCTCCTTGCTGAAGTCCTGCTTATGGATCATCGTATAATATTCGATGCACTCCCGGGAAAAGGAAGAATCAACCGGCTGGTGAATAATATCTACCTGGTCTTTTTCGATGATAAACATGGTCAGCAGGGAATCACTCAGCACATATTCCACCACGGCCTCTTCATGCCCGATCTTCTTCTGAATCTCCCCGATGGTTATAAAGTGGGGATTGTATTTCAATTCATAATAGTTGGGATAGTTGTTTTCGATCTCGTAAAGCAGGTTGTTATAATCATCCCTGAGGCTGAATAGTTTATCCTTGAAGTTCTTCAACTTCATGGTATCGGGATGCTCCATCATCTCTTCATTGAGCAACAACTCTTCATATGCGGAGATTTCCCGGGAGAGCCTCTCCTCTTTATTTTTAACTTCACGGGGTAATCCGGCAAACTCCATCACCTCGGTTTTATTGATCTCCGACAGCAATGCAAAGGATTTACTGCTTTCTGCGTACCGGAACGCTTTCTCCAGGTACTCCTCCTCCCCGGTCTCCCTGTAAACATTCAGCGCCAGTTTGATCGCTTCATGATAGGCATCCAGGTGATCCTCCACCGCCAGAAACTTACTCTCCTCATTGACCATTTTGAGTTTAG
>CAYZMH010000051.1:0-25746 GCA_964479445.1 uncultured Bacteroidaceae bacterium | reverse complement strand
CGAAAATATCGCTCAGGGTATTTTTCAGATTCTCAAGGATCTTACCCCTGCGCAACCGGCTTTTTCCCGGTTTCCGCTCTTCATGCAGATCTCCGGCTTCCTCCTCTTCTTCTCCCTCCAGGGTCTCTACCGTGGCATGCTCTTTCCGCTCCAGGTAGACCTCCATTCCTTTCTGCAACAAGCCAATGGAGGTGCTGTACATTGGCTGGTTCACCTCATCCGGGGTGTCGGCCGCAAGGCACTCGCTGGGGAACCCGATGCGGACATCCATCCCGGTTTTGAACTTCACCAGCTGATTCAGGTTCTTGAGCATGGCACCTCCCCCGGTTAAGACAATGCCTGCACTCAGCTTATCCATATATCCCGAATTCTCAATCTCATAGACCACGGCATCAATGATCTCTTCCATACGGGACTGGATAATATAGGCCAGGCTCCTGAAACTGATCTCTTTCGGATCCCTCCCTGAAATACCCGGGATGGTCACTACCTTGTCCTCCTGGGCCAGATCGCCAAGGGCAGAACCAAACTGCATCTTCAGCGATTCCGCCTGGCGCTGGAGAATGGCACACCCCTCTTTGATATCGCGGGTAACCACGTTACCCCCAAAGGGAATAACCGCGGTATGACGAATCACATCGTCGTAGTAAACCGCCACATCAGTGGTTCCGCCACCGATATCCACCAGCGCTACCCCGGCCTCTTTTTCGTCCTCGGTAAGGACCGCCGCACTGGAAGCCAGCGGTTCAAGGATCAGCTGGTGCACATCGAGTCCGACCCGGTTGATGCACTTTTCGATATTGCGGGCCGAAGAGATCTGACCGATCACAATGTGAAAATTGGCCTCCAGCCGCTTCCCCGACATGCCCACCGGGTGCTTGACCCCGGTTTCGTTATCCACGATATAATTCTGGGGCAGGACATGAATGATCTCCTCCCCCACATCCACGGGGATCTTGTACATATCATTGATCAGCCGTTGCAGATCCTCCCGGGTGATCTCATCCTCGTAAGAGTCCCGGTTGATATAGCCACGGTTCCTGACCGATTTGATGTGCTGACCGGCAATGCCCACAAACACCTCTTTAAAACTCAGGCCCGATTGCTTACGGGCATCATCCACGGTATTCTGGATGGCATTTACGGTATCTTCAATGTTTAGCACCACACCCCTTTTCACTCCTTTTGAAGGAGAACGGCTGATTCCCAGCACTTCCAGGCGGTCGTGCTCGTTGAACCGGCCAACCAGACTTACGATCTTGGTTGTGCCAATATCAATTGCTGCGACAATACGATCTTGTTGAGCCATAGTTAACGTTTTTTACAAATTACCTGATTAGAATATTTTAAATTGATCCGATCATAGCTGTTCCACCCGTGGCGGGACAGTCCCTGATCATATAATAATTTCAGATTTCTCAGCTTGGTATCATACCCCTCCAGGTTACCCAGGATGATCTGGTGTGCTCCCACACGGGGAATAATTTCGTAATCACCGTTGCGTGCCCGGTAGAGCTGTACTACCTGGTGCTTCCAGAACGGGTGACCGGCTATATATGAGGCAGCATCCAGGAGCATGCCGACCTCTGCCCCGGCCTCCGTTCCCGGAGCCGGCTCAGCGGGGATAATCCCGTTCTCCATGGTCTTCTCCGAAAGATGAATATCACCGGTTACCAGCAATACGTTCGGGGAGTAATCACTTTTCAGGGGAAGGATATATCCCTCCCGGTCAAGATAGTAACCGGGCTCACCGCCGGGCATTATCCGCATCAGCGGTGTCCGTTGAAGAATATCCACATGCAGGACCCCATCCACCGTGGTGAACACTTCGGCATTGCGAATAAACGGATTGGTTTCCAGGCTTTTTTCCAGCTCCCGGGTCCTGATCTCATCCAGGGGATACCCCTGTACCTCCCATTCTGGTTTCCCAATCAACTCGCGCACCTGCACCGATGTAATGAACCGCACCGTAGCCGAGTCTGATATATCAATATCCAGTCGGCTGCAGAGCACATCTGCCTTGCTCCTGGAAACAAATCCCATAATCAAAGCAAACCATGCGGCCAATGCCAGCCAGAGGACAATATGTACGATACGTTTCATCATTTTCGTTTCATCCAATCGGTTAAAGGCTCCACCAACCGGTCAATATCACCGGCACCCATGGTGAGCAGGACCTGCGGATCCCGCTCTTTGATGACACGAAGAAGCTGATCCTTTTTTATCAGCACCTTCTCCTCCAACTCGGTTTTCCTGAATATTATATCCGAACTCACCCCGGGGATGGGTTCTTCCCGGGCCGGGTAAATATCCAGCAGGATCAGTTCATCCAGCAAACCGAGGCTCTCGGCAAACCCCCCGGCAAAATCGCGCGTACGCGAATAGAGGTGAGGCTGGAAAATCCCGGTGATGCGTTTCCCGGGGTACATCTCCCTGACAGAGGTGATCAGTGCCCGAAGCTCTTCAGGATGATGGGCATAATCATCGATATAGATGCGATCCTCCTTCTCCACCCGTACATCAAAACGCCGTTCCACCCCGCTAAACCGGGGCATCGACCGGGTAAGTTCTTCATGGGAAACCCCCAGCTGATCAGCTGCTGCAAGGGCCGCCAGAGCATTCTCCACGTTGATCAGTCCGGGCACACCCAATGTGAGGTCGGGTATGATATTGTAGGGGGTCTTTACCGTAAACCGGTACCGGTTCTCTTTCCGCTCCAGTTTCTGCAGGCTGTAATCGGCCTCCGGATCATTGGTGGAATAGGTAAACACTTCCAGGTTATCAGGGATCTCCGGGGTGAGTCCGTATTTCAGGATCAACTTACCTTTGTCATGAATCTGGCTTATAAAAGTTTCAAAACCCCTGACCAGATTTTCCTTTGTATGATAGATATCCAGGTGATCGGGATCCATGGAGGTCACCACGGCCAGCTGCGGGAAGAGGGCAAGGAATGAACGGTCAAATTCATCGGCCTCCGCGATGATCGTATCGGTGGCCGGATCCGTTACCAGGTTGCTCCTGAAGTTTTTGCTGATCCCTCCCAAAAAGGCATTGCAACCGGCCCTGGACTCCGAAAGGAGATAAGCAAGTATCGTGGATACCGAAGTTTTACCATGCGTTCCGGCTACAGCCACTCCATGACCTGCATTGAACACTTCTCCCAGGGCAGCCGAACGTTTGATCACCCGGAACCCACGCTTGCGGAAATAACTTAGCTCGTAGTGATCATCCTGAACAGCAGGTGTATAGATAACCAGGGTTCGCTCGGGATCCCTGAACTCTGATGGGATCAGGGTTGTACTGTCATCAAAATGAATATCGATCTCCTCCCGCGCCAGCTGGTCGGTAAGCGAGGTGGAAACCCGGTCGTACCCTGCCACATGTTTTCCCTGGCTCCGGAAGAACCGGGCAAGGGCACTCATACCGATGCCACCGATACCTACAAAATAGACGCTATCGAGGTTGATCCACATCATGATTTTTCAATCATTTGGAACACCTCCCGGGCAATATTAGCTGCTGCATCGGGAAGTGCAAATTTTTTAATGTTTGCAGCCAGCCGGCTGCACTTCTCCCCATCCCTCACCAGGGCCAGCACGGTCTCCATAAGGGTATCCCTCGCCTCCCTGTCAGGTACCATCAATGCAGCATCTGCATCGGTCAGACTCCGTGCATTCCGTGTCTGGTGATCCTCTGCTACGTTCGGGGACGGAACAAGAACCACCGGTTTCCCCACAATGCAGAGCTCCGAAAGGGTCCCCGCACCTGCCCGGGATACGATCACATCCGCTACCTGGTAGGCCCTGTTCATCTCCCTGATGAACGGAACCACCTTAATATTCGCCGCTACACCCCGTTCTACCTGTTCGCGGATCGATTCATAATAGAGCTTTCCAGCCTGCCACAGCAGCTGAACTTCCGAATTGGATAACCGGTCGAGGTAACCTACCACACTTTCATTGATGGTTCGGGCACCCTGGCTACCCCCCAGGATCATAATGGTCTTTTTATCCGGCTGAAGTCCGAAATGGGCCATATTCGATTCCCTCTTCCCCGGTTTTGCAATCAGGTCCTTCCGTACGGGATTCCCGGTGAGGATCAGCTTTTCGGATGGGAAATAGTTCTCCATTCCTTCATAGGCCACGCAGATCCTGCGGGCCGACCTGGCCAGGATCCTGTTGGTAACCCCGGCGTAGGAGTTCTGCTCCTGGATCAGAACGGGAATACCTTTTCGCGCGGCCGCGCGGAGGATCGGACCACTGGCATAGCCACCCACTCCCACCACGGCATCAGGTGCAAAACGGCGGATGATCCTGCGTGACTCGATCATGCTCCTGATCAGCCTGACAAAGAACAGGAGATTCTTCCAGGTCAGCCTGCGCTGAAAACCGGCCACGGGCAGACCAATAATTTCATAACCGGCCTCAGGCACCTTCTCCATCTCCAGGCGGTTGCGGGCGCCCACGAACAGGATCTCCGTTTTCCGGTTCTGCTCCGTCAGGGCATGAGCGATGGATATAGCCGGGAAGACATGCCCCCCGGTGCCGCCGCCGCCGATGATGATCCGGTATTTATGGTGTTTCTCCATGTGCCGTTTCTGGTTGATTTTCCGGGACAGCCTCCGCCGCCCCTTCTGTTTCTTCTTCCAGGTCCTTTTTTACCCCCCAGCTGATGCTCAAAATCATCCCCAGGGCAATGCTGTTGAATAGAATGGACGATCCACCCATGCTCACCAGGGGCAGGGTTTGTCCGGTCACCGGTAACAATCCCACCGCCACCGCCATGTTCACAAAGGCCTGGAGCACCAGGCCCAGGGATAGCCCGATCGCCAGGAAAGCGGCATAGGTGCTTTTACTCTTTCTTACAATGAGACCGGTCCGGAACAATATCCACAGGTACAACGCCAGCAACAACACTCCCCCGATAAGCGAACCGTACTCCTCTATGATGATGGCATAGATAAAATCGGAATACGGGTGAGGCAGAAGGTTTCGCTGGGTGCTGGTGCCCGGACCATTGGGGAAGAGTCCGCCCCGTACAATGGCTACCTTGGCCTGGTCGGCCTGGAAATTATCTCCCTCCCCGTCTACATAGGCCTCTATGCGATTCTTCCACGTGTTGATCCGCCCCTCCCGGCTCATCGCCGTGGCGATCAGCAGGAAAAGGGCAAGTCCCGCAATGCCGATCCCCAGGAACATCATCAGGTGTTTGAACGGTACCCTGCCAATGAACATCAGGGTGAAGGCGGTGGCAAATACAATGGCTGCCGTAGACAGGTTGGCCGGCAGGATCAGCACACAGATAAGCGAAACCGCAACCGCCAGCTTCAGAAATACCGACCTGAAATCCTGCATGTTATTCTGATTCACCGACAATACCCTGGCAATGAACATGATCAGCGCTACTTTTGCAAAATCGGAGGGTTGCAGGGTCAGCCCCGTCCCCGGGATCATCAGCCACCTGCTCGCTTCGTTGCGTGCCTCCCCGGAAATCAGCGTAAATAACAAAAGGGGTACCACTATGTAAAGAGCCACTACCGAAACCCGGCTGAATACCCTGAAGGGGATCAGGTGGACAAAAAACATCACTACCAGTCCGAGCACAATAAACTTCAACTGCCTGAACAGGTAGAACATGGTATCCCCCGACTGCTTCTTGTAAGCCAGTGTGTCGGTAGATGAGTAGACCGTCAGAAGGGATACCACCAGCAGGATGAGTATTACCCCCCAGATGATCCGGTCCCCTTTTATGTATCGCTTCAGGTTCATTCGTTATAACTCTTTCACCGCTGCTTTAAATTTACGACCCCGCTCCTCGTAGTTCTGAAAAAGGTCAAAACTGGCGCATGCAGGAGACAGCAATACTGTCTCATCATTCCTGGCCAGGTAATAGGCCGATTTTACGGCCTCCTCCATCTGCTCGGTCTCCACGATCGTTTCCACCTTGCCTTCAAAAGCCTCCTTCAACCGCCTGTTGTCCTTCCCCAGGCATATCAGGGCCTTCACTTTATTCTGTACCAGTTCATACAACTGGGAGTAGTCATTTCCCTTATCAATGCCCCCGGCAATCCATACTACCCTGCCCTTGGCACTCTCCAGGGCATACCAGCATGAATTCACGTTGGTTGCCTTGGAATCATTGATAAACTGTATGCCATGTATCGTCAATACCGGTTCCAGCCGGTGCTCAATCCCCTGGAAGTCCATGAGCGCTTCCCGGATCACATCGTTCCGGATCTTGAGGACATTTCCCGCGATCCCGGCAGCCATGCTGTTGTATGTGTTGTGCCTGCCCTTCAATGCCAGCTCACGCACCGACATGGAGAAATCCACATCATCAAACTCGATCTGCATATACTCCTGCTCATCCACCCAGGCCACATCCTCGGGCTTCTTATCGTATGCATAAGGTAACTGCCCGGCACGGAATACGATCTTCTCCAGCTCCTTGATGGTGATCTCATCATCGGAACAAAAGACAAAATAATCCTCCTCCGTCAGGTTCTGGGTAACGCGGAACTTGGAGTCCACATAATTCTGCAGGTCATAATCGTACCGGTCAAGGTGATCGGGTGTGATGTTGAGAAGTATGGCAATATCAGCCTTGAACTCATACATGCCGTCCAGTTGAAAGCTGCTCAGCTCCAATACGTAGTACTCATACTCCTCGGTGGCTACCTGGTATGCAAAACTCGTCCCGACATTCCCGGCCATTCCCACGTTCAAACCCGCTTTGCGCATCATGTGCTGTATCAGCGACGTGGTAGTGGTCTTCCCGTTGCTGCCGGTGACACAGATCGTTTTGGCACGGGTATAACGCCCTGCAAATTCGATCTCTGAGATCACATGAATCCCTTTTTTCCTGATCGCTTTCATAATGGAAACACTTTCGGGAATGCCCGGACTCTTGATGATCTCGTCCGCATTGAGGATATGCCGTTCGGTATGGCCTTCCGACTCATAGAGGATCTGGTGATCGTCCAGCATCTCCCTGTATTTGGGAAGGATCTTTCCGGAATCGGATACAAAAACATCAAACCCTTTCTGACGCGCCAGAATGGCCGACCCGGTTCCGCTCTCCCCGGCTCCCAATACGACAATTCGTTTTCGCTGCTCCATATAGTGGTATTTATCGAATTTTTAAGGTTACAATCGTTATTACTGCCAATAGTATTCCCGTGATCCAGAAGCGCGTGACAATCTTCGCTTCCGGGTATCCCTTTTTCTGGTAATGGTGATGCAACGGGGCCATCAGGAACAACCGTCTGCCCTCCCCGAACCTGCGGCGGGTGCGCTTGAACCAGGAGACCTGCATGATAACCGAAAGGCTCTCCACCAGGTAGATCCCGCAGAGAATGGGAATCAATAACTCCTTCCGGATAATGATCGCAAAGACCGCGATCACCCCTCCCAGGGCCAGGCTGCCAGTATCTCCCATAAAGACCTGGGCAGGATACGAGTTGTACCAGAGGAACCCGATGGTAGCACCGATAAAGGCCGCGGCAAAAATCACCAGCTCCCCGGCCGTTGGTATGTACATTATGTTCAGGTAGTTCGCGTAAATGGCATTCCCGGAGACATAGGCCAAAATCCCCAGGGTGGTCCCGATAATGGCCGCCGACCCGGTCGCAAGTCCGTCCAGCCCGTCAGTCAGATTGGCCCCGTTGGAGACGGCGGTGACAATGAAGATCACCACCAGCACGAAGACAATCCACACAAGGTGCTGCTTGTATTTTCCTGTGAACCAGACCAGCCACGTGTAATCAAACTCATTGTTCTTGACAAACGGAATGGTCGTAAGGGGATCTTTATGATCCTCGATGAAATACTGGTCGCCACGCTGGTCTTCCACCACGGGCTGACCCGCATATTCGGTGCGCGTCTCCTCGTTCACCGGCACCCGTTCGCGGATGACCACATCATCGCTGAGGTAGAGGGTCAGACCCACAACCATCCCCAGCACCACCTGCCCTATGATCTTGAACTTACCCCGGAGTCCCTCCTTGTTCTTCATGAACACCTTAATATAATCGTCCAGGAAGCCGATCACCCCCAGCCACGCGGTGGAGATAAGCATCAGTATGATGTAAATATTGTCCAGCCTGGCAAACAGCAGCACCGGAACAATGATGGAAGCAAGGATGATCACTCCGCCCATGGTAGGGGTTCCCTCCTTGCCCCGCTGCCCCTCCAGTCCCAGGTCTCTTACCGTTTCGCCGATCTGCTTGCGCTGAAGTATCCTGATGATCCGCTTGCCAATGATCAGGGAGATGATCAGGGAAGTGATCACCGTCATGGCTGCCCTGAACGAGATGTACTGGAACATCCCCGCCCCGGGAATGTCAAACTGATTCAGATATTCAAACAGATGATAGAGCATTCCTTGTTACTTTAAATAGTTCCTGATCACTTCCGTATCATCAAAGGGGTGCTTCACACCCATAATCTCCTGTGTCTTTTCGTGTCCCTTGCCGGCAACCAGGATAACATCCTTCTCCCGCGCCAGCATACACGCGGTTTTGATCGCCTCCTCCCGGTCGGTGATCTTCATTACCCGCCCCCGTTCCATTTGGGGGATCCCCTCTTCCATCCCGGCAAGGATCGCTTCCGGGGGCTCCGACCGGGGATTATCGCTGGTCAGGATCACCTTATCGGCCAGTTTCGCTGCAACAGCACCCATTTTGGGCCGCTTGGTCCGGTCACGGTCCCCCCCGGCACCCACCACCACGATGATCTCCCCTGTTCCCCGGTTCACCCCGCGGATGGTCTGCAACACATTCTCCAGCGCATCATCGGTATGGGCAAAATCAACCACCGCTGTCGTACCGCTGTCACCCCGCAGCGTCTCAAAACGACCCGGCACCGGGGATAACGCGCTGATCTGCTCCAGCACCTCCACCGGCGCATTGCCCAACAACACAGACACCCCGTAAATGGCCAAAATATTACTTGCATTGAATGTTCCGGGCAACCTGATCCAGGTCTCCATATCGTTAATCTCCATGCGGCTCCCCTCGAAAAGGGGTTCCAGGATCCTGCCCCGGAAATCAGCCATCCGCCGTAACCCGTACCGGTACTTCGCCGCCGCGCAATTCTGCAGCATCACCTCCCCGTTTTTATCATCACTGTTGACCAGTGCAAACGTCTTCGACTCCAGTCCGTCAAAAAATGCCTTCTTCGCCTCCAGGTACTTCCTGAAGGTCCCGTGGTAATCCAGGTGGTCATGGGTCAGATTTGTAAACACCGCCCCGTCAAACTGCAGTCCGGCAATGCGCTTCTGACTCACGGCATGGGAGGAAACCTCCATGAAACAGAATTCACAACCTGTATCCACCATCTGCCTGAGGTACCCGTTGATGCGCATGGGATCCGGCGTGGTATGAGTAGCCGGAAACCGCGCTCCGCCTATCATCACCTCGATGGTAGAGAGCAGGCCTGCCCTGTATCCCAGACCGGCATGCAACCGGTAAAGCAACGTGGTCACGGTGGTCTTCCCGTTGGTACCGGTTACCCCCACCAGTCTGATCTCCCGCGAAGGGTGCCCGTACCAGGCAGAAGCAATGTGTGCCAGCGCCATGCGGGAGTCCTCCACCTCCACCCAGGTCACTTCACCAGCCGGATCTTCCGGCACCTGTTCACACACCACACAGGCAGCACCCTGCTCACACGCCTGCCCGATATACGCGTGCCCGTCAGCCCCGGTGCCCCTGATCGCCACAAACAATTCCCCCTCTGTCACCTGGCGCGAATCGAACGTCACCCCGGTGATCTCCCTCCGGGTGCTCCCTGTAATCCGGTTACCCGGAACAAACCCTATGAGTTGTTCTGCTTTCATCCCTCCGAAATACTCATTTCCAGTTCAATAACCTCTCCTTCCCTGATAACGTGCCCCGGCTGCAGAGACTGGCCCCTGACCGTCCCCCGGCCGTTGACCCTTACCTGCATTCCCAGGTTTTCCAGCAGGTGTACGGCATCGGCCGCCCCCATATCACTGACATCGGGGACAAACAGACTGCTGATGGTGCGCGGATGCAACTCCACGGCATCATCGGTACTCCTGGTAACCACCCAGTCAGTTTCATCCCGGCCGGCCGGTTCCGACTCTATACCCAGGGAGCCCAGTGCCCTCTCCAGTGAACTCCTGTAACCGCTCTTGGAGTATGGCGCCTCCGGCAGCTCTGCCACCTCAACGGATTCCTCACCCTGCATCCCGAATTCACGGACGTAAACATTGTCTGCAATCTCCCTGAATATGGGTCCGGCCACCAGGTTCCCGTAATAGACCGATTTAGACGGCGAGTTCACCACCACGATGCAGGAGTAGCGGGGATTCTCAGCAGGGAAATAACCTACGAATGAAGCCTGGTAACTGGTCTTGTTGTACCCGAACTTCTCGTTGGCAATCTGGGAAGTGCCGGTCTTACCGGCAATATCGTAATAGCTGTTTCTCAGGTTTTTGGCCGTTCCGTGGTCCACCACCCCCCGAAGCATCTTATCCACCTTCTCCAGGGTCTCGCGGGAGCAGAGCCGGTGGTTCAGCACCTCTTTGTCAAACTGCTTTACTACCTTACCGTGATACCTCAGCTCCTCGGCAAAGCGGGGTTTCACCATCTCCCCGTCATTGGCCACCGCGTTATAGAGGGACAGGATCTGCAGGGGAGTCATTCGCACTTCGTAGCCGATGGACATCATGGGCAGGGATAGACCCGACCATAACGGACTGTCTGTATACTTGATATCCGGTTGCCCTTCCCCCTTCACCTCGATACCCAGCTTCCGGTTCAGCCCCAGCTCATAGAGACGGTCGACAAATGCCTCCGGCTTATTGCTGTAATGTTCATACACCAGCTTGGAGATCCCCACGTTGGATGAATGCTCCAGGGCCTCCCTGACGGTTATCACTCCAAGTCCCTCATCCCCGCTGTCTTTCAGCTTCTGCCCGTAATAAGAGGTAACCCCGTCCCCCACATCTACCCGGTCCCCGGGTTCTACATGACCATCCTCCAGCAGCGCGATCATGGAGGCGAGCTTGAAGGTGGATCCGGGTTCGGCACTCTCCCCCACCGCATAGTTGTAAAATTCACGGTAGGCTCCCTCCTCGGTGAGACCCAGGTTGGCAATCGCCCTGATCCGCCCGCTTGACACCTCCATCACCACTACGGTGCCATGATCCGCTTCATGCCTTCTTAGCTGGGCCAGCAGGGCATTCTCTGCCACATCCTGCAGGTCAATGTCGATGGTGGTGACCACATCGTACCCGTCGCGCGGCTCCACTTCGTTCCTGTCGCTGATGGGCATCCAGATATCGCTGTTGATGCGGCGCATAAGCCGGAACCCCTCCACACCCCGGAGCTCCTGGTCATAAGCTCCCTCAATACCCACCACACTTCCGCGGTCACCCTGCATGGTATACCCGATGGTACGGGCAGCAAGCAATCCGTGAGGCCGTATCCGCTTGTTCTGCTGCTCAATGATAAATCCGCCCCGGTAACGGCCCAGGCGGAAAATGGGAAACTCTTTCACCTCCTGAAGCTGCATATAGGTCACGTTCCGCTTTACCAGGTAATAGCGCTCGCCTTCGCGGCGGGCCTGCTTCAGCTGTTTCCTGTAGGTGGTCCAGTGCCGGTCGCGGAACAGTTCAGCCAGGGCCATGGAGAGCGAATCCACCCCGCGGCTGAAGATCGCATCGGTAAACGATTCGCTGCGCATGTCCATGCGCACTTCATAGTAGGGCACCGAAACGGCCAGCAGGCGGCCGTCGACAGAGTAGATATTGCCCCGGTTGGGTTCGATGGTCCGGTGCCTGATGGTGTTGTAAACCTCTCCTTCCCATTTGTCCTTCTCCGCAAATTGCAGGTAGAGCGCCTTCCCCAGGATTAGCAGTCCGAAAACCACCATCCCCAGGTAAACCACGCTGACGCGCACCAGTATGTCCTTCTTCAGTGACATTAATTCTGCTCTATAATCAGTTTTTTTGGAGGTTCCAGGTTCTCTTTCAAATCCAGGCCCTGCTCTCTCACTGCCCGCTCAACCGCCGACTGCCTGCTTACTTTCATAAGCTCTGAGGAGGTAAAGATGGCCCGGGAGCGTAACTCCTTGACCTCGGTCTGCAGCTGGTTATGCCGTATAACCAGCTTTTCGGTATGGTTCCGGTTGGCAATGCTGATGAAAGCGATCAGGACCAGTAAAACGACAAATGGTGCCTGTTTGAGCACCACTTTGCGTGTAAGGACGTTGCCGTTGATGAGGTCGCGAAACGAAAATCGCCCCACACGCTCCTCCCGGGGCTCCTCAAACTCGATATTTTTACGATCCCTGCTCATGGTCTGTTCGTTCTGCAATTCTCAACTTGGCGCTTCGTGCCCGGTTGTTCCGGTTGATCTCCTCCTGGGAAGGTGTTATCACTTTCCGGTTTACCAGTCGCCAGGGGGTTAGCCCGCGCCCGAAAAAATCTTTCTCCACGCGACCCTCCAGGTTACCCGACCGCATGAAGTTTTTTACAATTCTGTCCTCGAGGGAATGGTAGGTGATGATGACCAGCCTGCCCCCGGTCTTTAAATAGGCGGGGGTCTGAACAAGCATCTCCTCCAGCGCTTCCAGCTCATGATTCACCTCGATGCGCAATGCCTGGTAAACCCTGGCCAGGTACTTGTTCGGGGCATGGGCCGGAATGAGTTTTTCCAGTGCCCGGCCCAGGTCCGTTACCGTCTCAATGGGCCGCTCCTCCCGGAAACGAACCACAGTATCGGCCAGCCTGCCGGCATTCCCGATCTCCCCGTACTTCCTGAATACCCCCAGCAGGACATCCCGGTCATACCGGTTCAGTACATCGGCAGCTGTGGTTGCACCGGAAGGGTCCATGCGCATATCCAGCCTGGCGGTTTCCCGGAACGAAAAACCCCGCTCCGGTTCATCAATCTGGTGCGAGGAGATACCCAGGTCGGCAAGAATTCCGTCTACCCGGTCAATGTTGTAATACCTTAAAAAATTCCTTATATACCTGAAGTTTGCCTGAATAAAGGTAACCCGGGGGTCATCCGGAACATTTACTGCCGCATCCGGATCCTGGTCAAATGCGATCAACCTGCCTTTTTTTCCCAACTTGGAAAGAACTTCGAGCGTGTGTCCCCCTCCGCCAAGGGTCAGATCCATGTAAATGCCCCCCGGCTGTATGTTCAATCCCTCCACACTCTCCTTCAATAATACCGGCTCGTGGTATGCCATTATTCCTCTGGTTCATCCATTGATCCGCCAAGTATTTTCTCTGCCATGGCCGCAAAATCATCATCCGCAGCACTCACAGACGGGTAACGATCTGCTGCCCATACTTCGATCCTTCCCGACTGACCCGCCATGACAACCTCATCCCCGATACCTGCATACTCCAGTAACCTCTTCGGGATCAGCATGCGGTTGTTGGTATCCATTACCACCTCTGCCGTACCCGAATAGAACATCCTGAGAAACCGGGCATGCTCCTTGTTGTAAGGATTGGTCCGGGCCCTGATCATTTTATTCTGCCGCTCCCACTCTTCCATGGGATAGAGAATCAGGCAGGGATCAAATACGTCACGCTTCAGCACAAACCCATCACTCACCTGCTCCTTCATCTGCCGCTTAAATGCCGCAGGAAAGGAGAGCCGTCCCTTCGAATCAAGCCGTACCGTATAGTCACCAATAAAGATCGTCATCGGACAATGATTGCTTTAAAGGGTAAATTTAGTACATTTTAACCACTTTATACCATTTTATCCCACTTTTTCCCACATTGTTGATAACTTTTAACCCCCTGCGGACAGGACCCCGGAAGGGAAGAGTTGGACAAAGGCAACCAACAAACAAGATAATTTTGTAATTTTGACATCCTGATCAGCGATCAATCAAAATCGTTTCCATGGCAGATCAAAAAAGCAAATCCGACAGGACACCCATCACCGTGCGGCAGTTGTTCAGGGACAAGAATCCCCGGCTGGCACGGTTTATCCCTGGCTTTGTATACCGGTATCTTCACCGGATCCTGCACCTGGACTTTGTAAACGAGATACTCAGACTGCACGGGGATAAACGCGACCTGCAGTTCGTGAAAGCCGCCATCGATATGTTCAATGTAACCGTAAACGTGCGGGGCAAAGAGCATCTTCCCGACCGGGGAAGATTCATCTTCGCATCCAATCACCCGCTGGGGGGATTCGACGGGGCCCTGCTGACCCGGGAACTGGGAGAAAAATATGACGGAGTAAAGGTCCTCGTTAACGATATACTGTTGAATATTAACAACATGGATGGTATCTTTGTACCTATCAATAAGCACGGGGCGCAGGTAATGAAAAACGTACGGATGATGGATGAGATTTACAAATCTGACAACCAGATTCTTACATTTCCGTCCGGACTGGTATCCAGGCGAAGGAATGGGGTGATCAAAGATCCCCCGTGGCATAAAAATTTTGTAAAAAAAGCGGTCTCCTATCAGCGGGACGTGATTCCCGTTCATGTAACAGGCCGCTGCTCCAATTTTTTCTATAACCTGGCCAACCTGCGGAAATTCCTTGGGATCAAATCCAACCTGGAGATGTTCTACCTGCCTGACGAAACATTCAAACATCGCAATAAAAAGTATACCATTACTTTTGGGAAACCGGTAAAATGGCAGACCTTTGACCGCGCATTAAAACTTACAGAATGGGCTGCTGAACTGAGGAACCACGTCTATGAACTGGCAGAAGATCCCGGGGCAGAATTCAATGAGAATCAAGTAAAAACAACGGGATGACCATGAAACGCATCATACCACCTGTTCCCAAAGAACGCATCCTTGAAGAGTTGAGCGATCACAAGTTCATCCGGCATACCAATAAAGGCGGAAACCTGCTCTATATTGTGGATTACCACAACGCTCCGTCGATCATGAAAGAGATCGGACGACTCAGGGAGCTGGCTTTTCGCAGTGCAGGCGGGGGTACGGGCAAAGATTGTGATATTGATAATTATGACACCGCTGAGAATGCCTACCAGCAGTTGATCGTATGGAATCCCGACCAGCAGGAGATCCTGGGAGGGTACCGCTTCTTTATCTGCAATAAAGATAACTGCCTCAGGGATAATCAAATCAACCTGGCTACCGCCAAACTTTTCCACTTCTCGGATACCTTTATCCATGACTACCTGCCGCATATGATCGAACTGGGACGCTCCTTTGTCCAACCCAAATACCAGTCCACCTCCCTGCGGCGGAAAGGACTCTATGCTTTGGATAACCTTTGGGACGGACTCGGTACGCTGGTGCTGGACCACCCCGACAAAAAATACTTCTTCGGGAAAGTCACCATGTACCTGCACTACCACCAGTCGGCCCGGGACATGATCCTCTTCTTCCTCAACAAGCACTTCCCCGACCATGATAAACTGGTGGAACCCAGGGAACCCCTTACCATGCACATGGAGCGCAATAAACTGGAGGAGATATTCAGCGGGGAAGATTACCTGGAAGACTACAAGATCCTCTCCCGCGAGGTAAGGAGTGTGGGAGAAAACATACCCCCGCTTATCAACGCTTACATGAACCTCTCACCCTCTATGCGAACCTTCGGAACGGTGATGAATCACGATTTTGGTGAGGTGGAAGAGACCGGGATCATGATCACGATCAATGATCTGTACAAGTCAAAATTGGAACGGCATGTAGCCAACTACGTTCCGAAACACCTTCAGAAGATCAAAAACCTGAACCTGCGCAATGTGAAACTGAACGACCTGTTCAATCGCTTCAAATTCAATAAGCACGAGAGCTGACCCCCTCTATGTAGTTGATAAAGGACTGCGTAACCACCTTATTCCCCCCCGGCGTCGGGTAATCCCCCGTAAAATACCAATCACCCAGATCGTTGGGACACGCCTGGTGCAGGTTGTCAATGGACTGGTATACAATTTTCACCTCCGCATTGATTTCCGGTGCGGTAAGCAACTGGGCCATTTTTCCGGAGATCTCCTCCCTTGTAAACGGCGCATAGATCTCCTTTACATAATTGACGACCTCCTCCTTGGGCAGGTCCTTCTGCTCCCGGCATCGTTTATACACCTCGTTGATCACGTGCTCTTTACCCGTCTCTTTCAGCAAGGATATGGCCGACTGGAAAGCTGCAAAATCACCCAGCCGGGCCATATCGATCCCGTAACAATCGGGGTAACGGATCTGCGGTGATGAGGAGACCACCACGATCCTTCTCGGACCCAGCCGGTCCAGGATCTTCAGGATACTCTGGCGCAGCGTGGTTCCGCGCACGATGGAGTCATCAATGATCACCAGGTTGTCCACTCCCCGCCTGATCGTACCATAGGTGATGTCATAGACATGGTTGACCAGGTCATCCCGGCCCTTATCCTGGGTGATAAAGGTGCGCAGTTTGATATCCTTGATGGCCACCTTCTCCACACGTGGCTGGTTGGAAACGATTCTGATCAGATCCTCCTCGGTCCAGTTCCCGTTTTCCTTCCGGATAGTCGCGATCTTCTCCCTTATCATGCTCTCTTCCACACCCCTGACCATGCCGTAGAAGGCCGACTCCGCCGTGTTCGGGATAAAGGAAAAAACAGTGTTTTCCACATCGTTATCAATGGCTTTCAGGATATCCGGAACGAGCAGTTCTCCCAGCTTCTTTCGTTCACGGTATATATCCCGGTCGCTCCCCCGCGAAAAATAGATGCGCTCAAATGAACAGGATTTCTTCTCCAGTGGCTCCAGTACATTCTCATTGGAAACCTCGCCCCCCTTCCTCACAATAAGGGCATTGCCCGGTGAAAGCTCATGCACCTGGTCGACTTTAAGATTCATAACCGTTTGAATAACTGGTCGCTCCGAGGCGGCGATTACGACCTCATCATCATGGTAATAATAGGCAGGGCGAATGCCCCGCGGATCGCGCATGACAAAGGAATCACCGTGCCCGAACATTCCTGCGATTGCATATCCCCCGTCCCAACGCTTGCTTGCATCATAAAGGATCTGGCGGACATCCATGTTTCGTGCGATCAGCTCGGTGATATCTTTGTTCGAATACCCCTTCTCCTTGTACTTATCAAAAAGGAGCTGATTCTCTTTATCCAAAAAATGCCCCACCTTCTCCAGGATGGTGACAGTATCGGAGTATCCCTTGGGATACTGACCCAGATCCACCAGGTTGTCAAACAGCTCATCCACGTTGGTGAGGTTAAAGTTCCCGGCCATCGCCAGGTTCCGTGTACGCCAGTTGTTCTCCCTCATCACCGGGTGCAGGTTATCGGATGAATTGCTTCCGAACGTACTGTACCGCAGGTGTCCCATGTAAAGTTCCGATACAAACGGGAGATTGTTTTTGGCCCAGTGGACATCTTCGACCGAGCCCGGAATTTTCCGTTCCGCTTTTTTATAATTTCCGTATATCTTCTTGAACAGATCGTTGATGGCAGAACTGCTGGCCGACCGCTGCCGGTTGAAATATTTCATCCCGGGAGGGGTGTCCAGCTTGACACTCGCGATGCCGGCACCATCCTGACCACGGTTTCGCTGCTTTTCCATTAATAGGTAAAGCTTCTGCAACCCGTACTTCCAGGTCCCGTACTTCAGCTGGTAATACTCCAGGGGTTTCAACAGCCTGATGAGTGCAATCCCGCATTTATGTCTGATTTCATCACTCATAATTCTTTCCTGTCCTTATTCTTCGATATTTATGTCATCCTGCACGATAAAAGCCTCCGGGAAATCAGTCCTGATCTCTTGCAGCAACTTGTATGCTTCACTTTTCGTACGGCAATCACCCACGTAGAGTTTGAAATAGGTGCCGTCGTACCGGTAATACGCATCAATTTCGGGATAGAGCGACAGGAATCTTGCCCTGACCCTCTTTTGATGGTCCTTGGCTCCCAACCCGTTGTCTGAAAAGATCCGGATCCGGTATCCTGCGATCCCCGAATTCCGGCGGTTCTGCACCAGGTGCTTGTAGTAATTTTCTTCAATCAGACTGTCCATGTGAACAATCACCGGGTTCCCCCGTGCCCCGTTCTTAAGTTCCTCCAGCAGATCACCGCCGGAAGGGGAACCCGACTGAGCCCGGCTGAACAGGACAAAAAAGAAACTCAATAAAACAATCGTTGTAATTCGTCTCATATACGTGCAATAGATGAACAAAATTAGCTAAAAAACACTACCTTCTCCCCAACAGCGAAAAGTTTTAACTAATTTCGCGCTATGTCAGGCACCAGTCAACATACAGGCAGAGGAACCGAGATCTTCACAGGACTGTTTCTGATCCTCTCCGCCCTTGCCATCCTGGCTTCCTACCTGCTTGATTTTGAATATCCACGCCTGGAAGAGGCCGTCACCACAGACCTCGAATACCTCAACGACAATCTGATCCGCCAGGTTCTCAGTGCCTTCTCCTGGGGAGCAACCACCCTCTTCCTGGTCCTGTTGCTGCCATTCTACCTGCTTCTTTTTAACCGGTACCAGCGGTTTATGCATATTCTGAATGGCATTCTTATCCTGGCTGCGGCCTATTTCTTTATGAAATCGGGACTCACCACCTGGCATATTGTCCACCTGATCAGGGAACTGCCCGATCCGGGCAATCTATCCTCCGAATCAGTTAGCTATGAGATCCTGATCCCCTGGATACAGGGCAATATGGCCATGGACCAGTGGGGACGCGTCCTGCTGGGATTCTTCCTTTTCTCGCTAAGCCTGGTCAGACTGAGAGCGAAAGCTTTCCCCCTGTTTGCCAGCATCCTGCTTTTTCTCTCCGGTCCCCTGATCGTCCTGTTCTCCTGGACCGATCCCGGTCATATCCTGCTTACCTCGGCCATGGCAGCTTCCACCGTTGGTCTGCTGCTGGGCGGCGCCTTCCTGGTCAACCGGGGATTCATTAAGACCATGTAACCTTCGCTTTTCCATATTGCACTGCATTTTGCTTATTTTTGTCCGAAATGAAACCAATGAATATGCAAAAAGAGCAGGTGGATACGCTGACGGACCTGATCCCCGACAGGGAGCTTAAACCGTTCCTGGTCAAACTTATGGAGGCGACTCCCCATATCTCCGTTATCCTGGATGAGGAGAGACGGATCCTATTTGCCAACCGGAAACTGCTCGATACCCTGGCCATTCCCTCCTTCTCCAGAGCATTTGGAAGCAGGTTGGGAGATGTGTTTAACTGTCGCTGTGCAGCTGTGGGCCCCGATGGATGCGGAAGCGCCGAAGGATGCAAGCTGTGCGGGGCCTACCGTGCCATCGAAGACTCCCGCAATACACTGGAAAGACAGGTAAGGGAGTGCCGGATCATCACCGACGGCCCTGACCGTAACAAAGCTTTTAACTTCCGTGTGATCTCCACCCCGGTAGAATGGGATAACAGGATCTATTTTCTCATCACCGTAGAGGATATCAGCCACGAAAAGCGGAAAACGATCCTGGAGCGTCTCTTTTTCCATGACCTCATGAATGCGGTCAACGGGATTGCAGGCGCCCTGGAACTATTAAAACGAGGATCCCGGTCTGATAATGTCCTGGATATACTCGAATCGGGCGTTCAGGCCATGACAGATACCATCCGGCAACAACAGCAGATCACTCTTGCAGAATCGGGGGATCTCACCGTGAACAGGAAAAAAACGGATGCAGCAGAGTTGCTCGAACGTACGGTAACCAATTACCTTAATTCCCTGTCCGATCAAAACCCGGTCGAGATCAGCTCACCGGGCAATGAACCGGTTCCCGTAAACACCGATCCCGCCCTGGCAGGACGCGTCCTTACCAATATGATAAAAAATGCGGTGGAAGCGAACCGGAACAGGGGCGCCGTTAAAGCAGGGGTCAGAAAAGACTCAGACCACGTGGAATTCTATACATGGAACCCGGAATTCATCGACCGGGACGTTCAACTGCAGATCTTTGAACGCTCCTACAGTACCAAAGGGAGGGACCGTGGCCTCGGTACATACAGCATGAAACTGATCGGTGAAAACTACCTTGACGGTCGCGTAACATTTACCTCGCTGGAAAACGAGGGAACCACCTTTCGATTTACCCTGCCCGTGAAGGATTGAAAAACCGGGTGCTAATTATTTAACTCTGCCAGCACTTCGTCGCTTACTTCCAGGTTGTGGTAGACATTCTGAACATCATCATCATCCTCAAACTCTTCGATGATCTTCATGATCTGCACCGCTTTTTCGGTGTCCAGCTCGTTGGTATCATTGGGGATACGCTGTAGTTCTGCACTGTTTGTCTCCAATCCCATCTCATACAGTTTCACCTGTACATTGTTAAAATCTTCCATGGGCGTGGTGATAATGAAGGTGTCATCCTCCACGTCAATCTCTTCCACGCCTGCATCAATGATCTCCAGTTCAAACTCCTCGGGATCCATCTCTCCTCTTGGTACGGTAATGATCCCTTTCCGGTCAAACAGGAATGAGAGCGATCCGTTGGTGCCCAGGTTGCCCCCGCGCTTGTTAAAGATGGACCGCACACTGCTAACCGTACGGTTATTGTTATCGGTCAGACACTCAATAAAAACCGCTATGCCATGGGGTAGATATCCCTCGAAGGTCACCTCCTGGAAATCCCCCGTGTCCCGGTTGGCCTTGCTGATCGCCTTTTCAATATTGTCCTTGGGCATGTTAATACCCTTGGCATTCTGAACGGCAGAACGCAACCTCGGATTGGTTTCGGGATCCGAACCACCAAGCTGGGCCGCCACGGTTATCTCCTTGATCATCTTGGTGAACATCTTGCCGCGCTTGGCATCGTTGGCCCCCTTCTTGCGCTTAATAGTCGACCATTTACTGTGTCCTGACATTTTTGCTTCATTTGATTTGATGCAAAAATAAAAAAATGGCCGAACATTAAGAAAAGTTACTTCCGAACCACCTGGACACCGCCGAAAATCACATCCACCTTAACTCTTAACGCGGTTGAATCCTCGCTGTAGCTATCCGATATATAGGATGTACTCCCAAACACCGCTGTGTTCCCGTCGGGAAGTTCAGCCCCGGCAAATACAGCATCCGCATCGATCCTCACCGGCATATCCCGGTTTACCAGGATCACGGCTCCCCCGAATACCGTACTGATCTTGGCGTGAAAATCACCCTTGCTCAGATCTACATCGGTAAAATCGTAGGTGCCTTTTCCAAACACAACGCTGTATTCCTTGTCCGACTCCGGGCGTTCATACACCCGTTCGTTAAAGATGGTTTCGTGCGGACCAACATGACCGTGGGGGATTAACACCCTGCCGAATAATAGTTTCAGTCCGAGAAAAATAAAGAACAACCCGATCAAAACCTTGAACACCGGGAAGTCCAGGTTGAAAACCACCTTAATTACCAGTGCAATCCCGATGATCACCAGGAAAGCACCCCAGAATAAACCAGCTCCCATTTTCATTGTTTTTTAAATTTAACTTGAACAATCAATTCACCAACAATATTACACCAATAAGACGGCCCTTTAAAGTCTGAATCGGTGAAATGCAGAAAAAAATCGGTGAATACCCCTTTTTGAAGAGAGATTCACAGCAATAAGATGCCTGTCCCAAACAACGGTAAATACCCTTTTTCCGGAGAGGGATTCAGCCAAAGCAGATGCCAATCCCAGCGGGACAGACAAACCAGCCACCGGCGATCCGTTAAAAAAGGCTCCATAACAAGATTCTTTGAATTAAGTGTTAATTTTGCACCGTGTGCAGCGAGACGAGCCGGTTCTTTCTCCGACCGCCTTCCATGAACCAGCCCGGGGCGATCGAGGTGCAGGCAGATTCCCGGGCAATCACATATCAGATGAAAAAAAGCCTGCAACAGCTAGCATATAGTACCATGGCCAAAAAATTATATATAGAGACATACGGCTGCCAGATGAACGTGGTAGACAGTGAAGTGGTGGTGGCCATCCTGCAAAAACAGGACTACCAGGTCACCGGGCATCTGGAAGAGGCAGACCTGGTGCTGATCAACACCTGTTCCATCCGCGACAATGCCGAACAGCGGGTCAGGGCCCGCATCAATGAGTTCGGTGCCAGGAAACAGGACAATCCCCGACTCCGGGTAGGGGTCATTGGATGTATGGCCGAACGGCTCAAGGAGAAGATGCTGGAGGAGGAGCGTTCGGTCGACCTGGTGGTCGGACCCGATGCCTACCGCGAACTGCCCCACCTGCTGGAGGAGGTGGAGAGCGGACAAAAGGGGATCAATACCCTGCTTTCGCTGGAAGAGACCTATGCCGACCTGAACCCGGTGCGCCTGGACAAAAACCATGTATCCTCCTTTGTATCGATCATGCGCGGCTGCAACAATTTCTGCGCCTATTGCGTCGTTCCCTACACCCGCGGCAGGGAACGCAGCCGCAACCCGGATACCATTGAACGGGAAGTGAGGGACCTTTACCAAAAGGGATATAAAGAGGTGACCCTGCTCGGACAAAATGTGAATTCCTACCTGTGGGATCCCGGACATCAAACTTCCCTCCAATTTGAAGCACTCCTGGAACGAATCGCGGGTATCGCACCCGATCTGCGCGTAAGGTTTGCCACCTCCCATCCCAAGGATATGTCGGACGAACTCCTGCAAACCATCGCCCGCTATCCCAACCTCTGCAAATCCATCCACCTGCCGGTACAGTCTGGCAGCACCGCGGTCCTGAAACGGATGAAACGGGGCTACACCCGGGAGATCTACACCGGCCGGATAGAGGCGATCCGCAGGTACCTTCCCGAAGCGACCATATCCACCGATATTATAGCAGGTTTCTGCGGGGAAACCGAAACGGATCATCAGCAAACTCTTTCGCTCATGGAGTGGGCCGGATTCGATTTTGCCTTTATGTTCCAGTACAGTGAACGACCCGACACCCTTGCCGCAAAAAAATATGAGGATGATGTTCCCCGGGAGGACAAGAAACGGAGGCTCCATGAGATCATTGACCTGCAGAACAGGCTCTCCCTGGAAAGCAAAAAAAGGGATATTGGAAAGACATTCACCGTACTCGTGGAGGGTGCCTCTAAAAAATCTGCCAAACAGCTATTCGGCCGGACCTCGCAGAACAAGGTGGTGGTATTTCCCGCCGCAGATCACCGGCCGGGTGATTATGTGGATGTCACAATCGCAGACTGCACCTCGGCAACCCTGCTGGGGGAGGGAGTCTGACCCATTCCGCTTATGCAATTTCCCTGGTAACCGACCTCCGCCCGGTAACAGGCTGACCAGCCCCTGTTTTCCCGCTGCATGGTGATCCGCTCCCGCCTGGAAACAGCCTGAACTGTCTCAGTCAGTCATCCAGTTCCATGATGATCCGCTCCCGCCTGGGTACGGGCTCCCCGATCCGGAGCTGATCCTTTACTTCGGCAACCTCCATCAGCTCCTCCAGCTCACTTCCCACGTTGCTGAGCTTGAACTCGGCCCTCCGCTCCTCCGCTTTCCGGGTGATCTCCACCAGGGTGCGGAACCCGGCACTGTCGATAAAATTCACCCCGTAGAGGTTGAAAATCACCGTCCTGCCCGGTTCATCCACCAGTTCGGAAAGCCGGGATTTAATCAGATCGGTAAAGAGTGTGTTCAACCGCTTCACCTGGAACAGGGAAACCAGGTATCGTCCGTCTTCCTTGGCAACTTTAAGCATTTGACCTTCAGAGTTTATGCATATAACAGGGGACGAATTTAGAAGTTATTTTAATCCGGCGTATGAAATCTGTGAAAAATTTTAAACAAGATGCTGCAGGTTATGCACAATCCACCCATCCAGGCAATTGCAATTGTCGGCAGACTTCCCGTAAAAAAAAGATTATACCAGTTTAATCCCCAGCTCGGCAAGTTGTTCCGCGGAGATGGTGCCGGGAGAATCGATCATTACATCCCGGCCCGCATTGTTCTTGGGAAATGCGATGGTATCCCGTATGGAATCCAGTCCGGCAAAAATCGCCACCCACCTGTCAAAACCGAAGGCAATTCCCCCGTGCGGGGGCGCTCCATACCGGAAAGCGTTCATCAGGAAGCCGAACTGCTTCCGGGCCTCCTCCTCAGTGAATCCCAGGTGACGGAACATCTCCTGCTGCAGCTCCTCTTCGTGTATACGGATCGATCCTCCGCCGATCTCCACCCCGTTGATCACCAAATCATAGGCCACAGCCCTCACCTTCCCCGGATCACTTTTAAGCAGTTCCAGGTCCTCCAACCGCGGCCGGGTAAAGGGATGGTGCATGGCATGGTACCGCTGCGTCTCTTCATCCCATTCCAGCAGCGGGAAATCAACCACCCACAGGGGGTTGAACACATCCGGATCGCGCAGTTCCAGGCGGTCTCCCATCTCCAGTCTCAATTCACTCAGCGCCCGGAGAGTGGGCATCCGCTCCCCTGCAAGAATCAGCAGCAGATCTCCCCTGGCAGCCCCGCTTACCTCAGCCCAGGTCTGGAGGTCATCCTGACTAAAGAACTTATCCACCGAGGATTTCACCGATCCGTCTTCCCCGTACTTCACATACACCAGTCCTTTGGCCCCGACCTGCGGTCGTGTCACAAAATCGGTGAGCGCATCCAGCTGCTTTCTCGAATAACCGGCACACCCGGGTGCCACGATACCTCCCACAAATGCGGCACTGTCAAACACCTTGAACCCGCTGCCCGATACCGTCTCCTTCAAATCACAGATCTCCAACCCGAACCGTATGTCGGGTTTATCGGTACCATACCGGCTCATTGCCTCCTGGTAGGGCATTTTCGGGTAGGGTTCGGTAACCTCCACCCCCCTGATCGCCTTCAGGAGGTGGTTCGACAATCCCTCGAAGGTATGCAACACATCATCGCGCTCCGCGAACGACATCTCGCAATCGATCTGGGTGAACTCCGGCTGGCGGTCGGCCCGCAGGTCCTCGTCCCGGAAACACTTCACCACCTGGAAGTATTTATCAAATCCCGCCACCATGAGCAGTTGCTTGAAGGTCTGAGGCGACTGGGGCAGCGCATAAAACTGGCCCTGGTTCATCCGGGAGGGCACCACGAAATCGCGTGCTCCCTCGGGGGTGGATTTGATCAGGACCGGAGTCTCCACCTCCATGAACTCCTCGTTGCTGAGGTAATTCCGTATCTCGATCGCCATGCGGTGACGCAGTTCCAGGTTCTTTCGTACCACCTTCCGCCGGAGGTCCAGGTAGCGGTACTTCATCCTCAGCTCATCCCCGCCGTCTGTCTCCGCTTCAATGGTAAACGGGGGAGTTTCCGATTCGTTCAGCACCTCGATCCGGCTGACCAGGATCTCGATGTCCCCGGTTGGAATATTCTTGTTCTTGTTACTCCGTTCGGCCACTGTTCCGCGTACACTGATCACAAATTCACGCCCCAGTTTGCGTGCTTCCCGGCAGAGCGGCTCATCGGCCTCCATGTTGAACACCAGTTGCGTGATCCCGTACCGGTCGCGCAAATCGATAAAGGTCATACCCCCCAGGTCCCGCGACTTCTGCACCCAGCCACTCAGGGTAACTTCCCGGCCGATATGGTCCATGGTCAATTCTCCGCATGTGTGTGTCCTGTACATCGTGAAAAGATTTATATTTGTGGGCAATTACAATTCGGTACGAAAATATAAAGAAATATCGAACCCCGATGGGATACCCGGTCTTCTCCGACGAATATTTTATGAATGAAGCCCTCAAGGAGGCCCGGCAGGCTTTTATCGAGGAGGAGGTCCCCGTGGGGGCCGTGGTGGTGGCCGGAAAACGCATCATCG
>CAYZMH010000050.1:0-26343 GCA_964479445.1 uncultured Bacteroidaceae bacterium | reverse complement strand
CGGGCGCATAGAGGACTTTCACCTCCAAGTATCAGTGCCCTGCCGGGCACACCACCCCACAAAAAAGGTGCTGCGGATCTTCGCAGCACCTTTGATATTTCAGATATATACAGGGGATGATCTTACATCATTCCTCCCATGCCGCCCATGCCGGGTGCTCCTCCGCCTGCGGGCATCTGGGGCTCCTCTTCGGGCTCGTCCACCATCACGCATTCGGTGCTCAGGAACATTCCTGCAATGGAAGCAGCATTTTCAAGCGCAATGCGCGCCACTTTGGTCGGATCGATCACACCGGCTTCATGGAGGTTCTCATACTTCTCGGTGCGGGCATTGTACCCGTAGTCGTCTTTACCGTCCTTGATCTCGCGGACAACCACGGATCCTTCCATGCCTGCATTCTCTACAATCTGGCGAACCGGCTCCTCGAGGGCACGCCGTACAATGGTGATACCGGTACTTTCGTCTTCGTTGTCCCCCTGAAGATCCTTCAGCGCCTCAACAGCGCGGATATAGGCAACGCCGCCACCGGCAATGATCCCTTCTTCAACAGCAGCTCGGGTGGCACTGAGAGCATCATCGAACCGGTCTTTTTTCTCTTTCATCTCCACTTCGGAAGCAGCTCCGACATAAATCACAGCCACACCACCTGCCAGTTTGGCAAGGCGTTCCTGCAGCTTCTCACGGTCATAGTCCGAGGTCGTATTCTCGATCTGCTTACGAATCTGGTTGACCCGTGCTTCGATCATCTTCTTATCACCGGAACCGTTTACAACCGTGGTGTTCTCCTTATCAATGGTGATCTTCTCGGCATTACCCAGCATATCGATGGTGGCGCCTTCCAGTTTCAATCCTTTCTCTTCAGAAATCACGGTACCTCCGGTAAGGATGGCGATATCCTCGAGCATCTCTTTCCTGCGGTCACCGAAACCGGGTGCTTTCACAGCGGCGATCTTCAGCGATCCACGCAGCTTGTTCACTACCAGGGTAGCCAGTGCTTCACCGTCCACATCCTCGGAGATGATCAACAGCGGGCGACCGTTCTGGGCAGTAGCTTCCAGGATCGGAAGCAGGTCTTTCATGGTGGAGATCTTCTTATCATGGATCAGGATATAGGGATTCTCCAGTACCGCTTCCATCTTTTCTGTATCGGTCACGAAATAGGGGGAGATGTATCCACGGTCGAACTGCATACCTTCCACCACGTCCACATAAGTGTCGGATGACTTGGACTCCTCGATGGTGATTACACCCTCTTTCTTCACCTTGGACATCGCCTCTGCGATCAACGTACCGATGTAGTTGTCGTTATTGGCAGAAATTGCAGCAACCTGCTCAATCTTCTTGTTGTCATCGCCAACCTCTTTGGACTGCGATTTCAGGTTATCCACCACGGTCTTCACCGCTTTGTCAATCCCCCGCTTGAGATCCATCGGGTTGGCCCCGGCGGTCACGTTTTTCAGACCCACATTTACGATCGACTGCGCCAGCACGGTAGCAGTGGTGGTTCCGTCTCCGGCATCATCATTGGTTTTGGAAGCCACTTCCTTGACCATCTGTGCGCCTACATTTTCAAAAGCATCGGCCAGTTCAATCTCTTTGGCCACGGTTACACCGTCCTTGGTCACCTGCGGTGCACCAAATTTTTTCTCGATCACTACGTTCCGGCCTTTCGGACCGAGGGTCACTTTGACCGCATTCGCCAGTGCATCAATACCTTTTTTAAGGTTGTCACGGGCTTCGATATCAAATTTCAGCTCTTTTGCCATACGTTCTATTGTTTTTAATGGTTTGTACGTTTGCTATGAAATAAATAATACATCAGATTGTGAGATCAGGAGGTATTCCTCACCGTCAATTGTCATCTCCTGGCCGGCATACTTTCCATAGAGGACGGTTTCCCCGACTTTTACCTCCATGGGTTCGTCTTTTTTATCACCTCCAACCATTACAACTTTTCCCTGCTGCGGCTTTTCTTTTGCCGTTTCGGGAATAATGATACCGCTGGCGGTTTTCTCTTCAGCTTCTGAAGGTTTTACCAGTATCTTTCCAGCAAGAATACGACCTTTAAGTTCTGCCATTTTTAAAATTTTTTGAGTAGTTCAACATGTTCAAAATCGCTTTCCATTTATCATATATTATGCCAAACGCGCTACAGGGTAATTTCAGCCCTCATGGCAGACAATATTGCATCGGTTACCCGGAACGAAATCCCGCTTGCAGAGCCGGCGTTTTTCTATTATATACTGACTTACTGGGTTTTGCGTTTAAATAGCCGGCATAAATGCTGACAAAAAAAGAAGTGTCAGTATTTATGACATACTGACACTTCAGAAATGAGTTTAATAAGCTTGTTTTGTACGCTATTCAGTCTGCGGGGGTTGCTCGCCCGTTCCCTCTCCTTCGAAGTTTTCAGGAAGAGTAATATTCTGGGGAGCCTCCTGGTCCATCACCGACTGGTCAAACTGACCTTCAAGGCGGGTATCCTGACTCTCTTCGGCCTGGGGGATGGTTATACCTGCCAGCAAACTGAATACAATCAGTGCCGCTCCCAGGGTCCATGTGGCTTTCTCCAGGAAGTCGGTTGTTCTGCGAACACCCATGATCTGGTTCGAGGAGCTGAAGTTCGAAGCCAGTCCGCCTCCCTTGGAATTCTGCACCAGCACGATCAGGATCGTGAGGACGCAGGTGATAACGATCAATACGGTAAAAACAACAAACATCGTCTTATCTATTAGCTGTTAGAAATATTCTTAATTTTCTCAATTTGAGCTGCAAAGTAAGCACTTTTTTCCGGATATTTCAAACTTAATTTTTCGTAGGCATAGATGGCTTTTGCGAGCAATCCCTGTTTAACATAGATCTTCGCCAGGGTATCGGTAATATAACTGTCGTCCTCCTTTACCGATCCGGCTGCAATATCCCCTTCCAACTCGGTGGGCTTGTCGGCCTGGATAGCCCCCGGTTCATCCTGGATGAATCTCTGTATCAGTTCGTTTTTCTTACCGGTACGTTTACCCGCAGTCGATTGTGGATGCTCATCCCCTGAGGGTTGCTCCGGCGATGCATCTTCCTTATTCAATCCTGCAACCGTTTCATGGGACTCATCTTCCGGATCCATTTCACCTGAAACACTCTCCGCCTGATTCTCCATACCCGCACTGTTTTCCCCGGCTGCTTCCTCCGGTGAGATCTTCTCCAGGTCATCCTCCTCTTTGTCTTTTACGGTATCCATAACAGGCACCGATTCAGGCTCTTCCACTTCGGGCTCCTCCATCTCGGTCTCCTCTTTGACAACAGGACCTTTGAGATCCTCTCCTGACGAATCCTCCCCGTCTTCCTGCCCCTCCATGTCTGCATCGCCTGCTTCATCCTCTGCGGTTTGTTCCGTGTACCCTTCACCCTCCTCCACGGTCTCCTCCTCGAGGAATTCAATTTCGGTATGCCCGAAGAGGCCGGGCTCCTCCTTCTTCTCCTCCTCCTCTCCCGTGATCCATTCATAGAGGCGCTTCCGGTCGCTGCTGTAAACTGCCGTGATCTTCAACTGGTTGCTGTAATCCTTATCCTGCTGGCGAAGGGCTTTTGCTTTCAGTGCCTGAGCAAGGTTGAACCAAGGATAGCGGCCTGCCAGCTCATCGATCAGCTGGTAATCCTGTTCAGAGAAATGTGTTGCAGACAGCAGCTGCGCCATTGTTTCCTTATTGATATCCATGAGGTTACCAGTTTACAAATGCCTTGTTAAAGATGTCTTCCACCAGGCCCTCCACGATCAGCTCAATCAGTTCATTCTCCACGTCGGTCAGGCTCTGACTGGAGTCGTAATCTTCGTACCTGGAAAAGCTTGATTCAAAATCCTGTTCGGGATCAAGGGTATTGGTATAGCGAACATTGACACCGATGGTGAGGCGGTTTCGTGCGGCAGTCTCCTCGCCTGTGATGGCAGTCGGCCGTGTCTCATAATTACGGATCTCTCCGCCGAAAATGATATCCCCGCCGGAGGATACAAGGTTCAGACTGGTATTGGCTTCAATCTTATCAATCAGGGCATCGGTGAAATACTGACTCAGCTGGGCCTGCACGATCGGTGCCCGGTTGGGGAAGTACTGCACTGTAACGGTCTTTATCTCCGGACTGATATTTACACCGCTGAACGAGTAAGAGACCTTGCAGCCGGTCATGATTCCCAATACCAGGAATAAACCTAAATGTATCGTAATCGAAAACAGGCGCTTTTTCATCATTGACCTCCTCTATTGAATATTATATTCTTTAATCTTTCTGTAAAGAGTACGTTCCGAGATGCCCAATTCCTGTGCTGCGTACTTTCGTTTTCCCCGGTGCCTGTCAAGGGCTTTACGGATAAGCTCTATCTCCTTCTCTTCAAGCGAAAGGGATTCTTCGGTAATCTCTTCGGTATCCTGGATATGGTCGGACTGCGGGGGCTTTTCGGGCGCAGGCGCGGGTCTTTCAAGCAACCGGTCCCGGTCGCCGTTCACCTCATCCACACTGTCGTACAGCTTTCTGATGATTTGCGCATTGTCATTTTCCACCTGGCTGCCTACATCACCTTTTTGCATGATCTCCAGTACCAGTTTTTTGAGATCATTCATGTCGTTCTTCATATCAAATAATACCTTGTAAAGGATCTCCCGTTCGGTATTGAATGCTTCCGCACTGATCCCTTCCCTGCTATATAGCGCCGGAAGTCTCGATTCATGGTAATCGGGCAGATAACGCATCAGCGTGGCGCCGCTAACTTCCCGCTCCTTCTCGATAATGGAGATC
Source organism: uncultured Bacteroidaceae bacterium (assembly GCA_964479445.1). GTDB lineage: Bacteria > Bacteroidota > Bacteroidia > Bacteroidales > CAYZMH01. Next base: position 21,561 of record CAYZMH010000050.1, on the reverse strand, counting down.
TGCTCGGTGAGGTTTTTAAGCTGCCTTACATTTCCCGGCCACTCGTAATTAAGGAGCAGTTGCTGGGCTTCCTCATCAAGCGAGATCGGGGGCATCTGATAAGTATCGGCGAAATCGACGGCAAATTTCCTGAAAAGCAGCAAAATATCACGTCCGCGGTCACGCAGCGGCGGGATATTGATGGGAACCGTATTGAGCCTGTAATAGAGATCCTCCCTGAATTTACCTTTTTTTACAGCCTCGGGAATATCGATATTGGTAGCCGCAATGATCCGCACATCGGTCTTCAACACCCTGGAGGAGCCCACGCGGATAAACTCACCGGTTTCCAGAACCCTGAGCAGGCGTACCTGTGTGGAGAGGGGAAGCTCCGACACCTCATCGAGAAAGATGGTCCCGCCATTGGCCTCTTCAAAATAGCCTTTACGTGTATCGGTAGCCCCTGTGAAAGCCCCTTTTTCATGGCCGAAAAGCTCGGAGTCAATCGTTCCGTCGGGAATGGCACCGCAGTTCACCGCAATGTAAGCCCCGTGCTTGCGGACACTTCCATGGTGAATGATCTGCGGAAAGACCTCCTTACCACTTCCGCTCTCTCCGGTAATAAAAACCGACAGATCGGTGGGCGCTACCTGCCTTGCAATATCTATAGCACGCTCCAACCCGCTATCCGTACCGATTATACCAAATCGCTGTTTGACTTGCTGTATCTCCATAGGCTCACTGACAAAATATCCAGAAAAGTATGACAAAATTACAACAATCCGCTGAATTGAAAAGGGGTAATTTCAATTATTGTGGGTTCATGCATGGTTCACCGGTGTTAAAAAATCTTAATTTTGTCCAGTGTACCGGTATTGCAAATTACAAATAAGATCATGGAAAAAAATATCCTGGGTGTCATTCCGGCCCGATACGCTTCAACGCGATTCCCCGGAAAACCCCTGGCAATGATTGGCAACAAACCGATGATTCGCTGGGTCTACGAGAGGTTGGAATCCTTCTTCGATCACCTTTATGTAGCAACCGATGACCGCCGGATCAGACATACAGTGAAAAAATTCGGGGGGAAGGTAATTATGACCTCTGAAAACCATCGAAGCGGAACCGAACGTTGCCGGGAAGCCATGAAAATTTTACACCGGAAGACGGGTGAGGATTTCACCCATGTGGTCAACATCCAGGGCGACGAACCCCTGATCCGGGAAGAGCAGATCAAAGAACTGATCTCCTGTTTTGAACTGCCCGGCACGCAGATTGCCACGTTGATCAAACCCATTGAACCGGAGGAGAAACAGGATACGCCCAACCTGGTAAAAGTGGTGATTGATAAGAATTTCAGGGCACTCTACTTCTCCCGTTTACCCATACCCTATCTCCGAAGTGACGCACCCGCGAAGAACGGGGTAGTGAAGCGGTATAAGCATATCGGACTGTATGCATACCAATCGGCAGTGCTGGAGGAGATATGCGACCTGCCTCCCTCGGCACTGGAAACTGCCGAACAGCTTGAACAGCTGAGATGGCTGGAGAACGGCTACCGGATTCAAACACGACTGACGAGCTACGAATCCATGGGAGTGGATACCCCGCAAGACCTGGAGTCCGTGATAGGGACACTGGGACTTACATGAATCATTCATAGCGAAGTGTATCCACCGGGTTCGACCGGGCTGCATGCAGGGCGAGGGTGAGCACGGTTACCATGGCAATAAAAAGGGCCACCAGGGCCGCGGCAATGTAGATCCACGGAGTGAATCCGATGTTGTAGGGAAATACCTGGAGCCAGTTCCGCATAAAGAAAAACGAAATAACCCAGGCAAACAGGATGGAGAAAAGCAACAGGTAGAAGATTTCCATGGATACTATGGCCAGGATGTCCGATATATTGGCGCCCATAGCTTTGCGTACGCCAATTTCACGAATTCTCCGCTGCGTACTGAACATGGTAAGTCCGAATAATCCCATGCAGGCAATGACGATGGCCAGGATGGCAAAAAGGAGCGACAGCCTGCCCGTCCGCTCTTCCTGTCTGTAATATTTATCCAATTCATTATCCAGGTAAAAGAATTGAAAAGGTTGCTCCCCGGTCATCTCATCCCATAACCGGGCTACTTTCTTAAGGGAACTTTTCCTGGAAGCTGAATTATTACTGAACCGTATCGTAAGGTAACCCGATTGCGAATTGGACTCGGTCTTATAGATCATCATATAGGGCGATATCTCTTTACGAAGGCTGCTGTGGTGAAAATCCTCCACGATCCCGATTACCTTGTAACGCAACAACGTTCCGTCCCGCTGAGGATTGAGAATAACTGTATTCAACGGCTCCTTCAGCTTATGTTCATTTATGGCTGCCTCGTTTATTATTACTGACATGGTATCGGACGGACCAATATCATTAAAAAAACGGCTCTGCGGGGTGGCCAGTTCCAACCCGTAAGTCTTCAGAAATTCATCATCAACGTAATTAACATCGAACATAAAGTTTTTGGAACGGTCATACCCTTCAATCTGGTAGGTAACCGTTCGGTTGCTGAAGCCCAGGTATGTGGATGAGTTCGAAATCGCCTCGACTCCGGGGATCTTCTTTGCCTCCTGGCAAAATGCGTTCACCTGGTTCCCCAGGGGATGAATCCGGTCCACCACTACCAGTTGCTCTTCATCAAAACCCAGGTTTTTATTGATCATGTACCTGACCTGATTGGCCACCAAAAGTGTACCCACAATAATGGCAACCGATATCGTAAATTGCAGGACCACCATAATTTTCCGGAACAGGGCAGAACCACGGCTGCTCCTCCTGTGCCCTTTGATCCCGTCCAGCGGCTGAAACCGGGCCAGGAAAAATGCCGGATAGATCCCGCTTAACAGACCAAGCAGCACAGCCAGGAGAATGATCATAGGAAGGAGAAACCAGCTTCCAAGGGTTGTAAAACTCAGCTTGAGCTGCATCGACTGGTTGAACAAGGGAAGCGACACCTCCACGATAAACAAAGCGAGTACCAGGGCAAAGAGGCTCAGCAGGACCGATTCGGTGAGAAACTGCCGGATCAGCAGGGAACGGTCTGACCCCACCACCTTGCGCATAGCTACCTCGTGGGCCCGGAGAGCAGATTGTGCGGTGGAGAGATTCATGAAATTAATTCCCGCTATGAGCAGAATGAAAAAAGCGATCAATGAGAAGATGTATATGTATATCCGGTCATTGACAGGCCGAAAGCAGATATCGGATCCTACTTCGATATCCGGATTTAAATGGATGTTGGTAATGGGTTGCAGGAAAATGCCATACTGGTTACCTCCCCTGATCCACTCTTCCGGACTAACACCCAGCACCGTCTCCATCTGGCCGCGGATACGCGACAACATCACCTCGTTCATTTTTTGCTCCACCTTCCGGTAATCAGTGTCGGGTTCCAACAGGACATAACTGTAAATGGAATTGGTAAACCAGTCATTGCTCCGGTGCTGTGGCGAAGAGACCATGGATATCAGGAAATCACAATAAAAATGTGAATTATCGGGAAACTCCTCCATAACACCCGTTACCACATAATAATTCTCGCTGGCATTAAACTCCAGGGCCATTCCGATAGGATTCATGTCTCCAAAATACTGACGGGCCTTTTCCCTGGTAAGGACCACAGAATTGGGTTCACTCAGCACGGTGGCGGGATCCCCCTGGAGCAGGTCAATGGAGAAGATTTCGAAAAAGGTGGAATCGGCAAATACTACGTTATCCTCGATGTATTTTTCTCCTTCAAACCAGACCAGCTGCTGGGGATAAATATCCATCCTGACCGATTTCTGAATCTCCGGGATCTCCCCGGTAATTGCCGGCGCCATACCGTAACTGGTCCACGCCCCCCTTACGCTCCGGTCGCCGATGTTACCATCTACATACATCCGGTAGATCCGGCCACTCTTTTCATGAAACCGGTCGAAACTTAACTCTTTTGCAATGAACAGGATGATCAATATGGCGCCGGCAAGACCAATAGCCAGGCCCACAATATTGATCAGCGAAAAGACCTTGTTCTTGCTGATATTCCGAATGGCTACCTTAAAAAAGTTCCGCCACATAGCATCTGCTTTTACTTCATTCTCCTATCTGCTGGTTATTACCCCACATAAAAAGTGACGGCAAATGTATAAATGGAGTATGCATCAGAAATCCGGTGAAACGAGTACCGTAAATTATTACCTGAAGTTTTTGCCATCTCCACAAAACCCAATCCGGCCCCTCCCTTGGCGGAAAATTCGCCGTTGGTGATCGTCTCTACGTACAACTCTTTTAACTCCTCCCGGGTGCGGTTATTCACACGGTCTATCCGGTACCGCAACTCCTCAATATGCTCATTTTTTATCGGGTTGGTGGTAGTCAGCTTCATCTGCTCTCCCTTTTTTTCGATCCGCACAGAGGGTAAGTAGTGCGTGGAAACATCCACCATATGATAATACTGATCACTGTATTTGTAAATGTTTTCCATGGCTTCGATCATAACCGATAGAACTTTCTTGTAAGTTCTGAACGTCAGTTCATGCTCCTGGGCAGCCATCTTAAATTGTGTCAACAACTTATCGATGGTGCTGAAGGTCAGAGGCCCCTTGTAGGATAAGATCGTCTTGTTCAACATATAGCGTAGGGTTGACGTTCCGGTTAAGAAAAACTGATACCTGTATCGTCCGTTCCGTTAACATATCCCTCATCATCCGGTAGTCCGGGTTGCTTGCTCGCCTCCACCGCCAGCCGGTCACACCGCTCATTTTCACGGTTATTGGAATGCCCCTTTACCCAGATCAATTCAAGGGTAAATTGCCTGTACAGTTCCAGGAACCTGCGCCACAGATCCGGATTCTTCTTCTTTTTGAAGCGCCTGGCCTCCCAACTCTTCAACCAACCCTTATTTACCGCATCCACCACATATTTCGAGTCTGAATATATGGTCACTTTCAGGTCTTCTCGCTTCAACGCCTCCAGTCCGCGTATAACCGCCAACAACTCCATCCGGTTGTTGGTGGTATTCCGGTATCCCTCTGCAATCTCTTTACGATGGTTTCCATAGAGCAACACCACTCCCAGGCCGCCCGGACCAGGATTTCCGCTTGCCGCACCATCTGTGTACATAATTACCTCGCGTCCGGACATTTGATAAATATATAAAAAACACGCACAAAAACATGAGATTTTTTGTGCGTGTTCACCAGCGGTTACTTTATCCTTACTCTACCAGCGTCATCTCATCCACCAGGTGGGTGGCCCCGGCATACTTGTCGATCACAAAGAGCACGTACCGGATATCCACGTTGATGCATTTCTGCAACTCGGTCTCGAAGGCCACATCACCACTCATGGCTTCCCAGTTGCCATCAAAAGCAATTCCGATCAGTTCTCCGCGCCCATTGATCACCGGGCTACCTGAATTACCTCCTGTAATATCATTGTTCGTGGTAAAACAGACCTTCATGATACCATCTTCTCCATACGGACCATAATCCTTGGTCTCGTACAACTCCTTGAGCTTATCGGTAACAGTGAACTCATACTCCGTGGGATCCTCTTTTTCCATCACGCCTTCGAGCGTGGTATAATGGTAATAGAGTACCGCATCACGCGGTTCATAATCTCCAACGGTCCCGTAAGTAAGGCGCATAGTTGAATTGGCATCCGGATAAAAATCCTTCTCCGGGTTCATTTCGATCAAACCCGCGATAAATTTCCTTCCTCCCTTATTGATCCTGGTATCCGAAGCCATCATGCTCCCACGCAGACCTTGTATGCTTTTCATCAGGGACGATGCAGCCTCAAAGGCCGGATCTTTCTCCAGTGTTTTCAGATCGGGATCATCCAGGAATTCCATATACGCTTCCCGGTCTACCACGAAAGACTTCCGGAAATACTTCTTCAGGTACCGGTCCACCTTGCCCCGGTATTTCTCATCAATCTCCCGAATAAACGCAGGCTGGTACTGCTCATCCAAATCCTCAAGGAGGAGTCCGAGCATCGCCTCCGACACTTTCTTATCAGTCTCCAGGTTGTAATCCTTAAAGAAATCATCGGCCCGTTCACGCAATCCGGCTATCACTTTTTCCAGCTCTTCCTGGTCCACTTCATCATCATCCAGCATTTGTTGCAGCTGCATCAGGTTACGCGCTGCCCCAATGGATTCCATGCCCTGGTAAGCCCCTTCCAGCAGGTGCTGCCATGCATATTCGGCATCGCGGCTTTCCTGGACTCCCTCACGGATCATCTCAAGTGCTCCGCCATACTTCTCCTGCCGTTGTGGATCAGATTGTACCCAGTTGGTGAACTCCTCTTCCAGGGCACGTTTCTTCTCCACTACATTCAGATCTCGTAGCCCCTGACTCTGACCAATGGAGTATTTCCAGTAATTACTTGATCGGGAATACTTGGATGCATACTTGATTCTGATAGATTCATCCGCCTCCATATCTTTCATCATGATCTCCTGTTTAAGGCCCCGGATCTTGATCCGCGTCGGATGGGTTATATCCAGTAAGCTCTGAACCTCCCAGGAGGTCATATACCGGTCGGTAGACCCCGGAAAACCCAGCACCATGGCAAAATCATCCTTCTTATACCCGCTCAGTGATATCGGAAGGTGGTGTTTTGATTCAAGGGGGATGTTTTCCGGACTATATTCGGCGGGTTTTCCGTCGGGACCGGTGTAAACCCTGAACATGGCAAAGTCACCTGTGTGCCTGGGCCACATCCAGTTATCGGTATCTGCCCCGTATTTCCCGATAGATTCAGGCGGCGCACCCACCAGCCTTACATCAAGGTAGGTCTCGGTTACAAACAGAAAATACCGGTTGCCTTGGAACATGGAATGAACATACGCATCGTAATGGGTGTCTTTTACAGCTTCATCCTTCAGCTGGCCTGCCACCGCTCTAATTGCTGCCTGCCGCTCCTGGGGCCCCATCTCTTGATCAAGCTGACTCATCACCCGGTCGGTCACCTCTTCCATACGCACCAGGAAAGAGATCGTCTTCCCCTCGTTGGGAAGCTCCTCATCACGGGTCATTGCCCAGAATCCATTTTTCAGGTAATTGTTTTCCATGCTGCTGTGGGATTGAATCTCCCCGTACCCGCAATGATGGTTGGTAAGGATCAATCCTTCCGGTGAAACCAGTTCAGCGGTGCAACTCCCGTAGTCCAGGGCACCAACAGCATCTTTCAGACTGGCCTGGTTGATGCTGTAAATATCCTCGGCACTCAGCTCGAGGCCCATCTCCGTCATTTCATCCATGTTGATCTGCTGAATCAGGCTCAGCAGCCACATGCCTTCATCTGCGCGAACCTGCACCTGGAAGGAGAGCGCAAATGCAAACAAAACAGTTAAAATTTTCTTCATTTTACTATAATTTAATTACTGAATAGCTTACGTCCTTTTACATCCAGTAATACTTTTGTTTACTTAAAGGTAGAATTTTGTAATTATATTCGACAACTTCCGGCCGGAAATGTTTCAAACCGGTCCCTCAAGAGGTTACAAATATGGTATTTCTTTTAATAAAAAGCTCAAAGATGATCCTTTTTCATTTTCCTGCGCCTTTCGCTATCGAAGTTAATCTCCATCTGTCTTCCGTTTAACCGGAACGACCTGCGATGACAGGGTGTTACACCCAGTTTTATAATCGCCTCCCGGTGTGCACGGGTCGGATAACCCTTGTTGTTTTCCCAGCCGTAACCCGGGTATTCCTTTGCCAGTCTGACCATATGCTCATCCCTGTAAGTTTTTGCCAGCACTGAAGCCGCTGCAATACTGTAAAAGAGTCCGTCCCCCCCGACAATGCATTGATGGGGTATCTCCGCATAGGAAATAAACCGGTTACCATCCACCAGGATCGCATCGGGTGCGGGTTGTAATTTTGCAAGGGCCCGATGCATAGCCATGATAGACGCGCGCAGAATGTTATGACGGTCGATCTCCTCCACATCCGCACTGGCCACCGCAAATGCCGGTGCATGGGTTTCTATCTCCCTGCGAAGCAGATTGCGCTTCGAAACCGGCAGTTTCTTTGAATCATCTAAAACTTTCCACCGTTCATGGCCTGTCAGAATCACTGCTGCTGCATAGACAGGCCCTGCAAGGCAACCCCGTCCGGCTTCGTCGCAGCCCGCTTCTACAATGCCTTCCGTGTAAAACGGTTTAAGCATGACCATGCAATACTTTTTCAATGGTTTTCCATAACTCATTGGCCGTATTGTCCCAGCTATATCGCTTCCTTCGCTGGCGGCCTTTTTCAACGAGTTGTTCGCGCAACCCCTCCTCCCTGACAAGGCGGATCATGGCATCGCGAATAGTGCCCGGACTTTCGGGTTCCACGTAGAGAGCTGCATCACCAGCCACTTCCGGCACGCTGGTCACATTAGAGGCAATGAGCGGCAGATCACACCGCATAGCCTCCACAAGGGGAATTCCAAATCCCTCAAAATGGGGTACAAATGTCATAGCCCAGGCTGAACCCAATACCCGGTTCAGTTCCTCCGGAGAGAGACGGCCGGTAAAAATCACATCGCTGCGGTGTTTCATACGCTGCAACTGCTCCTCAATCTCCCGGGTCAAAAAGAAACGCTCTCCCACAAGCAGCAAGTTGAACGGCTTACGATACTCTTCCCTGAAAAGCTCGAAAGCACGCAAAAGGTTCCTGATGTTCTTACGGGGATGAATGTTGCCCACGAAAACAAAATAGGGGTTTCCGCCGGTATACCTCACCTGTACTTCCTCTTTAACCTGCTCATCAACCGGATTAAAGACCTCATTGGCCCCGTTGTAGACCAGGTCCACCTTCTCTTCCGGCAATTCGTATGTATTGATGATATCCCTCCGGGAATACTCCGATACCGTGGCAATGCGGTTTGCCTTCCGGGCAAAGCGGGGAAAGAAATAGCGATAATAGGCACGGGAAAAGAGTGGCAGATCACCGGGCCTGTGCTCAAAATTGATATCATGGATCACCGCACAATCAGGTACCCTGGAGCGCAGGGACAGAAAACCATCCGGTGAAAGAAACACGTCAGCCCCGATGGAACGCAGCAGGGAAGGGATTCGGAACTCCATCCACAGGTACCAGAGCAGCGGATGTCGTGTGGATGGTCTCAGGATCAGGGGGGTGACATTTCCTGCAAACACCATGGACTCATCATAATTCCGGTCAAAAATGAAGTAGAAGTGATGTTCGGGGTGCTGGCTCACTATCCTCCGCATGGTTTCGTAAGTAAACCATCCGATCCCATCAAGTTTTCCCGGCAACAACAACCGGGTATTCACCGCGATATTCATGAATTTGAAATACCTTTTTCCGTGATCCTGAGGTAAAAAATCTGTGGCGAACTTATTACATTTGTGTTGAATAAAAAAATATATTTGATTCCCTGAATCCGTTCAATTCAAAATAGAATCAATTTGAAAAAGAAGTTCCTCTCCAACCTGGCTTTGCTGCTTTTTCTCAACCTGCTCATCAAGCCTTTCTGGTTTTTTGGCATTGAGGTGGCAGTGCAAAACCGCGTTGGGGAAGAGATGTACGGATTCTATTTCTCCCTTTTCAATTTTGCATTTATCCTGAATATCCTTCTTGATTCGGGAATTACTAATTTTAACAACCGAAACATTGCTCGCCATCCCGACCGGCTCAGGGAGTCTATGGCACAGATCGTGCCGCTTAAGTTCATACTGGCGATTGTTTATGCCGGCATCGTATTTATTACCGGGTGGATCATCGGTTATAACCAGGTACAGTTCAACATGCTGGTTATACTGGCCCTAAACCAGTTCCTGGCCTCCATGATCCTCTATATGCGGTCCAATATTAGCGGATTGCAACTCTTCCGAACCGACAGTCTGCTTTCGGTTCTTGACCGCACGCTGATGATTTTAATCACCGGCGTCCTGCTCTGGAGCAACCTTTTTCAGGAACCCTTCAGGATCGAATGGTTTGTCTATGCCCAGACTGCCAGTTATATACTCACCCTTGGTGTAGTAACGCTGCTTGTTCTGAAACGATCCGGCACCCTCATAATGTCATGGAGAAGAACCCATTTAAAGAATATTTTGCGCCAGAGCTATCCCTTCGCTATTCTTATCCTGCTCATGGCATTTTTTAACAGGGCCGATTCGGTAATGATCGAAAGACTGTTGCCCGACGGTAAAGCAGAAGCCGGGATTTATGCACAATCATTCCGGATCCTGGATGCCGTTTCCCAGTTTTCACTGCTTTTTGCCGGTCTTCTGCTTCCCATGTTCTCACGTATGCTCAAAACCGGGGAACAAACCCGGGACCTGGTGCGGATGGCTGCCGGTATCCTCCTCTCAGTATCTATAGGTGTGGCCATTGCCGGTAATTTTTATAAAACGGATATTATAAACCTGCTCTACCACCGGGTAGAACGGCACTCCGACCGCATCTTCGGTTACCTGATGATCAGCTATGTGTTCATAGCCACCAGTTATATATACGGTACGCTTCTAACCGCGAACCGCAACCTGAAACAATTAAATACACTCGCACTGATAACAGTAATACTCAATATATCACTCAACCTGGTTCTTATTCCCGAATTTAAAGCATTGGGAGCAGCATGGGCCAGCATGATCTCCCAGGGCTTCTACGCGGTGAGCCAGGTCGTGACTGCACACAGAACTCTCCGCCTGCCACTTCCTAAATCGTTTATCCTGCAGCTCCTTTTCTTCACTATGAGCAGCTTTGCCGCCGGTTATACCATCCGTGAATTTCTTGATAACCGGTGGTTGGGATTCCTTTTACTCTGCTTCATACTTGCTGCCCTTGTGCTTCTGCTCAGACTTATAAACCTGCGTGAGATCCGCGATACGCTGCTCTACGAAGAATCCTGATCCTCTATTTGTGCCTCCTGTTTCTCGTTCAGACAGACAAGCTATACCGAATTTCATAACGATTCTGACAGCCCCCTGTAAATCCGCATTGCTCATCCCAGACCCTCCATCCAGTAAATTGTAGACCCGGGCTAAACTTCTATCGCTGATTCAAAAGGACAAAATAAAAAGATTGTCCTTCCAATAACAGACAATTAATTATATTTCATACTATTATTCATACATCTATATTTTTAATGTATTGTTTTATAATTTTTTATATGTTTATTATTAGTGTTTATTACTCTTATTTATTTTTATATATTACATGTTAGAAATTTGTTAATTGTTTGCTTCTTGGTAATCACCGAATCCATAGGGGCTTTCTGTATTTTTAGGATCGTATAAGCTATATAAAGGCTCCAAATGAAAGATGATGTAAAAGCTCACAAAAGGTGGATTCTTTTCATGCGAGTCGCTTAAGTGCCACATTTTAATGAAATTTTTTCGTATGAAACGTGATGAGAAACTAATCCGAAGTAGCCGTACATCCCTGAATTTTAATCAGCGCGAAATGGAAGCCATTGAATTGTATTGTGAAAAATACAATATTAAAAACAAGTCGAAATTCATGCGGGAGACCATTCTTACAGAGGTATTGAAGCGTTTCGATGATGATTATCCTACATTGTTTGAATTTGAAAAGCCAAATTTATTTTACCAGCAATAACCTTTCAGCAATATTTAGTCATTATTTGTACCTTTCGCACAAATTTCAGTAAATCCCCTCTTACGGATTATGAAAAAAAGTGAGCTGATTAATGATTTGTCTCTTTTTCAACGAATTTTTGAACAATCCGGTGCTGCTTCGCTGGTAATTAACCGTTCAACACGTATCCTGATGACCAACCGGGAACTCTGTCGCATTACCTGTTACACCAAAGAGGAGCTGGAGGAATCGATGCATTGGAAAGACCTCGTGGTAGAAGAGGATCGCGACCGGCTTGATAAATACCTGCAGCTGCTTAAAGCGAATCCTGAGGAGCTACCGGAGCGGTTTGAAATCAGGTTCAGGGATAAGGATCGAAACGAACGCACTTCATTCATTACCGGGTCTGCAGCAAACACCAATAAACTTTTCATCCTTAATGTCATTGATATCACAGATCGTAAGGAATATGAGATACAGCTTGAGCAGGCTAAAGAGAAAGCAGAAACTTCCGATCGGTTAAAAACCGCCTTCCTGGGAAACATGTCCCATGAAATTCGTACTCCCATGAATGCCATTATAGGTTTTGCAGAGCTTTTAAAAACAGGGGGGATTACAGAGGATAAAACAAACCTCTACCTGGACCAGATCATCAATGGCAGTTCCGACCTGCTATTACTTATAGAGAAGATCATCACGATTTCACGCATCGATTCGGGGCAATTCACCTTCAACAAAAGGGAATTTAAATTAAACCAGAAGCTCCGGGAGATTTACAAAAAATTCCGCCACCTGCTTGATGAGCGGGGTAAAAATAACATTGAGCTCACCCTGCAAAACGGGAAAGAGGAAGAAGATGACCTTACCATTTTCACTGATCCGGTTCGCCTTTCAGAGGTCATCAACAACCTTCTGGAAAATGCTGCTAAATTCACCCGGGAAGGGTCCATTACATTCGGGTATTATTATCTTGAAGATGATAATGGCAGCGGATTTGATTCCCTTTTATTCTTTGTAAAAGATACCGGGATCGGTATCCCGGCTGAAAAAACCCGGGTGATATTTGACCGGTTTGTAAAAATAGTGGAAAAGGAAGAGACCATCTTCAAGGGAGCCGGACTTGGCCTGGCCATTGCCAGTGACCTGGTCCATCTTTTCGGGGGAAAAATCTGGGTGGAGAGTTCCCGGGGAGAAGGTTCCAGGTTTTATTTCAGCTTCCCCCTTCCCTCCACCCGACCTGCAAAGAGAAGGGAAGTTGTTCAATCGCCCCGGAAAAAAACAATCGACTGGTCGGAACACGAAATCCTTGTAGCCGAAGACATAGAATCCAACTATCTATATATCAAAGAGCTGCTTAACGAAACCAGGGTGAAAATTCTTCGTGCGCGCGATGGTTCGGAAGCCGTAGAAATCTTTGGTAAGAATCCATCGATCCGTCTTGTAATTATGGATATACTTATGCCCGGTATGGATGGATATGAAGCAACCGATGAGATAAGGAAAATAAAATCAGACCTGCCCGTTATAGCCCAATCTGCTTTTACCTTTGAAGGGGATATTCAAAACGGACTTTATGCCGGTGCGTTCAATGATTATATCATGAAACCTTTTACCCGGGAAATGCTGATCGGTGTGATGAAAAAATACCTTGAACCTGCTTAAATAATCTCAAGTGAATAGATAATGGCCTCCAGTTGCTTGATCTTTACTCTTTTTTCCTGGTTTGGATAGTAGACATACCCCTCCACGGTGACAATCCGGTTACGCTTCGCATCAAAAATAGAATGACTCACAAACGGTCCGCCCATAAAACCATTGACCAGGTCCCACAATCCGCGGATTTCTACCACCTTCTTATCCTCCATCTCCAGGTCATAAACCTCCGGGGGATAGATTTTGGAGGTAGTCATGTAGGAATCCTCTGTAGGACCCTGCACATATTCCCGGCAAAACTCATTGCGTTTACTGATCAGTAAGTCGGTTGCTAAATCCTCTGGTCCGCTTGCCGGGTATTCAAATACATGAATCACCTGTGAATAATCAGGGGTTTCGATAGAGACCGAGGAGTAATCATCCTTGAAAAAATCAATATTATATCCCCGGGGAATGCTGAGGCGGATCTGGTGATGCTCTGTCATCTTCTGCTCGATCTCCAGATCTTTTGACTCCTCATAACTCTGCATCAGACGCTCCCGGTCGTTCTGAACCAGGAATTGCTGTATCTTGTTTCGATTAGCACCAATTGCCTGCAGCAGCTCATGGGATCCCGAAGCCTGTACCTGAACCACGATCTGGGGTTTCGCCCATACATTCTTGCGAAACCGTACGGCCGGCTTTTCCTGTGATTCGTTTACGGTCACAAGAACGACAGACCGATGATACCTGAACATATTATCGAAAGATGATGAAGTGATGTGGGTCACATCAAAGAGAGGCTCAGATTGTGGAAGGGCGGGGTATTCATCTTTTAAGATATTTTTAGTCAATTCTCCCACTGCATGTTCCCAGTTATAATTGTCCATTACAACAAGAACCTCACCGGCCCCTCCGGTGACGTTAGGCAATATTCGGTGACCCGAACTACCCCGTTGAACGGTCGTATCGCAGGATACCAATAGAAAAACCAGGGTAACCAATATGGTGTATCGATTTTTGATCATATCTGTATGGTTTAGTGCTCTACCCTTTAAACGAATATTACTCCGGGGAAAGTATAAAAAAACCTGCTTCCCGGGGAAACAGGTATGGAAAAAGACCTGCGGCCGACTTATGCGTCGCCCTTTTCCAGTTCTTTATCTGTTTCTTCATCCTCCTTATTCTCGTCTTTGGTGGCGTTCTTGAACTCCTTCATCCCCTGTCCGATTCCTTTCATTAATTCGGGGATTTTTCTCCCCCCGAATAGCAGTACAACCACGAGAATGATCAGAACGATCTGCCAGGGCCCGACGAATCCTAATATCACAAAAGCTTCCATAGTAGTATGATTTAATACGTTCAAAATAATCTAACTCCGGTTATCTACACTTTTCCGCGTGTAAAATACCATCATGCTGAAAAGGGCTGCTGTACTGTTTGGGCTCCTATATATTTTAATTTGCCCTGTGTTTCACCCTTCTTGCAAAATTACATAAATATTTTGACAAAAAAATTGCTGCAGGTTGTTGAATCCTAAAATCGGTACTTATTTATTGAACAAACCGATCACATCATTAAGGTTGGCATATAGCAACAGGGAGAGCAGCAGGATCAATCCGATCATCTGTGCATACTCCATGAACCGGTCCCCCGGTTTTTTACCTGAAATGATCTCATAAAGAAGGAACATAACATGTCCGCCGTCCAGCGCCGGTATGGGAAGTATATTCATGATGGCCAATATGATAGAGAGAAATGCGGTTAAATTCCAGAAGCTTTGCCAGTTCCATTCCCCTGGGAATATACTGCCTATCTTAATAAATCCGCCCAGGGATTCATGTGCCTTGTATTTCTTTGGCTTCAGCAGCATTTGTAACTGTTTCAGGTAACTCTTGGTTGTCTGAAATCCCTTGGCTATCCCGGCAGGTATCGATTCCAGCAAGCTATATTTTACCTCCACAGCTTCAAACCAGTACTGGTCATTGATGATGGGATAGACACCGATTTTTCCTCCGCCGGTGGGAGTGAGGGAGACCGAAACCGTATCTTTCTCCCTAAGCAGGGTCATTTGAATAGGTCCGGCTTCCCAGGCTGACATCCTTTTTTTGAACTGATCATAAAACCGGATTGGTTCGCCGTTCAAACCGATGATTCGATCACCCGGTTTAATTCCGGCTTTTGCTGCAGGATCACCTTCTCTTAGCTCTCCGATCTCAAATGGCACGCGGGGTAAGATGGGAAATTCACTTTTCAAAAGTGTTGGAATAATATTCTCATCAATGCTTACCTGCATCACTTCCCCACCCCTCTCTATTGTAAGTGTCTGGGCTTCGTTGACAATAATATCATGAGGGATGCGTTCCCATCGTTCAATATCCTCACCCCCGACTTTAAGAATCCGGTCGCCATCCCTCAGCCCCATCTCCTGTCCGAGACTGTCGACCATGACCCCGTATTTCAGGTTCTCCATGGGAACATACTTCTCACCCCACACATGTAAAACCATGATATAGATCACCAGCGCAAGCAGAAAATTCACCATTACCCCTCCAAGCATGATAAGTAATCGTTGCCAGGCTTTTTTCGATCTGAATTCATACGGTTTGGGAGGTTGCTTCATCTGCTCCTTATCCATGGACTCATCAATCATTCCACTGATCTTTACATACCCTCCCAGGGGCAGCCAGCCAATGCCATAGGTTGTGTCTCCGATTCGTTTTTTGAAGATTGAAAACCAGGGATCGAAAAAAAGGTAAAATTTTTCCACCCTTGTTTTAAATGCCCTGGCCATCAGGAAATGCCCCATCTCATGCAATACGATGAGTATGGACAGACTGAGAAGAAACTGACCGGCTTTGACGAGAAAAACATCCATATTGTATCTACCTTATAATTTGCTCTGCAATATACCGGGCTTCCCGATCTGAAGCAATCAGGTCATCCAGCTCCGGCTTCTCTGTATAGAGCGTTTTTTCAAGCGTTTGTTCAATGATCACGGGAATGTCTGTAAACCTTATCCTCTGGTTTAAAAACGCTTCCACGGCTATCTCATTTGCTGCATTCATAACGCAGGGCCTGTTGCCCCCTTCACGCAGAACCGCAAAAGAGATTGCAAGATTACGAAATTTTTTTGTATCCGGTGTCTCAAAGGTCAGTTTTGGATGATCGATGAAATTGAAGCGCATGAAATCCGAAGCAATTCGCTTTGGATAACCGAGTGCATACTGAATGGGCAACCGCATATCCGGTAATCCCATCTGTGCTTTCATCGAGCCGTCTATAAACTGTACCAGCGAATGGATGATCGATTGAGGATGGACAACCACTTCCACCTGGTCGGGCTTCAATCCGAAAAGCCACCGGGCCTCTATCACCTCCAAACCTTTATTCATAAGCGTAGCCGAATCAATGGTGATCTTGGGCCCCATACACCAATTCGGGTGGTTCAAGGCATCATCAACCGAAACCGATGAAAGAAAAGCTTCATCTTTACCCCGGAAAGGTCCCCCGGAAGCAGTCAGGTAAATTTTCTCCAGGGAATCCAAAGGCTCACCAACCAGGCACTGAAAAATTGCTGAGTGCTCTGAATCGACCGGTATAATTGCTACCCCGTTTTCTCTGGCAAGTTCCATAATAAGCTCCCCCCCAACCACAAGGGTCTCCTTGTTGGCCAGGGCTATATGCTTCCCGGCCTGTATGGCGCGAATGGTAGGTTCCAATCCTGCAAAACCCACCATAGCAGTGAGCACCATATCGATGCCTTCCATTTCAACGGACTGTCTTACAGCATCTTCACCACTGAAAACCTTGACAGGCAGGTGCCGCAGGATCTCTTTGAGAGGATCATATTGCTCCTCATCTTTAATAACCACGGCATTGGGAACAAATTCCATGGCCTGCTTAGCCAGCAATTCAACGTTCCGGTTGGCCACCAGCACCTCTACACTGAACTCTTCCGGATTCTCCCTGATCACTTCAAGCGCCTGCGTACCTATTGATCCGGTTGATCCCAGTATGGCTAACCCTTTTTTCATGGATCTTAAAAAACAATATATTCGGCTGGATTCATAGGGGTTCCGTTGTACCACAATTCAAAGTGGAGGTGCGGACCAGTAGTCAGTTCCCCTGAATTACCAATGACTGCTATGGCATCTCCGGCCCTTACCTTAACCCCGACGGACTTAAAAATTTCTGAATTGTGCTTGTAAACAGACATGATATTATGATCATGCTGAATTTGCACTATATAACCCGTCTCCAGGGTCCAGGTGGCCATGGTTACGGTACCGTCCAGGGTTGCCTTTACCACCGCATTGGGTTCAGCTACCAGATCCACCCCAAAATGGTTGTCGAGCGGACTGAAATCATTGGTTATAATCCCCCTCACGGGAGTGAAGAAATGCATTTCATGAAGTTCCTGGCGATCCTGCACCTGGTCAGTTACACTGAGCCGAAACTGCTCTTCAGCCTCTACTCTTTGACGCAACAGCGAATCGTTCTCCGACCTGACAAAAACAATGTCCTCTCCTGCACTTGCAGCTGTGGTATCATTTATGTGGCTGATGGGTTCATCCCCATTAATGATCCGGCGCAGATTGTCAAAATACTGATCACGCATGGCAATCTCCCGCTCCAGGGAGTCCAGTTTCATAACGTTCTGCCGGATATGATGCCGCATCAGTGCATCCGGATATCCCGGAATGGTCTCCCGCACCGGTGTATATGCTATAACCATGTAAATTAAAATAATGAATACGATAAGAAGGATACCTCCAACTGCCATAATATTCAGACGGGAAAGTCTTATGAATCCGACCTCTTCAAAGGTACTGTCATTCAGAACCACAAGCCGGTACTTGTGGGTTAGCTTATGAAGCCATCGTTTTTTCTTTCTGTCATTGCTTTTGACCATGCCCGGAGATTAATGCACAAAGATAAAAAAGTTTCCCTATTTGCCCATCCATGTGGATCCGCATCCTGCAGGAAGAAAAGGATAAACCGTAGATTCTAGAAATCAAACATGGGCAGGACCTGCTCCCTGATGTAATGCCGGCCCCCTTTGCCATCCAGGTAGGTTTTCCTTAGCAGTGCATCTCCCTCGTTTCCGAATAACTCCATGTGCACCAGGGTCCATGGGCGGTACGAAGTGGTTATTTCTTCCGGGTTATCCGAGTTATGTCTTTTCATACAATCGGTCAGACTGGTCGTTAAACCCGTAAAAAGCCGGTCATGGTGAGGAGAATAGATTACGTAGACTTTATAGATCATCCATCTGATTTTACGCCTAAAATAATCATTAAAAACCTTTTCATACCGGGAACACCTCCTGAAAATTTAAGTTTTTGATCATTACATGTGTATCTTCCCCGACTATCGACAATCTGTATACGAACAGACAGGATGTCGCACAATTGTTCGTTCCGGTTGCCCTGAATCAGATCATCAATGAAATCTGCATCCCTCAACTGGAAGGTTGTTGAATACCCCGCAGAAAACGATACGATGTCCTGGTTCATAATCTGCTCCTCCAAACGCCGGAGTGATTCTTATTTATATTCTTTCTAAACAATTGAAGAATTCTTTTGTTATTGATATAACAATAAAAGAAGTATGAACCGATTGATTGAAAAAGAACGCACACGGTCTATCCTGGCAATAAAAATCCTTTTGTTCAGTGCATCGGTCATTCCGGCCCTGGTAGCCGGCGCACTGGCATATGATCATCCTCAGTTCAGGTGGATTGCGTTTATCCTGGTTACAGCGGGGCTCTTCCTGGGTCAGGCAGCCGGTGATTATTTCTATTACTACTTTACCGGGTATCATAGCCATACGGGTGATTCGCACACGAAAATATTTGCCGGCTGGAAACCCCTGTTTATAGATACCCTCCTGCGGCCAAAAGATTCCCTGGCGGCAGGAATTATCTGTCTGGTCCTTGATTTGCTCATACTGGTCTGGTTTATCACCTGGCTGGGTGCAGGGATCCTCTGGCTGGCGGCAATCGGAGCTGCCGTTGCCCTGTTTTTTACACCGGTGATGCTCCGGGGTTATAAAGAACCTTTGATTTTCATAACATTCGGTCCGCTCAGCTTCTTTGCCGGGTATTATGCCCTCACCGGAGAATTTGCCCTCCTGCCGGTGGTGGTGTCCATACCAACAGCCTTCTTTATAACGGTCGTAGCCTATCTGAAAGGAGCACATTATAAAACCAAGGGAGAGGGTTCTGAACTGGTTATCCTGAATATAAACCGCACCCATGCTGCTGTATTGTTGGTCTTTGCCTATTTGTCCATCATTGCATCGGTGGTGTTCGGATACCTGGCCCCCCTGGCCTTGCTCGGTCTAATCACGGGATTACCCGCACTCTTGCTGATACGCTCACTCCGTAAAGAAAGCACCATTGTTCATTACCTGAAGGCTACTGTCTATTCATTGTTGATCATGATTTTAACCGGTGTAATTATCGCAGGGACCATATTATTAACTGATTAAAGAGTTGAACTGATGAATATAAAAGAATGGTTTACCGTTTGGTTCAAAGCAGCCAGGGCTCCTTTCCTGGTAGTAAGTTTCATTCCCGCCATCCTGGGCGGAGCTATCGCATATGCCCATGGTCATTTTGATCTGACGCTCTCCATACTGGCAACCATTGGGATTGTGGCGGCCCATGGTGCAGCAGATTTCGTGGATGATTATTTCGATTACTTCTCCGGTAATCTTGGAAACAAAGAGAAACAGTTCCATGATAGTCCGCTTATCGACGGCAAAGTCACTCCGCGCCAGGTATTGATAGCCACATTTCTTTTTATGGCTATTGCCGTGGGGATCGGGATTTATCTGTTCCTTCGTTCAGGGATTCCCGTGTTGATCATGGCCGGGATCGGCACTTTCATCGTGCTCTTTTACACTTCACCCCCGGTGAAACTCAACTACCGCGGACTGGGAGAGACCATGCTTTTTTTTGCATTCGGACCCCTGATCGTCTTCGGTGTATATTTTATCCAGGCAGAAGCATTTGCCTGGGAGCCTATACTTGCTTCCATCCCGCTGGGCATCTTTACCATGAACGTAGGACTGGTCAGTAACACGTTTGATTACCGGGATGATGTCTCATCCGGAAAACGAACCATACCGGTACGGTTCGGTCAGCCCGCCTCTGTCAACCTCATTTTGGTAGTCAACGTGATCGGATTCCTGGTTATCCTCGCCTCCCCCTTTTTCGGGGGACTCCCCTGGTGGGGTTACCTGATGCTGCCTACCCTCCCGCTGGCAATCAGGGTAGTTAAAAAAACCAGCCTTTTTGAAAATGCGGATAATTACACCACTGCCATGACCAGCGCTATCACGCTCACATCGGTGGCCGGTTTGTTGCTGATCGCCGGTTATATCGCACAGATAGCTGTTTAAACCGGATCTTCTCTTTTTGACCGTACCTGGTTTGGATAATTCAGCCACCCGAGGTATTTTTAGATCAGATAAAGTTCTGAAGCGTCAGGGAGTACATTATGAATAGTGAACAGGCCAGGAGAGTAATGTAAGGAGAAGTATTCAGAGCTGGCCTTTTTTCACTGAATGAACTACAAAATACAAATCATCCGGCGCAGGCATCTACAGTCTGACCATCTACGGCAACCAGTAAATGGCGAAAACAAAACCATTTGACTTGCATACCAGGGAGTACGATGATTGGTTCGAAAAACATCACTTTGCGTACCTGTCAGAGTTGGAAACCCTTCGAAAAGTATGCCCCACCAGCGGCAGGGGAGTGGAAATTGGTGTGGGCAGCGGCAAATTTGCCACTGAACTCAATATCGGTGAAGGGTGCGATCCCTCTGAAGCAATGCGGAAAAGAGCGATAAAAAGGGGCATCCACGCAATTCCCGGAGTAGCAGAAAAACTTCCATATGACTCCGCTTCATTCGATTTTGCATTGATGGTCACCACAATTTGTTTTGTGGATGATCCTTTAAAATCACTGCATGAGATTCACCGCATTCTGAAACCTAAAGGAACATTCATCGTGGGATTTGTGGATAGAGACAGCCCTCTTGGAAAACACTATCTTACTATCCAACCAAAGAGTCGTTTCTACAGAGAAGCCACCTTCTTTTCTACCGAAGAGATATTATATCTGCTGGACAAGAGTGGATTTTACATACAGAAAACTCGTCAGACTATCTTTTCCAGTCTGGAAAAGATCACTTCAATTCAAAAATCCAAACCGGGGTATAACGAGGGAAGCTTTGTCGTGGTAAAAGCCATGCGAACCAGCGATAAATAGATCAATCCTTCAAACCCGGGGATCGCAGTGATAGTTATTTAATACGCTTTATCTCAGAAAATCGCCGTTTACGGGTT
>CAYZMH010000049.1:0-26359 GCA_964479445.1 uncultured Bacteroidaceae bacterium | reverse complement strand
ACCTGTTTTCCCGGTTATTGGTCAAAATCTCCCCGAAATGGTTATCTTGAACCCTGTATGAAAATTCCGGTCTTTTTCCCCCGCATCTTCCGGCCCTGGGTTTACCAGGGCAGCCGTCGTGCAAAGCGCTATTTTGAGGGTTGGTACTACAAGCTCGTGGATTCCGGCGGGCAGCACATCTGGTCGGTGATCCCCGGGATCTCCTTTTCGGACGATCCTCACGCGTTTGTCCAGCTGATCGAGGGACGAACCGGTCAGACCGATTACATACGCTATCCCCGGGAGGCGTTCGCCTACCGAACAGACCGGCTGGATATCCGGGTGGCGGAGAACCATTTTACGGATGCGGGACTTTCCCTGGACGTGAGGGGGGAGCGGTTTTCCCTGGAGGGGCAGGTGGAGTTCCGCAACACCCGGCCTTATCCCCAATCGTTACTGGCACCGGGGATTATGGGCTGGTATACTTACGTACCGTTCATGGAGTGTTACCACGGGGTGGTCTCCATGCATCACCGGCTGGATGGGGTGCTGACAAACGGGCAAACGCAGATGGATTTCAGCGGGGGCAGGGGGTACATTGAAAAAGACTGGGGAAATTCCATGCCGTCGGATTGGGTGTGGATGCAGTGCAACCATTTTGAGGGCGAGATCCCGGTCTCCGTGATGATCTCCATTGCACGCATTCCCTGGATGCGCAGTCATTTCCCGGGATTCCTCTCGTTCGTGATGGTCGGCGACCGGGTCTATCCCTTTGCCACCTATAACAAATCCCGGGTGGAGAAGCTGGAGATTTTAGAGGACCGGGTACTGCTGGTGCTGGTGCACCGCCGCTACCGCCTGGAAGTTACGGTACATCGAAAGAACACGGGCGAGCTGCGTGCCCCGAAGCAGGGGGAGATGGAGCGAAAAATCCATGAGAGCCTGGATGCCGTTCTCGAGCTGAAGCTGGAAAAGCGCAATGGCGAGGTGCTTTACCGGGGAAGGGGAACGCATGCCGGACTGGAGGTTGTGGGAGATGTTTCACAATACCTTTCGCGGGATTGAGGCCGGCAAATCGAAACATTTTTGTACCTTCGGGGTTGCTCTGATATGAACTTTCACTGCCCGCCGGTGTTAAGACAAGTAGTTCAGGAGCAAGGCTATACACTTCGTTCTGTGTACAACTTGCCAATCCTAAAACGAAACCGATGAAAACACATGTAATTGTTCAACTAATCGTGCTGATCACGCTGGTATCAGCCTGTAAAAGAACCCAGGATATGAATCCACCCAATGCAGAGAAAAAGCCCGTGGAACTTGAAAAACACGGAGATGTGCGCATCGATAACTATTACTGGTTGCGTGAACGGGATAATCCCGATGTGATCGCTTACCTGGAGGCGGAGAATGCCTACCGGGAGGCTGTGATGAAAGAGACCGAGGATCTACAGGATGAGCTGTACGAAGAGATGGTCGGGCGTATCAAGCAGACCGATGAGTCGGTTCCCTACAAGAAAAACGGCTACTGGTATTACACCCGCTATGAAGAGGGGAAGGAATACCCGGTCTATTGCCGGAAGAAGGGCACCATGGATGCCGAAGAGGAGGTGATGATCAATGTGAACGAGATGGCCGAGGGGCATGCTTTTTATATGCTGGTGGGCCTCAGCGTGAGCAAGGATAACCGGTACCTGACCTTTGGTGTGGATACGGTGAGCCGGCGCAAGTATACCCTCCACGTGAAGGACCTGGTTACCGGGGAGTTCCTTTCCGATGAGATTCCCGTGACAACCGGGGGATCCACCTGGGCCAACGACAACAAAACCATTTTTTATACACGGAAAGACGAGCAAACCCTGCGCAGCAACGCGATCTACCGGCATACCCTTGGAACGCCGGCTTCGGAGGATGAGCTGGTTTATACCGAGGACGATGAAACCTTCAACACCTTTGTGTTCAAAACCAAGTCCACCGACTACATCATGATCGGATCGGTGAGCACCATGTCCACCGAGTACCGTTTCATTGATGCATCCCGGCCCGGGGATGAATTCACCGTGCTCCAGCCGCGGGTCCGCGGACTGGAGTATTCGGTGGCGCATTTCGGGGATCACTTCTATATCGTGACCAACCTGGATGCGAAGAATTTCAGGCTGATGAAGACACCGGTTTCGGCCACGGGTAAGGGGAACTGGGAAGAGGTGATCGGTCACCGCGAGGATGTATACCTGGAAGGGATCGAGCTGTTCAGCAACTTCATGGTGGTGGAGGAGCGGAAAGAGGGGTTGATCGGGTTGCGGGTGATTCCCTGGGAAGGGGACGGCGAGCACTACCTGGAATTCTGGGAAGAGGTCTACAGTGCCGGGATATCTGTGAACCCCGAGTTTGACACCGATTTGTTGCGGTTTGGGTACAGTTCCCTGACCACCCCGTATTCCACCTACGACTATAACATGGTGACCCGCGAGAAGGAGCTGTTAAAGCGCCAGGAAGTGCTGGGTGATTTTGATCCGGATAACTACGAAGCCCGCCGCATCTATGGCACGGCCAAAGACGGGAAAAAGGTGCCCATGAGCATCGTCTACCGCAAAGGAGTCGAAAAAGACGGGGAGACCCCCGTGTTGCTTTACGGGTACGGTTCCTACGGAAACACCATCGATCCCGGGTTCCGTTCTTCGCGGCTTTCGTTGCTGGACCGCGGGTTCATCTTTGCCATTGCCCACGTTCGCGGCGGACAGATATACGGCCGGGAGTGGTACGAGGACGGGAAGCTGCTTAACAAGATGAACACCTACACCGATTTCATCAGTTGTGCAGAGCATATGATTAACGACGGGTATACCAATCCGGAGAAGCTGTTTGCCATGGGAGGCAGTGCCGGCGGGTTGCTGATGGGTGCCGTGCTGAACATGCGCCCGGAGTTGTTCGAAGGGGTGGTTGCGGCGGTTCCGTTCGTGGATGTGGTTACGACCATGCTGGATGAGTCGATCCCGCTCACTACCGGTGAGTATGACGAGTGGGGCAATCCCAATGAGGAGAAGTACTACGAGTATATGCTCAGTTATTCGCCCTACGACAACGTGAAGGAGCAGGAGTATCCCAATATCCTGGTGACGACCGGACTGCATGACAGTCAGGTTCAGTACTGGGAACCGGCCAAGTGGGTGGCAAAATTGCGGGATAAGAAGACCGATGACAACCTCTTGCTGATGTATTGCAACATGGATACGGGTCATGGTGGTGCCAGCGGCCGTTTTGAACGGTTTAAGGAGACGGCCATGGAATACGCCTTCATGCTCATGTTGCTGGAAGAAGAATAACCCCAACTGCTATGATCACTTCAGAAACCACCTACCGGGTACGCTACGCCGACACCGATCAGCTCGGCGTGGTCTATTACGGCAACTATGCCCGGTTTTACGAGATCGGGCGTACCGAGATGATCCGCGACGTGGGTCTTACCTACAAGGATATTGAGTCATCGGGTGTGGGGATGCCGGTTGTATCGGTGCAGGCCAGGTACCGGCACTTTGCCCTCTACGATGAACTGATTACCATCCGCACCACGGTGGAAAAGATGCCGGAAGCGCGGATCGTCTTTCACCACGAGATCCTGAATGAGAAAGGAACGGTGATCCATACCGCGGAGGTCACCCTGGCCTTCTTCGACCTGGAGACCAGCCGGCCCACGCGGGCCCCGAAGATCCTCACCGACGTGATGGAGCGGGAGTGGAAGTAGAAAGCATGCCGGGAGCTCAGGGGGAGATTGTCCGTTTGATTGTCTCTCTCCCGGCATGCGGACCATTTGCAGGTAAGAAGGTTAGTGGTGGGATCAGGCGTTACTGTTACCTGCCGATATATCGGAGCTCTCGCGCCGGTACCAGTTTATTTTCCGTGACACGATCATGATCACAGCCAGTATCACGAAGAGTCCGGTGCTTCCCATCAGCAGGGCAAATTCGGAAACCTGCAGTATGGTGAAAAGGTAGCCATAGAGGGCCAGCAGCAGGATTCCCGTCCATATGCCAATCCGTTTCGAATCCAGGCTTGTCAGGATATACACCGATACTAGCGCAGTGGTTGCGATCGTGGAAATCCCGTATGCAATGTTAAACCCGGTGTGTTCCGAAAGCGAGAGCAAGAGGGTATAGAATATGATCAGGGCAAATCCCACCAGCAGGTACTGGATCGGATGAATCCGGGTTTTGCTGATCACCTCGATCAGGAAAAAGACCAGGAAAGTGAGCGCTATGAACATAAAGGCATATTTCGCCGCGCGGATCGATTTCTGGTAGTGTCCCACCGTTTTCAGGAAGATTACCCCGAACGCCGATTCCTCCACCGATGTCCGGCTGCCAGACCAGGCCTGGGGATAGTTCCGGTTCAGGTTGTTAATGCTCCACCGGGCGCTGAATTCTTCCGGACCGATGGATTTATCCGACGGCAGGAAATTCCCTGTAAACGAAGGATCGGGCCATAGTGCCTTCACCGAAGCATCGGTTGACTTGCCCACCGGTGTAAAATAGAGCGCAGAGCTCCCGTTCAGGGAAAGATCGATCCGGAAAGTGATCTTACCGGGTGTATCCTTCTCCTGGAGTTCCACCGGGACATGGATTCCCTGCATGGCAACATCCTGGTTGTATAATCCGGGTTTGATCTCTTCCGTTGTGCCGTTTACACGGAACACACTTCGGGTAAGAATCCCACGAAGATCGGAAATGCCCAGCTCCAGGCGGAGTTTACCCGTGGAGTGGCTTTCGTTCAGAAGGGAGTTATACTCCTCAGACGACAGATCGAATGCACCCTTCAGCTGTACCCTGGATGTGTAGACAACAGCACGGAAGATTCCGCGTCTCTTCTCCAATGGTTCAACATCAGCCTTTATCTCCAGGTTTTCGGGAAGCAGATGGAATGTTTTGTGGAGGGTGATCCACTCGTCGCCGTGGCGTACTTTCTCGGTAACCGGGAGCGTGAGAAACGGACCGGTAATGGTTTGGGAGCGACCCCATTTTTCGCTGATTTCTGCACGCGCCGATTGGTTTCTGCTCTCCCGTTCGGCGATCAGGTTTTTGATCATTCCGGTCGGTATCAGGAGCAGGAGGGAGAGAATGCCGATCACGATGAATTTGAAACTGACCGACCGAAGAATTTTAGTGACGATATCGTTCATGGTGTGTGGGTTTTACTCACTTTGAAATTCAAAGTGAAAGGTTAAAAAAATTATGGTTTCTGGATGAGCAGGGCTTCCAGTGCATCCAGGTGTTCACGGAATTTCAGGCGGCCCAGGGGAGTGACCCGGTAGGAGGTGCGGGGTTTCCGCTTGATGAATTCCTTGCGTACCTCGATCAGTTGCTCCGCTTCCAGGGCTTTGATGTGGCTAGCCAGGTTGCCGTCGGTAATCTCCAGCATATCCTTCAGGGAATTAAAATCTACCCAGTCGTTGACCACAAGGACGGACATGACCCCCAGTCTTACCCGGCTTTCAAACTGTTTATGTAAACCTCGAATCGGATTATCCATGGGTTTCCACCTTGCAATCGTATTTATAATAAAGTGCAATTCCGTAAATGATATGTAACAGGCCGAATCCGCCCGCCCAGAACCATATTCCGTAAGCCTGCCAGACGGTTGCGGCCAATCCGAACACAATTTCGGCAATCCCCAGTGCAATAATCTCCCGGTTGGTGAATTTGCCGGCATTAACCAGGGCGATGCCGTAAAAGATGAGGGTCAGTGGAGCTACCAGGTTGAGATGGTTTTGCCAGATCAGGATAATGCTCAATATGCCGCCTGTTGCCAGTGGTACCAGCAGGTTAAAAAGCAGGCGCTTCAGTACCGGTGACCAGAAGGGGAGGGACTCCCGCTTTGCTTTCCGGTAGGAGAAAAACACGGCAGAAGCCAGGGCGAGGACAAGCACGATCCCTGCATCCAGAATGAAAAACAGCCGCGGGGCGATCGGAGCATCACCCTGAACCAGCAGGTAGTTCTCATCATAATAGAGTCCGTTCTCTTGCAGGTATCCCCATGCTGCAAGTGTGCCGGCCAGGGCGAAAATTCCGGCAAACACCCCCGATAGTCCGCTCAGCGAAAGAAACCGCGTTGAGCGTTCCATGATCTGGCGGATCTCTGAAATGTCCTCAAAATGCTTGTGTGTGGAATTCATATTAAAAGTACTTTGAAATACAAAGTTATAAATTTTCTTTTTGCCAAGAAGCTTTTTAACATTTGTTAAGGGTTTGAAAGAGATATTATGATTCGTGTCATGTATATTTGGTAAGCTATTCACCCCATAATTGATCTTGATGCACCCTCATTTGCTTGTTCGCATACTCCTCCCTGCGTTTTTGCTCTTTTCCCTGTCTCGGTTGCCTGCACAGGTTGTACTCCATGGCACGGTGACCGACCGCACCACGGGGGAGGTACTAGTGGGCGCAAACCTGTACGACACCCTCACCCTGAAGGGGACGGTCACCAATAGTTACGGTTTTTACAGTTTGCAGCTGCCGGCTTCCCGAGGAAGGATCAGGGTCTCCTATGTGGGATATAATCCCCTGGTGGTCTCCCTGGAGGGCCGGTGTGATACGACCCTCTACCTCTCCCTGGAGCCTGCCGCCACGCTGGAGGCTGTTTCCGTCCATGCCCGGCAGGAAGAGGAGATGCTGCTGCGTACGGCCATGGGCAGCTTTGACCTGGATCACTTACTGGAGGGCCGCATGCCTTCGCTCATGGGAGAGACCGATCTGATAAAGAGCGTGCAACTGCTTCCGGGGGTAGGGTCAGGCATGGAGGGGACGAGCGGATTGTATGTCAGGGGTGGAGGATCCGACCAGAACCTGGTTTTGCTGGACGGGGTTCCCCTGTACAATGTCAACCACCTATTTGGATTTTTCTCCCTTTTTAATGGCTCGGCCATTAACAAGGCCACCCTCTACAAGGGAGGTTTCCCGGCCCGTTACGGGGGAAGGCTCTCATCGGTGCTGGATATTCGCATGAAGGAGGGGAACATGCACCAGTTTCACGGGTCGGCCAGTGTGGGGATCATCAGTTCCGATCTCATGCTGGAGGGGCCGCTGGTACGCGGAAAGACCTCCTTCCTGGTTTCCGGACGGAGGACCTACCTGGACCTGTTATCCTACCCGGTCCAGTATATCGTTAACCAGAAGGAGGAGCGGGGCAACCATTATTTCGGCTATTTTTTCCATGACTTCCACGCCCGGGTCAACCATACGTTCAGCCCCCGGAGCCGTTTGTTCCTGAGTACCTACACGGGAAAGGACCGTTTTTATGAGAAAGACCGGTACATGACCTATGTGAATGAATCGCCTTACCAGATGGAGCAGAAGAGCAATACGGGTTTCTCATGGGGGAACCTCACCTCCTCCATCCGTTGGAATTATATCTGGGGAAGCAGATTGTTCAGTAACCTGACCCTGACCCATACCCGATATGGGTTCGAGAATTTTGATGATACGGAAGGATCTTACCTGCTCAGCAACTGGGGACTGGACAGCCTGGGGATTCCGACGGGAAGCAGGGAAGTGCAGGATCGTTACCATTCCGGAATCAGTGACCTGAATGCCGGCATTGACCTGGACTATGCCCCGGTGGCCGGCCATTACCTCCGTGCCGGGGCGAAGTGGACGTACCACCGTTTTGTGCCGGGACGGTCAGAAGTAAAAAGCCACTATGAATATGTGGGAACACGTTTGTCCCGTTCGGGTGCTGATTCTGTCTATGCCCACGAGGCACATTTCTATCTGGAGGATGAAATACACCTGGGGGAACACTTCCAGGCCCAGCTGGGTTTACATGGCGCACTTTTTCTTGTGGAGGGGGAAAGGTATCACCACCTGGAGCCGCGTATTTCACTGAAATATAAAAGCTCCGGGCGGTGGTCTGCCGAGGCTTCCCTGGACCGGATGGCACAGTATGTGCATCTCCTGACTAACTCCACCATCGGGTTGCCCATGGATCTCTGGGTGCCCACCACGGCAAAGATAGCACCGGAGACTGCATGGCAGACGGCGGCAGGGGTAACGTATGACTTTCATCCCGACTGGCAGCTTTCGGTGGAAGGCTATTACAAGAAGATGAAAAACCTGCTGGACTATGCTGAGGGGGCAGGGTTTATCATTGACCAGCCTAACTGGGAGGATCAGCTCGTACAGGGACGTGGTACCTCATACGGTGCTGAATGTTTTTTGGAAAAGCGTGCCGGGAAATGGACCGGCTGGCTGGGATATACCCTTTCAAAGACCACCCGCTCATTTCCACAAATTGATGAAGGGCGTCCCTTTCCCTATAAATATGACCGCCGTCATGATATCTCTCTGGTGCTGAATTATACACTGAACGACCGGATCTCGCTCTCGGGAACCTGGGTCTATGGTACCGGGACCCGTGTAACTATGCAGGATCAGTCCTACCTGAACCCATTGCGGCTCACCCAACCTGATGTTCGTACCGAATTGCTGGATCTTCAAAATGAGGTGATCCACAATTTCACCTACCGAAATGGCTACCAACTGCCCGATTACCATCGGTTAGACCTTGGGATGAATATCGCCAGAGAGAAAGGGCGCACCCACCGCACATGGAGCTTTGGGGTATACAATGCCTATAACCGCATGAATGCGCTTTACCTCTACAGCGATAAGGTGTTTGATCCTGATAAGCAGACCGAACAGAAGAAGATCACGCAGGTGACCCTCTTTCCTATTATTCCTTATGTACGATGTGCCATTGAATTCTGATGAAAAAACTACGATTGATATACCTTGGGCTGGGATTATGCCTGGCTGGTTGTGAAAAGGATGTGACGCCCTACTATGAGGCGGCTGTCACCCCGAAAATGGTCATGGCCTCCCGCCTGGTTGCTGACAGTACGTTCAGGGTAAACCTGAGCCGGACGGTGCCCCTGACCGGTCATGATACGTTGCTTTTTATAAATGATGGGGAGATTACTGTTTCGGGTGGGGGAGATCGGCGGGTGCTCGTGCCCGATGGGGCGGGAAACTACGTCTCGTCTTCCGGGGTGGTGGCCGCGGATACCACTTACCGGATCGATTGTAGCGCCCCCGGACTTGAGCCGGTAAGGGCGGAGGTCTGTGTACCGGGTCCCTTTCCCCTGGAGGGGCTGCAGATGCAGGTCGATGAGGCATACAACGTCCATATTGAGATCCGCTTGACAGATCCGCCGGGCCCCGATTATTATGCCCTCTGCGCGGAGAGCTGGCAGGAACAGGTGCATACAGAATACCGTCCTGATACCACGCTGCGCCGGATGGTGACAATCTTTGACAAAGTATTTATGTCCCTGGATGGCGTGGTTACCGAATATACCGGGGGGCCCTTCTGGTTCGAAGAGGCTGGCAGCCGGCAGCCTGCCTATGGATTTGATTTCTATTTTTCAGACCGGGGTTTCGAGGGAACCACGCAGAAATTGCACGCTTCCTTCAGCCTTGCACAGGTGTACAATGACACCCTCCCGCAGGTGACCCTGCACCTCATGCGAAAAGGACCGAACCTGTTCCGGTATATTCAATCCCTGGCAGGCTATGAACCCGAACCCGATCTCCCGGTGCTCCAGCCACAACACATATACACCAACGTGGAGCAGGGGATGGGGCTGGTCACCGCAGAACACCGCCTCAAGAGAAGCTTCCCGTTGGATTCCTGGTTTGATGATCCTGCCTTTCAACAACACCTGGATTCCCTGGGAGCAATGCCGTAAACCTACAATAATACAATTACTTACCGGATTAATCAACTGATCGACATGGATGTATATTTAGCGGGCAAGAAAAATGTTACTCACCAGTTTAATTATCAACCTTCTTTAAATCAGCTATTAGTTAATCTGTCTGTACATCTAAATCCCCAATGGAAGAAAACCGGACAGGTTTTGGGTTATGATAAAACGATCATCGATACACCCAAAGGTGACTGTAAAAAAACCTACAAAGGGAATACCGGTTATCAAGCCTTTGTAAAGTTTATTAGTCGATCTCCAAACCAGGATACAGCGTTTTATTCTTCTCTTTGCCAATGTTCCTTTTAAAAAGACCTAGTAGAGGAAGAAGAAACATATTAACTATTTACGCTAACCAATCGTACTTTAAGCTAATTACGGATACATAAAGATACATTCACCTTCGCTTGATCAATTTATCTCATTTATTTATGCTCGCTAAAGCGATGGGAAAAACTATGTTTAAATAATTGCAATAATGCCTACATTTTGAATATAATATATCTCTACCAGGGACTCAGATCCTTTTAAATAATACCAGTCAAATTGTTTTAAAATTTTAGTCTGATCGAATCAATTACTAACAATAAAATAATTTTAATAAAGACTTTCGAATCTGAGGAGATAGTGTATTGTTGTACAGGGGTATTAATAATTAATTAATCAGGCTGGAATACCTTACCCTTCGAATAGCCTGAGGTTTGTAATGTGAATTCAACGATTAATCAATTTATCCAAAACCATGAAAAAAATCACCAATCTGTTTATTCTGACTCTTTTACTATTCGCGGTTTCTTCCTGCAAGAATGACACCAATGCGCCCCATGAAATTATCGGTGTTACGCCGGGCATTGAAGAGATTGCCATGGGGGAGGCCATCACGTTCACCTGTGTTATCGATGATGATGATGCGTCTGATCTTACCTATCAATGGGAGACCACAGGTGGAGGAAGTTTCCCCGGTGAAACCAACACACAATCTGTGAACTGGGAAGCTCCCCTGGAAAAGGGCGATTGCGAAATATCAGTGACAGTCAGTGACAGCGAATTCACCGATGATTACTCGTTTACCGTAACGGTAAAAGATCCGGAAGAGACCGGCGAAGTGGCAGTGGGTGTCTATTATTATCCCTGGCATGGTGGCGATGATTTTCATGGCAGAAATTACTTGAGAGAACATCTTGTTCCACCGCAGCTACCTGCACTGGGTGAATATAATGACCGGGAATCCCAGGTTATCAAACAACATCTCGATTGGTCTGAATATGCAGGCATTGACTTATGGGTAAGCAGCTGGTGGGGTCCGGGCAGAATGACCGATGTCACCATGAAAGATTATATTCTGACTCGTTCCGATCTGGGTGATATGAAGATCGCATTATTCTATGAAACCTCCGGAAGGGTGCCCGATTTTACAGATCTTTCCAATATCAGGTCGGATATTGAATACATGGCAGACAACTATTTTGATCATCCGAATTACTTCACCATTGAAGGAAAAGCGGTCCTGTTTGTTTACCTTACCCGGGTGCTCTCCTCCAGGGGAGTTCTTGACGATGCCGTCTCGATCATGCGAGATGCTGCCGCAAATGAAGGTTTTGAGCTTTACATTGTGGGGGACCAGGTTTTTAATCAGCCCCCTTCATCCACCGATCAGATTGCCCTGCTTGATGCCATCACCAATTACGATGTGTATGGAAGTTCGGGTGCCCGGATTTATGCAACACAATCGAAAGTAGATGCCTATTACCAGGCACAGGCCGGATGGAGAACCAAGGCCCATGCAGTCAATACCAGTTTTATTCCGGCTACCGCACCCGGATTTAATGACAGGGGGGTGAGGCTGCAAGTTGATCACAAGGCTCTTTCACGGAAACTTTCAGAAGATGATGCATTCGGCTCGTTATTCCAGGCCATGGTCGATCAGGCGGTAACCCTGGTGGATGAGGAGACCGGGAACCTATTCATGGTGACCTCCTGGAACGAGTGGCACGAAGACACCCAGATCGAACCGGTAGCCGAGGCACCTGCCACCTCCACTGACGACAGTCAGTCGGGGAATGAATACACAAACGGAGTGGAATACGAGGGATACGGCACCCGGTACCTGGATATCCTCAAAGCAACCGTAAGTGAATCCCAACCTGAATAGCATATAATTTAGATCTGGCGTACGTATGGTATTGATCCTTCCAAGGAGGTCAGTACCGTAACCGGATTACCCTATAAACCGGTTCCCATTAAGGGGACCGGATTTTCAACATTTTTTCCCTATCTGCTTCCTTGGCAATTATCATGCTGAATTAATTCAGATACGCTCTGGAATGCCCTACCGTGAGACAGGAGGCAAGAAGTAATAGGTTGTATGATATTATACGGTCCAATAACGAAAATACTCCCATTCCAGAGTTCAGTTTCCCAATTAGATGGAATCATTCTATATTGTTCTGATAGCTATCTGAACCTGCAGATAATTACTCCATAAGTAATATTTTAGAGGCAATCACTTCCTGGTCAGGAGTCCGTTTTCCTGGTCAGGTATTTTAACGTAAAAAAGATTGCCATGAAAAAATATGAACTATTCTTACTCCTGTTTACTGTAGCGGCTTTCATGACCTTTACTTCATGTAAATCACAGCCGTCTGCCAATTCCAGCGGGGATTCTGATTACCAGGCTGCAGGGGAATTATTAAAATCAAGATCCCCCATTGAAAGGGTGTCTACCGTCTGGAGAGGTCCGGATAACGGGAAATACAAGGAAACCGGACTGCTGGACAGGTGGCCCGAAGGCGGACCGCAAATCAAATGGAGTTTCGAGGAGCTCGGCCAGGGACACTCTTCCCCGGTAGTAGAGGATGGTCATATATACACTTCCGGATTGATAGACGGTACCGGTTACCTGTATAAGTTTGACATGGAAGGCAACCTGGTCTATAAAAGGGAATATGGTCCGGAGTTCACGGATAGTTATTACGGACCCAGGGGGACTCCGGTGATCACCGATGAAAAAGTATACCTTGTCTCCGCATACGGGAAGCTCCGTTGCATGGATAAATCAGATGCCTCTCTTCTCTGGGAAGTCGACATGGTCAATGATTTTGGAGGAAAAGTAATCCAATGGGGCTATAACGAGACACCGGTTATTGACGGGGATGTGATCTTCTGCACTCCCGGAGGAAAGAACAGCGTGGTGGCGCTTAACAGGCATACCGGGGAGACGATCTGGACCTGTGAAGGAAAAAAGGAGCTTTCAGCATATTGCACCCCTTTGCTTTTTATGCATAACGGCAGAAAAATCCTGGCCACACACACCGAGTCCCACCTGTTGGGAATCAATGCGGAAAAAGGTGATATGCTCTGGGCCTACAGGCATCCGAACCGGCACTCTGTACATCCCAATACCCCTATTTACCATGACGGGGGGTTGTTTTTCTTCAGTGGATACGGGAAAGGGGCCTGTAAAATTGAACTGAACGAGGATGGATCCGGAATCGATCTTGCATGGGAGAACCCCATGGACAGCAGGATGGGAGGAGCCGTACTTGTCGATGGCTATATTTATGGATCAGGCGACAGGAACCGTGATTGGCGGTGCATTAACTGGAAAACCGGTGAAGATATGTATACCGACGCATCCCTTGGAAAGGGGGCGGTAATATATGCCGATGGCAAATTATACTGCTATTCCGATCGCGGCGAACTAGCCATGGTAAGGGCAACTCCGGAGGAATTTGATCTGCTTTCGGAAACCAGGGTGTCCCTCGGATCGGAACAGCACTGGTCTCACCCCGTAATTCATGATGGTACTCTCTACCTGAGGCATGGAACCGCAATAATTGCCTATACTATAAAGTAAACCCCTGCAGCCCGCAATCTCCTGTGATGTCGTTCAGGAGGGAGATCAAGCAGGTGTAGGAATGCAACAGCAACGACCCTGGCGGAATAGGACCAATTATGTAAGATGAGAGCTTGTTCCCGGGATACAGCAGGGTCAGTCATTCAACAATACAAATGAATTCAATATGAAAAAGCTATTCTTTTTATCTGTGATAATGCTCCTCTGTACCAGCAGCACAATGCTATTGGCGCAGGATGCCCAGTGGAGAGGTCCGGAACGAAACGGGATATATCCCGACACCAATCTGCTGAAAGAGTGGCCGGAAAAAGGACCCGAACTGGTTTTCATGGTGGACGGTCTGGGTGGAGGGTTTTCCACCCCGGTGATGCATAACGATACATACTATGTGACCGGTCGCCGGGATTCACTTGAGGTGATTACGGCCCTTGGGTTGGATGGCACCATTCTCTGGGAAACAGAGTATGGAAAAGCCTGGATGAAGTCGTTCCAGGAGACCAGGAATACACCCGCCATCGAAAACGGTCGAATCTATATCCAGGGTGCCATGGGATCCACCAATTGCATTGATGCTGAGAACGGACAGATCCTGTGGTCAGTTAACACGCATGATAAATTCGCCGCCAGGTTTTTTCGCTGGGGAATGGCCGAATCGGTGCTGCTTACCAGCGATTATGTGATTGTCTCTCCTGTTGGAGATGAAACAATCATGGTTGCCCTTGATAAAAAGGATGGTTCAGTAGCATGGAAGTCGGAAGGGATCGGCGACACCAGGGTATATGTTTCCCCGCTCATGATTAATTATAACGGGAATGAACTGTTACTGGGAACGACTTCGAATCACTTTGTGGGTATCGATCCGGCCGACGGAGCGTTGCTGTGGAAATATGACATTGTAACGGGATTGTCAACAAAGGATCAGAGAATCAGTACAAATACACCTCTATATCACAATGGGGAAATCTTCTTCACCAGCGGGTACAATGATAAAGCAATCATGTTCAGCCTTCACGAAGATGGAAGTTCGGTCGATGTGAAGTGGATCAATGAGGTGCTCGATAATCATCATCACGGGGTGGTACTCATGGACGGATATATTTACGGTTCCAATTGGATAAGTAACGGGAAAGGCAACTGGGTCTGCCTCGACTGGGATACCGGCGAGGTGATGTACGAGGAAGAATGGATCAATAAAGGTTCCATTATCTACGCTGACAACCGGCTTTACGTACTTGAAGAAAAGAGAGGGAATGTCGGTCTTG
Organism: uncultured Bacteroidaceae bacterium; assembly: GCA_964479445.1. Taxonomy (GTDB): domain Bacteria; phylum Bacteroidota; class Bacteroidia; order Bacteroidales; genus CAYZMH01. The sequence goes on along the minus strand of CAYZMH010000049.1, from coordinate 11,511 downwards.
TGGAAGCCACTTCTGAGGGTTTTCATGTGGTCAGTTCGTTCAGGATTGAAGAGGGGCGGGGGCCTTACTGGGCTCATCCGTCCATATATGACGGTAAACTGCTGCTCAGGCACCACGATGTATTCTTTGTATACGATATTGCAGAATAATTGAAACGCGATAAGATCCATAAACTGGTGCCTGGTGCACTGATTTTCATGGCCATTATTTCACTGGCATGGTGGATGAGCTATGATCCGGTGGATGAGCTTGCTCCCTCTGTTCCCGGAATGGATAACAGGGGAGAGGGAGTGGCTGTTGAACTCAACGTGGAGATCGGGCAGATCTTCGAGCGGTTTCAGGATCAGGCCAAAGTGTCAACGGGAGCAGAATTCAAGGAAGACTGGCCCCGCTTCAGGGGTGCTCAGTTTGACAATATCAGTCGCTCAACTGTTACACTGATTGATCAATTCCCGCAGAGTGGTCCGGATATTACCTGGCGTGTCCATCTTGGAGAAGGCCACGGGGGGGCAGCAATATATGATGGCAGGGTTTATATATTGGACTATATCGAGGAAGAGAGAGCAGATATGCTCAGGTGTTTTGATCTTATAAACGGCACCGAGATCTGGCGACGAGGATACAAGGTCCCGGTAAAACGTAATCACGGGATGTCCAGGACCGTACCGGCCGTCACCGAAGAATACATTCTAACCATTGGTCCTCGTGGTCATGTGATGTGTACCAGGCGCGAATCAGGCGAATTTCTGTGGGGGCTCGATATTGTAAAGGAATATGGGTCTGAGATTCCCTTCTGGTATACCGGTCAGTGTCCGCTAATCGATGAAGGGAAGGCTATCATTGCCACCGGTGGCAGTTCTCTGCTCGTTGCGCTGGATTGTGAAACGGGAGAGATTCTCTGGGAAACGCCAAATCAGAATAACTGGGGTATGTCGCACTCTTCCATTATGCCTTACACCTACGCGGGTAAGAAAATGTATGTATACAGTGCCATTGGCGGAGCTGCCGGGATTGCAGCAAACGGCAGGGATGCAGGTAATGTGATCTGGTCCGCCAGGGAGTGGAACCACAATGTTGTGGCACCTTCGCCGGTGTGCCTGCCCGACGGTAAAATATTCCTTACCGCAGGGTATGGGGCAGGGAGCATGGCATTGCAGCTAAGAGAATCGGACGGACAATTTGATATTGAAGTGCTCCAGGAGTATTCTCCAAGGGAGGGGATGTCCTGTGAGCAGCAGACCCCGGTAGTCTTCCAGGGTCACCTGATAGGGATTCAGCCAAAAGACGCCGGTCCCCTCAGAAACCAGATGGTGTGTGTCCATCCGGATGATTTTACAAGTATAGCCTGGTCAAGCGGACAAACCGTGAGGTTTGGCCTGGGACCCTACCTGATAGCCGATGAAAAAATGTTCATCCTGGATGATGATGGTACATTGATTATAGCAAAACCTTCTCTTTCAGAATATATTGAACTGGATCGATTCCGGGTCATAGAAAACGGACAGGATGCATGGGCCCCGATTGCCCTGGCCGACGGGTATATGGTTCTCAGGGATTCAGAAACGATGGTCTGTATGGACATGTCGAAATCACGTACTTATTAATACCAAAAATATGAATCGTAACATCCTGTCAATCATTATCGCCGCTGTGGTCTTACTGATTATCGTGATGATGGTGATCGATTATTCGGGAGACCGCGCGGACAAACGCGGGAATAACCCGTACGAATATAATGTAGACCGTTATAAATCGGTAGATACCTCCCTGGTTCACTTCCGCGAGTCAAAACAGATCCCTCTTGGAGAGTACAAAGCAGGAGGGTTGGATCTTTTTGGAGGGAACGCCTGGCTTGCAGGAGAAGGTTTCCTGCTTTCACTGGATGAAAAGGGCAGGGTTACATTGAATCAGGATATCAATGGGGAGGCCACATGCCTTGAGGTCACCCCGGGGGCGGTTTATATCGCATTCGAAGATCATATTAAGAAATATTCACACGGGGGTATCCTGGAAGCAACATGGGATCGTGAGGATGAACGTACGGTTTTTACCTCGCTGGCAGCTGGAGGAGAGACGATATATGCAGCTGATGCAGGAAACAGGAGAGTGGTCATGTATGACACAGCCGGAAGCAGGCTGGGAACATTTGAAGGAAAAGCAGAGAACAGTGCGATCGGACACGGATTTGTTGTTCCGAGTGCCAGCTTCGACCTGGTGATCAATCGCTACGATGAATTATGGGTGGTGAATCCGGGCTTGCATGCCGTCGAAAATTATAATAAGGATGGCGATATGCGCGGGTACTGGCAAAAGAGCTCCATGAATGTGGAAGGATTCTCTGGTTGCTGTAATCCGGCTGAAATTGATGTGATGGCTGACGGATCATTTGTCACATCAGAAAAAGGGTTGGTGCGGATAAAGATCTATGACCAGTCAGGCAAGCTCCTCAGTGTGGTTGCACCTCCTGGTAAATTTAATGAAGAAGGAAAGGCACCCGAAGTGAAGGTAGACGATATGGACAGGATCTGGGCGCTCGATTTTGACCGCAGCATGATCCGTATTTTTGAACATACACAATGAACAGAAAAGCATTTATATCCACAGCGGGAAGAATTACAATACTCGGGGTGATGGCGCTCTTTACCGGGTTTCTTGCGGCAAGGAAGCAACTGACCCTGGAGAGTTGTCCCGAGTCTCTTTGCAGAAATTGTAACAAAAAAGAAGATTGCAATCTTCCCGAAGCAAAACGATACAGGCGAGATGGTTAAGAAAGAATCCTATACCCGGCGTGATTTCATTAACAGGGGGGGGCGGCTTACACTGGGCCTTGCCCTGGCCGGACTTGGTGCTGTGGCGGTTTCCCGGTCGGGGAATAAAGAATATGTATGGCAGATCGACCCATTTGAGTGCACCCAGTGTGGCAGATGTGCCACAGAATGTGTGCTGTCGCCTTCAGCAGTGAAATGTGTTCATGCCTATGATCTATGCGGATATTGCGATCTGTGCGGTGGATATTTTAAACCGGGCGTGACAGATCTGCAAACAGGGGCTGAAAAGCAACTTTGTCCGGCCGGAGCTATTGAACGCAGGTTCATCGAAGAGCCATACTTTGAATATATTATTGTTGAGGACCTTTGCATTGGATGTGCAAAATGTGTAAAAGGGTGTGCTTCTTTTGGAAACGGATCCCTTCACCTGCAGATACGTCACGATATCTGTACCAACTGCAATGAGTGTTCTATAGCCCGTGCATGTCCCTCAGACGCCATCAAGCGGGTGCCTGCCGATCAACCTTATATTATTAAAGGGGATTTTACAAGGGAAGGGGGAGAAGAGACATGAATAGCCAGGGGAACAAGGAGAACTCTATGCGGGGAAACGGCATGGGAAAAAAGGTAATGCAGGGCAAATGGATCAGAGGAATCCTTTTTCTCATTTTTGCTTCATTCCTTATCCTGGGAAATGCCCAGCAGCGTTTCCCAAAACCTGAATTCGAAACAGGCTACGAGCAACCCGATCCTTCCACTCCCGAACCCAGGCTCCAGGCCCTGGAATATTTCGATGTGGCCCTGCTCCTGGCCGTGCTTTCGCTGGCTACATGGCTTGCGCTCAATAAGCGTTCCAGAAGGGGGATTCTCTGGCTGTCGGTTTTCACCCTGGCATATTTCGGATTCTACAGGAACGGGTGTATCTGTCCGATTGGATCGATACAGAATGTGACACTGACGCTCTTTGATCCCGCCTATAAAATATCCATAACCGTATTGCTTTTTTTCCTGCTTCCCCTTGTTTTCGCATTGTTTTTCGGCCGCACATTCTGTGCCGGTGCCTGTCCGTTAGGGGCTATACAGGACCTTCTGATTATTAAACCGGTAAGCGTATCCCCCTGGGTGAGAAAAGCTGTCGGGTTTATTCCGCACGTTTACCTGGGCCTTGCCGTGTTGTTTGCGGCCACCGGCACCGATTTCATTATATGCAGGTACGATCCATTTGTAGGGATATTCCGTTTGGATGCCCCGGTGACCATGATCCTGCTGGGTGCGGCTTTTCTCGGACTTGGAATGATTTTCGCCCGACCATACTGCCGCACTTTTTGTCCCTATGGGGTATTACTCGGCCTCATGTCCAGGTTTTCGCGCAGACATCTCACCATTACGCCTTCCGAATGCATTCAATGCAAACTATGTGCCGGTTCCTGTCCTTTCGATGCCATTGAAGCACCTACCGATGAAAAGATCCGCACCCCGGCATTGGTGAAGCAGAGCATGAGAAGGTATGTAATGATGGGATTTCTTCTACCGGTTTTTATTTTGGCAGGGGGATGGATGGTTTCCAGATCGCATGTACTTCTTTCCAGGGCCCACCAGGATGTTTACCTTGCCGAGCTGCTGATTTCCCGCCCGGAACTCAAAAAAGACACCGAAAATCTTGATATACAGGCATTCCTGGAATCCGGACAATCGATGGATCAATTGGTAGAGGAGGCATCGTTGATCAGAACCCGCTTTCACACGGGTACATGGATACTTGGCGGATACCTGGGACTGGTCCTGGGGATTATGCTGATGAACCAGTTCCTCATTCGAAAAAAGGAAGATTATACACCCCACAAAGGTGATTGTTTCAGTTGCGGACGGTGCATGGATTATTGTCCGGTTGAAAAAACCCATTAAATGAACCGAAACGAGAAAATAACCCTATCAAAACAGGTGATGCAGATCTCTGCGATCTTTTCGCTTGTAGTGGCAATATTGCTGGTAATCAATTTTCTCCAGATGCGGAAACACGAACCACTGGAAAGTGAAACCCTTAATGCGCTTGTGGAGCGGCTGGAAGATAATCCGGGTGATGAGGCCCTGGTGGAGGAGATTCGGGCGTTCGATCTGATCGTCAGGAAAGCCTATTTTACCAACCAGTGGCAGATCAACACCGGGGCGCTTTTACTTATAATTGGCGTGGCAGTCTTTGCGACCTCATTGATTATCTATTCCGGTCTCAGGAGGAAGATTGAAAAACCGAAAGCAGAAACTGAAGAATACCTGCAATCGAGGCAGCTTTCCCTGCGCTGGCTCGGGGTTACCGGGGGAATCATTTTTCTTCTTGCCCTTGCATCAGCCTGGTTCAGCAACACGTACATCAGGGATTATTATGCAGGAAATACCAGCCCGGCAGGACAGGATCCGGTTAAGGAGGAGGATTCCATTGAGGTGGTGACCCTATCAGAAAGCGAAAATGAATACCGATCTGATTCAGCCACCCCCGGGGAAGAACCGGAAGGAGCACTTAACAAAGAATCATCCGCCGGGGCTTCTGATTCTGATGAAGGTTCATCGGAAGATGTGGAAGAGATCCGGGAGACTGAAAAAGTGTATGGATTTGAAGAGTTTAAACAACAGCATAATTCATTCCGGGGTCCCTTCGGACAGGGGATTGTATACCATACAGGGATTCCGACGGAATGGGATGGTACATCCGGCCAGCATGTGATCTGGAAGGTGGCCATATCCAAACCAGGTTATAACTCTCCCGTGATTTGGGGAGACCGGTTGTTCCTTACCGGGGGAGATGATGACGGTTTAATTGTGAGCTGTTTTGATCGGAACAGCGGGGAGTTATTATGGGAAAAAGAAGCGGAGAACATCCCGGGATCGCCGGCAACAATGCCAAGCACAACAGATGATACCGGACTTGCAGCGCCGACTGTCGCCACGGATGGTTACCGGGTGTATGCGATCTTTGCCACCGGTGATATCATTGCTTTCAGCATGGAAGGAGAGCGGGCATGGGCAAGGAACCTCGGGGTGCCTCAAAACCATTACGGTCATTCTTCTTCGCTGCTGGTATGGAATAAAAAGGTGATCGTGCAATATGACACAGGTAGTGGGGGACGTATGCTTGCCCTGGATACACAGACAGGTGAAACGGTATGGGACATCAGGCGGGATAACAATATTTCATGGGCCTCCCCGGTACTGATAGATTATGGGGATAAGATCCAGGTAGTTACCAACACCGATCCGCTTGTTGCCGGTTATGATGTGGAGACCGGTGAAGAAATCTGGAAACTTTCAGTGATGATGGGAGAGGTGGGTCCTTCCGTTGCATACGACGATGGGCTTGTTTTTGCCAATAATGAATACGCCAGTCTCGTAGCAATAAATCCTGAGCCGGGTGCCGAGGTTATCTGGGAAAAGTATGACTACCTGTCTGAAGCTGCCAGTCCGGTTGCCCATGACGGACGTCTTTTCCTGGCCACGAGTTACGGAGTGCTGGTATGTTACGATGCAAAATCAGGATCCCAGCTATGGGAGCTGGACCTGGGAAGCCAGGTATATTCTTCACCAGTCATTGCGGAAGGAAAGATTTACCTGATGGATAATACAGGTGTTATGCACATTGTGAAGGCGGATGACACCGGAACAATGATAAGTCAGCCTGCGCTGGGAGAACCCTCCTTTGCTGTTCCGGCCTTTGCTGATGGAAAAATATATATCCGGGGTGATGGGAATTTATATTGTATAGGAAAATGAGTGTATTTCAAGTAAATAATGCGGAGATAGACCGGATAGTGGGTAAGCTGGGCGGATCAGAATCTTCAATAATTCCGGTATTGCAGGCAATACAGGACCGTTACAATTTCCTGCCGGAAGAAGCACTTCGACGGGTTTGTGAAGTAAGTGAGATCACACCGGCATCCATTGTCGGAGTGGCCAGTTTCTATTCTCAATTCCGGTTCAGACCTGCCGGAAAGCATATCGTGAAGGTCTGCGTGGGAACCGCTTGTCATGTGAAGGGAGCAGAACAGGTGCATGATGCACTGAAACGGGAACTGGATCTTTCGGATACAGAGGATACCGACCAGCGTGGTCAATATACCATTGAAAAGGTGAATTGCCTGGGGTGTTGTACCCTGGCGCCGGTTGTCCAGATTGATGACATTACCTATGGACATGTGACCTCCGGTACGGTTGACAAGGTGTTGTCTGATTTCGGCAAACAAAAAGATACCAGAGGAAAAAGGCGGTACAGAAAGGCTTCAGGGGAGGAGATTGAAGGCGAGGTGAGAATCGGGCTTGGTTCCTGTTGTGTGGCCAGCGGATCGGGGGAGATCCAGGAAGCAGTGAACGATGCAGTGTACCGGAATGAAATGAATGTTAAGCTGAAACATGTGGGCTGCGTGGGCATGTGCCACCGTGTGCCACTTGTCGAGGTAGTTCCGCCGGAGGGAGAGACAAAGCTTTATACCCATGTGAAGGCGGTTGATATAGAACAAATACTCAAAACGCATTTTCATACCCGCAACAGGTGGAGACAGCTAACCGGAAGAGTGTCGGATTTAATTGAATACCTGGTTGATGAGGGAAAGACAGGTGATCTGGAACGCTATTCCGTTGATGCCAGGGAGAAACATGTCTCCTCTTTTTTGGGCAGACAGGTACCTATTGCAACCGAGTTCAGGGGTGTGATCAGTCCGTCCGATATTGATGAATACCGCGACAGGGATGGTTTCGGTGCCCTCAGGCGATGCCTTGATGAACTCAGTCCGGAGCAGGTGATCAATGAAGTATTTGAAAGTGGTATTCGCGGACGGGGAGGGGCCGGATTTAAAACCGGTGACAAATGGAATTTGGTAGCCGGACAAAAGTGTAGTGATAAGTATGTGATCTGTAACGGGGATGAAGGCGATCCCGGTGCCTTTATGGACCGAATGCTGCTGGAATCCTACCCCTTCAGGATCATCGAGGGGATCATACTGGCCGGGTATGCTGTAGGTGCTGAGAACGGTATCATGTACATTCGTGCAGAATATCCCCTGGCGGTAAAACGGGTCCAGGAGGCGATAGAAATGTGCTATAAGCATGGTTACCTGGGAAATAATATCCTTGATACACATTTCAATTTTGATCTCCATATCTATCATGGAGCGGGAGCATTTGTCTGCGGTGAGGAGACGGCGCTGATTGCCTCTATCGAGGGCAAGAGGGGGTTCCCCAGGATGCGTCCGCCCTATCCGGCAGACAGGGGGCTCTGGGGGAAACCTACCCTTGTCAATAACACGGAGACTTTTGCTCAGCTGGCATACATCCTTCGCCATGGTCCGGGTGTATTCAATACGATCGGTACTGAGAATTCAAGGGGAACGAAGGTTTTTGCACTGGCCGGCAAAGTTGCCAGGGGCGGACTGATCGAGGTACCGATGGGAATTACCATTCGTGAAATTGTAGAAGAGATTGGGGGTGGAGTTGCCGGGGGACGAACATTCAAAGCAGTGCAGATAGGCGGACCATCGGGGGGGTGCATACCGGAATCCATGGCGGATACACCTGTGGATTTCGAATCACTCACTGAAGCAGGCGCCATGATGGGCTCGGGGGGCATGGTAGTGATGGACGATACCGATTGCATGGTGGATATCGCCAGGTATTTTCTCTCCTTTACACAGAATGAATCCTGTGGGAAATGCACCTTTTGCCGCATCGGTACCAAGCGCATGCTGGAGATCCTGGAAAAGATCACTTCAGGACAGGGGAAGATGAGCGACCTCGATGACCTGGAACAGCTTGCCCAATGGACCCGGAAAGGCAGCCTGTGCGGACTGGGTAAGACTGCTCCCAACCCGGTGTTTACCACACTGCGTTTTTTCCGGGATGAATTCGAGGCCCATATTCATGGGCAGTGTCCGACCGGGAGTTGCAAAAACCTTGTCCGCTATGTGATTACCGACGACTGTATTGGCTGCACGCTCTGTGCACAGGATTGTCCGGCAGATGCCATCGAATTTGCACCGCATCAGAAGCATGAGATCGACCAGGAGCGTTGTATACGATGCGACGGTTGCAGGGAGATTTGTCCCGAAGATGCTGTAATAAAGGAATCACCATGATTACGTTGAAGATTGATGATAAGGAATACAGGGTGCCGGATGGCATAACGGTCATGGCAGCGGTCCGCATGCAGGGCATTGATGTCCCCTCCATGTGTTACCGGGAAGGAAAACCCCATTTCAGTTCGTGCATGATTTGCATGGTAAAAGACCGGAAATCAGGGACGCTTTTCCCTTCATGTTCCCTGAAAGTGACATCCGGGATGGATATTGTTTCTAGCGATGAAGAGGTCATTGAATCCCGCCGGATGGCGCTTGAATTATTGTTGAGTGAGCATGTGGGTGATTGTGAAGCCCCCTGCACAATTACCTGTCCGGCCCACATGAATATTCCCCTCATGAATCGATTACTCGGCGAAGGAAGAAATAGTGAAGCACTGGATGTGGTGCGCAGGAATATAACCCTACCCACTGTATTCGGCTATGTTTGTCCGGCCCCTTGCGAAGGGGCATGCCACCGCAAAACCATCGACAGTCCTGTTTCTATCTGTCTCCTTAAACGTTATGCCGGTGAGCAGATCGTGGCTGCCGATTACTCACCCAAACAACTGCCGGGCCGGCTAACCGGGAAAAGGACGGCAGTTGTCGGTGCAGGAGCGGCCGGATTGGCAGCTGCCTATTATCTGCGGCTGGCCGGACATGAAGTGATTGTCTTTGATCAAAGATCCCATCCCGGGGGCAAATTATGGGAAGAAATTGAGCAGGGCAGGCTTCCGGCACATGTGCTTGAGCAGGATCTTGCGGTTTACCGGGAACTGGGTGTCGTGTTTAAGCAGGAAACAACGATTGATAAAAAGGAGTATGAAAAGCTCTGTGCCGAATTCGATGCGGTGCTGGTTGCTACAGGTACCTCTGCTGAAAATACCCGGACTCTCTTTGCTGTGGAAGATGGGACAGTAAAGAAGAATACCTACCGCGTGGCTGCCTCGAATGTTTTTGTGACCGGAAGTGCACTGAAAAAATCCAGGCTGGCCATCAGGGCGCACGGACAGGGAAGGGAAGCGGCAGAAAGTATGAATGGATTCCTTCGTGGTGAAAAAGAACACGGTATCCATAACCGGTTCAACTCACGGTTCGGGAAGCTAAGGAAAGAGGAGGTTGCTGAATACCTCAAAGACGCAACAAAAACGGAACGAAATGAACCAGAAGGTGCCCTCGCAGGTTTATCTAAAACCGAAGTATTGAACGAGGCTGCAAGATGCATGCATTGTGATTGCCGGAAGTTGGATAATTGTGAATTGCGTGATCTGTCCGATGCTTATGGGGCTAAACAGAAACACTTCTGGAGTGCAGACAGGAAATCGATCAGGCGCCAGGTTCAGCATGAAACTATCGTGTATGAACCTTCGAAGTGCATCAAATGTGGAAAATGTGTCGAAATCACCCGTGAGCACAAAGAAAAATACGGCTTGAGTTTTATTGGCAGGGGATTTGACATGGAGGTAGGTGTGCCTTTCAACGAGTCGATTAAAGATGGCCTTAGTGAGGTGGGCAGGGAAGTGGCCAGTGCATGTCCTACCGGAGCGTTGTCGATGAAATGAGGATACCCGATATGAAAAAGATAATCACATCAATAATCACGTTACTCCTTGTCTATACGTCTGTGCCTGCGGATGCCCAATCATGCTGGCCCTCTTTCAGGGGAGACAGCAGGTTATCAGGCGTATCAAACGCCAGTCCGCCCGAAACACCGCAACTTCTCTGGAACTTTAAGACTTCGGATGCCATAAAAGCACCACCGGTTGTATGTGATGACGTCCTGGTTGTCGGATCATTGGATGGCAGCCTGTATGGTATTACCACCGAAGGTTCTTTAAAATGGAAAATCAATACCGGAAATGGAATCGAATCGGCAGCGATCATTGTAGGCGACCGGGTATATGTTGGCAATCTTGATGGTAAAGTATTTGCCCTTGAGCTGGAGACCGGACGAACTATCTGGACCTATGAAACCGAAGGTCAGATTATGGGTTCGCCCAATTACTGGGATCTTTCGGGTAATAGTAACCCGGCCAGCGGGGATGGCATTGTTGTAATCGGCAGCTATGACTACTTTTTACACGGCATCAATGCAGAAAACGGAAGGGGATTGTGGAAATATGAAACGGACAATTTTATTAATGGAACGCCGGCAATATATGATGGGGAGGCGGTGTTTGGGGGATGCGACGGACTCCTTCACAGGGTCAGGGTAAGCGACGGTAAATTGATAAGCAGGCAGGAAGTTGCCACCTATATTGCAGGTTCTGCAGCCATTGACGAAGGCAGAACGTTTGTCGGGGATTATGATGGAAAGTTCAGCTGCCTGGATATCAGGAATCGTTCGGTAGTCTGGGAGTTTAAAAACAGTGAGGCAGAGCAACCCATTATTGCTTCACCATCTATCAACCGTGAAACCGTTTTTATTGGCAGCCGGGATAAGTTCGTATACGCTTTTAACAGGAAAAGCGGCGAGCTGGAGTGGAAAACAAATACGCACGGACAGGTCGATGCATCACCATTGCTTACAGCCGGCGGACTGCTCGTAGCTACTCTCCGCGGAGATGTTCTTATTCTGGATAATAAAAGTGGAACAGTGAAGTGGAGTTATGAGATTGGTTCGGCAATAACGGGGAACCCCGCAGTTA
>CAYZMH010000048.1:13974-26877 GCA_964479445.1 uncultured Bacteroidaceae bacterium | reverse complement strand
GAAAGGATCACAGAAAGGATCACAGAAAGGATCACAGAAAGGATCACAGAAAGGAAATTATTATAAACCCATAGAATCGATTCAAAATGAGCAACATGAACTTGACCGAACACCCTCACCGACGTTTCAATCCGCTTACCGGCGAGTGGGTGCTGGTATCGCCCCACCGGGCGAAGAGACCCTGGCAGGGGCAGCAGGAGAAAAAGGCAAAAGAGGAGCGGCCCTCCTACGACCCCGACTGCTATTTGTGTCCGGGCAACCAGCGGGCCAGTGGTCCGGTGAACGATAACTACACCTCCACCTTTGTATTCACCAACGATTTCAGTTCGTTATTGCCCGACACTCCCGCTGCTGAAATGGACGATGGCTTGTTCAGGGCACGCAATGAAAAAGGGATCTGCCGGGTGATCTGTTTCTCCCCGCGCCACGACCTGACAATTCCCGAGATGCCGGTGGAGGCGATCCGCGAGGTGATCGATGTTTGGGTGAAGGAGTATAACGAGCTGGGAGCAAATGATTTCATCCAATCTGTTCAGATCTTTGAGAATAAGGGAGCGGTCATGGGTTGCAGCAATCCGCATCCGCACGGCCAGATCTGGGCCCAGGACTCCATCCCGGTGGAAGTGGACAAAGAGATGCGGCAGCAGCGCGCTTACCTGGAAGAGCACGGCAGGGCGTTGCTGGAGGATTACCTGGCTGCCGAACTTGACAAAGGCGAGCGGCTGGTGGTGGAGAACGACACCTTTGTGGCGCTGGTCCCTTTCTGGGCAACCTGGCCATTCGAGACCATGATCCTGCCCCGGCGGCGGGTGGCGCGAATCGGCGATCTGACTGATAGCGAACGGACCGGTTTCGCGGATATTTACAGAAAACTCACACAGGTGTATGACCGCCTGTTCGATGTATCATTTCCCTACTCCGCAGGTATTCACCAGGCGCCCTGCGACGGGCGGGTGTACCCGGAATGGCATTTGCATATGCACTTCTATCCTCCGCTTCTCCGGTCTGCCACGGTGAAGAAGTTCATGGTGGGTTACGAGATGCTGGCCAATGCCCAGCGCGACATTACCGCAGAGCAGAGCGCAGAACGGCTGCGGAAATTAAGATAGGCGGAGTTCATTGGATGTGGCTGGAATTGGTGAAAAGATAAAAGTTTGTTAATATTGGTCAGTGCCTGCGAAACCAATTATAAAAGCAATGCATTATGAAAAAAATCAAGCGATCGGGACATATCGGCGTTCTGACATCGGGTGGGGACACTCCCGGACTGAATGCAGCGATCCGCGGGCTGGGTAAGACGGCAGCAGGGCATGGCGATCTGCAGGTGATCGGGTTCAAGGACGGATTCCGGGGGCTGATGGAGAATCGTTCCATTCGGCTTGACAACGGAAAATTGTCGGGGATCCTTACCACCGGAGGCACCCTGTTGGGCACCAGCCGTGACAAGCCGCACAAGATGCCCATGGGCGGAAAGAAGGTGGACATGACCGATGTGATCGCTGAGAACTACTATAAGAATCACCTCGACGTACTGGTGTGCCTGGGCGGAGGGGGTACCCTCAAGAATGCTTACCGTCTGGCGCAGAAGGGATTGAATATCATCACGCTGCCCAAGACGATCGACAATGACATCGTGGGTACCGACATCACCTTTGGATTCGATACAGCCCTGAGTATTGCCGTGGATGCGATCGACCGGTTGCACAGCACCGCCTCCAGTCACCACCGGATCATATTCGTGGAGATCATGGGTCACCGGGTGGGGTGGCTGGCGTTGGGAGCCGGACTGGCCGGGGGTGCCGATGCGATCCTTTTGCCGGAGATCCCCTACACCACGGAGAAGCTGGCAGAGAGTATCCTGGAGCGGGTTAGCCGCGGGAAACGATTCAGTATTGTAGCGGTGGCGGAAGGAGCCATAAATAAGGAAGGAGCCGATAAGATCAATGCTGCAAAGAAGAAGATGGAGAGCGCCGAAGGAGAGAAACGTTCGGAATACAAGAAGAAGGTGAAGGAGCTGGAACGCGAGTATCGCGGTTCGACCATGAAAATGGCGGAGGAGCTGCAGCAGGTTACCGGACTGGAATCGCGGGTGACCATCCTGGGCCACCTGCAGCGTGGAGGTACGCCCTCCGCTTCCGACCGCCTGCTGGCCACCCGGCTGGGTACCTCCGCCGTGGATTATATCAGGAATGAGCAGTATGGTATCATGGTAGCGGCCTCCGGGGACCAGACCGAACCGGTTCCCCTGGAATCGGTGGCCGGGAAGATCAATTACGTTCCCCCCGATCATCCCTGGGTGCTGAGCGCCCGCAGCGTGGGAACCAGTTTCGGGGATTAAGATGTATCACCCGGCTGCTGAGTGCAACCAGGGTGTGGATCCGTTTTGGGGCTTACCATTCATCAGGGCCTCACGATATTGTACTTCACCCCCTTGCGGGGTTCGGCCATCCAGCCGGCCACCTTTTCGCGCCACTCCAGGTAGTGCGGTGTTTTCTTGTGGGAGAGGGCCATCTCCTCGCTTTCATAGGCTTCATAGATGGCAAATGCAGACGCATCATCCTGCTGCTGCAGCACATCAAAGCGAAGGTTTCCGGGTTCTTTGACCGATTGCTCGTGGTTTTTCACGGTGGCGGTGATAAATTCCTCGATATGTTCGGGTTTTACCCTGACGTATACAATGGTTGTGATCATAGCAATTATTTTTTTGAATCAACCGGAAAAAGATAACAAATCTTTACAAGGTGTGAAAAAGTCCGGATGATTATTTCAGAGAGGTTACAGAAACGATTCTTTTAAGAAAAACGTAAAAGCGGTATGCTTTTTCTTATTATATTTACCGGAACCCCAACAATCAGACTCTTATGAAACTTCCGCAAAAACGTATCCCTCTTCTTATGTCTATCGGTCTTCTTATCTCCATTTCGTTGCATGCCCAGATCCTGGAGGTATACCGCTCCTACGATCATTCGCCGGAGAACCGCTGGACCACCTGGCAGAACATTGCCCGGCCCTGGCTGATGGCCGAGTATGGCACGCCTTTCAACCATATGACCATTCGTGTGACCAGTGTTCCCCATGGAGGATCCTATGAGAGGGTGTGGAACACAGTGCGGCAGGGTGATGTTTTTCAGTGGATCGAAGACCTGCCTACGGGAAGGTACAGCTGGTTTGCCCGGTTTGAGATCAGGGACGGCTTAAGCTGGCGGTGGACCAACGAATACAAGGGTCCGGATTTCTACGTTGACCGGAACGGACCGAACTACATGTCGGTCAGTGCCAATGGCTACCCGGTCTCCTACACCACCCCCTTTAACTGGACCTCACGGTCAGACCTTACCTTTACGTGGTCCAATCCGGGTGACCCTGGCAGCGGTGTGCACCACTACGAGGTGTCGGTGAACAATGGCAGTTACCAGACGGTCCATTCGGGGTATACACCTGCACTGACCACCGGGGAGCACTCCTATCAATTCAGGGCGATAGACAACCTCGGACTGGCCGGTTCGGGGGAGAAAAACTGCATCAGGGTGGACCTGGATCCTCCTAACTGTCATCCCTACGACGGGTACGGTATTGCCACGGGGAATCCGGATCCCGGCTGGTCCAGGTATCCCACGGTACGTATCATGATCAATGTCTCGGATATCGGCAGCGGGATATATGACCGCTATATGGCCGGGGGTGACGGGGAATTCAATCCGGTCTTCTCTGAAGTGGTCATGACACTGGAAAACGGGTATCACAACTTTGCCTTTAAGGCAAGAGACAGGGTGGGACATGAGAGTGAAGTGAAAAGATTGTATGCACGGATCGATACGGAGAGGCCCTCCCTGGTGCGGGCCCTTCCGCTGAATGATACCCTCATTGAGACAGATTCTTTGAAGCTGGCCTGGACAGGAAGTGACACCGTGAGCGGCATACATACCTTCCTCTACTCCCTGGACGGAGAACAACCGGTGGAGCTGGGAAACAGGTCAGACACTCTGATCAAAGGCATCCCGGAGGGTGAACATCAGCTTTTAATCATGGCGTTTGACAAAGCTCTTAACAAAACCGTTGACACATTAAACTTTTACGCCGATCATACCCCGCCGGTAATCTCCTCGACGCACGACGATGTGAGGATCGCAGGAGACGCGAACGGTGAGGTGGTGTTGCCCGATTATACTGCAGAAGTCATTGCGAATGATGAACATTCCACGGGTTTTACGATCACGCAGGAGCCCGCAGCAGGTAACGTTTTAGACGGAACGAACCACGAGGTTACACTCACGGTTACGGATGAGGCCGGGAACACCTCTGAAGTATCGTTCAACCTGGAGATCACCGATGAGATCGATCCGGTGGTTGCATTTTCCGGTGCGCCTGAAGTTCAACTGGATGAAGCCTGCAGTGCCGGTCTGCCCGATCTGACCGGGCATGCCGATCTGGCGGTTACGGAGTGCAACAGCTACACGGTTACCCAGGAGCCTGTTCCGGGTACCTCCATTCAAGATACCACCCTGGTGACCCTCACCGCTGTCGATGAATCGGGTAACAGCGGGACGTGCACCGTTGCGGTAAATACGACCGACTTTTTCTCCCCGGTGATCGAATGTATGGAAGACCAGGAGGTGATGATGGAAGAAGGAGCCTCCCGTTATACGGTTCCCGGGGATGAATGGGATCCCGCTTCGGTGACCGATAACTGCGATGAGGTGGAATGGGTCAACGACGTGAACCAGTCGGCCAGCCTCAGCGGCGCGCAGCTTGAAGAGGGGCCCACCATGATCACCTGGACTGCAACGGATGCATACGGGAACAGCAGCTCCTGCAGCTTCAACGTGACCGTGCAGGCTTATGTGGGGATGGATGAAAAGGGGGTAAACGGAATCATGGTGTATCCCAATCCTTCTTCTGGCTGGGTAACTGTGGAGGGTCGGACCGAGATCACCCGGATCGACATTGCCGATATAACCGGGAGGGTGATTCGAACCCTGGAGGAACCGGGAAATGAGTGCAGGGTGGACATTTCAGGTCGGCCCGGAGGGATCTATTTCCTTCGCATCCGTGCAAACGGACAGGTATTCACCAGGAGGGTGGTGGTAGAGGAGCAGTAGCCCGGTGAATGCGTTATCCTTTGCCAGGTAAGGGTATGACCGGGTTATCCCTGGATCCATCGCCGGAAGAGCAGGTCATAGATCCCGTAGAAGCGGTTTCCGCTGTGGTCGGTTTCCCGGTAGACCAGTTCCATCTTTTCCAGGGAAGTGAGCGAACGCCTTACCGTGGCCGGATTCCCAAGCTTGTACTTTGTAAGGAATGCTGACGAGGTGGGCTGATAGACGTTGCCTTCTGCAGCGATGGCTTTCAGTAACGACCACTGGGGTTTTGTGAGCATCTCCCGGTAATTGAAAAAGACAAACTCCTGTTCTTTAATCAGTTTTTCAGCTTCCCTCTTCCAGTCACCGGTTGTCACTGACCGGTCGGATTGCGTGAAAACCCGGTTGCAGAGCAACTGCACATAGTAAGTGTGCGTTTCGGTCCATTCCAGGATCTCCCCGGCCACCTTCTCCGGCATCTTCTTTTTTGCCCCGTTGAAATGTCGTATGATAAAATCCCTGTATTGCGTGCGGTCGATCCGTTCCATCTTCATGAACTGCGTGCTGCGGAAAAAGGGCCTGGCAGGATTGGTGAACAGGTCCTGCATCAGGTGTTGCTGACTGCCGGAAAAAATAAAGTTTACGTTATTGAGTTTTTGAATGACCGAGCGCAACCAGGCATCGGTATTGGATTCGGGGTAACTCAGGATCTGTTGAAATTCATCGATCGCGATGAGCACGGGGGATGTGTGCTCTTCCAGTAACCCGAACAGGTCTGCCATGGATCGTTTACTCTCTTCGGCATCGGCTTTTACCGTGATGGTAGGTATTCCCTGGAGCGAATCGTAGGTGATGGCCGGACGAAGGGAGCGGATAAAGTTCCATATTTTCTTCCCGGCACTTGCTTTTTCCGGGATTGAGCGGGATACGGATGTGATGAATTGGTTGAAGAATTGTTCGGTATTTTCAGTGGGAAGGATATCGAGATAAATCGTGGTATAGTCTTTCCTGGTATAATGAAAAAGGTGGCGGATAAGGGCTGTCTTTCCCAGTCGGCGCAATGCGATCAGCGTGGTTGAATTGTTCCCTGCAAGGTTATCCCTGAGCTGCCGGATTTCCTTTTCCCGGTCACAAAAATAGTCTGGTCCGATATACCCCGTGGTTGGAAATGGATTGGTTCTGTTCATGATATGGCGCAAATCATAATATACAAAATGCAATATACAAAATGTAAAATAATTATCAAAAAATACTTACAGTAGGGTTGGTATGGTTTCCCGGAGATGACATCCTGTTCCCCGGTTTTTCATAGAAAAAATAGATGCGGAAATCATTGACTTTTATCCCTGCCGGAGTTAACTTTACTTATTGATAATCAACTAACTTTACTCGCTATGGATTTTAAAAAACCGGGTTCGGTATTTTTTATTCTGCTATTGATCCATGCGTTGGGTGAGGTGTATTCGCAGGAGGGTGTATGGATTCACCATTCCCTGGATGGATTGGGTAGCGGAGCGCATATGTATGACTGCGGAGACGCTTGTTGTGCCTATACGAGAGCTAATTCACAGGTTGTCCTGGTATCCGATGTGCAGCATGGTGACTGGCTGAAGGCCGACATGGGATCGGTAAGGTCGTTTAACGCTCTGCAGGGCCGGGGGGCGGTGGCCCTGGCCTGGTCGGATGATCTGCTGTTTGGGTACAGTTCATGTACCGGTGACTGGGACACGATCAGCTATGAGGGGGAGCTTCTTAAAGAAGATTACGAGGAGCGATTCCGAAGTTACGGGTGCAGCGACAGCATTGCATTCTTTGTTTCAGACAGGAGGTTTTACGTATTTGACAGCAGGATTGGCAGCTGGCAGCATTATGACTATGGTTGTCCGGATAATTTCAGTTACGGACTGTTTTATCCGAAGGATGATTGCGTTATCACCGCGCTTTTAACCCCCGATTATTACGGGAATATCAAAAACGTGGTATACAGTTCGCATACTGCCTCGTTTAACAGCCTGGAGAATGGATGTTTTTTCACCCGGCCGGAGTACGATCACGGGTTCTGCGGGATCAGGGATAAATCAGGTTCCGGTGAGGATTACCAGGTTATCGGGTACAGTGCCCTGGACAACCAATTTGATGTAATTCAGTACGCCCCGGAGGATAATGAACGAGTGGTGATCCCTTTTGAGCCCACTATGGAAGCCGATCTTGTTACGGCTTACATGATTGGTTTCAGGACGCTGGTCACTCCCTCGGTGCTGGCAAAAGCAAAATTCTACGGGTACAGCACGTTGCTGGGGGAGTGGAATTCGGCGAGCTATGATATTGACCTGGAGGTGGAAGGGTACGATGGCAGTGGGTATTCCGGGGCTCGCTATGGCATGGATCATGGCCTGGAAAAGGATTCCAGAAAGTGGATCTTCTATTTCTATTCGGGTGCCGACGGCAGCTTCAGCCGGGTAAGCACCGACCTGGTGTATACCAGTACGACCAGCTTTTTCACTTTGGGAGGAAGCGTTTTCGGATGTTTTGATGCGGACAGGGTGTGGGGCTATAATCCTCTTACAGGTCTGGGGAGCTATGTGGATTTGATTTATGAACGAAGCGGTTTTGTCACAGCGGGAGATGATTACCTGGTGCTGTTGCGGGCCAGTGACGATACCGATGAGATGAGGATCTATTTCTACAACGGGAACCGCAACACCTGGCAGTGGAAGGATGTGAAAAAGAATACCTATGCGGGGGAGATTGCGGCACCTCATGTTTACATTTTTGATGACAGTAACCATGATGATATTGTCGTATACTCTGCATTGCAGGATTCCGTGATGGTATTTGACTTTGAAGAGAATGTCTACTACTACATAAAGGATAACCTGGTGTATGCAGGCGCCGGTGCGAATTCTATTCTGCTTAACGCTGAAGACTGCAGCCTCCACGAGATGAATGTGGAATTTAACAAGTTCGGTATGGGGACGGCATCGGCTGCTTTTTTCGACAAAGCCGGTAAGACATTATACGGATACAGTGCGGCTTCTGATCAGTGGACTACCAAAACCATCGGGGAAGAGCCTAACATAACCAAAGATGAAGGACATATAGGGCTGGTGATTGCCACCCATGAGTATGATTACTGGGGCAAGTATTATGCGTATAACTCCATGGCAGATTGCTGGGTGGACCTTATTCCGGAGGGACCGCATGTGGCCGAGGTGGTGGGCGACAGGAGTGCGATGGTAGTCAGGCAGGAAGACCTCTATTCTTTTATCCCCGTGGACACTTCCGGTGTCAATGCGCTGGAGAGGACCCGGGACCAGGGAAGTGATCCCTTCAACCTCAGGTGTTACCCCAATCCCTTCGTTCAGAATACCACCATCGATTACCAGCTTTTCAAACCAGGGAATGTGGTGCTGAAACTATTCAATGCCGGCGGACAGGAGGTGTGCACGCTGGTGAACCAGCACCAGCCTGCCGGGAAATGGTCGGTCACCTGGGACGGGACCAGCCAGAGCCATGCCGCGGTTCCCCCGGGAGTGTACTATTACCAGCTGAAGACCAATTCCCGGGCAAAGAGCCGCAAGGTGGTACTTTTATCTGATTGAACCGGGGATCTCCCAGCTCCGCAGGATGCCGGCAGAAATATTAGCCGGTACCGGTCGGTTCGTTGCAACAAGCCGGTAATTCACTTACTGAACGAACGGCAGTTGACTATAACGCTTTGACGGCTAAATTATTCAATGACCAGCAGTTCGCTTACCAGTGTCCGGCCCGCTTTTACATGCAGAATATAGGAGCCTTTGCTGAAGCCGTTTAACGGAAGCCGGACGGTGTGTTTACCGGCCCTCCACTGTTCGTTATCAATAAAGTGATGTAGTTTGCGGCCGCTTACATCGTATACGGATACTGTTACAGGTGTGGCTTCTTCCAGGGTGAACTGCACGGTGCTGAGGGAGGAGGCCGGATTTGGATAGATCCTGAATCCGCTCAGATGCTGTGCGGGATCAACGGATGTCTCCCCCGGGGTGACCGCCACTTCATTGCTTGCCTGGCTCTCCTCATCCGATGTGTTCACTGCTTTCACGACATAATAGTAAGTTATCCCGTTGTCCAGGGGAGCGTCTTCATACACCGATTCGCTGAGCAGCTCTGAATTCACTTTTTCCCGGCCGCTGCCGGGAGTTTGTGAACGGTAGAGATTATATCCTTTGAGGTCTGTCTCGGTATTATCATCCCAGTCCAGTGTCACTGACTGATCGCCCAAACTGGCTGCAAGATTTTCTGGTGCCGCAATTCGTGCGAATGCCAAATTACTGAAATGCAGGTAATCGATTCTTGTTTCGATCTCCCGGGTAACATGCTGGTAGAAGCGAAAAAAATTGATGGCGCTCAGATCGGGATTTCCATTGGTGGATGCATCTTTTATCTGAAGCTGCAGCTCGTTCCATCCGTTGGAAAGGTTCAGATCGGTAACACTCCAGCTATACTCATCCACGTCATTTCTGCCGGAGCTTGTGATCTCGATCTGTCCGCCTCCATCAAATGCGCTTACATCGGAAACGTAAAGCCAGAGATTGAAGTAACTGTTTTCATCACAGAAGGTGTTGACCGGCTCTTCGAACTTTTTATTATAGCGGTTCGTTTCGGCCCCTGTACAGAAGAGGCTTGCAAACCCCTCCTTTTTGGTTTCCGAATCGAGTGTCACCCCGTTGGAGGAGTTCCATCCTGTAACGTCATCGCAATAATCCAGTACCACCATATCGGCCGGTCCGCCCCCATCCCCAGTGGTAAAGCTCCAGGTCGGTCCTTCGGTTTTCCCGGAACCGTTTTTTTCATCAATGCGCCAGTAGTAAGTTGTATTCTGATCGAGTTCACCGGGATTGATCGCGGGCGTAAACTGGTATGTCAGGGAGTCTGGTGTTTCCGTGGTTCCAAAGTAGATGGTATGTGTTACGCTGTGGTCACCGGCTGTCCAGCCCAGTGAAATATCCTCTCTCACATCGGTCTGGTCATCGGCGGGAAAGGGATTGTTGGCCTGACCCGGAAGTCCTTCGTAGACATTGCTGATGGTCACATCTCCCATATCCACTTCCGCGGAACCGGCACCGTGCCTGACCACGACCGGGTAGGTCCCTTCGGAGAGTCCGGATATGATATACGAACCCGCATCATCCGGGGTGGAGTAGGGGAAAGATGTTCCTCCGTCGATACTGAATTCAAGGGTCGTTTCGCCTGGAAAATCAGGGAAGATACATTCCATGGCTCCCTGGTTGTTATCATTGGCCTCATCGGTAATACGGATGGTCATGATCCCTACCGGTGGTGTCCCCAGGTTAGATTCAAGATCGGCGTATCCCCTTACTATCTGTGTGGCCAGGCTGGCCGTTCGCAGATACCAGTCGCTGGGCAGATCGTACCCGTCTTCATCCAGGGGCAGCCAGTACCCTTCGCGGGGGATTTGGTCGTCATTCTCTGCCAGCTTGAACATGGCTGTTCCTTCGTCGACCTCGTCGAACATAGCGATGTAAACACTTTTGGCATTGACAGGAATAACATCATTCACCTCATCCCAGAGAAACTGTCCGCCCTCGCGTGGATCTTTATTCTTCACCGCATCCTTCAGGTTGTACCAGGAAAAGCCCGGGTGTACCACCGGCATGTAGTCCACGTTATTATCATCGCCCCATTTCTGTCCCGCGTTGTAATCGGTGCTTCCCGAGAACCACGGACTGATCACGTCTGCCTGCTTGAAGGTTTCCTGGAATTCACTTCGATTATAGAAATTCCAGAAGACACCAAGTTTGACCGAGGCGCGGTACCGCGGCTCGGGGTTGTTCTGGAAAAAATCGATCATTTCAGCCAATTGATCGGGGGTTGCCTCGTCTCTCACCGAATATCCCCAGAGGGACACCAGCGGGAGTCCGCGGTGATGCAGGTAGCGGTCGCTGTTGGTGACCCCGATATCATCCACCAGGTGTTTCCAGTCAGCTTTCATATCCTCCACGCGGTTGGCCACCCCGTCGTACATGATGGCGAACACGCGTCCGTATTTCTCACACCCTTCCATGATGTGTGTGGTCACGGTATCTTTATGATCCATTTTTTTCTGATCATCGGCACCGGAGATAAACCGTTGCAGGAACACCCCGTCCAGGTTATAGTCGCGAACCCACTTCATGTGCCGGACCACACTGTTCCTGTTATGAGAGGAGTACACGGGTGCCATGGAACCATCGGGGAAAGAGAGGTGTGCATCGTATTTTTCATCCTGTCCATACTCGCGCATATCGGGGTACATATCCACGGTGGAGTGGAGGGGCTCATAGAAATTGCCCCAGTGTATCCATCCCAGTCCGGCCCCGTCATCAGGGTGGTTGAACCAACCCTGGTACCCAAACATCACCTTCCCGTCAAGGGTGGAGTTATCCACCTCGGGAACATCCATGACAGGCCACACCGGTGCTTCCAGCGAGGGGGCAAACCGGATGAAATCGATCTTTGCCGTTACAGGAGCGGATGCATCCTGGTGAATCCGGAAGAAGTTGATCCCATCCAGGTCTGCACCCCCGCCGGTCTGACCGGCGTCACTGATCTGCAGTTCCATCAGGTTCCAGCCGTCTGCCACATCCGCGCTGCCGAGGTTCCAGTTGTATTCCTGGTTGTCGGGTCCGCCCGAGCTGGAGACCTCAATTTGTCCCCCGTTCAGCGAGGATGCATCGGATACGTAGAGCCAGAACGCCAGGTAACCCGTTGAGGTAATGCCTGTCTGTGTACTGGAAAAAGACTTTGAGAACCAGGTAGCCTGTCCGGCCTGGGCTTCGGTCTGCAATGAGCCGTAGCCTTCTTTTTTATCAGCATTGTCGACCGCTATGGTTTGTGCCCCCTGCCACCCGGTGGCGCGATCACACCGCTGGATAACCACCTGGGCGTTCGTGACCATTCCTGTCGCGGAAATAATCAGGAGGGCCCATAACCATTTCAAAGTATTGGAAGTGAGTTGATTTTTTTTCATGGATGTGTGTGTTCTTAAAATTGGGTATATTTCTTATAAAAAAAGACCTGGTAGATTTGAATTGTAACGAAGTATAACATGGGCCGATTAATAAGCGATTAATTAATAATAAATGACACGATTTTATCTATTAGTTTGAATCAGGGAATCATCTCCGGTTATTGCTTCATGGTGTCTGTAGGGGGCAAAAGAATTCTGTGTATATTTAATGGACAAATGCCCCCAACCATGTATGATTCACTCAGACAATTGCTGAATACCCTTGCTCCCTTCTCGCAGGAAGAGCTGGAGAAATCATTGCCACTTTTCCGACCGGTCAGACTGGCAAAGAATGAATTTTTTAATTCCGCGGGAAGGATCTCTTTGCGGCTTGGATTTTTAGTAACCGGACTCCTGCGTTCGTTCTATAACCTGCAGGATAAGGAAACCACTACTTTTTTCGAACTGCCGGGTGAGATCGCCGTGGATTTGAAGAGCTTTGTGCAGCGGAAACCTTCTATTGAAACCATCCAGGCGATCACCGATTCCCAGCTGCTGGTGATCAGCCGGAGGGAACTCTACATGCTCTATGAGCAGAACTGGAAATGGCAACAGGTAGGGCGCCTGCTGGTTGAGAGTGCCTATTTCAGGATGGAGGATCGCTCCATTTTCCTCCAGACTCATTCGGCGCATGACCGGTATGCCCGTTTCCTGGCAGAATACCCGGAAGTGGTGAAGCAGGCCCCGCTTTACCAGGTTGCCTCATTCCTGGGCATATCCCCGGAAACCCTGAGCCGGATCCGGAAAACCGTATGAAAAAGGATTCGGGAAACAGTA
>CAYZMH010000048.1:0-13874 GCA_964479445.1 uncultured Bacteroidaceae bacterium | reverse complement strand
GTATGAAAAAGGATTCGGGAAACAGTAAAAGACACCAACAGGAAAATGGTATGAAGCAGGATCCGGAAAATGGTATAATGGCCTGATTCCCCGTCAGGGACCCGGCACAACCCCCTTTCTGCTTTCCGGAAATGAGCCCATAATAAGGTTTCCCCTGGCTGATCTTCCATTTCTTGACATTTATCAATGGGATGTACGGGGCAGGGTTTTATATTTGTTAACGGGCTGAATATGGTTTCGGTCCGGCTAAAACTACCAAACGAGATGCACCGAAGCGTTAAGCGGAACGGGCTGCTGCTTATTTTTCTTTTTTGTGGGACTTTCACAGGGCATTTGCTGGCCCGGGTATGGACCCTGTCCGACAGCATCAGTGTTTCCGATTCGGTTTGGATTGACCGTATTGAGATAGAGAAGAACTGGATCACCTGGGACATGATCATTAAAAATGAATTGCTTTTCGGGGAAGAGGAGTGGGTGCGTTACGGGGAGGTCGATACCTCTATGAACAGGGTATGGAACATCGGTAATTTCGCCGATGTAGATTACACGATAGAGAGGGACGCGGAAGAAAATATCATAAAGATCACCGCGCTGGATGCCGTAAAGTTCTACCCGTTGTTTACCATCGATCACAGCAGCGAAAATGATTACAATTACAGGCTGGGTGCCGGGGATGATAATTTTTTGGGCAGCAATACGAAGCTAAAAATTGCCTGGGAGAAGAATCCCCAGGGGGTGAAATGGGATTTTAGCATAGGCCTGCCGCGTCAGTTGCTCTACAAGAATATGACCACGCGGCTGGGGTATGCCCGTGGAAACGAAACCCGGGTCTTTCTCGAGCGCGAGATCAACCAGGTGGACGGGGACACGGAAGCCACCTATCGCACCCTTATGCTGGCACCCTACGACAAAATCGAGCTATATGCCGAGATCGGGAACCCCTGGCACCTGGATTACCGCTACCGGTTCTCCCCGGATCTTTCCATGCGCTACCATATCCATGAGATCAATACCGACCTCCTCACAGAGGAGGAACTGGAACTGGACGTACACGTCCCCTATGAACGGTATGAATTCCTGAACCTGACCATTTCCGAATCCATCGGTACGGTGGATAGGAAGCGTCACCGCAAGAACGGCTATACAGCAATGATCGCTTACGGGATGAACCTGGGTTTAGGGGGAGCACGGAATTTCCATACATTCAATGCGGAAGGGGAGTACCATAGAACATTTAACAGGATCCTCCAGGGATCGGCCTGGGCCCGGACCGGGTACACCACGGCAGACGATCACTACCGGTTCATCAAAGGATCTTCGGATGTGTTGGGACTCCGCACCGGTGAGATTTACGGGAAGGCTTACTATTCGGCATATGCCGGGATGCACTTTACCTGGCTGAACACCAAATGGATCGCCCTGGAGCATGCCTGCTTTGTGAATGCTGGCCACGGAGGCGATGATTTCGGATCGGCCTTTTTTGATCCTCCAAAAGCGGCAGTCGGGACGTACCTGGAGATCACCTTTCCCATCGCTCCCATCGCCGTCTTCCGGTTTTCCTTCATGTATGCCGGTCCGGGAAGTGAATGGTTTAAGTTCAATATAAAATAGGAGCCATGCCGCTGCACGATATTTACATCCTCTTACATCTGCACCCGTTGCTTTCCGCGCCAGGTCAACCTGCCGGGGCAAAACTTTCCCGACAAAACATCTAACACAGAGCCAATGATACGAAACCACACACCCTTCCCCGCAATTCTCGTGATGATCCTGGCATCCCTGGCGATGCAGGCCCAGGAGTTGCCGAAGGATTATGTCTATCCCAGGCGCCCTGAAAAACCGATCAACATCGAGGTGGACCAGGTCTATTATGCGCTGGTTAACGATTCGGCAGACATCGACTGGACCCGGCTGGACGGCACCCTTGAGTACGTAAAGCAGGAATATGACTGTTCCGATTTCCGGCTGGTCAACCTGGTGAGGATCCTCTACGAATACGGCGACCGGATTCCAGCAGATTACAAAAAGAAGATCGAGGAGGTCCTGTTAAACTTCCGTTACTGGTGGGATGAGCCGGGCGGGAACTCCATGTGCTACTGGAGCGAGAACCACCAGATCCTTTTCGCTGCGGCGGAGTACCTGGTGGGGCAGCTCTATCCCGACCGGGTTTTTCACGAGAGCGGATTTACAGGGAAGGAACGCATGGAGCGTGCAAGAGAGCGTGCCATGGACTGGCTGGAAATGCGATGGAAGTACGGGTTTATCGAGTACTATTCCAATGTTTATTACAAGGAGGATATCGGACCGCTGGTCAACCTGATCGACTTTGCGGAAGATGAGGAGTTGGTGACCAAATGCAAGATGGTCCTGGACCTGCTTTTTTACGACATGGCCGCACAGAGTCAGCATACCCTCTTTGTCTCGGTAAGCGGAAGGGCCTACCGGAAAAACCGCACCGGGGTGAAAGATGGTGATTTTTCAGGGTTGACCCGCTACTATTGGGGTGATGGTGAGAAGATCGGTCCGGGCATCATGTACGGGATCATGGTTACCCGGAACTACACCCTTCCACCGGTTCTCAGGGCTATAGCAAAGGATACCGGAACGATCATCATCCGGCAGAGCAACGGACTGAACCTGGATGAACTGAAGGAGGAGGGGTATTACGGAACCGATGACCGGAGCATGATGATGCAGTGGGGCATGGAGGCATTCACCAATCCGGTCATCATCCGGAACTCCATTAAGCACATTCGCAACACCGGGATGTTCACCAACGACTTTGTGAGTGACTTCCGGTCCATGGACTTCTTTCTCCTCCGCTGGCTGCACCTGGAACCCACCGTATCCAGGATTTTGAATCCCCAGTATAACGGGGTGGCGATCCAGAAAGGAAACACCTATACCTACAAGACCGATGCTTACTCCATGTATACCGTCCAGAGTCACCAGGTGGGCGATTATGCAGACCAGCAGCACGTTTTCGGAATGAATGTGGACGACCATTTTGCCATTTTTCACAATCACCCGGCCCGCGAGAAGGATGTCGATGCCTCATCGCCCAATTACTGGACTGGGTACGGACACTTTCCGCATTCGGTGCAGGATGAAAACGTGAATCTTTCCATCTACAAGCTGCCGCGGCGGAAAGGAATCATGGAAGCGGCCCTGCTGGACTATACACGGGCGTTCTTCCCGGTGGCCATGTTCGACACGGCTTTTGTCACAGGGAATTATGCCTTCGGGAAAAAGGGGGAGACCTATTGTGCGTTCATTGCATCTGCCCCGCTGAAGTTCAGGGATGAAGGTATGGATGACCTGATCCTTGAAGGGAAAAAATCGTTCTGGATCACCGAGGCAGGATCGCACGCCGAAGATGGTTCCTTTGCCGCCTTCACCGAACGGATTATGGAGAATCCCGTTTCCTTTGATGAAAGAAAGCTCAGGCTACGGTATGTCAGTATGGGAAGGGAGTATGCGCTGAAATACGGGAAAGAATTTATGCTGAACGGGGAGGTGGTGGATACGGAGTACTCTCGCTACGATGCCCCCTATGTGAAAGCGGAGAAGAAAGACGAAACCCTGACCTTTTCACATGCCGGAAGATCGTTGTACCTTGATTTTGAAAATCTTGTACGAAAATTTTAACCCTGACGATGATGAAACATTCCCACTTGTTACTCCCGGTTCTTGGATTGGCACTTCTTTTCCAGGGAACTATTCTAAAGAGCCAGGAGCGTACACTACCTGATCTCGAAGTCTCCCCGAAAGAGATCGGGGACCGCGTGGCTGCTAACATTGTGGATCGCCGTTTTGGCTGGCGTTACCAGAAGGTATGTGCCTATTACGGCGCATTGATCTACGCTGCGGCCAGTGGTAACGATGCGATCGTGCGGCAGGTCCAACATGGTTTTAAGCCGTTCCTGGAAGGGAAACGCAAATACCGTACAGGGCATGTGGACTTTAATGTATTTGGTATATGGCCCCTGGAGCTTTACCGGCAAACGGGCAATGCGGAAGCCCTTGGCATGGGGAGGCAGCTTGCCGACATGGAATTCAGCGCACCGCGTCCCGACGGGCTCACCTCGTTGTCACGTTTCTGGGTGGATGACATGTACATGGTAGGGGCATTGCAGGTACAGGCTTACAGGGCCACGGGAGACCCGTTGTACCTGGACCGTGCGGCCCTGCAGATTGCCCGGTATGCCGACAGCCTGCAGCGTCCCAACGGACTGTTTTACCATCGCCTGGATGCCCCGTATTACTGGGGTCGTGGAAACGGCTGGGGGGCTGCTGCCATGGGGGAGCTCCTGACGGTTCTTCCAGTGGATCACCCCCACTACGAGGCCATCGTGAACGCTTACCGGCGCATGATGCGGCGCCTCCTGGAATACCAGGGCGATGACGGGATGTGGCATCAATTGCTCGACGATCCGGATAGCTTTGCAGAGCCTTCCTGTACCGGGATGTTCCTTTATGCCATGATCACCGGGATGGACCTTGGCATTCTTTCGCCGGGTGACTTTCAGGGAGCCGTAGAGAAAGGGTGGAACGCCCTGGCCGGAGAATTTGTGAACGAAAAGGGCGAGGTGATCGATGTGTGTATGTGGACCAATGCCAAAAAGCGGGTTGGCTACTACCTCCGTCGTCCGCGCATCACCGGTGACTACCATGGTCAGGCTGCCATGCTATGGGCTGCCACGGCGATGTTGCGACTTCAGTAAACTTATTCCTGTTTTTCTTCGCCACAGGGTATCCATTAATGGAATGGTTAATGAATGATTAATTTTTCATTACAGGGTTAAGATTATATTCGTTGGTACAAATCATGCTTTTCACCGGGCAGCTTCATTTTTTTATAAAAGCCCGGAACATCAGGCGTGGAAATTTTCAGCGGATCTCAAACAAAATGAATTCTTCTCTTATGAAAGATGCACCCAACCACCTTTTCGCAACGTTGACAGTATGCTGCCTTTGGCTCACTGCTGCCGGTGTTTTCGGACAACCAGAGTCCTCCCTGGTCTATCCCGGGAACGATGGCAAACTGGTGTACGAAAAACATCCCAACACCGCGGAGTCCAACGCGGACAACCTTATGATCGACTATTCACATTGCGGCTTCATGGGAGGCGGGGTGGCTATTCCCGATGTACCCGTCAAAGTGACCCTCTACCCGCAGTTTGGCGATGACCAGGAGCGGATCCAGGCGGCCATTGATTATGTATCCGGACTCGAACCGGATGCACAGGGCTACCGTGGAGCGGTATTGTTGAAAGCGGGAAGCTATGAACTGGGCAATGCGTTGCTTTCCCAAAGCGATGCGTTGCAGATCAGGAAAAGTGGTGTGGTACTCCGCGGGGAAGGCCAGGGGAGTGATGGTACTGTACTCACCTCCTCTTTCGAAGTGAAGCACCAGATGATTGCCACCCGGCCACAACGGCCCTCTGCCGGGCAAAGTGATAAAACCAGGATCAGTGATTCCTACGTGGGATCGGGCGTCCACGGATTTCATGTGGAGGATGCCAGCGGGTATAGCGTGGGGGATACCATTTTTGTGCGGTTTACCCCGAACCAGACCTGGTTGGATGAGACCTATGCCAATGCGTATATGGGAGACGGGGACATCGATTGGGACACCGATACCTATACCCTCAATTATGAACGAATCATCACCCACGTGGAGCAGGACAGCATCGCGATTCACTCCCCGGTGATCATGCCCATGCAAGATAAATACGGGGGCGGGGAAATTGTGAAATTGACCTATCCGGAACCGCGCCTTAACAGGGTGGGGGTAGAGAATATGCGGCTTGTGGGTACCGGGATTACCCCCAGCTGCCTGGCCGATAATCCCAACAGGCTAAAAACAGCGGTACACTTTTCCTATACGGAAAACAGCTGGATCAGGCAGATCACGGTTCTCCACACCTCCAATTCCCTATTCAAGATGTGGGATTCGCACCACAATACCATTGAAGATTGTGCTTCTATTGAGCCGCTCGGACCCAAGCGGGCGGGGTACCGCTACACCTTTTACTTTGACGCGGCTTCCAGTCACAATTTTTGTCAGCGTACTTACACAGACGACGGCCGGCATGACTACGTGCTGGGTCCGCGTATCCCAGGGCCCAATGTCTTCCTGGACGGTGTGTCAGAGCGAGGGGGAACCCAGGGACCGCACCAGCGACTGGCAACCGGAACCCTCTTTGATAACCTGAAAATGGAGAGTATGATCGCCCTGGAGCACCGGAACGGATCGGGGTCGGGGCACAGCTGGGCCGGTGTTCAGAGTACCCTCTGGAACACCGAATCTCCTTCGATCATCTGTGATGCTCCCGCGGGCCACCTGAACTATGCCATCGGCAACACCGGCAACGAGGTGTTGAGCTGGTATGTGGACAACACGCAGGCGGGCGTGTACAGGGGATATTATGATTCACACGGAACCCATGTTGCTCCGCGAAGCCTCTACCTGAAGCAACTGGAAGACAGGCTGGGAACATCGGCTGTGGAAAACATTGCGATTTCTCAGCAGTTGGAGGGCCCCCTCTATGATATGCTGCAGTCGTGGAAGGGAGAGGGTTTGCTTACAGAACACAACGCCGACCACCTGGCTTCGCCGGTGGATCTTTCACTTTCTGATCTGGAGACTGCAGAAGGCTCAGAGTTCATCGAGATCCAGTGGGGCGATGCGGTGCCGGATGAAACAGGGTTTATCCTGGAACGGTCGGAAGATGGCGGAGCGAACTACACCGAAATTGCCACTCTGCCGGCCAATTCGGTCAGTTACCGGGACACGGATATTACGCAGAACACCTATCATTACCGGCTCAAGGCGGTTAACGAAACCCTGAGCTCCGGGTACGTGTATCTCTTCGTTGACATGACGGCTGAGACGCTATATGCAAATGTCACGTTCCGTGTAAACATGCGGGATATCACCGACCGGTATGAGGGCGGCGATGTATGGATGGTTGACCAGGCGGACAGCATGCGTTATGAAATGGCTGATCCGGATGCGGATTCCATCTTTGAAGTTACCCGGACCTACATGGTGGGAAAGAACCTCGTGTATAAATACGCCTACCAGGACGGGGCTGATTCGGCCACCCATATCCAGGTGGAATCGATCGACGGTCCGTGCGCCAACGCAGAAGGAAACCGGCACCTGACAGTGCAGCAGGAAGATATGGTGCTGGATCCTCACCTTTTCGGCACCTGTGACGTAGCTCCTCCTCCCGGTGTAGACATTACCGATCTCGAAGGTACGATTATCATTGGTTCCAATGAAGACGAGGAGTGGATCGACGGAGAACACGGTTCCGGGTCTCCCCCGGGGGAGACCGTGGATATGCTGATCGACAATGATGTGGATACCAAGTACCTGGTGCGGGATGTATACTCCTGGGTGGAGATCAAGACCAACCGGTTCACCAGGCTAAACGGGTACACCATCACGTCAGCCAACGATGTGCCTTCCCGGGATCCGCGTGACTGGAGACTGAGAGCCTGGAACAGGGAAACAGAACGATGGGATGTGCTGCACAGTGTAACGGACAATCCCGCCTGGGAGCGGAGGTTCATGACCAGGGTATGGAATTTTGACAATGAATCATGGTACGACCGGTACCGGCTTTACATTACCGGGATCAATGGCGATACCCAGGGGCTGATGCAGATGGCCGAACTTGGGCTTTATGGAGAGGTGGGCGAGTATACCTTCGCCCGGGATGCAGCACCCGCTGTTGCACGCATCTATCCGAATCCCACCGATGGATACATGTACATCGCCTGGCCGGATCAGACCGGAAAGTTAACCGTGGAACTCTTTGATATGACCGGTAAGCGGGTTTACCACACGCGCAGGGAGACATCAAATGCTACCCCGGTCAGGGTCACGCTGCCCGGACTGGCACCCGGCATATATGTGATCAAACTGGTCAGCGGTGATGTCTGTCATTCTGCCCGTGTAGTGATCGGTTCCCGGTAAAGGTTGCTGGTGAGGGTTGTGTCTGCTTCAGAGGGTATATGAAACGATCCTTGTAAAGAAAACGATATGTTCTTAAGACGATCATTATTTATATCCCTGTCATTTTTGACGATGATCATTCTGTGCAGCTGCGTTACCAGGGAACAGAATACCGGCAAGGGAACTCCTTCGGAAGGGGCGATTGCAGATTACACCTTATGGGAAATCAAAAAGGGTAAATTTTATTTTGATGGCACATGGCGCTTTTTAAAAATTGGTAAACCCTTACGGAATTTTGCACGGGAAGATGCAGTGAATCAATTGATAGAGGATCTGGATACACTGAAGCAAAAAAAATACAATACAATCGAGCTCAATTGTTACTGGCATCACTTTGATTTTAACGGGGACGGTCAGATTGATGTGTCACTTGAACCATTAAATGAACTGATCGATTCCATTTATGCAAAGGGAATGTTTCCCTGTTTATCGGTCGAAACCTATTCTGTGGGGGGCGGACAGATTCCCGCGGGGTTCTGGGATCTTTATCCGGATGCCTATTGCATCAATGACAGGGGTCGCCGGGTAACCGACACGGAATATGGGTTTAACCACGATGTTATCTCAATTTACCATGAAGGGTACCGCGAAACGGTTCATTCATTTATTAAGAACCTGGCAGAGGGGATTGACACAAGAAAAATCCTCTATTTTGAAACAACCGTGGAACCGCAATACATGGGTTCCATCAACATTTGTTACAGTGCACATGCCCGATCTGAATATGCCACATGGAGAGAGCGCAACAGCGTAACGGATGCCGAATCTGAATTCCCGGATTCTTTCCCCATGCCGGAGTCATTTGTTACGAATCCAACGTGGAACAAGTTCAGGGCACAATTTTTAGGCAGGTGGGTTTCAGAGGATGCGGCAGCATACAGGGAGGTTGCCGGGGAGGATGCCTACATCGCGGTTGACTATCTGGACGCTGCAGAGAATACAACGAGGAGGAGAAACGGGGATCCGGTAGAATTTTTATCCCATCTTTCTAACGTAGATATTATCCAGGTAAACTGGAGCTGGTATTTCCCCTCTGATAGTCCGAATGACAAAGCCTATGAACGAGTATACCAGGTTAAAAACGAGTTAAACAGGGATTGGGCCGTAACGGAACACATGACCTTTAACGGGAGTGATTTCGTGAACTATGATGATGAAACGTTGCGGGAGATCCTGATGAATACGTTAAACCAGGGAACGCGATTTGGCTGGGAATTTGTGACAATCTCAAACAGTTCTGATAATAACTTCAGCCTTTATAACGACGACTGGAGTCCCAGGCGTGTTATGAAGGTGGTTGACGGGCATTGGGACTACTGGATGGAGCAGGTGGAACTTATCGAGTCAGATAGCAAATAGTGTTTGTTTCTTAACTCAAGCATGTATATGTAACTTTTGCCAGGGGAAGCACTAAAATTCAATCCTGGTTAAATCACCGGGCTGCATCAAAACATCCAGTCCCAGGGGGGCAACAATGTTGCCTTTGTGTTGTAAATCTCCAGTACTTCGGGCGTGACAAAATCTTTGTGGATGACAATGCGGAACATATATTCGTTGAACCACTCATCGGTAAAGGTCAGGTACCCCTTATGACCGGCTTCAGGTCCCCAGCTGTTTTCGAACTGCCATTTCACAGGGTTTCCCTCCCCGTCGAGATCCACCGCAATCAAAGCCATCCCGTGCGAAGAACCGCTGGAACGGGTCTGAATGCGTTCCGCCTTGTTCATTTCAAAACGCACCCCGTAAACCGATTCGTAGTCGAAATTATCGACATCCAGGATCCCGTAGCTCCTGTCCAGTTGCTGCCCCACATCGCATGAGGCATAGATGGCCATATCGTTTTTGATGGATTCGATGGCCATGGGTTTGATTTTTTCATTCGGGAGGTTCACATAATGCCAGTTCACGCCTTCTTCCACGTTCCGGTAATTATCGATCTCGTAATGCACGTTAAAAGGCCGGCTGGGGTCGTTCATCAGCATGACGTAATCGGAGACCCGGATATCTCCAAGCACTTTTTCCTTAAACCCCAATGGCGTATAGGTGGTATATTCTGAAAGCACCCCGTCCTTGTCTTTATATCTCCACTGGAACTCGGTGGGGGGAACACCCAGGTTCAGCACCAGCATCCTGTATATTTCGCTCATCATCTCTTCGCGCATATTATTCAGTTCCCTGTCCTTGACACCATTTTTAGCTGCTTCCCTCAGCGCCAGTCCGTCTTCTTTCAGCTTCAGGTTTATGTATTTGACCATGTATCGAGTATTCTCACTCGAGTGTGTTTCCGGCATGGCTCTCCCGGGGATCATTCCGTACTTGTCTACCAGGTTGGCAAAGCTGCTCCACATCCCACCGTCAGCGACCGGGGACTTGAAATACCATTGCACCAGGCGGTCGTCCACCGGCTTATGGGCAGTTTCAATGATATTATTGAGGAAAAGATTTGATTTTTCAAACAGATCCCAGAAATAGAGGTAGTTCTCCGAAAATTCGAAGGAAGCTGTGTTGAACACCTCCATGGCTTTTGGACGAAACATATTGAGTGAAGTAAAGAGCCAGCAACGTCCGGAGCTTTTCTGATCGGTGATCCCATTCACCTCCACTTTGTAAGTGAAATAATGATCGTCTTCATCAACGTTTTCCAGCTTCTTTGCCAGTTTGTTCAGGTCATTATTCGAAAGTGCATTTTGCATGGCTTTTGTGTAGGCATCCATTTCCAGGGAGGCCCGGATCTTCTGAATGGATGCTTCACTCAGTTCCTGGGACCAGGCAGCAACAGCAATGAATAACGCGAACAGGGAGATAACTATTTTTTTCATTTTGAATGTAATTGATAATGCAACATGTTCAACAATCGGATAAAACCGGCTCCTAAAGGTAGAAGAACCTTTTCATTTGTAAGCCGTATTCATCTTTTAAAAAAGCTAATATAATCAAACCCGGCCAGCTGTGCAGTAGATTATATAACATAAAACTTGTCTGTATTTTTCTTTTGTACAACGAAGTTAAGCTGAATGCTTCCCTTCATAAGATGATTTCGGTCCAATGGGGGTTTTCAGGGAGGAGGTCATTACAAAAAAATTACCGCTATAGCAGTAATTTTCAGTAAATACAATATGAATTGCAACCTTTTTAGTAATATTTACTGTTAAACCGGTAAAATAAACCAAAAAGCTTCGTAATTATAAAAGAATTGCTTATATTTACCGCTATAGCAGTAAAATTATGTCAGAACGTGATAAAATAGCAACAATCATTAAGATTCACCGAAAAGCTGCAAATCTTACCCAAATACAACTTGCAGAACTGGCGGGAGTGGGGAAAACAGTTGTATTTGAATTAGAAAAAGGTAAAGAGACAGTAAAGCTCAACACCCTGAGGAAAGTCCTGAAAGTTTTAAATATTGATATGCGATTCACAAGTCCGTTACTCGATAACCAGAATATTGATAATGAGAAAAGCTAAAGTGTTTGTAAACGGAATTGAAGCAGGTATTCTATCTGAAATAAAGCAGGGTGCTGAATACATTTTTGAGTATAACGAGGGGTATGACGGACTTGAAGTATCCCGGACTATGCTGACATCCCAAAAGAAGTATATATATGATAAGTTCCCGCCTTTCTTTGAAGGATTACTCCCGGAGGGTATTCAGTTAGAAGGTTTATTGAAATTGAATAAAATTGACAGGGATGACCTGTTCTCACAGTTAATTGCCGTAGGAGATGATGTAGTTGGAGCAATCACAGTAAAAGAGATCATTGAATGAACAGATGTCCAATCACATATTTACCATGCGGGGACAGAAGGTATAGTGAAAAAGGGCTTAAATTATTAGCATCCGGTTTGTCCCAATTAAAGCAACTCGAATATACTGCTGAAGAACAGAGGAAAGAAGCCTATTACCGAAGCAGTAAAATGTCCATTCAGGGAATTCAACCCAAGCTAAGTGCGGTTTTAAACATAAAGGAACAAAAATTTGACATTGTAGATAGAAACGGGAGGTATTTGCTTAAGCCTCAGCACCATTTTTATCCTCAGATGCCGGAGAATGAAGATTTGACAATGCGCCTGGCAGATTACATTGGTTTAGATATACCGCCTCATGGCATGATATGGGCAAAAGATGGCACATTAACTTATTTCATAAAAAGATTTGACCGGAAAGGTCAAAAGGATAAAATCCCGATTGAAGATTTTGCTCAATTGGCAGGATTAACTCGTGATACCAAATATAACTACAGCATGGAAAAAGTAGTTAAACTTATTAATGCGTATTGCACTTTTCCTGCCATCGAAAAGGTAAAGCTTTTTAAGCTTGTATTATTCTGTTTCGTTACAGGGAACGAAGATATGCACCTTAAAAACTTCTCTATTATCAATCAGAATGGCAAAATTGAGATATCTCCCTGCTATGATTTGTTAAATACAACCATTGAATTAAAAAACGCCTCCGAGGAGATAGCTTTAACATTAAAAGGCAAAAAAAGAAATCTTACAAAACAAATACTGATCAACTACTTTGGTGGAGAATGTTGTGAATTAAATGATAAGATAATCACAAATACAGTAACTGAAATTTTTAATGCAAAACCTCATTGGATAAAAAAAATTCATGCTTCCTTTCTGCCTGATGAGATGAAGGAGAAATATATCGATGTTGTTGAGTCACGATTTGCAAGACTGGGTATTTAACTGACTGCTCAAATCTACCCGCTATCAATGGTGCATCATGTGAGGATCTAAAGTCTTCTTCAGAAAGCAGGGAACTCATAGATGAATCCGCAGGTCATGGTAAGAAAGTTCAGCCAGTTTTTTACGTATCCATCACCCGGTCCCGGGTCATTGTCGGAAGACCCCACTGCGCCACCGCCAAGGTATCGTAGATTCAGAAATGCCCCGACCTGGTCAGTCACATGTAAACCCTGGCGCAGGCTGGCATCTAGGATGGCCCCGACCACTTCATTATCACTGCCATTGAGGTAACTGATTGGTGCATAGAAACCATCTGCTTCAATTTCAGTATATGTCAGGTCGCTGGCCTTATACCGTGTTCTGAATTTTAGTACCGGAACCGGTCCGATATCCCTGTTGGAGCGGAACAGGCTGCCGTCCGTAGACTCAAAACTAATGGTCGCATTCCGGATCTGTAGCGAGGCCCCCAGGGCAAAGTCGAATTTTTGGTTGTTTGGTGCCAATTCCTTCAGATAGCTGAAACGAAAAAAAGGAAAGTTGTATAAAAAGTTCACACTTGTTCCTGCGGGAAAGAGAAGTTCATCGATTACCAGGTCCCTTTGCAGAAGCGTAGTAGATTCTAATCTCAAGGGTTGATACAGGAGTGTAAGCGTATGCTTTTCCTTGATTTCCAGCTCCAGGGAGAGCCTGTTGACTGGAAACAATACATCCTGTCCGCCTTCCTGGACATAATTGATGTACGTGCCACTGTTGCTGAACTGGATCTGATGCTTCAGTACAGACAGGAAACCAATTTCAGCTACTGCACAGAATTTCAAGTTATTATCTTCTGACGTATATTCCATGGAGGCATCCTGGGCCATTCCGACGGAAGAGATCAAAAGAAGTAGAATGCTCAGGCGGGTACTTTTTTTTATCATGCGGATGGTTTTTGGTGTGGGTTTATCATGCATTTATTTCGACAGGATGGTGATTAAAGGTAAGAAAAACTTACGTTCAAAACACCTTTTTTGCAGTTTGTTGGCGATGCTGCTCTTCTATCAAATATACGAAATACAGGTTAAATAATAAAGTGCATAGGGTAATCATACCCATTTACTTGCCTATTTATCGGCTGATTTCCGAACAATATGTACCATTTGTGCGGACAGCT
>CAYZMH010000047.1:0-26898 GCA_964479445.1 uncultured Bacteroidaceae bacterium | reverse complement strand
TCCAGGGGCAATCCGGCATGCTTGATGGAGGAGGAGGGACTGGCCCCGGTGCCTCCTTCCGACCCGCTGATGGTGATCAAATCGGCATTGGCCTTGGCAACTCCGGCGGCAATGGTGCCTACCCCCGATTCCGATACCAGCTTCACGCTGATATTCGCCCGGGGATTGACGTTCTTCAGATCAAAGATCAGCTGCGCCAGGTCCTCGATCGAGTAAATGTC
Organism: uncultured Bacteroidaceae bacterium; assembly: GCA_964479445.1. Taxonomy (GTDB): domain Bacteria; phylum Bacteroidota; class Bacteroidia; order Bacteroidales; genus CAYZMH01. Next base: position 26,677 of record CAYZMH010000047.1, on the reverse strand, counting down.
ATGGTGGGGCGGGGGAGAGATCAGGGTGATACCCGGAATGGAGTACCGTGTTCTGGCAATGATCTTGTCCACTTTATGACCGGGCAACTGTCCGCCCTCCCCGGGCTTGGCCCCCTGCGCGATCTTGATCTGCAATTCGTCTGCATTGACCAGGTACTCCGTGGTGACGCCAAAGCGTCCGCTGGCTACCTGCTTGATCGCGCTTCGTGCACTATCCCCGTTGGGTAGAGGCGTAAACCGCACGGGATCCTCACCGCCTTCCCCCGTGTTGCTGCGGCCTCCGATCCGGTTCATAGCGATGGCCAGTGCCTCATGGGCTTCGCGACTGATCGAACCGTAGGACATGGCACCGGTGACAAACCGCTTCATGATCGCCTCCTCCGGTTCGACCCGGTCAGGTTCAATGGGATTGCGCTTGAAATCCAGCATGCCGCGGAGAAATCCGGGCTTCACGGTGTCCTGCGTTACCTTTTCGCTGAACTCCTTGTACCGGGAGTAATCGTTGGTGCGGGTGCTCCATTGCAACAGGGCAATGGTATCCGGATTCCAGGCGTGCTGCTCCCCGTGCTTCCGGTAGTGGTACACTCCCTCGGTAAGTTCTGAATCCACCGCACTCCACTCATAGGCCCTCCTGTGCGGGATCAGCGCCTCTTCGGCAATCTCTTCCAGCCCGATCCCGCCGAGCCGGGAAGTGGTCCCTTCAAAATACCGGTCAACGATCGTTTGATCAAGGCCTACCGCTTCAAAGATCTGGGCTGCCCGGTAACTGCGCAGGGTACTGATCCCCATCTTGGAAAGGGTCTTAAGCAATCCCTTATTGACGGCGTGGATCACGTTCTCTTCCGCTTTGTCATAGTCCATCTGGATATCCTGGTTCCGAACCAGTTCATTGGTAACCGAGAAGAGCATGTACGGATTGATAATGCTGGCACCGTAACCGAACAGCAGGGCGAAATGCATCACCTCCCGGGGCTCGGCCGATTCCAGCACGATGTCGATCTGCATCCGCTTGCGCTTTTCGATAAGATGGTGGTGCACCGCCGAAACGGCAAGCAACGAAGGAACCGGCGCCCTGGAAGAGGAGATCCCCCGGTCGGTGAGGATAATGTAGTTTTTTCCTTCATCAGCGGCCTGTTCCGCCTGCCGGCAGATATCATCCACGGCACGCTCCAGCCCGTTTTTCCCCTGCTCCGCATCGAAATGAATGGGGATGACCGTATTGGAAAATCCTTTGTATTTCAGGTTTTTAATAATCTCAAACGTGGAGTTGGTAACGACCGGACTCTTGAATTTGACCATCTTTACATGATCGGGGGAGGAGTCCAGCAGGTTCTGCTGTAACGAACCGATGTAACCGGTAAGCGTCATCACCAGCTCTTCACGGATGGGATCGATGGCCGGATTGGTCACCTGGGCAAACAGCTGCCGGAAATAGTTGAAAAGCCGGTAGGGTCGCTCCGAGAGAACCGCCGATGGGACGTCATTCCCCATCGATCCGATCGGCTCCTTCGCCGTCGAGGCCATCACCTGGATGATCTTCTCGATATCTTCCGAGGAGTAGTTGAACGCCTTTCGATAGGTGTCGTATTCAGAACCCAGGTCCGGCGCAATCTTTCTCCCGGATTCGATCTTCTCCAGGCTTACCATATTCTCTTCGATCCACCGCCGGTAGGGCTGCTCACCGGCCAGTCGTTCCCTCAGCTCCCGGTCGTACTGGATAACCCCTTTGTGGGTGTCTACCAGGATCATCTTCCCGGGCTTCAGGCGACCCTTTTCCCGAATCGATTCCGCCGGGAAGGTCTGTACCCCGACTTCCGATCCCATCACCATCACATCATCCTTGGTCACCACGTAACGGGAAGGCCGCAATCCGTTACGGTCCAGCATACCCCCGATATACCTTCCATCGGAAAAGATAAGCGAAGCGGGTCCGTCCCAGGGCTCCATGAACGTGGAGTGATACTGGTAAAATGCCTTGAGGTCATTGGAAATGGGATTTTTATTGTTCCACGACTCGGGGATGAGCACGGAAAGGGCGTAGGGTACCGACTTCCCGCTCATCACCAGGAACTCCAGCACATTGTCCAGCGAGGCGGAATCACTCTTGTCGGGCTCGATCACCGGGTAGATGCGGGTAAGATCACCCAGCTTCTCCGACTTCAGGATCGACTCGCGGGCCTTCATCCAAAACCGGTTTCCCTTGATGGTGTTGATCTCCCCGTTGTGGGCAAGCATCCGGAAAGGCTGTGCCAGTTCCCAGCTGGGAAAGGTGTTGGTGCTGAACCGCGAATGCACCATAGCAATCGCACTGGTCAGCCGCTCATCCTGCAGATCACGGAAGTAATCCCCCAGCTGCATGCTGGTGAGCATCCCTTTGTATACCAGTACACGGGTGGACAGACTGGGAATGTAGAAGAAATCCCTGCCGGGAATGTCCGACTCAGCAATGCGTTTCTCCGCCCGTTTCCTGATAATGTACAGCCTGCGTTCCAACTCCTCCGGCTCTGTGTTGCCGCTTACCAGCACCTGCCGGATCTCCGGTTCGGCCCCGCGGGAGATCTCTCCGAGGATGTCGCTGTTGCGCGGAACATCCCGGAATCCGATCAGTTCAACCCCCTCTTCATGAATGATCTCTGTGAGCGCCTCCTCGCATCTCTTCGCCGCAGATCGCTCCTGGGGAAGAAACAACAGGCCCGTTCCGAATTTCCCCTCCGCAGGCAATGCATACCCCTGGATCAGGTAGAAGTCGCGCGGGATCTGTATCATGATCCCCGCACCATCACCCGTCTTGCTGTCGGCACCCTCCGCTCCCCGGTGGGTCATGTTCTCCAGCGTCTCCAGTCCCTGCCTGATTATGGAATGGGATTTCTCGCCTTTCAAATGGGCCACAAACCCAATTCCACAGTTATCATGCTCAAACGACGGATGGTATAATCCGGTCTCCTTCGGGCGTAATGTCTTCATTCGTAATAGCGTAGTTTCTTGGTTTATGTATATAAAAAATGACCGTTCCCTCTGTCTCTTCTATCCTGGTGAACGGCCATGCTCTATCTGACATATACCATTCTAACCGGATGGCACCATCCTGCCTTTTGTCACCCTGGGTGAGCCGGTTATATGGGATATCATGTGTTTCATTCCAACTGCAAAGATAGATAAAAAAATTACGAATCAAAAGTCAGAATATGTAAATAATATTAAATTAACACAAACAAGCCCTTAGAAATGATAAAAATGAAGTATTTCGCCAAAAAAAGTCCGGTCGGCAGGAACGAAATAGTTCGTGAAACATCTTGGTAATGAATGATTTTGGCAATTCATCAGGTTATACCGTTCCGGCTGCTCTCCTGCTTCCCTGCTCCCGGGTCATCCTGTGACCACTGGCGGGTAGTGTGTTTGCCTGACGATAATAAAAGAAAACCCCCGCGGCAAATTGAAGCGGAGGTTTTCCAGGTCTAGGTTCAGGGTTAGTACCCGGAACAAACGCCCGGGTGTAGTCTGCTAATTGTATGCCGATTCACCATGTTCGTAAATATCCAGTCCTTCTTCCTCAATCCGGCGTGATACACGGATACCCATGGTCTTTTTCAGAATAAAGAACAGGAGAAAACCGGTGCCCATAGACCATGCGGCTACAGCCACAACGCCGAGGAGCTGGGACAGGAGCTGATCAGCACCGCCCCCGTAGAACAAGCCATTGGAGGTGGAGAAAAACCCGACAAGGATGGTTCCCATTGCACCGCACAAACCATGAACCGAAATGGCACCCACCGGGTCGTCGATCCTGAGTACGGAGTCGAAGAAACTTACACCAAACACCAGGACAACCCCCGCAATGATGCCGATGATTACGGCTCCGCCCGGACTCACCACGTTGCATCCGGCTGTTATGGCTACCAGGCCGGCCAGGGCCCCGTTCAGGGTGATGGACAAACCGGGCCGTTTGTACCGCCACCAGGTGACAAACATGGCCGTGACCGCACCGGCGGCAGCTGCCAGGTTCGTGGTAATAAAAATGTGAGCAATGGCTGAAGCATTGCCTTCACCAGCCGCTGCAAGCTGCGAACCGGGGTTGAACCCGAACCAGCCAAACCACAGGATGAAAACCCCCAGGGCTCCCATCGCCAGGTTCTGACCGGGAAGGGCATTGACTCGTTTTTTCGGACCATATTTGCCCAGACGGGGTCCGACCATGGCCGCACCTACCAGTCCGACCCAGGCACCTACCGAATGTACAACCGTTGAACCGGCAAAGTCATGGAACGGGGTCTCCAGGGTCGATAACCAGCCGCCACCCCAGACCCAGTGGCCCGATATGGGATAGATGATTAACGTGATGGCAACACTGAAAAAGAGGTAAGCAGAGAACTTCGTTCGCTCAGCCACAGCCCCTGAAACTATGGTGGCAGCAGTGGCGGCAAATACCGTTTGAAACATAAGGGAGGCCTTGTCTGGAACCCCGTTGATCACTTCGCTGTTAAAGAAAAATGATACCTTTCCAATAAACCCGCCGATGTCTTCCCCGTACATAATGGTATACCCCACCAGCCAGAAGGCCAGGGAGCCTATGGAAAAGTCCATGAGGTTCTTCATAAGAATGTTGGCGGTGTTCTTGGATCGTGTGAATCCCGATTCCACCAGGGCGAACCCGGGCTGCATGAACATCACCAGCACAGCGGCAAGCAATATCCAGATCGTATCAATGGAGGTGGTTGTTCCTGTAATAAATTTAGTCATTTCTTCCATAATCTCTGGTCTTTTGATAAATGATACCTTGGTTAGTCTTTAATGTACAGCGATTCATCACCCCGCTCGCCGGTTCGGATCCGGATGCTCTCATCCACGTTGGAGACGAAGATCTTCCCGTCACCCACTTCACCGGTCTTGGAGGATTGAATAATGGTCTCTATGGTTCGCTCTAAATTGATGTCACGTACGACAATGGAGAGATAGTGCCGCTCTATGGTGCTGGTGTCGTAGGCTACACCACGGTATACCCTGCTCTGCCGGGCCATGCCCACTCCCCGGGCCTCCCAGAAGGAGAAAAATTCGATGCCGTTGTCGTGCAGGGCATCCTTGACTTCGTCGAACTTGGTCTTTCGGATAATGGCTTCAATTTTTTTCATGATGCACAATGATTTTTAAATTTCAGGATGTTCTTTTTTATAGGGACAGACCCAGCACTATATAGAACTGCTCGGTGGCCGGATTCAGGATTACACTGCCGGTCACGGGCAGCTCAAAGGTCTCACTGATCGCCAGGGTCTTTCCGGTACTAAGACCCAGGTTGCATACTGCAAATTCCCCGTCAGCCGTGTGCCAGCCGTCTCCGGCACCGGCAAAGAGGGCAACCCCGCCAAAATCGTAGCCCACTTCATAATACATGTCCCCGCCGGCCGTTCCGGCACTGCCGGCTTCATTGAGCATATAGTTGGCCGAAACAGAAAATCCGGCCCGCTCAAATCCGATGTTGATCTCGTACCCATGACTCCCCGTGCTGTCACTGTAATCAAAATATGAAGTACCCGGAAAGTAGTAGTCGGTAAGACCCAGGCTTAACCCGAAATCGAACCCGTAAGCAATGTATAGATCCGCTTCTGCAGCCTCCGCATCGGTGAAGCAGAAAGACCCCCAGGATCCCATGGAAAAATTGCCTGCAGTGAACTCTACGTAAGGCTGAATGGCAGGACCATTCCCGAATTTGCTCCCCCGCCAGACATAACTGCTCACCAGGTCTCCGCCCACATCAAATGACGGTCCGGAAGAAGACCCCTCCTGGGCCCTGAGATTCATTGCCCCCGGTAATACCACGGAGATTAGAACTATAAAAGAGATTGCGCGTGTAATTGCTTTCATAATGTAAGTTTTTAGGGTTAAGTAGTTACTATTCGGAAGCAAAAGTAGAAAAATAATTTTATACCCCTAATAAAATAGGGGTAAAAAATGAAAAAAGATATAAAAAGTGATTATAACCCCTAAATAAATAAGGTAAAAACTAAAAAATATATATAAAATATAATATACCCCCTGTTTTAGTAAGGGTGGAGGAATTTGTGTTCAGAGGTTCGGTTTTTTTGATCTCACATAACAGGACTCTTTTGCTGTGGGTGGATCTGGCGGGTCTTTTCAACGAGTTGGTTGGCCGGGATCATTCGTTGCGGACCAATGGCTGACCAGGTGGGATATCCTGTCGGTAAAACCAACCCAACGTCTTTTTTTTTACCTTACAATTCCCTAAATTGCCAGACAGAAAGAATTCACAACCCTTTGTGATGAATCCATTTCTCAAATGCACGGCGCTTATTTTCATTCTCACCGCTTCCACTGTGGTGTTTTCGCAGAAAACTGCACTGTTGATCATAGATATACAGGAGGTCTATTTTCCGGGTGGGGGAGTGACTCTTGAGAATCCTGAAGAGGCGGGTATGAATGCCGGTCTGTTGTTACAACACTTCCGTCAGACCGGCCAATTTGTTATCCATGTAAAGCACAACGTGAACCAGGGGGGGGAGATCCATGAATTTGTTGTTCCCATCGAAGAGGAGCTGGTCATAGTGAAGGATGATATCAATGCGTTTAACGGTACCCCGCTCAGAGAGATCCTGGAGAAAAACGGGGTGGAAAGACTGGTAATTTGCGGCATGCAAACCCATATGTGCGTGGAGGCAGCCACCCGGGCGGCCAGCGATATGGGGTACTCCTGCATCGTGGTATCCGATGCCTGCACCACACGGGCATTGCAGTACGGACCGGTCATTGTGCCGGCCAAGGAGGTCCATTATTCCACGCTGAGTACCCTGGCGGGCTATTATGCCGATGTGCTCACCACCGATGAATACCTGCGGAGCATGGTGGAAGCATCACATACAGCAGACTGATCAAAAAGATACTTCGATAACCCTTTCGGGCTGGCTCCACCTGGCTTCAATGCCGGAATAGGTCTCCATCAGTGATTCATCAGGATTGCCTACGGTAACCGTGTAACTTCCCCGTTCAAATACACCCGGTTGAAAGGTGTTATCCGGAGCGCGCAGACTATAGACCACTTCACCGGTAGGTTCATGAATCACCTGGAATACCGGTCTTTGCTGAAGCCCCGTCACTTCGAACCCTGGTAACCACAGGCGGGGGGTGCGGCCATAGTTTTCGGTCATGGAGATGGTCCTGGGCCAACCCTTGTAAATACCCTCATCAGGGTTTTGCGGATCACCATCCCGTTTCCAGCATTCAAAAGTGATCGTGCTCTGTTCCTTATTGAAACGGATGATCCCGTAACCCACAGCCCGGTCATACAAATTGGAAGGTGTCTTACCCGTCTTCTCCGGGTTGGCAGCAGCCCATACGGTGACCCGGTTGCCAAAGCCGTCGAAATATTTTCCGGTGTAGGCAGGCAGCTCGGGATTCCGGTCGCGACCCGGTTCCTGCGGAAACCACCTTCTTGGCCATAGATTGCCGATTGCCGGCACGCAGAACGAGTACCCGGCATCATCCCAGCGATCAACCCCGAGGTGAGTGAGCGAACCCAGGTGCTGATCCCCTCCGATCAGGGTCACAAATCCTTTTCGCAGTCTTCTTAATGCATTGTTACGTGCCGATTGCGGCCACCCGTTGGAATCCATATCGCGCGCACGGCGGTATCCATCAGGGATCACCCCTGCCTCGGGGGCGGGCAGCCGCGTTACACCTGCGTCGGTTTTAAAGGTGTCGGGATAGGTGGATAGATTGACAAAGATGGTCTGACTGATCGAGGCCTTCATGTCCACATCCTTCCAATCCCGGGTCCATTCGTCTATGAATTGAAGTTGCTGCTCACCCAGTAACCGGGCTTCCGGGTCATCCAGGTTTCGTCCGCTTATATAGGGATTCTGGGCAAAACCGTTGACTACCCTCGCACGCGGAAGCGCTACCGATGGGGGAGACTTGAATTTGCGGTCTTCCAGGATCGCAAAACTGACCCGCCCGTAATCCAGGCTGGTAAAATAGGTGTTTATCCCTGCACCTACCGGTTCGGAATGGAAGGGGGCAGGCAGGTGGCTCGTCATGGTCTCCTGGATCATATTCACCGAAGAAGGCCGGAGTTTATAGCCTCCCTGGTCCTGTTGCCAGTGCTGCTCAAAACCTTTGTAATATGCAGGATAAACAGAATCTTCCGGGTATTCAGGGGCCTGTTTTCCGCCATCACCCCATAGATTTCCATGATAGACATCATGATCGTCCGGGATGGAAACGGTGGGAATGCTGCGGGTCAGGTCTTCCACCGACCAGAGGAAGATATACCATTTGTAGAGATAGTCCAGCTCGGTCATTCCCGGGGAAGAGAAGTCGGCCGGGGTGGGACGTCCTTCATAGACCTGGTCCCCGGTGAAAAAGAGAATATCAGGTTCCTGGGCTTTTACAGACGTTACAAACTCCTGGTGAGGAAACCATAGCCTCCCGGGATAATCGAAACGGCTTCCGTGGATGCTTCCATCCGAATGCGAGATGCAGGAAAAAGCTCCTGCCACTATCTCCTCTTCACCGGTTGGCTCAGCAGGGATCGTTCCGGTGTAGTAGTGAATCTTTTTTCTGCCTTTATGGCTATGCGTCTTGTAAACCAGCCGGTAGGTGTGGTCCAGCGAAGGGTCCCAATTTTCCAGGGTGAATTGTGCGGTATACGAACCGGGCCTGATCACGGCAGAGTCCACCTGCTGCCAGGCTGGTCCGTCCGGATCCTTCAACATGAACTTAACATAGGGTTCATCCTCTTTTCCAATCGGTGCCATCTGCGCTGTGAGTCGCAATGTGCCCCGCTGCTGGGTGAACTGAACGCCCATAACCGGACCAAACCGGTGGTCGGGGTGTTCCGTGATCCGCGTTCCTTCCACCTGGAGATTGCGAAACCAGTAGGTGTACCCGGCATGACTCTCATCCAGGTGATGAGCCGCTACGGCAATGTTTCCGGTTAAACGGTGCGGCTCAATGGCTGTCAGTGTATTGGATGTGATCACCTCACGGGTTACGGGATGGGTGATGTTACAGGCGATGTTGTATAAACTGTCAGGGCCCGGATAAATGTCCATGTTCAGGATCACGCTGTCGGGAAGGGAAGCTTCCGGCACTTCGGGCATGGAACCGATGTTCTCCCGCTCCCTGGTATTATCCAGAAATACCACCTGGCCCGATTCGTTGACGGCAACAATCAATCCGCCGGCATCCCCGTGAGAGTGATGGATCAGTGCACTGCCCCGGTAATCCAGCTTATCTTCACCGGCTCCCAGCAGGATCCCGGCCCAGCCCTCTGAACCCGCCCGGGAGAGGCGGGGATGCAATCCCAGGGTTACACGGATGGTTGCTTCCCCGGGTCCTTTTCCCATACGCCTTGTGAGCAGGTGAACGGTGCGAAATCCCAGGTTGGAGTTGACACATACCAGTTTGCCGTTACTGATCTGCCAGTCCTGCAGGCGGTTTGCCCAGTATTCAGGCCCAACCCAGCTGCGGTCGGGCTGGTATCTCCAATCGCTGGTCAATGCATGCTCCGACCGGTCACATGAGCCGGTTAACAGAACAAGTGTACCTGTAATAATCCCTATGATTACCGCCTGGATAGTCTTCATGGCATTCCCTGTTTTATGGTTATGAGAAAATACATACTACTATATATCTTGCTATGAACCTGTAATATTATCATTTTTTTGTTACAATTTCCAGTCCCCGGGGAGGTTCGCTTTCGGAAATTGCACAGATCCTCACGGTGGTATTTGTGGTGTTGGTTATTCCATCCGGACTCCTCTCCCGCCTGTTCCGTAAAGATTTGATGCTCATGAGAGACCGGAACGGTTCCACCTTTATCAAAAGAGAACATACTTACCATCCCGGAGATTTTGAAAACCTGTGGTAAATTTGAACCCGGATGCCTCGGCGGTCTCTTTGCCGGCTGAAAATGAGTAGGAATATGGTCCCTATTCGAAGTCAATCATGGCTTTCATGACACCGTCCCGGTAATCAGTCACCAGGTTGAACGCCTCCTTTGTCCTGTCAAATGGGAACCGGTGGGTGACCATCGGTTTTACATCCACCCGTCCGGATGCCATCATCTCCAGGGTGGGAGTGACCCGCTCATTCTGGCGGCGTACATTCTGAACGCAGATCTCCTTGCGCCTCATCTTATCGACGCTGAACGACCACCGGTCGAACCCGGGAATACCGATAATCATGAGCTTACCACCGGGTTTCAACAGATCAATGGCCTGGTCAACGGCTTCCTGCTGACCGCAGCATTCGAATACCACATCCAGCAATTCGGGTTCCTCCCGCGTTATTTCTGCCACCACATCCTGGTGGTCGGGATTACCGGTGTAAGCGGACCCGCTCTTCTCAGCCAGGGATAACCGCTCGCTGATCTTGTCGGTTACATAGATCTTCCCTGCTCCCTTTTCCTGTGCCGGCAGAAGCACCGACATGCCGATCGGACCAAACCCCAGGATCCCCACCCTGGCATTCTCCATGGGGATCGACCGGTCGACGGCATATACCCCGATAGCCAGGGGCTCCGAAATGGCAGCCTCATCATATGACATATGATCGGGGATAGGAAAACAACTGGTCTCCGGCATCACAATATACTCCGATAAACAACCATCAGCCTGACCCGGGCAACCCAAAAAACGCAGGTTGCGGCAGGTATGTGGACGACCGGCCAGGCACTGGTCACACTCCCTGCAGGGCATCGCCGGCTCTATGGCGATCCGGTCCCCGGGCCTGACCCGTGTAACGGCTTTTCCTGTAGAAAGAACCTCCCCGGCACCTTCATGTCCGACCGGGAACGGATACTGAACTACCTGGGAGCCGATTTTGCCCGATGTATAGTAGTGTACATCGGAACCACAAACTCCAAGTACCTTCATTTTAATCAGTACATCGTGATCATCGACCACCACCGGATCAGGGACCTGCTGCATCTCCATTCTCCTGATCCCGGTCAGCATCATTGATTTCATTGTTAAGGAATCTCCTGGTTAGATACCCTAAAGATACCGCATTGTTAATAAGCTGCAAACTCAAGGATCCATAACTTCAGTGAGGTGAAAAACCATCTCCTTGCCAACTTTTGTTATCTTTGAAATCTGAAATTCCATGCAGGAAACCGCTGCTCCCCATCGCTGCCATAAGGACAGGAAAATATGGAGGAGACGAAAAAGGGGAACCTGATGAAATTGGTCAACTATATAACCGAAAACGCATGTCAATACTCGAACAACTCAAAAATGTGACCCAGGTAGTGGCCGATACCGGTGATTTTGAGTCCATGAAAACCTACCGGCCCGTAGATGGTACTACCAATCCTTCTCTGATCTATGCAGCCTCGCAAAAGGACCAGTATGTCCGCCTTGCCGAGAAAGCTGCAGAATACGGCAGGAAAAAGGGGAATAACCAGCAGGAGAAACTCAGCCATGCAATGGATATGCTTGCCGTACTGTACGGTATCGAAATCCTGAAGATCGTGCCACGGAGAGTATCCACCGAAGTAGATGCCCGGCTCTCCTTTGATGTGGAAGGAAGCGTTGAAAAGGCGCGTACCCTGATCAATCTGTATGAAGAACAGAGCATTTCCAGGGATAAAATCCTCATCAAACTGGCATCTACCTGGGAGGGTGTGCAGGCTGCCGGGGTGCTGGAGCGGGAAGGAATCCATTGCAACCTCACCCTCCTGTTCAGTTTTGCCCAGGCCGTGGCATGTGCAGAAGCCGGGGTGCAGCTGATCTCCCCGTTTGTGGGAAGGATCTACGACTGGCATAAAAAAGACCGCGGGGTGGATCATATCCCCGCTACCGAAGACCCCGGGGTGCTCTCGGTGAAAAAGATATTCCATTACTACAAGAAATTTGGTTACAATACAGAAGTCATGGGTGCCTCCTTCCGCAACGCAGGAGAGATCCTGGAGCTGGCGGGCTGCGACCTGCTCACTATCTCTCCAAAACTCCTGGGTGAACTACACGGCATGGAGGGTGAACTGGTTCGCAAATTGGATCCCATGACCTCGCGGGATATGAAGATGGAAAAGATTCACCTGGATGAAAAAGCATTCCGCTGGTATCATAACACCGATCCCATGGCCGTTGATAAGCTGGCTGAGGGTATCCGGCGCTTTACTGCCGACCAGGAGAAACTGGAGATGTATGTAGGAAAGATGATTGGCTAATTACTCATTTCAGCTCGTTATGCAAGAAGAGATCAAAGAGTTGCTGAACGTAGAGTCTTCCGCCATCGGGAATATTCCCGTTACGAAAGAATACGCTGCCATAACAGAATTACTGCAGAACCAGATTCAACAGAAGGGCGGTAAAATAATCATCAGCGGCATGGGCAAAGCCGGACAGGTAGCCAACAATATGGCTACCACCTTCAGTTCCACCGGTTCACCCGCTGTATTTCTCCATCCCAGCGAAGCCCAGCACGGTGATCTGGGCATCCTCCGGGAGAACGATGTACTGATCGTCCTGTCCAACTCCGGTAAAACGCGGGAGATCCTGGAGCTGGTCGACCTGGCGAGACACCTGCATCCGAACATACCCGTTGTGCTGATTACCGGGAATCCCGACAGCGAACTTCCGGGCAAGGCAAAGCATGTCCTCTTTACAGGGAACCCCCGCGAAATATGTCCGCTGGGGTTAACCCCCACTACCTCCACCACCACCATGATGGTGATCGGGGATATACTGGTGGTACTCCTGATGAAACGGATCGGCTTTACAGCCGCCGATTATGCCAGACGGCACCACGGGGGGTACCTGGGACAACAATCACGTGCGAAAAGCCATTGAACTATGCGTATACTGAAAGAGGAGAGTGCAGGCCTGGTGATCGATATACAGGAACGGCTCTTTCCCCATATTCATCAAAACGATGCACTGCTCAACAAGGTGGAGATCCTCCTGGAAGGATGGCACATCCTGGAGATCCCGGTGCTGGCCACCGAACAGTATAAAAAAGGACTGGGGGAGACGCTGGATGCAGTCCGCACCCGGATTCCCGCCTGGAATGCGGTGGAGAAGACGGCGTTCTCCTGCTGCGATGAACCGGAATTTGCCTCCTCACTGGTTCGCTCCGGTAAAACCAATGTAATTATATGCGGTATCGAAACCCATGTCTGTGTGCTGCAAACCACCCTGGATCTGCTAAATACCGGCTATCAGCCCGTGGTTGTTACCGATGCAGTCTCTTCACGATACCCTGCCGATAAGGAGGTGGCCCTGGGCAGAATGCAAAAAGAAGGAGCGATCCTCACCACCGTGGAGTCCATACTTTTCGAACTGGCCCGCGTGTCGGGCACCGAATCCTTCAAAGCCATCTCCAGGCTCGTTAAATAAAATGTTCTCTGCGTCCTATGAACAAAATATATGCCGTCGGCGAAACTGTTTTTGACATCATCTTCAAGGATTACCAGCCGCAGGCTGCCAGGCCGGGCGGTTCCGCGTTCAATGCCATAATCTCCCTGGGCCGGCTCAAGCTTCCCTGCAGTTTTATCAGCGAGGTGGGAAACGACCGCATTGGTCACCATATCCTCGATTTCCTCCAACAAAACGGCGTCGATAACCGCTATGTGGTCCGGTTCGAAGAGGGCAAATCGGCCCTCTCCCTGGCTTTCCTCAACCACCGCCAGGATGCCGAGTACGACTTCTACAAGGATTACCCCAACCAGCGCCTACATGAAACTTTTCCGTCTTTCGCGGCGGAGGACTACCTGCTTTTTGGTTCGTTTTACGGACTCAACCCGGCGCTGCGTCCCCGCATGAAAGAGATCCTGGATAGCGCGTACGCGGAACGTACCCTGATCTATTACGATCCCAACTTCCGCGCTTCGCACATGGACGACCGGGACGCGCTGTTGCCCGTGATCGAGGAAAATATGCGGTATGCCGGCCTGGTGCGCGCCTCCGATGAAGATATGCACAACATCTTCGGGGTGGATACGGCCAATGAGGCCTGGGAAAAAGTGCGCCCTCATTGCAGGGTGCTTATCTATACGGCCAATGCCCACGGGGTCTACCTGCGCACCCCCCATATCTCCCTGCACATGGAGGTGGAACAGATCAATCCGGTGAGTACCATCGGGGCCGGTGACACCTTTAACGCAGGAGTTTTGTATGGTCTGTTTAAGCGCGGGGTTAACCAGGATTCCCTGGAGATGCTGGATGCCGGTCAGTGGATTGCATTGCTTAACGATGCAGCCCGCTTCTCCCGGGAAGTCTGCATGGGATACGATAACTACATCAGCCAGGAGTTTGCAAAATCATACCATCTCTGAAAAAATACCCGTACCTTATAGCTTATCCCGAACAGCGCACAATCTCTCCCTCGCTCTGTCTGTTCATTGCAGGTGCCTTTTGCCTGCCCGGGAAGAATTATTCCCCCTGGATACCCCGGGCAGGTAACTCCGGCATAAGGGCGTGCGAAGCAAACAACTACCTTTTTACCAGAAGCAGTCCGTTCAGGGTATCCCCACCTTAAACCTGTTAAATCTTTTACTCTTTACCTGATATCTGTTATCTTTAAGATTCATTCAAAAAACCAGGAAATTATGCAAAAAGTAACCCTTGGAAAGTCGGATGTGAAAGTCTGCCCGCTCACCTTCGGTGCATGGGCCATCGGAGGCTGGATGTGGGGAGGTGCCGACCATAAAGACGCACTGGATGCCATTCATACCTCCATTGAACAAGGAATTACCACCATCGATACCGCGCCGGTATATGGATTTGGACGCAGTGAAGAGATCGTCGGGGAAGCGATTAAAGGAAAGCGTTCCTCTGTGGAGATCCTCACCAAGTACGGGATGCGATGGGATGCCAAAAAAGGAGAGTTCCATTTTGAAACGCGTGATAATGATGGGAAACGGGTTCCCATTTACAAGTATGCAGCCCGCGACAGCATTATAAAGGAGTGCGAGAACAGCTTGAAGAGACTGGGGACCGACTATATCGATCTCTATCAGATCCACTGGCCTGACTCCACCACACCGGTCGATGAAACCATGGAAGCTGTGCAAATGCTTATCGATCAGGGAAAAGTGAGAGCTGCAGGGGTATGCAATTATGATGCAAAACTGGCCCAGGAAGCAGCAGACTCCCTGTTGTTGGCCAGTGTGCAGGTACCCTACAGCATGGTTCGAAGGGATATCGAGCAGGAGTTGATCCCCTGGTGCCTTGAAAACCAGGTCTCGATCCTGGCATACAGTCCGCTGCAACGCGGATTGCTCACCGGGAAGTTCAAGCCCGGCCATAAATTCGGTCCCGGCGACACCCGGCCGTTTTCACACTACTTTTCCGATGAGAGTATGAACGCCGTGAATGACTTCCTGGAGAGCCTCAGACCGCTGGCCGACGAGAAGAAGGCGACGCTGAGCCAGCTGGTGATAAGGTGGACCCTCAGTCAGCCCGGAATTACCGTTACACTCGTGGGTGCCCGCAATCCCAAACAGGTGCTGGAAAATGCAGGGGCCATGCAGGTAACCCTCTCTGCCGGGGAACTGGATATGATCACCCGCAAAGTGGAGCAGCTCAATCAAACCGTAAATCGAAAATAGTGAACGCATGACACTCTACGTGGATATGCCTGACCGGGAAGAACTGGAGGCTCTGACCGGAGATGAACCACCGGAACCCCTTAAAGTGAACGGCCATTTTCATACTCCTTACTCTTTCAGCGCCTTCCGGGACCTGGAGCAGGTCTTCCGGATGGCCCGGGAAGAAGGTATTGATGTTTTGGGTATCAATGACTTTTATACCATGAAAGGATATGAAGAGTTTGCCTTGCTGGCTCGGAAATACCGGAAGTTTCCGCTCTTCAATATCGAATTCATGGGTCTGCTTAAAGAAGAGCAGGCGAACGGGATCCGGGTCAATGATCCAAGCAACCCGGGACGCACCTACTTTAGCGGAAAAGGTCTTGACTACCCGGCTTCGCTCAGTGGCGAATCTGCCGAAAAGCTAAAGTCTGTGCACGAGGAGAACGATAAACAGATTCGCGAGATGGTGGCAAAAGCAGGTCGTTACCTTCGATGGGTGGATCCCCGACTGAAACTTGATTACCGGGAGTTGCGAGACTCACTTACTCGCGGTATGGTACGCGAACGTCATATTGCAAAAGGGATTCGTTTGCAGGTATGGAAGGTTGCCGATTCCGAAGGCGAGCGCCGCGAACTCCTGGAAGCGATCCTGGGGGGCACCCCCCTGAAATTCGCGATAGACGATGCAGCCGCCGTCGAAGGCGAGATCCGCTCCCGCCTGCTCAAAGCCGGTGGAGTGGCATATGTACGGGAGGATCCCCGGGCATTTCTGGCTATAGAAGAAGTGATTCGCATCATCCTTGACGCCGGGGGAATTCCCTGTTATCCGGTGCTGCTCGATAATGCAGATGGGGAGATCACCGACTATGAATCCAACTACGACCGGCTCTATAAAAACCTTACCGATTTGAATGTCTACAGTCTGGAACTGATTCCAGGAAGGAACGACCACGGGATTCTCACCGATTTTGTGCACTATTTTGATGAGAAGGGATTCGTGATCACTTTTGGGACCGAACACAATACACCGTTCCTGGATCCCCTTACCATTACCGCACGGGGAGGGTGTCCCCTGGGATCTTACCTTGAACAGGTGTCTTACAGGGGTGCCTGCGTGATTGCTGCGCACCAGTACCTGCGATCCATAAACGAAAAGGGGTTCCTGGATGAACGGGGTATTCCCGGCACGAACCGGGACCAGCTGGCCAGCCTTGGTCATGGCTTGATTCAACAATTTATAAACCAACCAACATGAATAATCCACTGAAGGAGCTGGTGGCTGTCTCGCGGTATTTTGGGTCCGACAAAGACTATACACTGGCCGGGGGGGGCAACACTTCCTATAAAGACGACACCTCCATCTGGATAAAAGCCAGCGGGGCAAGCCTTGCTTCCATCACCGAAGAGGGATTTGTGCAGCTCGATCGTGCGAAAGTGCAGATCACTCGTGATAAAATATATAGCGATAACGAGCAGCTGCGGGAGACCCAGTTTAAGGCGGACCTGAGAGCGGCTAATGTATATCCCGAAAAGGGGAAACAACCATCCGTGGAGACCTCCTTCCACGAGATCATCGATTACCCCTTCGTTGTGCATATGCATCCCACACTCACCAACGCCCTGATGTGTTCAAATGAAGCGGAAAAGAAGACCCGTGAGTTGTTCGGTAATGAAGTTATGTACATTCCCTATGCCACCGGCTATTCGCTTTTCAGGAAGGTGGAGGCAAACCTGGAATTCTACCGGGATACCCGCGACCATGATCCCGAGATCATCTTCCTGGAAAACCACGGAGTCTTCGTAAGCGCCCGAACCACCGAACGTATTCATCAACTCTTCCGGCATATAACCGATACCATCGCCGATGCGATCGGACCACTGGAACACCCCGATCCACTGGAGATCCCGGCGGATATCACCGGATTTCTTCCCGCCTTTCGCATGATGCTCATGGAGAATGGCGACCGGGGCACTCTCTCAATCCGTCACAACACTCTGCACCGGCACTTCTACACCTCGGAAGAGGCTTTCCGGAAGGCCGCGTTACCCTTTACCCCCCATATGATCATTTATTGCAAATCGGCTTACCTCTACATCGAAGAGACCGGCAGCCCGGAAACACTTATCCAGACGTTCCGCGGGAAACTGACTCGCTTCCGGGAACAGCACGGGTATTCACCCAGGATCATCATACTTAGGGATTACGGTATCCTCGCCTTCGAAGGGAACGCCCGTTCGGTACAAATCGCACTGGACGTCTATGAAGACCTCATGAAGGTGAGTCTGCTTTCCGAAGCCTTCGGCGGTCCACGCTTTCTTACCGATGAGCAGATTGCTGTTGTTGATAACTGGGAGGTGGAAAACTACAGCCTCGAAATTGCCCCCGATATGCAATCCGAGGACAAAGTTGACCAAAAAATCATCGTAGTTACCGGTGCTGCCCAGGGATTTGGCGAAGGAATCGCCCGCCACCTGGCAGAACAGGGGGCCAACCTGGTGGTGGCCGATCTCAATGCGGAAAAAGGCGAGGAGACAGTTCGTTCTCTCTCCGCTGTATGCGGAACGAACCGGGTGGTGTTCCTCCAGACAGATGTCTCCGATCCCGGTCATGTGGAGAAACTGGTATACCATACGGTGCGGGAGTTTGGCGGACTCGACCTCTATGTGAGCAATGCCGGGATCCTGGTGGCGGGCGGACTCGATGAGATGGAACCGGAAGTGTTCAGTAAACTCACCGGGATCAACTATAACGCCTGGTTCTACGGGGCCCGTGCCGCTTCAGCAGTGATGAAAGTGCAGCATGATATTAATCCTGGTTATTATACTGACCTGGTGCAAATCAATTCCAAATCCGGACTCCAGGGTAGTAACCGGAACTTCGCCTATGCCGGTGCCAAGTTTGGAGGGGTGGGACTCACCCAGTCGTTCGCTATGGAACTGGCCCCTTACAACATCAAGGTGAATGCCATCTGTCCTGGTAATTTCTTCGAGGGCCCCCTTTGGTCAGACCCCGATAACGGACTCTTTGTACAGTACCTGGAAGCAGGAAAAGTGCCGGGTGCGCAAACCATTGAGGATGTCAGGCGTTTCTATGAAAAGAAGGTACCCATGGGACGGGGATGCAGGGTTGAAGATGTGATGAAAGCGCTCTATTATATCCTCGATCAGGAGTATGAGACCGGACAGGCACTTCCGGTGACGGGCGGACAGGTTATGCTGAAGTAATAGAGAAGGCACGCGGGAACGAATGGGTAAAACCACTCGCCGGAACAACCGGGACACGGTGCTGACTCTTAAATGCAATTAATAGGAAATAACTATACGATACATTCATGAAAACAAAAGCAGTTCGCCTATACGGGAAAGAAGATTTGAGATTGGAAGAGTTTGAACTTCCGGCTATCAAAGATGATGAGATCCTGGCGAAGGTCATATCCGATAGTATTTGCATGTCCTCCTACAAGGCAGCAAAGCAGGGTGCCGATCACAAGCGCGTTCCTGACGATGTAAGTGAAAATCCTACCATGATCGGACACGAATTTGCCGGGGTGATTCTGAACGTAGGGAAGAAATGGAAGCATCGGTTCCAACCAGGGCAGCGATTCTCCATCCAGCCGGCCCTGAACTACAAAGGTACCCTGGATGCTCCGGGATATTCCTTCCGGTGGATCGGGGGAGACGCCACCCATATCGTGATACCAAATGAGGTGATGGAGATGGATTGCCTGTTGCCCTATGACGGGAAAGGATATTTTCTGGCCTCTCTTTCTGAACCTATGTCTTGTGTCGTGGGGGCTTTTAATGCCAGCTACCATACCCGTTCCGGTTCCTATGTGCATCACATGGGGATCAGAGAGGGCGGAAAAATGGCGATCCTGGCCGGTGTTGGTCCCATGGGACTTGGTGCCATTGATTATGCCCTGCACAACGATCGTAAACCGGGCATGCTGGTGGTTACCGATATCGATGATGGCCGGCTTCAACGGGCTGCCTCCCTGCATCCACCTGAAGAGGCAAAGCGCTATGGCATCGAACTGCACTATGTAAATACGGCAAACCACGGAGATCCGGCCGCCTACCTGCGATCCCTCACAGAAAATGCCGGATTTGATGATGTTTTTGTCTTTGCACCGGTTCGCCAGGTGGTAGAGCAGGCTGACCAGATCCTCGGGTTTGACGGGTGTCTGAACTTTTTTGCCGGACCAACGGATAAAGAGTTTCGTGCTGAACTCAATTTCTATAACGTCCATTATGCCTTTACCCACCTGGTAGGAACCAGTGGTGGTAATACCGATGATATGCGTATCTCACTTAAGATGATGAGCGAGGGAAGAATCAATCCTGCAGCCATGGTGACACATGTGGGCGGACTCGATTCTGTGATCGAAACCACCCTGAATCTGCCTGGAATACCCGGTGGAAAAAAACTGATCTATACCAATGTCAGCATGCCGCTCACACCCATCACCGAGATGGTCGAACTGGGTAAAAAAGATCCCTTCTACAGGGAACTGGCTGCAATGGTGGAGCAAAACAACGGACTCTGGTCTATCGAAGCGGAAAATTACCTCCTGGAAAACGCCGCTTCGATTTAATCCGCATTGTACGATTCTAATTTCAGGGTTCCTGGCTGCCGTAGTTCTTTACAAGTTCGGAAACCCCTTCCAGTACATAGTGCGGACGGTATGCAAATTCACGGGTTCCTTCCAAATCGGTAATCCCGCTAAGCACCAGGCAGGTGTCGATTTCCGATTCAATACCGGCAATGATATCCGTATCCATCCGGTCACCGATGATAATGGCATCTTCACGCCGGACTCCCAGCTTTTTAAGGGCGATTCGCATCATTAGGGGGTTGGGTTTACCTACAAAATAGGCCTGCCGGCCTGTAGCCAATTCAATGGGTGCGATTAGGGCCTTGGTGGCCGGTGCAATTCCGTTCTCGATCGGACCTGTCAGGTCGGGATTGGTACCGATCAGCTTGGCACCCCTCAAAACCAGGTTGACCGACTTTTCGATACGCTCGTAGCTGTAGGTCCGGGCTTCCCCCATGACCACGTAGTCGGGATCGATATGGTTCATGGTATAGCCCGCATTGTACAATGCATTGATCAGTCCGGCTTCCCCGATAATGTACGCCGATCCGTTGGGTTTCTGACTGGCCAGGAAGGAAGCCGTGGCCAGGGCGCTGGTATAAAAATGGCTCTTGTCCACCTTGATGCCCATGCGCCCGAGTTTCTCCTGCAACTCGCGGATGGTTCGCTCACTGGAATTGGTCAGGAAAACAAACTTTTTATTCTCTTTCTTCAACCATTCGACAAACTCCTTTACCCCGTCCAGGAGTTTGTTGCCATGGTAAATTACCCCGTCCATGTCGCAGATGAACCCGGTTTTGTTTCGAATCTTTTCAATATCTTTTTTATGCATAATATTTTCGTTAGAATATCTATAATGCCTAGGCAATTAGTAGCCAGGCGAATAAGCACTATGCTTTCCGGCTATGTAAAGGTACAATGTTCTTCCAGTATTCTAAGGCGATCATCCCGCTATTTTTCCCGGAAATCAAAGTCTTTCGGCCATGCTCCTCCATCATAATACGTGGCGCAGTACCGGTAGTTCCTAACCCAGACCAATACGATCAGCGGAACATCCATTGAGTGTTGCAATCTCCTTTCTGTAACTCGATATATGGTTTGTTTCAAGGGTGTTGTTTGATTTTCAGTGTTTTGATGGGGTGATACCGGCTCAGCAGCACTCCCTTGTTGAAGTCGTTAGAGTAAAACTGAACGATATTTTTCTGGTCTTCAAACATTTCGGTGAGCACGCGGTTTTCGATGGTAACTTGCCCGAACTGATCCGGCAATTCTGCTTCCAGAAAACACCAGATGGCATCGGCTTCCGGCTGTTTTCCCAGGTAGTCAAAGCGGGTTTCGATGCCCTTGAAGGTAAGGTGAAAGGACGATTCCAGGTAGGCCGCGATCCAGGCATCTGCCGAGTCGTGCTCCATCTCTGTGGCAATGTGGGGAGTGATACCCGTTATGGCCCTGATGGCCCGGTCAAGGTCGTCGGGGAAGAGGCGCATGCTTACCTCAATGGTTCCTCTCTCTGCCCGGCAATGGATCTCGGTCAGACTCACATAAAATTTGTGTGCGGGCAGCGTTCCCGATAATGCTGTGCTTAACAGAATCCCTGCCATGATACATGCGGTTCGAAACCTCTTCATAATACTGAATAGATGGTACCTGCTTACGAAAATAGGAAAACCCATGGTCCCATCCAATAAAAGAGGGTTTCGCAGTTCCTGTATTTACCCCATTTTTATTACTTTTATTGGGTTTTTGCAGTGCGTTCGTCGCGAACGACCCGGGTCAGGGTCTCCGCTGCCAATTATAAGGAGATACACCTGCTCGGCTGCAATGGATCGAAGTTAAAACAATGCATAACAGATGAAACGAATTTACCTGCTGGCAACAGCACTTTTAACCGCCGCCCTGGCAATGGGCCAGGGAGAGTTTGATCCATCCTCCAACCAGTTCCGGCAACTGCGCAATACCCTGGCAACCCCCAATGTCTACCGCAATGCGGCAGGGGCACCCGGACACCAATACTGGCAGCAGCGGGCTGATTATGACATGGAGGTGACCCTGGATGACGAAAATCAGCGGCTGGAAGGGAGAGAGACCATCACCTATTACAACAATTCACCCGATAAACTGGCCTACCTCTGGGTGCAACTGGACCAGAACCGGCGTATGCCCAACAGCCTTACCATGCAGACCATGCCTGTCTCCCTGAACGAGCGTCTCCCTTCGCAGTACCTGAGGTATTTCCATAGCGACTTTGAAGGGGGATTTCATATTACGGAGGTGAGCGATGCACGGGGGAATGCACTTTCCCATACCATCAACTATACCATGATGCGCGTGGATCTGCCCGAAGCCCTGGAGCCGGGTGACCGGTATACATTCAGGATTAAATGGTGGTACAACATCAACGACCGTCAGAAGGATGGCGGCGGCCGCTCGGGTATGGAGTACTTCGAAAAGGATGATAATTACCTCTATACCCTGGCCCAGTTCTACCCGCGCATGGCGGTATATAACGAGGTGGAGGGATGGCAGAACAAACAGTTCCTGGGACGCACCGAGTTTGCCCTGCCCTTCGGTACGTTTGACGTGAAGATCACCGTACCGGAAGACCATATCGTGGGAGCTACCGGTACCATACAGAACCTGGAGGAGGTCCTGTCTGACCCCCACCTGGAACGCTACCGCAAAGCCCGCGAGGCCTTTGATGATCCGGTGGTTATTGTTTCTGAAGAGGAGGCCCGCGAGGCCATCAAGAAAAAGGCACGGGGTACCAGGACCTGGCACTTCAGGGCGGAGAATGTCCGTGACTTCGCCATTGCCTCTTCGCGGAGATTCCTGTGGGATGCCATGGGAGTTCGCTTCGGTGACCGCACGGTGATGGCCATGTCGCTCTATCCCCCCGAAGGCAATCCCCTCTGGGAGAAATATTCCACCCGCGTGGTGGCCCATACCCTGCAGGTTTACTCCAGGCACACCTTTGATTATCCCTATCCGGTTGCCTATTCCGTACATACACAACGTATCGGGATGGAGTATCCCATGGTTGCTTTTAACGGGGGCAGACCGGAACCGGATGGTACCTATTCGGAACGAACCAAATGGGGAATGATCGGGGTGGTGATCCATGAAGTGGGACATAACTTTTTTCCGATGATCGTTAACTCAGATGAGCGCCAGTGGACCTGGATGGATGAGGGACTGAACACCTTCCTTCAGGGCGTGGCCGAGCGGGAGTGGGATCACGACCATCCCTATCCCAGGGGAAAGCCGGCCGACATAACCGACTATATGAGCGGCGATCAATCCAATATTGCCCCGATCATGATCAACGGGGAACTTACCATGCACTTCAATGCCAACGCCTATGCCAAGCCGGCGACCGGACTCATTATCCTTCGTGAATCAGTGATGGGACGGGAGTTGTTTGATTATGCCTTCAGACAATATGCACAGCGCTGGAAGTTTAAACACCCTGCACCGGCTGATTTTTTCCGGACCATGGAAGATGCATCGGCGGTTGACCTGGACTGGTTCTGGAGAGGCTGGTTCTATGAGACCGACCCGGTGGATATCTCCATTGAAGGGGTAAAGGTCTTTACCGCCGGATCTGGGGATCCCGCTGATAAAAAATCCTATGAACGGGAAAAAGAGGAAGCGGAGCCCGAGGAACTTACCGTGCAGCGTAACCGTAAGGTTCTACAATCAATGGTGGAACGGGATCCTTCCATGAAAGATTTTTATGATGACTACAATCCGTACGCTGCATCACCCGATGATGCTAAAGTATATGAACAGTATCGCGCATCGCTGGATGAAGAGGAGCGTGCCTTTCTCGATGAAGAACACTACCTGTGCCAGGTGGACCTGGAGAATATAGGGGGTATGGTCATGCCCCTGGTATTGCAGTTTACTTTTACCGATGGTTCTACGGAGATTAAACGGGTGCCGGCAGAGATATGGAGCCGCAACAATTTGAAGACCAGCAAGGTATTCGTGTTCGATAAAGAGGTGGAGTCGGTTCTGTTTGATCCATACGAAGAACTGGCCGATTGCGACACGGAAAATAACCATTGGCCCCGGAAGGTTACACGTACCCGCTTTGAACTCTATAAATACAACCGGAACAGGAGCAGAACCAATCCCATGCAACAGGAAAAATAGCAGGTAAAATTATAAGGTTTTTATGGAAAGGGATGCTATCTAAACACCCTTCCGGTTTCGTTCCAGTTGTGCCTGCTCCGACCAGTTGACGGAAGGCGTGTGTCCCTCCAGGGGAACGATGCGTGCATGAATGGCATCCACGATCCATGAAGCCTGCGGGAAGAAGGCATCTTCAAGCTCATACGCCGGTGTGATCCAGTTTCGTGAACCAACCACCACCGGGGGTGCATCCAGTTCATCGAAAGCCAGCTCGGAGATCGTCTGGGCTATCTCCTTCATGAAAGAGCCGCGGGAGGTGGCATCCCCGGTAATCACGATACGTCCTGTTTTAGCAATTGATTCAATCACCTTCTCATATTGAAATGGTACAAGAGAGCGGGCATCGATAATTTCGGCCGATAAACTGTGCTTCTCCTCCAGTATTTCTGCAGCGTCCAGTGCCCGATATAAGGTGGCCCCGATGGAGAGGATCGTAATATCGTTTCCTTTCCTTTTGATGTCGGGTTCGCCAATAGGAATTTCGTAATAGCCTTTCGGAACCCCCTCCTTGTGGAACAGTTCCCCCATATCGTAGATACGCTGACTCTCAAAAAATATAACCGGATCGGTCCCCTGCAGGGCCGCATTCATCAAACCCTTGGCATCATAAGGAGTGGCCGGGAAAACCACTTTTAGTCCGGGTATATGTGCCGGCAACGCTGTCCAGTCCTGGGAGTGCTGCGCCCCGTACTTGGATCCTACCGATACGCGGATCACCACGGGCATCTTGATTACATTGCCGCTCATGCTCTGCCACTTGGGGAGCTGGTTGAATACCTCATCTCCCGCCCGACCCAGGAAATCACAGTACATGATCTCGGCAATCACCCGTCCTCCCGCCATTCCATATCCGATTGCGGTTCCTGCGATCGCACCCTCCGAAATGGAGGCGTTGAATAACCGGTGGTAGGGCAGGGATTCAGTGAGTCCGCGGTAGACTGCAAAGGCACCGCCCCAATCCCTGTTCTCTTCGCCGTATGCAACCAGGCTCGGATCTTTATAAAACCGGTCGATGATCGCTTCAAAAATGCCGTCCCGAAGCTGAAAGGTCTTAATCTTTGAATGCGGTTTCCCGCTGGCGTCCAATCCGAACCGTTCTTTCTTACGGATGGCCTCTACCCGCGGATTCTCTTCCATGGGTATCCGTACATCCGGATTCCCTTCGCCAAGTGAATCTTCATTCCCGTTAGAGAACATCATCTCTCCGATCTGGTCGGGATGATTGATCCTATCCATTCGGGGTGATACCTGGTCGTTGGTAGCCAATTTCATCGCTTTGGTTACCAGTTCAGTAGCCTGTTCGCGAATCTGTTCCAGCTCCTGTTCATCAGCCAGTTTGTTCTTTTTTAGTTCGTTACTGAAATCACACAGCGAATCGCAGCTTTCCCAGGCTTCCAACTCTTCGCGGGTCCGGTAGGATGAGGCATCCGATGGGGAGTGTCCGCTGAACCGATAAGTGAGGGTGTCCAGCAATACAGGTCCTTTCTTCTCTTCCAGGATCTTCTTCTTGCGCCGAAAGGCGTCAATTACCGCCAGGGGATTGTATCCATCCACTCGCTCCGAATGCATCATCTCAGGATTTACCCCGGCTCCCACGCGGGCAAGGATTCCGTACCCCATGGTCTCTCCCTCGGTCTGACCTCCCATACCGTACTGGTTGTTCATAAAATTGAACAGTATGGGGAGTCCGCCCTGATGATCCCCTTCCCAGAGGGTCCGGAACTGGTCCATGGTAGCAAAGCTTATTCCTTCCCAGACCGGACCGCAGCCCATGGAGGCATCACCAATGTTGGCCACCACGATGCCTGGTTTCAGGTTCACCTTCTTATATAGCGCCGCTCCAACCGAGATATCCCCCGATCCGCCCACAATGGCATTGTTGGGATAGACCCCGAAGGGGGTGAAAAAGGCATGCATCGAACCTCCTAATCCCCTGTTAAAGCCTGTCTCCCTTGCAAAGATCTCGGCCAGCGTGCCATAGAGCAGGAAGTCGATGGCCAGGTCGCGGGTCTCCCCCCGGAAGGATTGCTCCACAATGCGCAACGCCTTTCCGTCAAAATGATCCTCCATGATCGTCATTAACCGTTTTTCATCCAGTTTTTCAATGGCCGAAAGTCCCTTGGCGAGGATCTCCCCGTGAGAACGGTGCGATCCAAGGATGTAATCATCCACATCCAGGTGGTAGGCCATACCGACGGCAGCGGCCTCCTGACCGATAGAGAGGTGAGCCGGACCCGGATGATTATATTCTATTCCATTGTACTCACCGGTTGTTTTGATCAGATTGAGCATGCTCTCAAACTCCCGGATAATGACCATGTCGCGGTAGATCCTGACTAGCTCCTCC
>CAYZMH010000046.1:0-27244 GCA_964479445.1 uncultured Bacteroidaceae bacterium | reverse complement strand
CGGCAGGCACCACCACGGTTCCCACGGTTACGGCCACAACCAATGATGCCGGTGCATCGGCAGCAATTACCGATGCTACCGATCTTTCGGGTGATGAGGCGGCGCGTACCACCACGATCGAGGTGACGGCGGAAGACGGTACCACCAAGCAGACCTACAGCATTACCTTCAACCCGGTTATTGAAGTGGCTGACCTGGGTGCATTGAGGACGGCTACAGATTTTGACCGTACTTACAAAGTGACCGGTGAGGTGTTCCTGACCTTCCAGCAGAATTATCGGAATAAGAAGTATGTACAGGACGCAACGGGCGGTATCGAGATCGATGACAACCCGTGTGTGATTACCTCCACCTATGCCATTGCAGATGGAATTACCGGACTGGAAGGAACACTGGAGGATTACAACGGACTGATCCAGTTCCACCCGACCGCGGATCCCGGGGCTGCCACTTCCAGTGGCAATGATATTGCCCCGGCCGTGGTTACCCCGGCCGATATAAATGCCGATATCGATGCGTATGAAAGCATGCTGGTCAAGGTGGAGAGCGTCACCTTTGCCGATGCGGATGGTTCCGCTACTTTCGATGACGGAAGCAATTATGATATCAACGGTGTATCCGAATCCATGGTATGCCGGGTTCATTTTTACGGTACCTCGCTTACCGGGACCGTGATCCCCGATTCCGCCCATGTTACGGGAATCGTGCTGGAATACGACGGAACGGCACAGATCTCCCCGCGCTCCGCGGATGACGTGGAAGAGCTGATCGAAGTGGTGCTTTCCGATGATGCCACCCTGAGCGATATCATGGTGGACGGAAGCAGCATCCCGGATTTCAGTCCGGCCCTGATGACCTACACTTACACCCTTCCTCCCGGCACCACGGATGTACCCGCAGTGACCGCGGAGACTACCGATGAGAATGCAAGTGTTGCAATTACCGACGCCACCGACCTGGCCGGTGATGAAGCGGCACGCACCACCACCATCGAGGTGACTGCCGAAGACGGGGAGACCACCAAGACCTATTCCGTGATCTTTGATGTGGAAGTGGGAATCGGATCGGATCTCTTCAGCGGTGTCCGGATCTACCCGGTACCTGCCAACGAGCAGCTGCACCTTGAAGAGGTGGGATCGGTTTCATCCATCCGGGTATATGACATAACCGGTACGATGATCATGAATACCGAAAATGATGGTCAGACTTCCCTGACCCTGGATATTTCCCATCTCAGTGCAGGGGTTTACATGCTTCGCATGGAGTCAGGCACAGAGAGCGGGGTTGTCAGATTTGTGAAAAAATAAGCAACCTTCAAAAACAGACCAAACGGCACGTAAACGCGTGCCGTTTTGGTTTTTGTTGACTCCGGTTTGATCGTTTTTTTGATTTTAGCAAAGAAAGAAATCGTATTTTTGCACCGAAGTTGTTTTATTTAAGAAGAGGAATATTATGAATCAATTGAAACGCGTTTTTATCATCACTGCAATGGTCCTGTGGGGAGGACCTGCCATGCAGGCCCAGGATTGTTCCGAACTGTTTTTTTCCGAGTACCTGGAAGGCACCGGGAATAACAAGGGCATGGAGATCTACAATCCTACCGAAGAGACGATTGCCCTGGATGATTACTGGGTGGCCCGTTACAGCAACGGGAATAATACCTACAACTCGGGAGGCATTACACAACTGGAGGGATTTATCCAGTCTTACTCCACTCACCTGATCGTGAACGGTCAGACCACTTCAACGGAGACCTCACCGGCAGCCAGTCCGGAACTCCAGGCCATCGCCAATCAACTGGACCACGAATACCCGGCTCCCACCTATATGAACGGGAACGATGCCATTGCCCTTTTCCGCGATGACGGCGGAGCAGGAGATCCCGACGATTTTGTGCTGGTGGACCTGTTCGGGATTATAGGGGGAGGCATGACCTCGAGTGATGAAGGCTGGGCCGCATTTACCGATGAGTGGGTCTATAAGAATATCTATGACGGCGATGAGGTAGTCGATCAGGATAGTGTGTATATCACCAATTACATTGTCCCCGAGGGATATTACTGGATTCCCTGGACCTCCAACCATGCCCTGGTGCGTAAGCCGGGGGTAAAAAAAGGAATCTCTATTGATGAAATGCCCACCACGGAGTTCGTGGTCACCGAGCAGTGGGACACGGTTCCCGGCGGGGCTGATCAGTGGGATTCGCTCAATGCCCATTACTGCGATTGTGAATTTGCCACGGCCGTGGAGAAAGACCTGGCGGAGCAGGGAGTGAGCGTCTATCCCAATCCCGCGGGCGGTGCTGTTTATGTTACGGCAGAAGAAGAGCTGCATGAAGTGGTGCTGTTTGATCCGGCCGGCCGGATGGTATTCACCGACCGCTCCCTGGAAGGGATCCGGGAGAAGCAGTATGATTTCAGCTCCCTCACCCGCGGCTGGTATATATTGAAGGTCCGTTCTGCAGGCGGAGTGGTTTCGGAGAAACTGTTGCTGGATTAGCGATCTCCCATCGGAATCAGGAGTCGGAGTTCATCTTCTGCTGGGTATACTACGCGGCAGAGAGGCATCTTCAACCACTTCCGGGGAATGATCTTTTGATGATTTCATTATTCAATGCATCCGTATGAAACGTATTATCTTTTTCGTGTTGATTGTTTTGCCTGGCTGGGTTGTTTCGGCCCAGACGGTAGTGACCGGTGCCGTCGAAGATGGCTCCACCGGTGAGAAACTGATCGGGGCCAACGTGGTTTATGCCCCCGGTAAGGGTACCGTTACCGATTATAACGGTCAGTTCACCATGAAACTGGAACCGGGTGCTTACACCCTGCAGATCTCTTATGTGGGGTATGAGACCGTGGAGCGGGATATCAATGTTGGATCCCGGCCGGTTCGGCTCGATGTAAAGCTGGAGTCGATGCAGATAGATGAGGTGGTTGTGACAGCTGACATGGCTATTTCACGCGAGACCCCGGTGGCCTTCACCAATGTGAGTCCGGCCAAAATCCAGGAGGAGTTGGCCGGACGGGACCTGCCCATGATCCTTAATTCAACGCCCGGGGTGTATGCCACCCAACAGGGAGGCGGGGACGGAGATGCACGAATCACCATCCGGGGGTTTGATCAGCGCAACTTTGCCGTAATGATCGACGGGATCCCGGTAAACGATATGGAGAACGGATGGGTTTACTGGTCCAACTGGTTCGGACTGGATGCTGTTACGCGCACCATGCAGGTGCAGCGCGGACTGGGGGCATCCCAGCTTGCACTTCCTTCGGTGGGGGGTACGATAAACATTCTCACCAAGGGGATTGAAAACAAGCGTTCCATGCGGATCAGGCAGAATATTGACAGCCAGGGGAAAATCCGAACCACCCTGGGGTTCACCAGCGGTAAGCTTCCCAACGGGTGGGGCCTGACCCTGGCGGGATCCTATAAACGCGGCCAGGGATGGGTGGATAACACCTTTTCCGAGGGATGGTTTTATTATGCCAAGGTGGATAAGCGGCTGAAGAATCACCTGCTCACGCTTACCGCCATGGGGGCACCGCAGCGGCATGATCAGCGCTCCTATACCCGGCCCATCTCTGCCTATGATACCAGCTATGCCAAGGAGCTCGGGATGGACATCGACGAACTGAAGGAGATCGCACCGGGCTACAATATTTTCGATATGGGGATCGGGTACAACCAGCACTGGGGGTACCTGCGAAGGGATAAAAATAACCCCGATGCACCGGAAGAGAAGCTCTCCTCACGGTCGAATGAATACCATAAGCCGCAGTTCACCCTGCGTGACTTCTGGACCATTTCAGACAGGTTTACGATCTCCAACAATGCCTACCTGTCTGTTGGAAAGGGAGGAGGCGACCGTCCTGCCAGCAGCATCAAGGACAGCGAGCTGCACCAGGATCCGGAGCATCCGCATTACGGTCAGATCAACTGGCAGGAGATCTACTACGCGAACTGGAAACCCCAGCCGCCCCTCAATCTCCGACCGGTGATTCCGCAATACGGGGAGGACCTGACCTATTCCAGTAACTACATGACCAGGCGGCATAATGAGCACTACTGGTTCGGATTGCTTTCCAAGGCTAACTATGACCTGAGTCCGTTCATAGACCTGAGCGGCGGACTGGACCTGCGCACCTACAAGGGAATTCACTATACCAGCATCACTGATCTGCTGGGCGGGGATTATGCGGTTGACAAGACCGACACACGTCCCGATTACCAGGCCAATCCCATGGAGGCTATGCAATTTGAAGGGGATACCATCGATTATTACTATGACGGACTGGTACGCTGGGGTGGTGTCTTCGGCCAGGTGGAGTATGCAAAGAACCGGTTGTCCACGTTTTTAAACCTCACCACCGCTGTCAGCGGGTATAATAAGATTGACTACTTCACCCAGAAAGAGTCGGGGTGGATCTATAAACAGGGTTTTACCGTGAAAACCGGAGCCAATTACAACCTTACAGAGACCTCCAATGTCTTTTTAAACCTGGGGTACCTCTCCCGGGTCAGGGCCTACCGCTATTTTTACAAAGGATTTACCACCGAATTTGCCGATGAGCTGGGGAATGAACGGGTGAAGGCTATTGAAGGAGGGTATAGCTACAAATCCCCCACCTTCTCATTGTATTTAAATGCCTATTATACCCGTTGGGAGAACAAGCCCACCTACCGGACCTACTCCAATTACAATTTGCAGCCCGGCGATCCCGGGTTTATAGCGGGTGATCCGGATAACAATAACGATAAACGGATCTATGCAGATATCCCGGGGATGAATGCCCGGCATATGGGAGTTGAGCTGGATTTTGTCTACAAGATCCTCTATAACCTGGAGTTCCAGGGAACGGTTTCCCTTGGGGACTGGATCTGGGATTCTTACATCGAGGACCTGCAATACTATCTGGACGAGGGGAGCAATCCGCCGGTAAACCAGGTGCTTGATTTTGATGCCCGGGGTATTCACGTGGGCGATGCGGCCCAGACGCAACTGGGGTCCAGCATAAGGTATGAACCCATCAAGGGGATGTACCTTAACCTGCGTCAGACCTATTTCGGCAAGTACTTTTCGCAATTTACCCCGGAGAGCACGACCGATGACGAGGGGAACGTGATCGACTCCTGGAAGATGCCCAATTTTAACCTGTTAGATCTTCATGCAGGGTATGGATTCAACCTGGATAAACTGAATGATGTCCGGCTGGACATCCGGTTCAGCCTGATGAATATTCTGGACACCAAATATATATGGGATGCCACCAACAATGATTCGTTCAGTCCCTATTCGCAGTACCAGAGTTTTGATGCCCGTTCGGCTACCGTATTTTTTGGATTTGGCAGAAGGTTTACCACCTCTGTACAGGTATCATTTTAAACAATAATCAATTATGAGAAGAGCGATTTTAATTTTGTGTGTCTTCGTAGCGGGAATGTCTGCGGTCACAGGTCAGATAACTATCAGTGAAGCCCGGGCAGAGGGAGTGGGTGCCGAGGTGACCATCAGCGGTGTACTCACCAACGGACCCGAACTGGGTCCGATTCGCTATATCCAGGATGCTACAGCGGGATTGGCGATCTATTCATCCGATCTCAGCGAAACCGATCGGGGGGACAGCATAACGGTTACCGGAACCCTGAAGGATTATAGCACCCTCCTGGAGATGGACCCGGTCACTGATTTTACCATTCACTCCAGCGGGCATGAACTGCCGGAGCCTGTTACGTTAACTCCTTCACAATACAGCGAGGAGTACGAGGGAATGCTTGTTCGCACCGAAGAAGCAGTATTTGATGCTACAGGGGAGTTTGAACGGGTCTCATACACCTTTTCAGCCAGCGGTGAGCAGGGGCAGATCTATATCAACGGGTATGATTCCCCGCTGATCGGGGAGGTCATCCCGACCAATCCGGTCACCCTTATTGGTCCGCTCGGGGCTTACAACGATACCTATCAACTCTTGCCGAGGGATCAGTTCGATCTGCTCTCCTCCAGTGCCATTAACTTCAATAGCCTGGTGGAGCTTTCCAATCTGACATCGACCGGTTTTACATTGAGCTGGAACACCGATGCTGCCGGAACCACCGAGGCGTTTTACGGGAGCACTCCGGAACTGGAAGGAGGCAGCCTCGAACAAACCGGGGAGACGACCCAGCACAGTCTTGACCTGGACGGGTTGCAGCCGGCTGAGATTGTTTACGTGCAGCCTTTTTCGGTACTGGGAGAAGATACCGCAAAATCAGCGGTGCAGGTGTATGCCACGGTATCGGAATCGGGTGGAGATATGAAAGCCTATTTCAACCGGCCGGTGGATCAAAGTGTATCGCTGGGGTTGATGGAGGCCGAATACCTGGAGGAGGCTATCGATGATACCCTGATCGCCTACATCAACAGGGCACAGGAGTCGATTGAATTTACGATTTACAATTTCAATAATGCAGGGATCTCCAATATCTCGGATGCGTTGAACAATGCACATGACCGGGGGGTGACGGTCAGGGTGATCTACGATGGCAGCCTGGATGCAGTGGGAGTAAACTCCCTGGATGCGGAGATCGGACGTATGGAGAGTCCGGAACCCGACTACCCTGTTTATGGAATCATGCACAACAAGTTCGTGGTGTTTGATGCACAGTCGGACGACCCCGATGCGCCGGTAGTCTGGACGGGCGCGACGAACTTCACCGGCGGTCAGATCAATACGGATCCCAACAACGTGATCGTTATCCAGGATCAGAGCCTGGCCAAAGCGTTCCAGCTGGAGTTCAACGAAATGTTCGGCAGTGCCGGACCACAACCCGATGCGGATGCAGCCCGGTTTGGTCCGGATAAAACCGACAACACTCCCCACGAGTTTCTCATCGCGGGCAACCGGGTCGAGGCCTATTTCAGTCCGTCTGACGGAACCCACGGCAAGATCCTGGAGACCATTGCTTCGGCCGATCACGAGTTGTATGCCGCCACCATGCTGATCACCAAATCGGACATTGGGTATGATATCGCGGAGAAAAATGATGCAGGGGTGGATGCCAGGGTGCTCCTGAATGATTATGATGATTACGGGGAGCCGATCGTGAATATACTCAAGCAGAGCCTGGCGGAGGATGTACGGCTTACCGGTGAGTCGGGCATTATGCACCACAAGTACCTGATCGTGGACCAGGGGTATCCCGATTCGGATCCCGTTCTGCTGACCGGTTCGCACAACTGGAGTTCATCGGCCCAGTTCCGCAACGATGAGAACACCCTGATCATCCATGACCAGGGGGTAGCCAACGCTTACTACCAGGAGTTCGCAGAACGCTTTTCATACGGAGTGTTGGTGGTGGAGGGACCCGAGTGCAAGAATGAATTTATCACCATGTCGGGAGGTAGTTCGATCGAATATGACGTACTTTTTAACGATGAGCTTCCCGGTGATGTAACCTTGTCCATATCGCGGCAACCCGCAAACGGTACGGCTGAGATCACCGGATCTAATACGATCCGGTATACCCCCGATCCCGGATTTAACCAGGACATTGACACTGTTTACTACTCCGCGTGTCTTGTTTCCAACCAGGCTGTATGCGATGAAGCCTACCTGGGGATCTTTGTGGATCTGCCAGTTTCTGTTGAATCGCTGAACGGAGAGCAGCCGGTTCGGATCTATCCCAATCCGGCCACAGGCCGCGTATACATCGAGGCCGGGGACCAGGAGGTGCACGATGTCAGGCTCACCGACCTGTCCGGCCGCCTGGTAGCGCGAACAGCGGAGAAAAGTCACAGCGAATGGGAGATGGATCTTTCGGGGTATACCCGGGGTGTTTACCTGTTGCAGGTGCAGTTGAAGGACGGCCGGCTGGTAACGCAGAAAGTGGTCAAGCGGTAAGGAATTTATTAAGGAAGGAACGATATGGTGAGAGTGATCGGGAGGATTACCTGGTTATGGTTACTATTGGCGCCGTTGAATCTGCCGGCGCAACCTGCCGGTTACTACGATACGGCAGAAGGAAAGAGTGGGGAAGCGTTGCAGCAGGCTTTGCATGAAATCATTGATGATCATACCGTGCTGAGTTATTCCGGGGTCTGGGGTGCGGTTTACCAGACCGATGACCGGCCAGATGGCACGGTCTGGGATATGTATTCCGATGTACCCGGGGGCGATCCGCCCTATGTATACCAGTTCGGGTCGGACCAGTGCGGAAACTACAGCGGGGAGGGGAGTTGTTACAACCGGGAGCACTCCTTTCCGAAGAGCTGGTTTGATGATGCATCGCCCATGTATACCGATCTTTTTCATCTCTACCCCACCGATGGCTATGTAAACGGAAGAAGGGGGAATTATCCCTTCGGGGAGACTGATGCGCCTGACTGGACCTCGCTCAACGGAAGTAAGGTGGGACCGAGTTCGGTGACCGGTTACAACGGGACGGTATTTGAGCCCATTGATACTTATAAGGGGGATTTTGCGCGGACCTATTTTTACATGGCCACCCGGTATTACGGTGAGGACGGGGGATGGCCGGGGAGTCCGATGACCGATGGTGCTCAGCCCGAGCCATGGGCGCTGGATATGCTGATCAGGTGGCACCGGGAAGATCCGGTAAGCGACAAGGAGCGTAATCGCAACGATGCGGTGTTTGGTTACCAGTCGAACCGGAATCCCTTTATCGACCACCCTGATTATGTGGATTTAATGTATGGTGAGCCCCAGGATATTTTTTCACCCGAGGTGGATTCGGTACAGGTGCTGGCTGCCGATACGCTGGTTATCTGGTTCAACGAGGAGTTAGAGGAGGGTTCGGCGCTGGAGGCCGGTCACTATAGTGTTACCGGCGGTGACGTACTGGCGGCGGAGATGGAAGAGCCCAATTATGCAGTGCGCCTGGTTACCTCATCGCTTGAGACGGGATCGCACAACCTGGTCATCACCGGGGTCAGAGATGAGGCAGGCAATGTTATGCAATTTGCTGTTTTTTCGTTCAGTGTGGATGTGGTTGCGGTACGTTACCGGGGTGTTTCCGTGGCTTCGCTATATCCCAATCCCAACCGGGGTGTGTTTCATGTGCGCCTGTCTGACGGGTTTTCCGGCAACGTACGGTTCCGGGTAACCGATATGACGGGCAGGGAGCAGAATGTGCGCATTTCGGGAGATGCCGGCGTGTACCGGTTATGTATGGAGGGGGAGCGGGGATGCTATCTGCTCAGGGTGATGGACGGGGAGCGGATTTCCGACCGGGTAATGTTCGTGGTTCAATAGAGCTGGGAGAATTTTGGTAATGCGAACTGGCACTGCTGGGATGAAACCTGATGGACATGGATTGTCCGCAATAATCGGCAAAATCAAGGAATAAAAAAAGGTCGGGAGTAATACCCGACCTTTTTTTTAAGGTTCACCTCATTATGCAAGTGTTGATGATACCATCCAGATGCGTTTTTCGGCAGCGCCGATCATGTCGCTCATGAGTGCATTGGTTCCTTCGTCATCTGCTTCATCGGCAACTTCCAGGATCTCTTTAAATTTAGCCAGGAGTTTTTCGTTATTGTCCAGGACAATCTTGAGTCCTTTTTTTCCGTCGGTAATCACGCCACACTCTTCCAGGTCGGCATGCTTCACGAAATCGGCCATGGTGCTGAGAGGCACCTGCTTGATCATGAGGATCCGTTCGGCGATCTCATCGATGGCCTCGGCAGCCTCATCATAGTACTCTTCGTAAAGGTTGTGCAGCTGGAAGAACTTCTCTCCTTTGATGTTCCAGTGCAACGACCGAAGATTCTGGTAATAGATTTCGTAATCGGCCAACAGGCTATTCAATTTTTCTGCAACTTGTTCTTTTGTACTCATACTTCTTGTTTTTATTGGGTTTTGTAAAATCTGATTCAAATATACTATCTTTGCTATATATAGAATTTATATAACCATAAGTTGAGCTTATAGTGGATATAGAACCCCTGCGATATTTTGCCGAGGTAATTCGCCAGGGCAGTTTTTCAGTTGCAGCCAGGCGGTTGCACATCAGTCAGCCTGCCCTGAGCATGCGTATCAGTCAGCTTGAAGAGGAGTTGGGATACCTGCTCATTGACCGGAGTGCACGGCCGCTGGTTCCTACCCACGAGGGCAGCGAGGTACTGGTTCGGGTGAGGGAAATACTGCAAGACCTGGATGCCCTGGAGGATGTTGCCTTTGAGATCGGACAGGAGGTGAGGGGTGAGCTGGTGCTGGGGATCATTCCCACGATCTCGGCCTACCTGGTTCCCTTGTTTATCGGGAAGTTACTGGAGAGTCACCCCGGTATGGAGTTGTCGGTAGAGGAGATGGTGACGGAGGATATCATGGAGGGGTTGCGCTGGGGTGACCTGGATGCGGGAATTGTCTCCACGCCCCTGTCGGTTCGCGGGGTACATTTCACCCCGCTCTTGTATGAGCGGTTTTTCTTGTATGTTTCGGAGCACCACCCGTTGAACGGGGAGGATACGATTGACCTGAACCGGTTTGATCCGGAGGACCTGTGGTATTTGCGGGAGGGTAATTGTTTCCAGAACCAGGTAAATGCCATGTGCCAGCTTTCGGGGAAACGGGTTGCGGGTCAGCGCGTCTCCTATTCCAGCAACTCCATTGAGTCGTTGCGCCGTATCGTGGAGAACAGGGGCGGGATGTGTTTCATTCCTGAGCTGGCGACCATTCATATTCCGGCCGACCGGGAGGAGATGGTCAAAGAGATTGCAGAGCCCTCGCCTGTCAGGGAGGTGAGTCTTGCCGTTACCCGGTCGCAGTCCAAGTTAAAGCTTATCGAAGCATTGCAACAGTCGATCGTGCAGAGTATTCCCGCGGCCATGCGTTCGGGGGAGCAGCGCACCCTGTACAGTCCGAATCTTTCGTTATAGCCCCGGCCTGGTCGGTTCAACTCCTCCTGTTATTCCTCTTATTATAATTTTTATTTCACTCGTTGAGCAGTACAGGCCTTAAGCCGGGAAGATAGGGTATTAGGGGAACTAAAAAAACACCCGGCCCATTCCGGCCGGGTGCAGGTTGGTTAGCAATGGGAGTCAGTCTTATTTACCCAGGTTATGTTTTTCGATAAAGGTTCCTATCACCTCGTTCAGGTCTGGAGTGCCGATCTCCTGGAGGTCGTAGTAAACGCGCGTGTTGGGCTTTTTGATATCGATCACCCGGTTCAGGTCGATAGGAGTCCCGATCACCACGGCATCACAATCGGAACCATTGATGGTGGCTTCCAGGTCTTTTAATTGCTGTTCCCCGTATCCCATGGCAGGAAGCAGGGTGCCGATCTCCGGGTAGATCTCGAATGTCTCTTTAAGCCGGCCGACGGTAAAGGGTCGCGGATCAATCAATTGGCCTGCACCATATTTCCGGGCAGCCACCACGCCTGCGCCAATCTTCATTTCCCCGTGGGTCAGGGTGGGTCCGTCCTCTACCACCAGCACTTTTTTACCGCGGATTACCGAGGGGTCATCCACCTTGATGGGGGAGGCTCCGTCAATGACAATGGCGTCTGGATTGATCGCTGCAATGCTATCTCTTACCACCTGGATATTTTCCGGAGCTGCACTGTCCATTTTATTGATCACGATGGCATCGGCGATGCGCATGGTGACTTCCCCGGGGTAGTAGGCCAGCTCGTGTCCCGGACGATGCGGATCGGCCACGGTTACCGTAAGGTCGGGTTTATAGAACGGGAAATCATTATTACCTCCATCCCAGAGGATCACGTCGCATCCGTCGGGATCATTTTCAGCTTCCCGCAGGATAGCTTCATAATCGACTCCGGCATAGATGACGTTTCCGCGCACCACATGCGGCTCGTACTCTTCCATCTCCTCGATGGTACATTTATGTTTTTCCAGGTCGTCGATGGTGGCAAACCGCTGCACTTTCTGTGCATTCAGATCCCCATAGGGCATCGGGTGACGAATAGCTACCACGCGGAGTCCTTTTTCCATCAGTATTTCGATGATCCGCCTGGAGGTCTGGCTTTTTCCGCAACCGGTCCGGACCGCTCCCACGGCGATGACCGGTTTGGTGCTTTTCACCATGGTATCCCGTGTGCCGAGCAACCTGAAGTTGGCGCCGTTGGCATTAACGACCGCACTTATATTCATTACTTTCTGGTAGGGCAGGTCGCTGTAGGAGAATACACAATCGTCCACCTCCATCTCTTTGATCAGCCGCGGCAGCTCCTCTTCCGCGTAGATAGGGATCCCGTCGGGGTAGAGTGAACCCGCAAGTTCGGCAGGATACTTCCTTCCCTCGATATCGGGTATCTGTGCTGCTGTGAAGGCGACAACGTTGTAATCCTCGTTGTCCCTGAAATAGGTGTTAAAGTTGTGAAAATCCCTTCCGGCTGCGCCAATAATAATTACATTCTTCTTAGCCATATTCTGTTTTTTTTTGTTTGGATAATCTGACGCACAAATTTAATGGATTAAGGGGTTGGGTATCCTGAACATGTTACATAAAACATTCCCAGACAGATAGTGCTTAATGCGCAATATTTCAGCAAATTGCAGGAGTTTTCCAGAATCTTTATTACATTTGGTAACAATTTTTTTCGGGATCCGCAATCCCTGAATGTGTAAAATCGGAACGAAATAACTACCTTTTTTGCATTCATTAACTCAAAGGTTGCATGATTTCCGCGTGAAGTAGAATGAATTTTCTTGCCCATACATATCTGTCAGGTTGTAACGATGAGATCATCGTCGGGAATTTCATGGGTGATTATGTAAAGGGCCGCAATTACCTCCATCTGCCCGAGCAGGTGAGGAAAGGAATTCTCATTCACCGCGATATCGATCATTTCACCGACAGCCATCCCATTACGCGGCGAAGCCGCCGCCGTCTGGTGGAAAAATACCACAAGTATGCAGGGATTATAATTGATATCCTTTATGATCATTTCCTGGCCAGTCTGTGGAAGGATTACTGCAATATCCCATTGGAGCAGTTTGTTGATAACACGTACGGGATTTTAAAGCGGAACTACAAGGTATTGCCCATAGGGATCAAGGTATGGTTTCCCACTTTCCTGGAAAACAACTGGATGCTGGCCTACCAGACGGTGGATGGAATTGCCCTGGTCCTCGACCGGATGTCGGCCAATACGAGTCTGCCCGATCATACCGCCTATGCCATCGAGGTGTTGCGGGAGCGGTACGATGCCTTTACCGAGGACTTCAGGGAGTTTTTTCCCCAGATCATCTCCTTCCTGGAGGAGAAGTACAAGATTGATATCCGTGCACAGATGAACCGGCTGGAGGAGTGTTAGCCAGGATCCGGTTACCCGGAACCGGGGATGATCGGGTTTTCCTGGCTCCGGGGATCAGCGGAGCAGTTCCATCCGGTTGGAGTCGAGTTTCAGGAATATAAAGAGAAACATGGTAAAAGCCCACAGGGAGGAGCCGCCGTAACTAAAAAAGGGGAGGGGAATCCCGATAACAGGCAGGAGTCCGATTGTCATCCCGATATTCACGGTAAAATGCACAAAAATGACGGAAATGAGTCCGTACCCCACCACCCGGCTGAATACCGACCGCTGCCTTTCTGAGAGGATGATCAGGCGGATCAACAGTCCCACGTAGAGCAACACAATGATCGCCGTTCCGAGAAAACCCCACTCTTCACCCACGGTACAGAAAATGAAATCGGTACTCTGTTCGGGTACAAAGTGCAGTTTGGTCTGGGTACCCTGGAGGAATCCCTTGCCCGAGAAGCCCCCTGAACCGATGGCAATTTTCGATTGGTTTACATTGTAGCCCACCCCCTGCAGGTCGTCTTCTATTCCTAAAGTTACGTAGATCCGTTGTTGCTGGTGTTCTTTCAGGAGATTATTCATTGCATAATCCACCAAAACGGTAAAAACGGTTGCTACCACCATCCCGACAATCACCTTGTAAAAGGCCGGTATGCGGGCCCTGATGGCCATGACAATGGTAATGACAGTGGTTACAAGGAAAGCGGCCAGGGTACTGTGCAAAAGGGAGAAGGAGGCATCCGTATAGCGATTGACCAGGTAGAGTCCCCCTGTGAGTGTGCCAAAAACCAGGAGCAGGATAAGTGGTATACGGCCTGTTCCGGTTATAAACCGTATAAGGATCAATGACACAGCTGTGATGGTTATAATGATGTAGGCCTGCTCGACCAGGAGCGTTGCTATAAAAAGCAGGGCCAGTGTGAACAGCAGGATCATGGTATTGCGGGAAAATCCTTCGCGGAAGAGGACAAACAGGAAAGCGAAATAGACCATGGCGGATCCTGCATCGGGTTGGAGCAGGATCAGCAGGGCCGGACTAAAGATGATCAGGCCGGCACGCAGGGTTGATTTCCAGCCTTTAAGGACAAATCCGTGGGTGGAGAGCAGCCGGGCCAGGGCCAGGGCGGTGATCGGCTTGGCGAATTCGGAAGGCTGAAACTGGAAGCTCCCGATGGCAAACCAGCTTTTTGCGCCGTGCACTTCCCTGCCCAGTAGCAGCACCAGAATCAGGCTTATGATCATCGCGATATAGAGCGGATAGGCAAAAAAGGAGAAAAACTTGGAGTCGAGGATGAAGATGATGGCAATAAGTACAAGGGTGGCCAGGATCCAGAGCAGTTGTTTCCCGTAACGCTGTGAAAAATCCAGGACGGTACCGTCCCCGGCTGCCAGGTTGGCCGAATAGATGTTCATCCATCCGAAGATTATCAGCAGCCCCCAGATAAAGATGGTGAGCCAGTCGAGGTTTGCATACAGATTGTTTCTTCGTACCACGGTTTACTCCTTATCAGTGTTTCCTTTCAAAACATATTGTTCCAGCCAGCGGCGATTCACTTCACCGGTCAGATACTGTTCGATCATGAGGCTGGCGATGGGTGCAGCCCAGGTGGATCCGAACCCCTGGTTTTCCACGTATACGGCCAGGGCTATTTTTGGGTCCTCTTTGGGTGCAAATGCGATAAAGATGGAGTGGTCTTCTCCATGAGGGTTCTCGGCGGTTCCTGTTTTTCCGCAGATGGTGATATCCCGCATGCGGGCGATGCGTGCTGTAGAGCCTTCCCCGCCGTTGACAGCCAGTTCCATGCCGTCGATAATGGGATCGAAATGGGAGGAGTCGATGGTGGTCTGGTGCGGTTCGATATAGGTAAAGTCGATCATGTCCCTGCCCTCGATCTCCTTGATCACATGGGGAATGTAATAATGGCCCTTATTGGCGATGGCGGCGGTCATGTTGGCCATCTGCATGGGGGTGATCAGCAATTCTCCCTGTCCGATAGCCAGGGAAATGATGGTCAGGAAGTTCCAGTGCCCCGACCGGTAATAACTGTCGTAATAATCGGAAGTGGGAACATTGCCGGCCAGTTCATTGGTAAAGTCGGTTCCCAGTTTACTGCCAAATCCAAAGGAGGTGACATGATTCCTCCAGCTGTTAAATGCCGCTTCGCTGTTTTCGTATTCGGGATC
Source organism: uncultured Bacteroidaceae bacterium (assembly GCA_964479445.1). GTDB lineage: Bacteria > Bacteroidota > Bacteroidia > Bacteroidales > CAYZMH01. Next base: position 11,797 of record CAYZMH010000046.1, on the reverse strand, counting down.
TTCCATGATCTGCCGAAAGACGTTACAGAAATAGGAGTTGCAGGAGTTCTGGACCCCTCGCCTCAGGTCCAGGGGTGTGTCGTGTGTATGGCAGCCCACGTGGATATTCCGGTAGTGGTACCCGAAGCTGCAGCCGAACATGGTGGATGGGTTGATGACCTCTTCCTGGAGTCCGATCAGGCCATTGATGGTTTTGAAGGTGGATCCGGGGGGATATTGTGCCATGAGTGCCCGGTTAAAGAGCGGATTAAGGGTGTCGGCTGAGAGGCGGGCGATGCTGTTACCGAGGTCCCTTCCCACCAGCGCATCGGGGGGGAAGGATGGAGAGCTTACCAGGGAGAGGATCTCCCCTGATTCCGGTTCGATGGCTACAATGCTTCCCACGAAAGGTTCCATCAGTTTTTCCCCGTATGCCTGAAGGTCGGCATCCAGGGTGATCATGATGTTTTTACCCACTTCGACCGGGATGTCGTATTTGCCCTCTTCATAGGAGCCGATAATCCGGTTGTGGGCATCTTTCAGATAGATCTTCAGTCCTTTCTTACCGCGGAGCACCTCTTCATAGGATTTTTCGATCCCGATAACGCCAATATAGTCTCCCATCTGGTAGTAGTCGTTATCTTCAAGGATCTTTTTATCCACTTCGCCGACGTATCCGAGGACATGGGAGGCGATGGGAGGTGAGTAAGTGCGCAGGGTTCTTGACTGGAGATAGAAACCCGGAAACTGGTACATCTTTTCCTGTAATACGGAAGCTTTTTCCAGCCGGACCTGTTTCATGAAGATCGAAGCCACGCGGGTTGAGTATTCGCGGGCTTTTTGTATACGCTGTGTAAAATCTTCCGGTGTGATCTCCAGGATCCGGCAGAACTCCGAGGTATCGGGATCATTAACCATGTTGGGCACTACCATGATATCATAGGCAGCCTGGTTGGATACCAGCAACTCTCCGTTCCGGTCATAGATGAGCCCGCGTGCCGGATAGACCACCACGTGGCTCTGGGAGTTGTTTTCCGCAGAGACTTTATAGGAGGAATCCAATACCTGGAGCTGGAACAGCCGGACTAAAAATACGATCCCCACCAGCATTACCACCACAATAAACACGTATCGACGTTCCGCGAACTGGTTCATCTATTTTCTGAAAATAAAATACTGGCTTAAAACAACTGTAAATGCAGTGAAAACGGTGCTCAGTAACACGCGCAGAAAGGTATTAAAAAAATGCTGGAAGTTAAAAACTTCCACATAAAAAAGCACCAGGTGATGGGCCAGTACGATGACCAGGGTATAGCGCATGAACCAGCCAAATCCATAGTAATGAATCCGCGGGAAGGTATCGGGTTCATAACCGTCCCTGGGAGCCAGTACAGAGAGTATCCAGGGTCTGACAAAGGCCATGAATACCGTGGCAGCGGTGTGCATTCCCAGGGTATGGTTAAATATGTCAATGGAAAAGCCAAGCAGGAATCCGGTTAACAGGATGATCCAGCGGGGTGTTTCGAAGGGCATCAGGATGATAAAGAGGACATAGAAATAGGGATTCAGGTACCCTCCCAGGTGGATGTTATCAAGGACCAGCACCTGTACCAGGATGACAAAGAGGAAGCGGACGATATTTCGGGCTATGATCTGGATCATCTGAGCTGACTTTCTTTTTCAAGTGTGCGTTGTTCGTCCTGCAGAAAATTGTCGATCACATTTACATAAAACAGTTGCTGGAAGCGGGTAAAAAGGGATACCCGGATCTCATAAAAATTCCCCTCCTCCAGGGAGTAATTGCTGATGGTCCCCACGGGAAGCCCTTCGGGAAAGATGGCTGAATACCCCGAGGTTACAATGGTATCACCTTTTTGGAATTCGGCGTGATGCGGAATTTCCTTCATGGTGGCAAATATCGGGGATTCGCCGCTCCAGAGCAGGATCCCTGCATAGTTACCCCGCATGATCTTGGCGCTGAGCCGGAAATCCAGGTTGATCACCGGCAGCACGGTTGCATAATTGGCCGATGCATCCAGGACGATCCCCGCTACCCCTCGATCGCTCATAACTCCCATGTCGCGTTCTACCCCCTGGTTTCTTCCCCTGTTGATGGTCAGGTAATTGTATTGTTTATATACGGTGCTGTGGACCACCCGTGCAGCGGAATAATGGTATTTGCGGGCCACTTCCGGGTTATAGTAAGCTTCAGGGGGACCCTGCCGCTGCGCCTTCTCCAGCCGGTTTCGCAGGGCGGTATTCTGTCTTACCAGTGCTTTATTGGTTGTCCTGAGGCTCAGGTATTCTCGGGTGCCATCGACCTGTTCATTAAGAAACCCGGTAATCTCCCGTGCAGCGTTAAGCAGTTTTGAATGCTGGTAGTGGTTCCGGTAGCTGAGCATTACCACTGCCAGGGTCTCCAGTAGAATAAAGACCAGGACGTATGAGTATTTGTGCAACAGCCTGAGAAGACTTTTCATACCATTGGTTCAACACGTTCTATCTCATAAGGAACGAGTATTTATCCACGTTCTTCAATGCAATTCCTGTACCCCGGGCTACGGCCTGCAGGGGATCCTCTGCCACATGGAAGGGGATGGAAATCTTGTCGGCAAGTCGTTTACTCAAACCGCGCAGTAAAGCCCCTCCGCCTGCCAGGTAGATACCCCTGGATACTATATCAGCGTATAGTTCCGGTGGCGTTTGCTCAAGTACGGAGAGGATAGCGGTCTCCACCTTGGAGAGGGATTTGTCAAGGCAATGGGCAATCTCCTGGTAGGAGATGGGAATCTCAATGGGCATGGCGGTCATAAGGTTCGGGCCCCGTACGTAAAAATCCTGTGGAGGATCTTCCAGTTCGGGCAGGGCTGAGCCTACATGATGTTTGATCTCTTCTGCGGTGCGTTCACCAATCTTTATATTGTGTTGATGCCGCATGTAGCTTTGAATGTCTGTAGTGAATCCGTCCCCGGCAATGCGTATGGATTGGTTACAGACGATTCCGCCCAGGGCAATTACCGCGATCTCGGTGGTTCCTCCGCCAATATCCACCACCATCACCCCGTCGGGAGCCTCTACGTCCAGACCGATGCCAATGGCTGCGGCCATGGGTTCATAGATCATATAGACATCCCTTCCCCCGGCGTGTTCCGATGAATCCCGCACGGCGCGAATTTCCACCTCCGTACTTCCGGAGGGTATGCAAACCACCATTTTCAGGGAGGGTGTAAACATCTTGCGTTTGGTGTTGATCATTTTGATCATACCCCGGATCATCTGTTCTGCCGCATGGAAATCAGCAATAACGCCATCCCGCAACGGCCGGATGGTTTTGATGTCTTCGTGGGTTTTTCCGTGCATCTGCCGCGCCTTCTCTCCTATGGCAATGAGTTTTCCACTGTGCTGATCGATTGCAACAATGGAGGGCTCGTTCACCACCACTTTGTCATTGTGAATGATGATGGTGTTAGCCGTGCCCAGATCAATGGCCAACTCCTGTTGAAATGAAAACAACCCCATGTCCGCTTCTTTTAATGTTTAAAATGTCTGATCCCTGTGAATATCATGCTGAGCCCATGCTCGTTGCAATAATCTATTGATTCCTGGTCCCTTTTCGAGCCGCCCGGTTGAATAACCGAGGTTATTCCTGCTTTATGAGCAATTTCAACGCTATCGGCAAACGGGAAAAATGCATCGGATGCCATTACGGCATGGGCCAGGTCCAATTTAAAACTACCAGCCTTTTCGATGGCCTGTTTCAGCGCATCCACCCTGGAGGTTTGTCCGACACCCGAAGCCAACAGCTGCCTGTTTTTTGCCAGGACGATGGCGTTTGATTTGGTGTGCTTGACGATCTTGTTGGCAAACACCAGGTCATCGATCTGTACCTTTTCGGGAGCGATATCGGTTACGGTCCTGAGCTCTTCAGCTGATTCTGTTTTTGCATCCCGGTCCTGTACGATAGCGCCGTTGAGGACCGAGCGATATGATTGATTCTGAAGGGTTCCGTTTTTTAACACCAGGATGATGCGGTTCTTTTTTTGCATGAGTATCTCCAGGGCCTCCTCCTCGTAATCGGGGGCAATGGCTACTTCGAAGAAAAGTTTATTCATCTCAGCGGCAGTTTCTGCATCTATTCTCCGGTTTGTGATCAGTATTCCCCCGAATGCAGAGATTGGATCTCCTGCCAGGGCATCGGTCCATGCCTCTTTTAAGTTCTTCCTGGAAGCAATACCACAGGCGTTGTTATGCTTGAGTATGGCAAAGGTGGTCTCATCGAACTCGTTGATCAGACCAACTGCTGCATCAATATCCAGTAAATTGTTGTAAGAGATCTCTTTACCATGAAGCTGATCAAACATTTGTTGGAAATCGCCGAAAAAATAACCTTTTTGGTGCGGATTCTCGCCGTATCGAAGGACGTTGCCTTCCGGCAGGCTGGCTTTAAAAGCACTGTTCTCAGCCTCATCGAAATAACCAAAGATCAGGGTGTCGTAGTGGGAGGAGATATTGAACGCTTCCCGTGCGAAATGTTTTCTTACATCGAGGGTGGTACCGGCATTTTGCTCCTCTATGATGGTAAGCAGGTCATCATACTGGTCACGGGAGGCGATCACAAGCACGTCCTTATAATTTTTTGCGGCAGCCCTGATCAGGGATATTCCCCCGATATCGATCTTTTCAATGATCTCCTGCTCTGAAGTGGAGGAGGAGAGGGTGTCTGCAAACGGGTAGAGGTCTACAATCACCAGGTCAATTTCCGGTATTTCAAAATCAGACAATTGATCCACATCAACCTGCATATCCCGTCGGGCAAGGATTCCTCCAAATATGTTCGGATGTAATGTTTTAACCCGTCCACCCAGTATGGAAGGAAAGCCGGTGAGGTCCTCGACGGCTGTTACCGGAATTTGTTGTTCCCTGATCGCTTCTTTCGTTCCGCCCGTAGAGAGGATCCGGACCCCTGCCCGGTGCAAACCTGCTGCGATTATATCAAGTTTTTCCTTGTGATAGACAGATATCAGAGCGGTGCGGATCTTTTTATGGTCGTTCATGTATGTGTTGAAGTGTTATTTGGTTATAATAAAAGAAAAGCTGAAAATAACTAAATCGTTCATGTTTACCAAGAAATAGGTTAATCCACGGGTAAAAGTTTTATCTTGCAAAAGAAATAGTTTCCTGCAAAAATAAGAAAGGTTTGCAGGCTTTTATAAGTCTTTGGCATGATTATTTTGAGATTGATATGGGAAAGTCTTAACATGGCGCTGCAGACCTTCAGCAGCAACCGGTTACGTTCTGTACTCTCCCTCCTGGGAATCACGATCGGGATCTTTGCGATCATCTCGGTGTTTACCATTGTCGATTCACTCGAAAAGAACATCCGTGAAAGTGTTTCATCGCTGGGCAGCAATGTGCTTTATATTGAAAAATGGCCATGGGCTCCGGAAGAGGGAGAGGAGTATGCATGGTGGAAATACCTGAACCGTCCCCAGGCTTCATACGAGGAGTATGAGCATATTGAAAGAACTTCGCAGCTGGCAACCGAAGCGTGTTTTGTTACCATGTCCAACCGCACCCTGACCTATGAGAATAACCGGGCGGATGATATCAGTTTGTTCGGGGTTTCGGATGGTTTCCAGGATATTCGCTCTTTTGAGATTAAATCAGGGCGCTACTTTTCCCCCTTTGAGGCTGCGGGAGGAAGCAATATAGCCGTGCTGGGGAGTGACCTGGCCGGGGAGTTGTTCCAGCAGGTGGATCCGGTAGGTAAGGAGATCGAGATTTCCGGTCATAAAGTGAACATCGTGGGTGTTATGCGCAAACAGGGGAAAGGCACCTTTGATAACAACAACCTGGATGAGGTGGTGGTACTGCCCATTCATTTCATAAAGCGGTTTGTAGACATTCGCAGCGGAAGGGCCAGCCCGCAAATCTGGGTAATGTCCCGGCCAGGTGTGTCGGTCGATGAGCTCAGGGACGAGATGCGCTTCATTCTCCGGTCCTACAGGCGGCTTAAACCGACAGAGGAAGACACCTTTGCTCTCAATCAGACCAGTATTATCAATAACCAGCTGGACCAGGTGTTCAAAGTAATCAATATTGCCGGTTTCTTTATCGGTATTTTCTCCATAATTGTGGGAGGCTTTGGCATTGCCAATATCATGTTTGTCTCGGTAAAAGAACGGACTCACGTCATTGGAATACAGAAAGCCATTGGTGCCAAGCGCTTTTTTATTCTCATGCAGTTTCTTTTCGAGGCTATTATCCTGTCCCTGGTGGGAGGGATAGTAGGTCTGCTTCTTATCGGAGGGGGTGCGCTGTTGGTAAACTACATGGGTGAATTCACCCTTTATCTTACCATGGGCAATGTTATTCTCGGGTTGGTGATCTCTTCGGTGATCGGACTGGTCAGTGGCTTTGCCCCGGCTTACCAGGCAGCAAGAATGGATCCGGTGGTAGCGATAAACACCACTTTCTGAGCCGGTCAGATCATCACATCATACAGAATTCTGCCCATCATGAAATAAATTACCAGTCCCATGATATCGTTCATCGTGGTAATAAAGGGTCCGGTAGCAAGTGCAGGGTCGAATTTAACTTTATTGAGTACCAGGGGTATCAGGGTGCCGAAAAGGGCGGCAAAGATGATTACCACGAAGAGGGAGATGCTAACGGTATAGGTGAGGGCCAGGCTGTCACTGAGAAAAAAGTTATAAACGAAAAGAAGGGTGGAGAGTATCAGTCCGTTCATCAGGGCAACCAGGAACTCTTTGGAAAGTTTCCGGAAAGTGCTCTCCAGTCCGAGACTGTTGCTGGCGAGTCCCTGTACAATAATGGCAGATGATTGTATTCCCACATTTCCTGCCATAGCGCCAATGAGGGGAATGAAAAAGGCCATCTCCGGATTGATTTTCAGATCGTTCTCAAATCGTCCGATCACGGCTGCAACGAAAATACCACCCAGCAAACCAATAATCAGCCAGGGCAGTCGCGCCCTGGAAAGCCTGATCGGAGAATCGGTAGTTTCCACATCTTCGGAAATACCGGATGCCATCTGGTAATCTTTTTCGGCTTCATCCCGGATCACATCCACCACGTCATCAATGGTGATCCTTCCCATTAAACGTCCGATGCTGTCCACTACCGGTAAGACTACCAGGTCGTATTTCTCCATGATCTGTGCCACCTGGTCGGAGGGGGTGTCGGTGCTGACCGATTGCAGATCGGAATCATAGATATCACGTATCAGGGTGTCGCTGCTTGCCAGCAAAAGGGCCTTGAGCGAGAGAATGCCTTTGAGTTTGTTATCATCATCCACTACATAGATATAGTAGATCTCATCGATCTCTTCAGCCTGTTTCCGCATCTCCCTCAAGCAGGTGGTGACGCCCCAGTTTTCATTCACCTGGATAAGCTCCTTGGCCATCAGTCCACCGGCTGTGTCTTCATCATAACTCAACAGGTCGACTATATCCCCAGCCTGCTCTACATCATCTATGTGGAGAAGGACCTCCTGTTTTTTATCTTCAGACAGGTCTCCGATCACATCTGCCGCATCGTCAGAATCCATGTGATAGATAAACTGACTTGCGATCACTTCGGGAGGCAGTACCTTCAGGAATTGTTCCCGGTCATCTTCCTCCATCTCCACGAGTACATCAGAGGCGGTTTCCGGGTCCAGCAGCAGGTAGAGGTAACGCGCCTCTTCAATCTGCAACTCATTGTAGATCTCCGCTATATCGGCCGGATGCAGATTTTCCATCATCCGCAGGGCTGATTTCTCATCCTTAGCCTCGATGAGTGCCTGCAGTTCGGCTACATATTCCCTGGTCAGTTCAATATTCATAACGGAGAGGTATCAGTGTTTTACGCTCGTCCTAACCCGTTTCTCGCTGTCTGTCAACCCAATTCGTCAGCTCCACAAATTCGGATACCGAAAGCTGTTCCGGTCTCATGGACAGCAGTCTGAAATCGTCGCTCAAATTTAATAAAATTGTTCTTAAGGAGTTACGGATGGTCTTTCTTCTCTGCTGAAATGTGGTTTTTACCACGCGGAAAAACAGCTCTTCGTTACAGGCAAGCGTTTCGGTTTGGTTTCTCGACAGACGCAACACTGCAGAAGTCACTTTCGGAGGCGGGAAAAAGGACCCCGGCTTCACCCTGAAGAGTATTACTGAATCATAATAGGCCTGCAGCAGCACGGATAGTATCCCGTATGTACGTGAGCCGGGGGGTGCCACAATCCTTTCCGCAACCTCCCTTTGTACCATTCCTACTACTTCATGCACAATATCGCGGTGTTTCAGAATATGAAAAAAGATCGGTCCCGAGATATTGTAAGGAAAATTTCCGATCACTGCCAGGGAGGGTTCCCCGAACCGGTTAAGATCCAGTGTGAGGAAATCCTGACTGACCAGTTCATCAGATAGTTCCGGCCATTGTCTGAGCAGGAAGGCGATTGATTCCCGGTCTATCTCGACAGGAATGAACCTCCTGAATCCCCGTTCAAGGATCAGCCTGGTGAGAATGCCCTTCCCGGGTCCCACCTCCACCACGGTCTGCGATGAACCGCTTTGCAGTGAATCCGTGATGCGCTTTGCAATGGAGGGATCGGTGAGGAAATGCTGACCAAGTTGTTTTTTGGGACGGACCATGGTGGCTGAGATTTAGCATGGTTTCTTTCTGTTCGCAATTTATAAATATTAAATTTGAATCGGACCATCTAGTTGAAAACATGAGTACGAGGCGATATGATTTTGATCGTGTGATAGACCGTAAAGGGACTGACAGTGTTAAATACGACTTGCTTACCACCCTCTATGGCAGGGAGGATATCCTTCCCATGTGGGTGGCAGATATGGATTTTGAAGTTCCCCCCTTTATACGGGAGGCGATCCAGGAACGTGCTGCGCACCCGGTGTATGGGTACACTTTCCGTCCCGGGCGGTTCTACGAAGCCGTGACAGGCTGGCTTCAGCGGCGTCACCAGTGGGAAGTCCCGGCGGAGTCGGTCAATTTCAGTCCGGGTGTTGTCCCGGCTCTCAATCTGTGTGTTCTCGCTTACACGGAACCGGGGGACAGGGTTATCGTGCAACCACCTGTCTATTTCCCTTTCTTCACCGCCATTAAAAACCACGGGAGGGTTATGGTAGAAAATGAGCTGATCTGTGAAGACGGAAGGTATAAGATGAACATGGCAGGACTGGAAGAAGAATTCAAAAAAGGCGTTAAAATGATGCTGTTCTGCCATCCCCACAACCCGGTAGGGAGAGCATGGAACAGAGTAGAGCTGGAGGCCCTGGCTCAGCTGTGTGTGAAATATGATGTGCTCTTGATCAGTGATGAGATCCATTCTGACCTGGTGCTGTTCGGGAACCGGCACATACCGGTGGCTTCCCTGGGAGATGCGATTGCAGCACAGACGATCACCTGCATGGCCCCCAGTAAAACGTTTAACCTGGCCGGATTACACTCATCCGCTATGATCATTACCAACCCGGAACTGAAAAAAGTATATGACCAGTCCCTGGATGCTTATCACATTGGGGGTGGTAACCTGTTTGGAATGGTTGCCATGGAGGCAGCCTACAATGAGGGAGACGAATGGCTGGATCAACTGATTGAATACCTGGAGGGGAATTTTACCTTTTTTAAAGAGGAAATGGAAGAATTCGTTCCCGATATCAGGGTTTTTCCCCTGGAAGCAACCTATCTCGCCTGGCTTGATTTTCGTGCTATGGACATGGAAGATAAGTCACTGCGCAACTTTATCACCTCGAAGGCTCACCTGGGACTGGTGGATGGATCCAGGTTTGGAAGCGGAGGTTCGGGTTTTCAGCGTATCAACATTGCTGCGCCCCGAAGTGTCCTGGAACAAGCCACAGAGCAATTGATCGGGGCGGTGAAAGGGCACTTTAGACAGAAAGTATAACCTGGTAATCACCTAATTACCATGAAAAAGAAACGATTTAAACTTCACGGGTTAGTCCTTTTTCCTTTAGCAGCGATCCTTCTCTCCCTGGCGATGCTATACCACAGCTTCTCCCTGGACTCCTGGATTACCGTGTTTTCCATCCTTATTCTCCTGTTGATGACCGGGATGTTGGTCACCTATTTTCGCCGGTTACAGCGACCCATACGCAGGATGGAATCCTATTTTGATAAATTGCAAAAGGGGGAACTGCCCCATGTAGAGGAAGACTGTCAGGAAGGAATCGCGGGGGAGCTGGCCGAACCCCTTTCCCGCCATGTAAGCCACTTAGAGTCGGTGATTGCCTACGCAAAACGACTGGCAAGCGGAGATATAAGTGAAGAATTTAAGGTAAATAGCGACCGGGATGAATTGGGGCAATCCCTTTTCAGGCTTCATGAAAGCCTGGTTCAATCCAGTGCAGAAGCAGAACGGCGCCGAAGGGAGGATGAACAACGAAACTGGATGGCGAGCGGACTGGCCCGGTTCAGTGAATTGCTGCGCAATGCAGAGGATGATCCCGATGCAATGGCGGGTTTGTTCATCCGCCACCTGGTTGACTATCTCGAGGTGGAGGTGGGGGCAATTTTTCTAACCGAACAAGAGGAGGGGAAAGAACCTGAACTGGTGATGAAAGGATCGTATGCATTTGACCGGGAAAAACATGACCATAAAAAATTTGGTCCGGGAGAAGGATTGGTGGGCCGATGTGCCGTTGAAAAAGAGACCATATACATCAATGAAGTCCCAGGGGATTATATTCGTATTCGTTCCGGAATGGGTGAAGATAAACCGGCAGTGCTTATTCTCACTCCGGTTGTATTGGACCGTGAAGTGCTGGGTGTGATTGAGGTGGCTGCCTTCAGCCAGGTGCCCTCCTATAAAATTCAATTTCTGGAATCGCTCAGCGAGAGCATAGCTGCTACTATCTCCAAGATCAAGATCAATATTAAAACTGCCAGGTTGCTGCAACAATCAAGACAGCAAGCCGATGAGCTCTCATCCCAGGAAGAGGAGATGCGACAAAGCATGGAGGAGATGCGATCCATTCAGGAGCAATCGGCTAAAAGAGAACAGGAACTCAACCAGGAACTCAAAAAACTCCGGCAGGAACTGGGTAAAAATGACCGCTGAACCTGGCAGTCTGACTACCGTTATTTTGTCAAAATGACAGCCAAAAACAGCGCTTAAGCGCCATAATGACAGTATTATGGTGCTGGCACGAGAGTTGATCTTTGAAGGTCAACAATTGATGTACAACCCAAAATTATAGGAGGAACAAATCATGTTAGCAAGAATAAACAGAGGGTTTTTACCCGGATCAATGGACGAGATTTTCAATGATGATTTTTTAGGACATGTTTCCGGAAAGCGATCGGTTACACCGTTGGTAAACATTGTCGAGGACGACAGCGAGTTCAGGATTGATTTAGCGGCACCCGGTCTTTCGAAGGATGATTTTCAAATCGACGTGAATGAGGATGTTCTCACCATCTCCTCGGAAAGAGAGGATAAAGATGAGGAGAAAGAGGGAGAGTTCATGCGCCGGGAGTTCAGCTACAGTGCTTTTAAGCGTTGTTTCCAGCTGCCGGATGCAGTAAACCAGGATAAGATTGCGGCCAAACAGAAGGATGGCATCCTGAGCATTCACCTTCCCAGGAAAGAGGAAGAGATCAAAAAAGGACCGAAAAGCATTGAAATTTCGTAAAGGATTTTAATGGATCAACCCTTTGATGAGTGGGTTAGTTTGGTAATGATTATCGGGGTCAGGGATGGCCCCGATTTTTTATGGTGCGGTGTGCCCGGCAGGGCACTGATACTTGGAGGTGAAAGTCCTCTATGCGCCCG
>CAYZMH010000045.1:0-27411 GCA_964479445.1 uncultured Bacteroidaceae bacterium | reverse complement strand
CTCCATGGAGGGCGTGACCATTGAAACCTGTGTGGAGATGAGCCGGTGGCTGGAGGGAAAGCTGGACGAGCGGGGGAATAATTTTTCGCTGGAGGTTTCATCGCCCGGACTGGATATGCCTTTAAGAGTGAGGCAACAGTATGAGAAAAATCTGGGTCGTGATGTGGAGGTGGTTTTTAAAGACGGTAAGAAACGGAGGGGGACTCTGCTGGAGGTGAATGATGAAGGATTGAAGATCGAGGTTACCGAGAAGGCTCTTTCCGGCGGCAGCCAGAAGAAGAAAAAACCGGTAAAAGCGGAAAGGTTTTTTGCATTTGATGAAATTAAGTCAACCAAAGTGGTAATATCGTTTAAATGATTTGTATGTAGAAAATGGAAAATCTGAATTTGTTTGATACGTTTTCCGAATTCAAGGAGCTCAAGAATATTGACCGTGTGACCATGATGAGTGTTCTTGAAGATGTATTCCGGAGCATGTTGCAGAAACGGTACGGTTCGGATGAGAATTTCGATATTATTATCAATATCGATAAGGGTGATTTTGAGATCTGGAGGAACCGGGAGGTGGTAGCGGATGGTGAAGTGGAAGATGAGAACCTGCAGATATCCCTCTCTGATGCCAAGAGATTTGATGATGATTACGAGGTGGGTGAAGATGTAACGGATGAGGTTAAGATGGAGCATTTCGGGCGCCGGGCGATCCTGTCGCTCAGGCAGAACCTGTCGGCCAGGATCCTGGAACTGGAGAAGAATTCCATCTACGCCAAGTATAAAGACCGGATTGGAGAGATTGTCACCGGGGAAGTATACCAGGTTTGGAAACGGGAGATTTTGGTACTGGATGACGAGGGGAACGAGTTGATCCTGCCGAAGACCGAGCAGATCCCTTCGGACTATTTCCGCAAAGGAGATACGCTCAGGGCCGTTGTTGTGAAAGTGGATATGCGCAATGCCAATCCGTTGATCGTGTTGTCCAGGACTTCACCCGTGTTCCTGGAGCGTTTGTTTGAGTTAGAGGTGCCGGAGATATTCGATGGATTGATTACCATTAAAAAGATTGTACGGGTTCCCGGTGAACGCGCCAAGGTGGCCGTTGAGTCTTATGATGAGCGGATTGACCCCGTAGGGGCCTGTGTGGGGATGAAGGGTTCGCGGATTCACGGGATCGTAAGAGAGTTGCGCAACGAGAATATTGACGTGATCAATTATACACAGAATATCAATTTGTATATTTCACGGGCACTGAGTCCGGCCAAGATCACCTCCATCAAGATCAACGACGAGGATGGTAAGGCGGAGGTGTACCTGGAGCCCAAGGAGGTTTCACTGGCTATTGGCAAGGGTGGGCTGAACATCCGGCTGGCCAGTCAGTTGACCGAGTATGAAATTGATGTTTACCGGGAGACTGATGAGGAGGATGATGAAGACGTGAACCTTGAGGAGTTTGCCGACGAGATCGAAGGATGGGTGCTGGATGAGCTGAAATCCATCGGTTGTGATACCGCCAAGTCGGTTCTTAACCTGTCTGTTGCAGACCTGGTCACTCGTACCGACCTGGAACAAGAAACCATTGAAGAAGTGGTTAATATCCTTAAGGCCGAGTTTGAATAAATCTTAACTTCGTCCCGGGGAAACTGAATATTCGTATTTTTGAGATTTTATGGCAGAGAAAAAGGCAATAAGACTGAGCAAAGCAGCGCGAGAATTCAATGTGGGGATCAACACCATTGTTGATTTTCTGCATAAGAAAGGGCACGAGATTGATAGCAATCCGAATACCAAACTGGGTCCGGATTTGTACGATCTCCTGGTGGAGGAGTACAGCTCAGATTTGAGTGTGAAGAAAGAGTCGGAAAAACTCACCATGAAGAGTCTGCGTGAGAAGAAGGAGGCTGTATCGCTGGAGGATTCCCCGGAAGAGGAGCCCGAGGACGATTCGGAAGAGCTCCTGATCACCGATCTGAATGCAGGAGCGGATGAAGAAGAGGCTGATGTGGAAGAGAAGGAAGAGGCGCCTGCAGCCGGGGAGAAGGAGAAAGAAACTGATTCGGAAACCGGCAGCGAAGAGGAAGAAGCAGCCGGTAAGGAGGAAGAACCGGTGTCGGAAGAGCAGCAAGAGCAGCAAGAGCCGGAGGAGGCGGAAGAGACGGAAGAGGAGTCAGGGCCCAGGGTTATCGGTAAGATCGACCTGGATTCCATGAACCAGAAGACACGTCCGGGAAAAAAGACGAAAGAAGAGAAAGAGAAGAAGAAAGAGGAAGGGTCGGGGAAAAAGGCTGAGGAAGCCCCGGCAAAAACGGATAAGAAGAAGGAGCCTGAGAAGGAGGAAGAAGAGAAAGAGCCGGTAAAAGAGCGTCCGGCCGCTAAAAAGGAGAAAGCCGAAGGGAAAGAGGAGAAAAAAGAGCCGGTAGAGGAGAAAGCCAAACCGGAAGCCGGGGAGAAGCCTGCAGCGGAAGAGGATAAGAAAGAGGAGCATATCAAGACCAAGTTTGAGAAGTTATCCGGGCCCACTGTGGTCGGGAAGATCGATCTTCCGGCAGATAAAAAGCCCAAGAAAAAACCTGTAGCTTCCAGCAGCGAAAAAGATACCGATCGGAAGAAGAAGCGGAAACGTATCAAGAAAGAAGAGCCCTGGACTGAATCAAGGGAACGTGATAAGGGCAAAGGCCGCAGGGAGAAGGGTGGTAAGAAGCGCAAGCGCACTGTAAGACCCGAGGTGAGTGATGAGGATGTACAGAAGCAGATAAAGGACACCCTTGCCAAACTGACCAGTAAAGGAAAATCCAGAGGTTCCAAGTACCGGCGTGAAAAGCGTGATTCCATCCATCAGAAGATGGAGGAACAGGCACGACAGGAGGAGGAAGAAAAGCACATCCTCCGGGTTACCGAGTTTGTTTCGGTAAATGAATTGGCCAGTATGATGGACACCCCGGTCAACGAGGTGATCCAGACCTGTATGAACCTGGGATTGTTTGTTTCTATCAACCAGAGGCTGGATGCAGAGACCATGTCGCTGGTAGCCGATGAGTTCGGGTACGAGGTAGAGTTCACCAGTTCGGATGTACTGGATGACCTCCAGGAGGAGGAGGATGATCCGAAAGATCTGGAGTCCAGGTCCCCTATTGTAACAGTCATGGGGCACGTAGACCATGGTAAGACCAAACTCCTGGACTATGTCCGCCGGGCTAACGTAGTTGCCGGTGAGGCCGGTGGTATTACGCAGCACATCGGAGCTTACGCCGTTGAGCTGGAAGACGGCAGGAAGATCACGTTTTTGGATACACCGGGTCACGAAGCATTTACTGCCATGCGTGCACGAGGTGCCCAGATCACCGATGTGGCCATTATCGTTGTGGCTGCCGATGACGGGGTGAAACCCCAGACGGTGGAGGCGATCAATCACGCATCGGCTGCAAATGTACCTATTGTGTTTGCCGTAAACAAGATCGATAAATCCACCTCCAACCCGGAGAAGGTCAAGGAGGAGCTGGCCAATATGAATTACCTGGTGGAGGACTGGGGCGGAAAGTACCAGTCACAGGATATTTCAGCCAAGAGCGGACTGAATATCGATGACCTCCTGGAGAAAGTTCTCCTGGAAGCAGAGTTACTGGAGCTGAAAGCCAATCCTGAGAAAAAGGCTGTAGGTACCGTGATTGAAGCCACGCTGGATCGGGGCCGCGGTAACCTGGCAACCCTCCTGGTGGAGGCTGGCAGCCTTAAATTGGGGGACATCCTGCTGGCCGGACATTATTATGGACACGTGAAAGCCATGTTCAACGAGCGAGGAAAACCCATCGAAGAGGCGGGTCCTTCCACCCCGGTCATGATCCTGGGTCTGAACGGCGCCCCGCAGGCGGGTGACCGCTTCAACGTGATGGACAGTGATAAGGAAGCCAAGGAAATTGCCAGCAAGCGTGAACAGCTGCAGCGTGAGCAGGAACTTCGTACCAAGAAGCACATTACCCTGGACGAGATCGGACGCCGGATCGCCATTGGTAATTTCCAGGAGCTGAATATCATCGTTAAGGGTGATGTGGACGGTTCCGTGGAAGCGTTGAGCGACTCATTGATCAAACTCAGTTCCGATGAGATCCAGGTGAATATCAAACATAAAGGGGTAGGTCAGATCTCCGAATCGGATATCCTGCTGGCTGCCGCATCCAATGCCATCGTGATCGGATTCCAGGTACGACCCTCGATCAATGCACGTAAGCTCGCTGAGAAGGAGCAGATCGATATCCGGCTCTACTCCATTATTTACGACGCCATCGAACAGGTTAAGGCCGCCATGGAGGGGATGCTCTCACCCGAGATCAGGGAGGAGATCACCGGTACGCTCGAAGTGCTGGAGACCTTCAAGATCACCAAGGTGGGAACCATTGCAGGATGTATCGTGAAAGAGGGTAAGATCCGCAGGACCTCCAAAGTAAGGCTGATCCGGGAAGGAATCGTTGTCTACACCGGTGAACTGGGATCACTGAAACGCTTCAAGGATGACGTCAAGGAGGTGGTTTCCGGACTGGAATGCGGACTCAACATCGAGAACTTTAATGATATCAAGGTGGGGGATGTTGTGGAAGCCTTTGAAGAGACCGAGGTGAAAAAGAAATTATAAGGTCTCGTTCGCCTGTTCCATTTCCATGAGTTCTTTTAACCAATTTTAGTATCTTAGCGTTTTTACAGAGACGCTTATGTACGAGTTTATTGAAGGGGTCATAGTTGAACGTTCACCGGCACACCTGGTGATCAAGGCAGGTCAGGTTGCCTACTACCTGCACATATCCGTATATACATATTCACAGCTTGGAGAAGTTTCCGAAGCTACGCTGTTTCTGCATCACGTTGTTCGCGAGGATGCGGAGATGTTGTACGGATTCAGCGACCGGGGTGAGCGCGAGATTTTTCGTCAGCTTATCTCTGTATCCGGGATTGGTGCCAATACCGCGCGGCTGATCCTCTCCTCCATGTCACCCGCGGAAGTGAGGGAGGCGATCCAGTCGGGCAATGTAGCAGCCCTGCAGAATATAAAAGGGATCGGGGCCAAGTCGGCACAGCGCGTGATTGTGGATCTGAGGGACAAGATCGGGAAGGCTGAAGAAACAGGTGAATTTATGCTCCAGCAGGACAATACTGTCAGGGAAGAAGCGTTATCTGCTTTAGTGGCGCTGGGTTTTCCCAAAAAGAACGTGGAGAAGAACCTGGACAAATTATTGGCAGGCGATGCGGAGATGACTGTAGAAGAGGTTGTCAAGGCAGCATTGAAATTGATGTAGAATCTGAACCATTCACAACTATTGAAGCGTAAGTATCACCATATACTCCTGGTTCTCGCTTTTTTACAGGTTGTTCTCCGGATTCCGCCGGGTATGAACGATGATCTGCATGCACGGCCCACTGCGCTGCTCTCCATGGGGATGCCCCAGGACACCACCCTGCCCTATCCCATCAAGGAGGAAAATTACCCGCTCTCCGGCTCCGAAAACAGTTCCCCTCTCTATTTAGATCTTCCTTCCAATATCCAATCGGAGATTATCTATGATCCTGAAACCGGGAAATACATATTCCAGGAGCGGGTAGGAAACTGGAATTACCGGGAGCCCAACGTGATGGATCTGGATCAGTACCGGGAGTACGAGATGCAAAAAGCGGTAAGGGATTACTGGAAGGTGAAGGCTTCGGGCGGTGCCGTGGATGAACAGCCCTCTTTCATCCCTCAGATCAACCTGGGAGGAGAGGCTTTCGACAAGATCTTCGGATCCAACGTGGTCAATATCGTGCCCTCGGGAAGCGCCGAACTGATCTTCGGATTCAATTATTCCAAGATCGATAACCCCAACATCACCGAACGGCTTCGCCGGACCCCTTCGTTCCAGTTTGATGAGAAGATCATCATGAATGTTTCGGGATCCATTGGTGAGAAGCTGAACCTGGACTTCAGCTATAACACCGAGGCCACCTTCGATTTTGAGCAGCAGACCAAACTGGAGTATTCCGGGGATGAAGATGAGATTATTAAAAAAATCGAAGCCGGTAACGTGAACCTCCCGTTGCCGGGGTCGCTGATCACGGGGAGTCAGAGTCTGTTCGGACTCAAAACAGAGATGCAGTTCGGGAAACTGACGGTCACCAGTGTATTTTCCCAGCAAAGGGGGGAGTCCCAGGTCATAGAAGCTTCGGGTGGTGCACAGGTCAGTGAATATGAGATAACCGCAGATGATTACGATGCCAACAAGCACTATTTCCTGTCTGACTATTTCCGGGATAACTACAACCGGGCCCTGTCACGGTTGCCCGTCATCACCTCCGATGTTACCATCACCAGGATCGAGGTGTGGGTAACCAACAAAACCACCAATTTCCAGGAGTCCCGAAACATTGTGGCCGCTGTCGACCTGGCCGAACCCGAACCCTATTCGATGCTTTTCAGCCGCAATGGCGGGAAGCAGGGAGATTATCCACGCAATGATCTGAACAATGCCTACAAGGAGCTGACTACCACATACAGCAATATCCGGGAGATCAAGAATGCCACCGGAACGCTGGAGAGTGCCGGACTGGTGCTGGGTACCGATTTTGAAAAGATCGAGAATGCGCGCCTGCTCTCCCCGAGGGAGTATACACTGAATGAACAGCTGGGGTATATCTCGCTTAATTCAGCGCTCAATACCGATGAGGTGCTTGCTGTAGCTTACGAGTATACCTACCGGGGCAGGACGTACCAGGTGGGGGAACTCTCTACCTCCTCCGGGATCAGTGCACCTCAGTCGCTTATGCTCAAGCTGCTCAAGCCTACCAACTTTACCCCCAACAGCTATACCTGGGACCTGATGATGAAAAACGTATATGCCATTGGTGCTTACCAGGTACAAAAAGAGGACTTTATGCTGGATGTGTTGTACCGGGATGACAAGACCGGGAACAACATCAATTACCTTCCCGAGGGCGATCTGAATAAAAGTAACCTGATCAGGCTGTTGAACCTGGATAACATGAACTCACAGCGGGATCCCTATCCTGACGGGGTTTTTGACTTTATCAACGGGGTGACTATTATCCCCAGCAGCGGCCGGGTGATTTTCCCGCTGCTGGAGCCATTCGGATCTGACCTGGAGGAGCTGCTTCGCGACTCACTGCCTGCTGATGATGCCGGCCAGGCGGTGGACAGGTATGTCTTTCATGAGCTGTATGATTCCACCAAGACGAAGGCGCAGCAGATTGCAGAAAAGAACAAGTTCCTGATCGGCGGGACCTACTCCTCCTCTTCCAGTTCGGAGATCATGCTCAATGCCATGAATGTACCCAAGGGATCGGTTAAAGTCACTGCCGGGGGAAGGCAACTGGTTGAAGGCCAGGATTATACTGTGGATTACACCCTGGGGCGGGTAACCATTATTAACCAGGGGATCATGGAGTCGGGCACCCCGGTGAAGGTCTCCCTGGAGAACCAGTCACTGTTTAATTTCCAGACCAAGACCATGGTCGGGTCGCACTTCGACTACGAGGTGTCGGACGATTTCAACCTGGGGGCGACGGTGCTCCACCTTACCGAGCGGCCTTTGACCCAGAAGGTTAATATCGGGGATGAGCCCATCTCCAATACGATCTGGGGCCTCAACGGTTCCTATACCACCGAGTCTCAGCTGCTGACCACCCTGGTGGATAAACTGCCGTTCCTGGAGACCAAAACCCCTTCCCAGCTTACCGTGGTGGGCGAGTTTGCCCATCTCATCCCGGGTCATTCCCGGGCCATTGATAAGGAGGGGAATGCCTACATTGATGATTTTGAAGGTAGTGAGACCTCCATAGATCTGAAGCACTACTCGGCATGGCACCTGGCCAGCACCCCCTCCGGCATTTTCCCGGAAGCCGACCTGAACAACAACCGGGAGTATGGGTATAACCGGGCCAAGTTTGCCTGGTACCAGATCGACCCGCTGTTCCTGCGCAATAAATCGACTACTCCCCAGCATATCAAGGAGAATCCCGATCTGCAATCGAGTCCGTATGTCTACGAAGTATATGAACAGGATATCTTCCCCAACAAGGAGACCGAAAACGGAATCCCCACCAACATATCTGTGCTCAATGTAGGATACTATCCCAGGGAGCGGGGGCCTTACAACTACGATGCGGATAACCTGGATGAAGACGGGTTCCTGAGAAACCCGGAGCAGCGCTGGGGAGGTATGATGCGGGAGATCTACTCGAGCGATTTCGAGGCGGCCAACGTGGAGTTTATCGAGTTCTGGCTCATGGATCCTTACGCGGATATGGAGGGGCAGCAGGGAGCACAGCTCTATTTCAACCTGGGGAGTGTATCGGAGGATATTCTCAAGGATTCGCGTAAGATGTTTGAGAACGGCCTTCCTGCCACCGAAGAGGTGGAGAAGGTGGATACCACCACCTGGGGGCGGGTACCGGTGGTTCAATCGCTGGTGAACGCGTTTGATTCTGATCCGGCTACCCGGAAATACCAGGATGTGGGGTTGGACGGACTCTCCAATGAGGATGAGGCCTCGTTCCTGTCGCTTGAGGACGACGATTTCCTGAACAGGATCCAGCAGATGTACGACAACGGACTGCTAACCGATGAAGCGTACAATGCGATCATGGAGGATCCTGCAGCCGATGACTTTCACTACTACCGTGGAAGTGATTATGACGGTCAGCAACTGGATATCCTCTCCCGGTACAAGCAGTTTAATAATCCCGACGGAAACTCCCCCAGCGACCAGGATTACGGGGAATCCTATCCCACCTCCGGAACTACCCTGCCCGATTTGGAGGATATCAACCGCGACAACACCCTGAGCGAAGGAGAAAGCTTTTTTGTCTACCGCGTGGATCTGAGTCCGAGTGAACTGGAAGTGGGCCGCAACAACATCGTAGACAAGGTGGTGGACAAGGTGGAGTATGAGAACGGACGCAAGGACGAGGTGACCTGGTACCAGTTCCGTATTCCCATTTACGATTACGAGACCACGGTGGGTGATATTACCGACTTCAAGACGATAAGGTTCATGCGGATGTTCCTGACCGGTTGTCAGGACACCATGCTGTTGCGATTTGCCCGGCTTGACCTTGTGCGGGGTGAGTGGCGGCGGTATGATCTCTCCTTTACCGAGGGGGGTGAAGACTGGACCGGCATTGAGCCTGCTGAAGGGAATCTCTCGGTGGGCGCGGTGAACATTGAAGAGAATGCCGGCAAGCAACCGGTGAACTACACCCTGCCTCCCGGATTTAACCGGCAGATTGATCCCACGCAGCCGCAGTTGCGTCAGCTCAACGAGCAATCCATCCTGTTGAAGGTAAATGAGTTGGGAGACGGGGATGCCCGTGCTGTCTATAAGAATACGGACCTGGATATCCGGCAGTACCGGAAGATCAAGATGGAGGTGCATGCAGAAGCGCTCGTGGAGGGCGACCTCCGGGATGGTGAACTGACCGCTTTCATCCGGCTGGGATCCGATTATCAGGGCAACTTCTACGAGTACGAAGTGCCCCTGAAGCTGACCCCCCACGGGCAGTATGAAAACGATAACCAGGATGACCGAAAGATCGTATGGCCCGAGGAGAACCAGTTCATCATCAACCTGGAGAAACTCACACAGGTGAAACTGGACCGGAACCGGGAGCTGGGAGATCCGAACAGCAATATTTCGGTCACTTCGGTCTACTCCCGGTATGATGAGCGGGGGAATAAATTATCCATTTCGGGGAACCCCAACCTGAGCAGTGTACGCACGATCATGATCGGTGTGCGCAATCCAAAGGCCGGAAAGAGTGATCAGCGCCTGGATGACGGGTTGCCGAAAAGCGGTGAGATCTGGCTGAATGAACTGCGCCTCACCAATTTCAATGAGAAAGGGGGTTGGGCGGCCAACGGACGTGCCACAGCCAAGCTTGCCGATTTCGGGAATGTAACGGTAGCCGGCTCCACGAGCACACCCGGATTCGGTTCCATCGAGGAGAAGGTGAACGAGCGTTCCCGGGAACAGATCATACAGTATGATGTCTCTTCGAATTTCGAGATGGGTAAATTCTTCAACGAGGAGGCCGGGGTGGTCATACCGGTTTATGCCGGCTACTCCAAATCCATTGTGAATCCCCAGTACAATCCACTCGATCCCGATATTGAATTGAAGGAGGCCCTGGAGGAGGCCCGGAACGAACAGGTACGGGATTCCATCCGGCGAAACGCACAGGACGTGGTGGAGAGAAAGTCCTTTGCCCTTACCAACATGCGGGTGAATCCCCAGGGGAGTAAGAATGCGATCTACAGCCTCTCGAACTGGTCGGCCAGCTTTTCACTCAACGAAATGAGCAGTACCAGTCCGAACCTGGAGTTTTACAACACCAAGGAGATAAGTGCCAACCTGGGGTATAACTTTTCCACCCGGCCCAAGAATGTTCAACCTTTCCAGAAGTCGAAATTTTTGAGTCATAAGTGGCTGCGCCTGATCAAAGATTTCAATTTCTTTTATACCCCATCGCAACTGTCGTTCCGGACCGATATGAACCGGAAATACATGGAGCGTCAGACCCGGAACATAAACAATCCCGATTTCCTGGTTACCCCCACTTTTAAAAAGGATTTCTTCTGGAACCGGCATTATGATCTTACGTTTGACCTGACCCGCAACCTGAAGTTTGATTTCTCGGCCACCAATACGGCCCGGATCGATGAACCACAGGGAAGGTGGCATGCCGGTTCGGATCATTACGAGGCGTACAAAGACTCCCTGTGGCAGAATATCAGGGATTTCGGGCGTACCACCAGCTATTTCCACCAGTTCAACCTGGGGTATACCATACCTATTAATAAAATCCCGCTGCTCGACTGGATGTCACTCAGGGCCCAGTACAATGCGAGCTACAACTGGAATGCCGGTCCGATCATCCCCGACGACCCGGTGCTGGGGCCCATTGAACTGGGAAATTCCATTGAGAATTCCAACACGCTCCAGATGAACGGACAGATGAATATGGTGAATCTCTATAACAAGGTGGATTACCTGAAGAGCATCAACGATAAATACCGGAGCGCAAGGAGCCGGGAACAGCAGACCGAGACGCGAACGAAGGAGAAGACCTTTGAAAAGGATAATCTCTATATGCGGGAGAATGTTGGGCGGTATGTGCTGCACAATCTGAAGACCGAAGATATAGAGGTAACGGTGTATGACCAGGATGGCCAGGAGGTGGAACACACCCTGGAGGTATTGAATGACCGGCGGATCAGGGTTATTCCAGATAAGACCGTCATGAACGGCCGGGTGCTGGTAACAGGGACCGTTATTAAAGGGGAACACCCGCTGACTTTCATCCTGGAGACTTCCATGCGGATGCTCATGAGTGTACGTACCCTGAATGTAACCTATTCGAGGAGCGGGGGATCGTTCCTCCCGGGATACATGCCGGAGACCCGGTACCTGGGGATGAGTCGGTATAACAACCAGCTTACACCCGGATGGGAGTTTATCGCCGGCTGGCAGGATGAGGGATTTGCCGAACAGGCTTTCTATGACGGGTTGCTGACCACCGACCAGGCGCTCAATGAGGCGTACAATATGAACGTGACCGAGCGGTTTAACCTTCGTGCTAACGTGGAGCCATTCAGGGGGTTACGGATTGACTTAACTGCCAACCGGACCTTCTCGGAGAACAGGAGCGAATTCTTTACCGCCAATGAACTCGGCAACCTTCCCTCGGATACAGCACGGGGCAGGACGGTACGGGGCAATTTCACCATGTCGTATTTCTCCTGGGGAACAGCATTCGAGGAGCTGGGATCAGCGGTGGACTCTTCCGATGCGTTCAATGCCCTGAAATTCGAGAACCGGAAGAAGGTCTCGAAACGGTTGGCGAATATGTACCGGGATAAGACCGGGATACAACTGGCAGATTCGGCAGGCTATTATGAAGGGTATGGTCCGACCTCCCAGCGGGTCCTGATCCCTGCTTTCCTGGCATCCTACGGGTACCAGAAAGCTGAATCGGTTCCACTGCAGGCGGTTCAGTCACTCCTGCGTTTGATGCCCAACTGGCGGATCTCGTTTGACGGACTGGGCAAGATCGAGGTATTGCAGGAGTACGTGAATTCCATTACCATGAATCATGCCTACCGGTCCACCTACAGCGTGGGATCTTTCGTCTCCAATCCCTTCTTTGTTGTAGACTCGATCAGCGGGGTTCCGCTGACAGTGGATGCCCAGGGAAATTTCATGGTGGAGCAGAACGTGAACACGGTAACCATCAATGAGCAGTTCAGTCCGCTCTTTGACATCAACATGGACTGGAAGAACAGTCTGACCACCCGTTTCGAGTTCAAGCGGTCACGCACCGTGGGATTGAACATGGCCAACAGCCAGGTCAATGAAGTAAACAGTAACGAGATCGTATTCGGAGCAGGCTACCGGTTCAACGAAGTCCCGCTGGAGATTAACCAGAAGCAATTCAACAGCGACCTGAACGTGCGGCTTGATTTCTCTCTGCGGAACAACCGGACGGTCATCCGGAAACTGGAGGATATTTCCGGGAGCGAGATCACTGCGGGTCAGCGTATCTTAAGCCTCAAGGCCTCGGCCGACTATATGCTGAGTGACAAGTTTACGGTGAGGGCCTTCTACGACCAGCGGATCACAACTCCCTACATCTCAAACAGCTTTCCCAATGCCAATTACAATGTGGGGTTCAGTCTGACCTTCACGCTATGATGAAGATCACGTTTACAAAGTGCATAAAATGTGTTACATTTGAGAGCAAATTATCATTTCAAACAGATATACTATGAACATACCAGGTAATTTAAAGTACACGAAAGAGCACGAGTGGATTAAGATTGAAGGAGATGTAGCCACGGTAGGTATCACCGATTTCGCCCAGGGGGAACTGGGTGATGTTGTTTTTGTGGAGATTGAGACGCAGGGGGAGACGATGGATTCCGGTGAGACCCTGGGAACGATCGAGGCGGTAAAGACGGTTTCCGATATCTTCATGCCCGTATCGGGGGAGATTACCGAGGTGAATGAGAAGCTGGAAGAAAAACCGGAGATTGTGAATTCCGATCCTTACGGTGAGGGCTGGATGGTGAAGATCAGGATGAGCGATGCTTCCGAGGCTGATAACCTGATGTCGGCGGACGACTACAAGGACTTGATCGGTTAATTACTCTTTCGCGTTTCAGTACCGGCGATTTCGGCAGGAAATTTGAGGATTGTCAGGTAAAAACCCTTTACCATGACAAATGATATGTTACCCCGAACACGGCGGTTTGCAACGCCTGTCCTTATTTTATCTTTTCTTTTCTTTTCCTGGTTTCCTGCGTAGCCCCGCGGCCGGTGTCGCGGCTTACACTCCATGCGGATAAAGGGCATTACAAGCTGGGGCGGGAGTATATCACTATACGGACGCTGAGGGCAGTGGTTTGGAATATAATTTTGGAAATCATTTCACGTGAAAATTCATGGATGGTGGGTTGCCGGTCTATTTCAAGGGCAGTTTGAGTTCCAGGCGGGTCATTATCCAGCGGCCGGGCATGGGGATGCTGCCGATGTCGCGATAGGGCGTGTCGAGGAGGTTGGTTACAGAGGTGCTGAAGGTGAGGAGTTTCCATGTATATTGAATGGACGTGTCCAGGAGCCAGAAGGGCTGGTAGGGTTTTTCGAACGGTTCGCTTGCAGGAGTGGGATAATAGAGGTATGATCCGTTTCGGTCCTGGTACCGCAGGCTGGTGGTGGCATGGAGGTTCAGGGGCAGGGACAGGTGTAATTCGGTGGTGAAACGGGATTTGAGGTTATCGAGAGCGTAGTGGGAGATGAAGTTGGTTTCCTGTTTGTTCATGCGGGTATAGCTATAGGTAAGGTGGATGGATTCGACGGGGTAAAGGCGTGACAGGTAAGTGCCGGGTTTGAGTTTGGCGGAGATTTCGCCGCCCGTGGTGTTCAGCGTGGTGATGTTCCGGGTATGCCAGGCGCCGTTTTGCCAGATCCAGTCGATGGTGGAGCGGCCCAGGCGATGGAAGAGGGAGGTGGTTAGTTGTACTCCCTGCTTTTCCCAGGTGGCGCCTGTTTCAAAAGTGGTGGCCGTTTCGGGTTTCAGGTCGGGATTGCCGATGTTTTGAGGTCCCTGGTAATAGAGGTCTGTGAAGGTAGGCAATCGCATGGAGCGGTTTGCGGAAAAATAGGTGCGGAGGGAGGAGAGGGGTTTCCAGCTGATATCGATTCCGGGATAGATTCCTGTATGGGAAGAATGGGGATCGTAATAGAGCATCATACCGCCACTGATCTGCACGGTATGAAGGGAGAAGCGGTGGTTTGCAGAAAGGCTCAGGTGGTTGCGGGCGTCGTAATTGGTGTACCGGGCTGAGTCGGTTCCGTTTACAGGAGACGGATTGGAGAGGGGCTGACCCAGTCTGGTGCTTTGTATGGATTCATGGCGAAGGTCAAGGGTGGCGGTGGTGATGCCGGCAAAGGTACGGATGCCGGTTTCCAGGCGGGTGCCGGCAGATTGGTTGCGGTGGTGGTTCTGGTAGTATTCGGGGTGGTCCCGGAACAGCATGAAGTGATCGCGGTGACCTCGCCAGTAGAGGGTGGCTTCGGTGAGGGAAAAGGAAGATAAACCGTTAATTTTAAGGGCGGCAAAGGTAGCTTCGGTTTGTTCGTACTGATCGGGATACTGTGGGGAGTAGAAGGCATTGGCTCCGAAATCTTTTTTGTTCCAGCCGGTCAGCAGGTGCATCTTCAGGTTGCCGAGAGGTGCGGTGGTGTGCAGGTAAAGCCCGGTCTGATCGGTATCGGTGTTTGCGCGGTATCCGTCGGAGGTTGTGGTATGAACGGCAAGCATGGTTTTGACCGGTCGGGCCGGAACGTGAAGTGTCGCGGAGGTCCGGAATGTATTGTATTGGCCGTATTCCAGGGAGGCGTGGAGCCTGAGGGAGTCGGCGGGTCGGGTGACCAGGTTGAGGGCTCCGCTGTAGGCGTTAATGCCGTGGGTGCGGGTGGCCGGACCTTTAAGAATTTCGATTCGTTGGAGTTGTTGGTGTTGAAGGGGGATGTTGAGATTGAAGTGCCCGGTCTGGGGATCGTTCATGGGGATGCCGTTCAGCAGTATAAGGGACTGGTCAAAGGAGCCGCCGCGGATGGAGAGATCGGATTGGGTGTTCAGGGGACCACGTGTGCGGATGTCTATACCGGGCTGCTGGTCGAGCAGCTGGTTAAATGAAGTTGCGGGGGACAGGGTGAGGGTTTCCCGGCTGATCAGGGTGATTTCACGAAGGGAGGGGGCGTAGAGATCGGTTTCCGTTTCCGGGATGGCTACCACTTCCTCCAGTTCAAGGAACATTACCGGGGAAGTTGTGTCGGACTGGGCTGCCAGGTGAGAAGGGTGGAGCAGGGTGGAGGTCAGAGCGATGGTGCCGATGGATATGATTTTATGGAAGCTTCGCAGTACGGCTTCTTTGCGGTTGGTCCACTTCCTGAACCGAATCGTCTCCCGGTCAGCTCCTCTTCTCTGCATAATGGTATAGATAACGTTCTGCCTGGAATCGGTCACTCTCCGTTTTCGGGAAGGTCTTCGTCTTTATCTCCTGTATTGGTAAGTCCGGTTCCCAGGGGATTTTTGGTTATCTCGCTGTGTAATTCCCGGTTCTTAATGATATCGCAGGCCAGGTAGATGGCGTTGAGAAAGGAGGAGTGGGTGGCTTCATCTTTTCCGGCCAGTTCGTATGCGGTGCCATGTGCCGGACTGGTCCGGATAACGGGGAGCCCGGCTGTGTAGTTAACCCCATCATCGATAGTGAGGGTTTTAAACGGGATCAGACCCTGGTCGTGGTACATGGCAAGTACTGCATCGTATTTCGCGAACTTCCCGGATCCGAAAAACCCGTCTGCCGGGAATGGTCCGAACGCCAGGATATCATTTTCCCTGGCAACCTGGATGGCCGGGGTGATGGTTTCCTGTTCTTCGCTGCCCAGCAGTCCTTCGTCGCCGGCATGCGGATTGAGTCCGAGCACGGCAATTTTCGGTTTACGGATACCGAAATCAACTTGCAGCGATTCATTCAGGATGTTGAGTTTGGAGATAATCATTTTACGGGTAATAAATCCGGGCAATTCCGCAATGGGTAAATGTCCGGCTACCACCCCCACTTTCATCAGGTCACTGACCATCAGCATCAGCACCTCATCCACCTGGAATTGTTCCTTGAGGTATTCGGTATGTCCGCTGTGCTGGAATTCCGGACTCTGGATATTTTGTTTGTTGATCGGACCGGTCACCAGGGCATCGATCTTATTGCCGGCCAAATCGGCCACCGCTGCCTGAAGTGCCTGGAACGAGGCTTCTCCTGCCTGCCGGGTGGATTTTCCGAGTTCAACCCGGATGTCATCGCTGATGCAGTTGATTATGTTAACCCGCCGGTTACTCGCTTCATCGGGGGTCTTTATGGTATTCATATTCAGCTCCTCGATATTGAGGGCTTTTTTGTGGTAGGCCGCTACTTTGGGCGACCCGTAGATAATGGGAATGCACAGTTCAAGCAGTCGTTTGTCTTTCACCGCTTTCATGATCACCTCGTAGCTAATGCTGTTGATGTCGCCGTGCGAGATCCCTATTTTGGTTCGTTTGCTCATGGTTCAGGTTTAGCGTGAAAAGTGATACAGAAAATCAGCCAGCAGTCGCACCCCGATGCCGCTGCCTCCTTTTCCGCGGTAGTTGTCCTCGGTTTTATTGAAGGCAGGACCGGCAATGTCCAGGTGGATGAAGGGATAATCGGTGAAGTTCTCCAGGAATTTCCCGGCTGTGATTGCTCCGGCAAGGCGTCCGCCAATGTTTTTCAGATCCGCGATATCCGATTTCATCAACTCACCGTATTCTTCCCAGAAGGGGAATTCGGCAATGCGTTCGTAGGTGTTGTCACCACTTAACTTGAGTGCTTCCATCATATCCCCCGGAGCATTGCCCATGCCGGCTATGCCGTATTTACCCAGGGCCACATGTGCCGAGCCTGTCAGTGTGGAGAGCTCCACCACCAGTTCCGGATCATATTGTTTGGCCCAACTCAGTGCATCGGCCAGGATCATTCGACCCTCCGCGTCGGTATTCAGCACCTCCACGGTTTTTCCATCGTACATTTTCACTATATCGCCGGGTACATATGCATTTCCGTCGGGCCGGTTATCGGTGGCAGGGATGAGTCCGATTACCCACACCGGCAGCTTTGCTTTCGCAGCGGCATAAAACGTGCCGGCGACCGTTGCGGCACCGGCCATATCGCACTTCATGTAATCCATGGAATCGTGGGTGGGTTTGAGGCTCATTCCCCCGGTATCGTATACTACTCCTTTGCCAACGATCACCACCGGCTTTTCATTCACCGCGTTTTCAGGTTTCCACTCCAGGATGGAGAAGGTAGGCGGATCGATACTACCGCGGTTAACTGCAAGAATTCCACCCATCCTGAGCGATTCGATCTTTTTCTTGTTGAACACCTCCACGGTAAAACCGGCTTCACGGCCCATGGCAGTGACCTCTTCCGCAAGTTTTTCGGCAGTGAGGTAGGAGAGCGGTTCATTCACCAGGTCGCGGCTATGGCAGACGGCTTCTACGGTGCTGCTTAACCGGTTGAGGATCTCTTCATCGACTTTTTCCGACCGCAGTCCGATTCGGTTCAGCCTGTGGGCTTTTTTATCCCGGTCGGAAAAGTATTTCAGAAACTGGTAATTGGTCAGTGCAAGCCCTTCCGCGAAAGCGACCGTCTCTTCACAAAAAACCCCTGCATTGGCTATGATCACCTCTTCCAGGTCATACTCCTTAAGTCGCGGATGCAGTGCATAAGCCGCCATGCGGGCCTCTTCGCGCTTCCTGTGCAATGGTTTATCACTGCTCTTAAGGATCCGGATCACCACCAGGCGATCGAACCTGTTAAGTTCAATGACCTCCTTATCGCTGTCGATGCGATCGCGGACATAGTCCGATTCTGCCTTACCGTTTAGCCACTCCGAAAAATCGGTCTCCGGGCGACCCAGCAATATAACATTCTCTTTATCAGTATTTTTATCTGCTATAAATAGTTTCATAGTTTCTTTTTACCAGTGCAAAGATAAACAAAAATGCAAGCTACGAGGAATGGTTTGGTTTTGCAAACAGAACGAATTGAAGCGCAGGGTAAGAACAGGCAGGCACAGATAAGTGCAGAATGAAAAAAAAGCATTACCTTAGAGTTCCCCACGAGTTTCTCGGCGATTTATTCTCCGGCTGACGGAACGTCAGGGCGCAAAAATGTGTAAAGCATGAAACCCTCAGTTCAGTGTTATTCAACCACCTTTGACAGCAATGATGCCCTTGTAAGCAGCACAGCATCAGACATAAATAAAACAACTGCCGGAAATCGAACATCTGTCAGAATCCCGGCCACAGACAGGGATGAGGTTGCTGAAAACAATGAGGTATCTCTCGGAAATTCAGCAGAGTCAGGTGCGATGAAGAGTTCAGCGAAAAACATTTCCATGATCAGGCGATTAAAGCCATGGTTTACTGCCATCCTTGCAGTGGTCTTGCTGGTGGTCTCTTCCGTATTGGTGAAGGGGCAGAGCAAATTTGCACTGGGAGTGCAGGTGGAACCCGTATTTTGTTTTACCGATCTGACACCGAGGTTAGACGGGTTGCAACGCACTTCGCCCCGTTACTGGGACCTGGTGAATTTCGGGGCGGGATTCCGTGTGAATTATGAGTTGGAGTCGGGGTTCTCTTTTACGTCCGGACTGGATATTAAGCGGAAACGATTTGGTTTTGTGCACGAGGAGATGCTGGACGACGCGGCTATCAACCTGTGGGGTCACAGTGAATTCGTCGGGGTCTCCCTGCCCCTGATAGCTTCCTATACGGTGGTTACAGCGGAGGATCCGTTTTACGAGATCGCACCGATGGCAGGGATCTCTGTAGGAAGGGATTTTTCCAGTTACCGGAATCTTACCCGCATGGATGAGAATTACGACTATACCTACCTGTTCGACCGGCACGGGTATACCAAGCAATCTGCGGTTGTAACCGCGCATGCAGGAGCGATGATGCGCACGATCATCGAACAGCTGGGGGTTATTCACTGGGGAGTTGTGCTGTCGGCTGATCTGACCACCCTGCCGTCTTTTGATTACGAGGTGGAGACCGGTGCATCGACCAGTCCGTATTCACAGGATATCCGGATGATTTACCTTTCGCTGAACCTTACCTACTACTTCATGAACTACGAGGTCTTTGACGGACGTTTTTTACGCCGCCGGTATGACTGATGGGATTATCCGTTTTTAGCAATCTCTTCAAGCTGTTCCATTTGCAGGATCTTGATATAGCTTCCTTTCAGGAAGATGATTCCCTCGTTCATTAACCTGCGCAGGGTTTTGGTGACATTCTCCCTGGTAGAAGCGATCATCTGGGCTAACTCCGTGCGGGTAAGCTGCATATCGAACGAACGGCTTTCATATACCTGCCTGGCAAGATATAGCAACGTATCGGCCACTTTTCCAAAACTCTGTTTTTGGGTTAGAGCCAGGATCCGAAGCTGGTTACGAAGGGTATCGCTGCTCATCGAATGCAGGATTTCGTTGGAGAACCGTATGTTTGAATGGACCAGTGACTGGAAGGTGTTTTTTTCGATGAAACAGACTTCTATGTCGCTGAGCGCTTTGTATGAAAAGTTGCAGGTTTTGCTACCAAACAGGGCCGGCAATCCGATGTAAGTCCCTTCACGCAGGATCTGTACAACCTGGTTAGGCCTGTTTTCGTGGGCCACGAACTCTTTCAGGTAACCCGACCGCAGGTAGATGATGGAGTGAACCGGGGTGTGCTGGCGCATCAGCATTTCAGCCTGCGGGATATCGCTCTGGTGGGTGTGCATTTCCATTTTCAGGATCTCCTCCTGTGATAGAGTGGACAGGGCACAGGATCCTTTTGTACATATGCTGCATGTGGCAGCCCTTTTTTGTGAAAGCATAACCGGGATTTTCATCCAAAGTTACACAAATAAGTGAATTATTTCACGAATAATAATCGTTTTTATCACATGCTGTGGTCAGAGCCGTTGGTTTTCCGGGTGAAGGTCAGTGAGTACAGCCACTGGTTTTTCTCAGGCCGGGGAGGGGTGTGCGAGTGCCGGGAGGGTCTTGATTGACCACCTTTTATAAAACTGTGAACCAGGGTGTTCATCTAATGCCGGCAGTGCGATCAGGGGTGTTACCTTCTTATTCGGCGCGGGGGAGAAGGAAAGAGAGGATGGTGCCTTTCCCGGGGGTGCTGTAGATCTCCAGGGTACTTTTATTGACCTCCACCAGGTCACGGATAAGTTTCAGGCCCAGTCCGGTACCTTTCTCCTGTTCGGTCCCCGGTGTTGAGGGTATCTCCTTGTTTTCCTGAAGGGCATCAACAACTTCCCGGCGTATCCCGATCCCGGTATCTTCGACGGTAATTCTTACGTTTTCATTTTCTGGTTTAGCTGAGAGAGTCACTCTTCCCCCCCGTTCGGTAAACTTAATTCCGTTGGAAACCATATTTCGCAGCACCAGGTCAAACAGGACCGCATCGCATGTAACCTTTAATTCACCTTCGACCAGGGTCTGCAGGTTGATCTGTTTCCAGCGGGCTTTCTGATCAAAGAGTTGTTCGATTTCGGAAAACTTCTGGTTCAGTGAGACCGTTTCGGGCCTGTAACTGATCTGTTTACCCTGCTGTCGGCCCCAAAAGGTAAGGTTATCGATCAGTTCAATGGCGGCGTAAGCCATGAGTTTCAGTTCGGTCAGCACCGGTCGTTCCTCTTTAAGCTTCTCGTTTTCAAGCAGCAGGTCACTGTACTGGGCCAGGTTGGATACCGGGTTTTTCAGGTCATGGGCAATGATGGAGAAGAGCTGGTTTTTCATATCGAGCGATTCTTTCAGCTCGCTGGTTCGGTTTGTCACCAGCTGCTCCAGGTTTTCATTGACGGTGGTCAGTTCCGTGCTCAACCGTACCCGTTCCTGGTAATCTGCCAACCACCTCTTGATCAGCACAATGGATTGAAGGAGTATAAACGCCTGGAAGGCCAGATGGGTGATATAGTCGGTGGTGAGGCTCGTTTTGGAAATGGATATGAGAATGTCATTCACCAGGGAGGCTGAAAAGAGGATCAGGCTGATGAAAAACAGACTATGGATGGTGTTCCCCCGGAGGGAGGCCATCAGGCTGCGGTAAATATAATAGAGCATAAAGAAGAGGGCCAGCACCTGGAACATCATAATGGTGTAGGAGAAAACCCGGACGCTGGTAACCAGCACTGTCAGTAACAGAAGGCTCATGACCACCGTGTTGATTCGCACGATTGCATTCATTTTCCGGGCGGGGAAAAACCGGTGCAGGTAGAGAATTCCGAACAGGAAAGCCAGGTAGGTACCCACATATTCCAGTTTCACCGTCCAGCTCCACGAGGGGTCGGTAAAGGTATTGGCAGTAATGAGGCCGGTGCTGATGGAGCGGAGGAAGATCCCGAAGATCGTCAGGCTGAACAGGAGCATCACCTCTTCCCGTGGTGAGATGATCCGGAAGAAGAGGAAAAAGATGGCGAATGCCAGGAGGATCCCGATGGATGAGTAGGTATACACCTGTTTGCGTTCCACTTTCCTGTGCACAACCTCCGGGGCTCCAACTTCCATATGCTTCCAGAAACCTCCCCTTCGGTGCCAGTGGTTGGAGACGTGAAACACCAGGTTGAGGGTATCGGAAGGCAGCCGGTAATCGAGAAGGATGGGCTGATAGGCCGGTTCTGATGTTTCGCGGTTTTTCCCCGGTTTCCCGTTGGATGCCTGTCTCTCCCCGTTAATAAAGAGTTCATAGGAGGTGTCAAAGATGGGGATCCGGAAGGTGATCGTTTTGCCCTCTCCCCCTTCCATGGCGAGCTGCAGGTGATAAGAGCCATAGCCTGTTCCGGTTACACCCGGGATATCCTCCACGTAATCGGTCCAGTAAGCCGGCACCTTGCCGTAAAGATCGGGTTCACGGGCGCCTGGATTTTCGGGATCGATGAAGGTCTTCCAGTGGAAGGCCCAATGACCTGACAGGCGGAGGGTTTCTTCCCGGTTCAGCAGGTCGGCCGGTATTCTCGCGGTTCCTTTCTCTGCAATGGCAGCGGGTGATCCGGCCCTGATCGATACAGCCTGGAACAGGAGGACCCCCCCCAGGGCGACCCATCTTACCTGTTGTATGATCTTTATAAGACGCATTGTGGGATAAAAATACAACAAACTCGCCGTTTATGGGAAATAAAACAGGTAAAAGTTGGTCATCATACCGGCGGCGGGTTGATCGATTATTCGGTGCAGGTAACCTGTCCCGGTGATCGGGTTATGGAGGGGCTCGAGGATTTTGACATGCACTCCGAGCAGTATTATATGCACGCGGATCCCAATGTGAAGGTACCGGCAACCACGACCTTCAAGGGCGAGCATGCTACCTGGATCAACGGGGCAGTGATGCCCGTAGTGTGGAAAAAGCATTATGGCGATGGTCGTGACTTTTACAACTCACCGGGGCATGTGGCGGCGGATTTCAAGGTGTCCGAAGTGCTGGAGATCATGAAACGGGGAATCCGCTTGGCATCGGAGAGCAGATATCGCTCAGCCGAACCCTGGCTGGAACCGGTATATGAATAACCTTTCTGTATGAGCTGTCGCGATTATTGGTTATACATCTCGATGAATTTCTGATCGAGCTCTTTGGAGTCTTTGTATTTTTTGCGCAGCTCCTTGAGTTTAGCTGTCATTTCCTCGACCACCCCTGCATATTCCGGATCGTTATAGACGTTATTCATCTCCATGGGATCTTTTTTCCGGTCGTATAGTTCCCATTCATCAATATCGTAATAGAAGTGCACCAGTTTATATTCCTGGGTAACGATCCCGTAGTGGCGTTTCACCATGTGTATGGCGGGGTATTCGTAATAATGGTAATAAACTGCGTCGCGGTCCCACCGACTGGTATCTCCTTCCAGCAGGGGGATGAGTGATTCGCCCTGCATGTCGGAAGGGGGTTGGATCCCGGCTGCTTCCAGGAAGGTCTGGGCGAAGTCCAGGTTCTGTACCATCTTTGTACAGACCGATCCTGGTTTTGTTTTACCGGGCCACCGCACAAGCAGGGGTGTTTTGAAGGATTCGTCGTAGATGAACCGTTTGTCGAACCAGCCGTGTTCACCCAGGTAGAAGCCCTGGTCGGAGGTGTAGACCACGATGGTGTTTTCCGCCATTCCGTTCTCTTCCAGGTAGTCCAGCACGCGTCCCACACCTTCGTCCACGGCAGCGATGGATCCCAGGTAGTCCTGCATATATCGCTGGTAGCGCCAGTGCATGAGGTCCTCCCGGTCCATATCGGGGTAGTTCTTTTTAAACTCCTCGTTCATGGGTCCGTACACCGAATCCCAGGTGGCACGCTGCTCTTCGTTCTGGCGGCCTACTTCGCGCTCGAAGGCTTTCTTGTCCCAGCCGATGGTCTCTTCGATGCCCAGTTCATCCATCACCTCGGGATAGATCTTGGAATCTCCGGCCCAGTTCATATGGTCGAGGATATTCATCTCGGCCTGTTTGGCGGCCTCCCTGCCTTCGTAATCATCGAAGAGGGTAGGAGGTTCCGGATAGGTTTTGTTGATGTACTCCTTGTAGTGACGGGGTGCCGGCAGCCACTCCCTGTGGGGTGCTTTATGGAGGTACATCATCAAAAAGGGCTGATCCTTTTTCATCTCGTTTTCAAACCAATCGATAGTCATATCGGTGATCAGGTCGGTCGTGTATCCTTCTATTCTCACCCGTCCTTCGTACTTGGTAATGAAATCGGGGTTGTAGTAGGTTCCCTGTCCGGGCAATATCTTAAACTGGTCGAATCCTTTCGGGTTGTTTCCAAAGTGCAGTTTCCCGAACATGGCGGTCTGGTAGCCATTATCGTGGAGGATTTGCGGGAAGGTGATATTGGTGGTATCGAACGGGAACCGGTTGTCGATCTTCCCGTTGATATGGCTGTGTTTACCTGTGAGGATCACGGCCCTGGAGGGTGCGCAGATGGAGTTGGTAACGCTGGCGTTGGTAAAGAGCATGCCCTCCTCGGCGATGCGATCGATCTGGGGGGTTTCCATGAGTTTATCATCGTAGGCACTGATAGCCTGGTACGCATGGTCGTCGGACATGATAAACAGGATATTGGGTCGTTCGAGTTCCTGCTGGTCTGCTTTTTTCGTGCCGGTCTGACAGGAGGATATGGCCCCCAGGATTCCGCCGGTCAGGATGATCGTATGGAGTGGTTTCACAACAAAAGATTTTTATGATACATGATGGTTTCGAGGTCAAATATAACGAATAATTGGGTTCATGGAGCGAATTTTGTTCCGGGTAACCGGCGTCCTAGCAAAGAATCGTTTTAAATAAGTAATATTCTGTGGTCTTCCGGGTGTGAAATCTTACTTTTACTTTTTTCACAAAAATCTAGCTTGATATGAAAATACCAAAGAGTACTCCCATTTTCCTGGCGTTCCTGGTGATGGGATTTGGCGATGTTTCGGGGCCGCTGACGAGCCAGTTACAGGAAGATTTTAGTTT
Source organism: uncultured Bacteroidaceae bacterium (assembly GCA_964479445.1). GTDB lineage: Bacteria > Bacteroidota > Bacteroidia > Bacteroidales > CAYZMH01. The sequence goes on along the minus strand of CAYZMH010000045.1, from coordinate 2,806 downwards.
AACCAATTTCAGTGCCGGACTGGTGACCTTCATGGGATTTATCATGTTCGGATTGTTATCGGTTCCCATGGGATTGTACCAGGACCGGAAAGGACGGAAAAGGATGTTGATGATCGGATTGCTGGCAGCTTTGCTGGGCATGCTGATGCCCATGCTGTCGAATTATTCGTCCTTTGTAATGATTCTGAGCGGATTGCTGTTGCTGGGAACCGGGGCAACCATTCTGCAGGTGGCCGGGAACCCGATCATGCGGGATGTCTCGCCGAAGGGGAAGTATTCAAGGAATTTATCGTACGGGCAGTTCGTGAAGGCGATCGGGTCGTTAACAGGATCGCTGATTCCCATTATTGCCGCACAGTACTGGGGCATGGACTGGAAGCTGTTGTTTCCCATTTACGGGATCATCATCCTGATCGTGATCCTCTATCTTTATTTTACCCCTATCCAGGAGAAGGCGATGGACAAGGAGGAGCCGGCAACGTTTCGATCCTGTTTCTCGCTGCTGCGGAATCCGGTTGTGTTGCTGATGGTTTTGGGGATCTTTCTTTACGTAGGTTCGGAGGTGAGCATGAGTGCGAAATTGCCCAATTACCTGGAGGCTCGCCTGAATTATGATATCAAGGAGACGGGTTTGTTCGGGACCCTGTTCTTTTTCATTTTCCTGATGGCGGGGCGGTTTTTAGGAGGGGTGATCCTGAACTGGATCCGGCCCAAACTGTTTCTGACCATTACAGCGGTGATCTCGCTGGTTGGAATCGCGGGATTGTTCCTGGCTACGAGTCAGTTTACCGCTTTCCTTTTTATCGTGTTAACCGGACTCGGTTTTGCCAATGTGTTTCCGCTTATCTTTTCCATTACGGTGGATGCCATGCCGGAACGAAGCAACGAGATTTCGGGGTTGATGGTGACGGCTATTATCGGGGGTGCATTTGTTCCCATGCTGGTCGGACTGATCGCTGATGTGTTCGGGTTGATGGCAGGATTCATTGTACCGGCGCTTTGTCTGCTCTATGTATTCCTTATCTCCTTTAAAACTGTAAAAGCGTAATTTATGGATCTTTACCGTGATGAACGAATTGTTATGACCCTGGATGCCGGGGGGACAAATTTTGTATTTTCGGCCCTTCAGCGGGGCAAACCGGTTATCGAGGATGTGGTAAAACCGGCAAATGCAGATAACCTGGAGTTGTGTATACAAACGATGATTGATGGTTTCCGGGAGGTCTCGGAGAAGGTAGATGGTTCGCCTGTAGCGATCAGTTTTGCCTTCCCGGGTCCGGCTGATTACCCCCGGGGCATCATCGGGGATCTCAACAATCTGCCCGCTTTTCGCGGAGGGGTTCCTTTGAAGAGTATTTTGGAAGAGGCTTTTGATATACCGGTGTTCATTAATAATGACGGAGACCTGTATGCTTACGGTGAGGCGCTTGGAGGAGTGTTACCAGAGATCAACCAGGCGCTGGAGGAGGCCGGCAGTCAGAAGCGTTACCGGAACCTGGTGGGACTAACCCTGGGAACCGGTTTTGGCGGAGGGATTGTCAGGGATGGACAGTTACTGATCGGAGACAACTCAACGGCTGCCGAAGTATGGTTATTCAGCAACCGGTATAATACAGAGGTAAATGCCGAGGATGTGGTAAGTACCCGCGCCATTCAGCGGGTGTATGCCCGGGAAGCCGGGATTGATTATCCGAATGATTTGATGCCCAAGGATGTGTTTGACATTGCCACGGGTGCCAGGGAGGGGAACCGGCAGGCAGCCCTGGATGCTTACCGGGTTACGGGCCGGGCCCTGGGGGATACCATTGCCAACCTGTTGACCCTGATCGATGGCATTGTAGTGATCGGCGGGGGAATTACCGGGGCAAAAGAGTTGTATATGCCTGCCGTGATGGAGGAGCTGGGTTCCAATTACCATCCATCCAATACAGATAAATTGCCAAGGCTGGTGCAACGGATCTTTAACCTGGATGAGGAGGCTGACCGGAACTCGTTTTATGCGGACTACTCGAAGGAGCTTCCGATTCCCGGCACGGATAAAACCATCGCTTACGATCCCATGCCGCGCCTGGCCGTTGCTACAAGCCGGATAGGAGCCAGCCGTGCTATTTCACTGGGTGCGTATGCCTTTGCGCTGAGTAGCATTTAGTAGCCTGGCGGCTGTTGTCTGGTAACGGAATTTCTGCCGGAAGATAACCAGCTTATATATAGATTTATGACACTCCAATAAGGAGGTGTTACCTGTTTTTGTGGAGTAGATTTAATGAAAATCCCACAATAACTTTGCGTTGTCTGAAACATCTTATATATTTGCACTCGCAATTGACAAAACAGGGGGTGGATGCCGGGTAAGTTCCGGAACGCAAACCCGGACACACAAAAATATATTGCGGGGTGGAGCAGTTGGTAGCTCGTTGGGCTCATAACCCAAAGGTCGTAGGTTCGAGTCCTACCCCCGCTACTAAAAAGAACCTTGCACGAACGTGCAGGGTTTTTTTCTTCTCTGCCATCCATAGCTTAGGCGAAAGCAGGACAATCACACTGGTTTCTTTCCATTAAGAGAGCGATGATCTTCACTCTTTTACTTACACGAATTGAATGGTCTTGAATTAACTCATCTTTTGTGGTTTAATCATTCTTTCCGGTGAGAGGATCTTGTCCAGTTCTTTTTTAGAAAGCAATCCTTTTTTAATACATAGGTCATATACCCGGCTATTGGTTTGAAGGGCTTCTTTGGCCAGACTGGAACATACTTCATAACCCAGCACGGGGTTCAGTGCTGTGACGATTCCAATACTATTCTGCA
>CAYZMH010000044.1:0-27766 GCA_964479445.1 uncultured Bacteroidaceae bacterium | reverse complement strand
GGCCCAGGAGCAAGATAATACATGGTCCCTGGAAGATTGCGTCAACTATGCCATGGAGAACAATATCCAGATCAAGCAATCCCAGCTCAACACGCATTATAACGAAAACAACCTGCAACAATCCAGGATTGACCAGCTACCCAACCTGAACGCCAGTGCCAATTACAGTTACTCCCTGGGAAGAGCGCTGGACCAGACTACCTACACCTTCACAGAAAACGAGCAGATCAACTCGATAAGTGTTTCAGCCAGTTCGTCAGCTACACTGTTTAACGGATTTCAGCAACGCAACACCATCGAAAGAAACAGGCTCAACCTGATGGCCAGCTACGAAGATGTGGAGAAGATCAAAAACGATATTTCCCTGAACATTGCAGCAGCTTACCTCCAGATCCTTTTTAACCAGGAGTTGCTGCAGGTCGCGCGTAACCAGATGGAGATCACAGGACAGCAGGTGGAGCGAACCGAAAAGATGGTAAATGCCGGTAAAGTGGCAAGAGGCAGTGCCCTGGAAATCCAGGCACAATACGCGGCTGAAGAACTCAACGTGGTCAATGCAGAGAACCAACTGCGAATGTCCTATCTGAACCTTCAACAGTACCTTGACCTGGAATACGATCCTGAATTCAGGATCGTTTCCCCCGACCTGCCTATGCCTGAAGATACCACCATGATGTTCAACGCCAACGATATCTTCACCGTAGCCGAAGAGATTATGCCCGGGATCAAAGGGGCTTCCCTCCGATTGCAGTCTGCCCAAACCGACCTGAAAATTGCGAAAGGCATGCGGAGTCCGCGACTCAACCTGTCCGGCAATTACAACACCGGTTTTTCCGATATCCGGCAGAAAATTACCGGCACCGATGAATTCGGTGTCCCCCAGTACGGCGAATACCCCTTCTGGGAGCAGATGAGAGATAACATCAGCGTTGGCGTTGGGTTGGGACTGAGTATTCCGATTTTCAACGGATGGCAGGTAAATACCTCCATTGCCAATTCACGCATAGCCGTTGAAAATGCAAAGCTTGAACTGGAAGCAGCCAGGAACAACCTCTACAAAGCGATACAGCAGGCATACTCCGATGCTCTTACCGCATTGCGAAATTACCGGGCCTCTGAAAAAGCACTGATCTCCATGGAAGAGTCTTTTAAATACACCGAGAAGAAATATGAAGTCGGATTAGTAAATACTGTGGAGTACAACACCTCCAAAAACCAGCTGACCCAGACCAAATCCGATCTGCTGCAGGCTAAATATGAATTCTTCTTTAAGATCAAGATCCTGCATTTTTACGAGGGACAATCCATTACACTGTAACCAATACAATCGAACATATTATGAGCTCAAAACGAATACTAACTATTATCGGAATCGTCGCGCTTCTTGCAATCATTATCCTGGCCGTTGGAAGCAAGCAGGGATGGTTCGGGAATGAGGGATACCTCAAAGTAGCTGTTGAAAAGGGAGAAAAGCGGGATATTGTAGAAGTGATCACCGCCAACGGGAAGATCCAGCCTGAAACAGAGGTGACCATCTCTCCCGATGTCTCCGGGGAAATTGTAGAACTGGTTATTAAAGAGGGAGATGAAGTGGAAAAAAACCAGTTCCTCCTGAAGATCAAACCCGATAATTACATCATGATCCGAAATCGTGCCGAAGCCTCCCTGAATAATGCAAAAGCCCGGTTGAAACAGGCGGAAGCACAACTTGAATTAAGCAGACTTAACCACAAAAGAAATAGCGCATTATACGAAGAAAATGCAATCTCGGAATCGGAATTTGAGACCTCTCTTACCAACTTTAACACAGCCAAAGCCGAAAAAGAGGCGGCCGAATTTTCCGTTGAATCTGCCATGGCCTCTCTGCAGGAGGCCGAAGAAAACCTGCAAAAGACCTCTATCTATGCTCCAATGAGCGGCACCATATCCTCCCTCGAAGTGGAACTGGGAGAACGGGTTGTGGGAACCGAACTTATGTCGGGTACAGAAATCCTCCGGATCGCCGACCTCAGCAAAATGGAGGTGGAAGTGGAAGTAAATGAAAATGACATCGTGAAGGTAGCCTACGGGGATACGGCCCTGATTGAGGTGGATGCTTACCCCGACACCCGGTTCAAGGGAATTGTCACTGAAATCCCGGTCTCTGCCAATACATCCGGGGTAACAACCGACCAGGTTACCAACTTCATGGTTAAGATCAGGTTACTTCCTGCCTCTTATGCAGAAAAAATAACGGAAGCCAACCCCAATCCCCTGAGGCCCGGGATGTCTGCCACTGCGGATATTCAAACCGAAACAAAGTTTGATGTTTTCTCTATCCCGATACAGGCAGTAACCACACGGGTCTATGATCCGGAGAAGATGAAACAGGATTCTCTGCAGGAACCGGGTGAACAAGGTGTGGTGGATACCTCTGAAAAAGAGACCGCCGGGGAGAGAGCAGAAGCTGAAAAAAAGGGTGCTTCCATGGCCCGGGCAAAGGCTGAAAAAGAGGTGGTGGTATTCGTGGCAGAAAAGGGCAAGACAATTATGAAACTTGTTGAGACAGGAATACAGGACAACAGCTATATTGAGATTAAGGAGGGACTGTCCCCCGGCGACCGGGTAATTATCGCTCCCTATTCGGCAGTATCCAAGCAGTTACGGAATGATCTTCCCGTGGAGGTTGTTTCCGAGGAGGCCCTGTTTAAACAGAATGAAGACTGAAACAGCTTATGACCCGGCCATGTATCCTTCACTTAGAAACCGCAACTAACATCTGTTCGGTAGCTGTAAGCAAAGGAGATAAACTGGCTGCCCTCCGGGAGAGCAGCGAGGAGAAATCGCATGCACGCCTGCTGAGCGTATTCATTCGCGAGGCGCTGCAGGAAGCCTCCCTGAAAGCGGCAGATCTGGACGCCGTCGCTGTCAGTAAAGGACCCGGATCATACACCGGTCTGCGAATCGGGGTATCCACTGCTAAAGGTCTGGGGTACGGTCTGAATATACCCGTTATCGGAATCATCACCCTCCGGGCTATGGCAGCCGGGGCCCTTATAATTCCCGCCATTCAATCGCTGCAGAAACAATCAGATCCTCCGCTGCTGCTCTGTCCCATGCTGGATGCCCGGCGTATGGAAGTATACACGGGTCTCTATACACCGCTGCTGAAACCGGTTCAGGAAATCTCCGCCGTTATCCTCGATAAAACCTCATTCCGGGAACAGCTGGAGAATCACCGAATGGTCTTTTTCGGCAACGGGATGCCCAAGTTCCGGGAAACCGTCACCCATCCGAATGCCGTATTTAACCAGGATGTGGTCCCCTCTGCTCAATTCATGATTCCGCTTGCCCTGGAAGCATTCCATGACAGGAAGTTTGAAGATGTTGCCTATTTTGAACCCTTCTACCTGAAAGACTTTATTGCCACCACACCCAGAAAAAAGGTGCTCTGACTTGCCCTTTTTTCTTGCCATCATAGGATATATTTGCTTATTTTACGTTCTGTTTAACAATATAATAAGAGGAGATAATGGCAGATACTTCAGATTTCAGGAACGGCTTATGCATTGAATACAATAACGATTTGTATGCCATCGTCCAGTTCCAGCATGTAAAGCCCGGCAAAGGAGCTGCATTTGTCAGAACCAAGCTGAAAAGCCTTACCACCGGTAAGGTCATTGAGAACACCTTCGCCGCCGGTGCAAAAGTAACCACCGCCCGGGTGGAAAGAAGGCCACACCAGTTTCTGTATAAAGATGACATGGGATATAATTTCATGCACCTGGAGACATTTGAACAGATCACCCTGCAGGAAGATATGATAGATAATCCGGACCTGATGAAAGAAGGTCAGGAAGTGGAAATTGTGGTTCATGCAGATACCGAGACCCCCCTTTCATGTGAACTCCCCCCCTTCGTGGAGCTGGAAATCACCTATTCCGAACCCGGGGTAAAAGGAGACACCTCCTCATCCACGGCACTGAAGCCGGCTGAACTGGAGACGGGTGCTACCGTAATGGTACCCATCTTTATTGAACAGGGGGAGAAGATCAAAGTGGATACCCGGGACCGGTCCTATTCAGAACGGGTAAAAAATTAATTCTTACCTTTGAAGTGTACAGCTTAACAGGGGATTATGACGAAGACTTCCGAGAACAGGCTTAAAATCTCAACCTTTAAACTCAATGCACTGCTGGATATCACATTGGCTATCAATGACAATGTCTCCACAGATGAACTGATCCGGAGGTTTGAGAAATTGCTCACCGATGACCTGAATATCGGGAAAGTCCTGGTCATGAAATTGGGGGAGAAGTGGGAATGCCTGTTAAACTCGGGGTTCAGCCAGGATTTCTCAGAAAACATAAGTGTTCACACCGATCTGCTCACATATACAGAGATTTCATTTGTTACTTCCGAACCCGACAGCTTTCCCGAGTTGGTCGATATCGTAATCCCGGTTTCCCATAAGGATAAACCCATCTCCTATGTACTTATCGGAGATATCGAGGAAGGGGAAGGGGTGAGTCCCATTATCAAGCACCTCCGGTTTATCCAGACCCTCTCCAACATTATTACCGTTGCCATCGAAAATAAACGGCTCTTCCAGGAGACCCTCCTGCAGGAGGCCCTGAACCGGGAGATGGAACTGGCCAGTAAAATGCAAACCATGCTCATCCCGGCCAGGGAGAAGCTGCCGCACAACCCTCATATTGCCATGTATGCCTTTTACCATCCTCATTACGATGTGGGTGGTGACTACTACGATGTGGTCGAATTGAATCACGAGGAGGTCGGTTTCTGTATTGCCGATGTATCAGGGAAAGGGATCTCGGCAGCGATATTAATGTCCAATTTCCAGGCAAATCTGAGGGCGCTTTTTACCATGACAATCTCCCTGCCAGATCTGCTGACCAAACTGAACGAAAGGGTCATGAACAGCGCCAAGGGGGAGAAATTTATCACCCTCTTTATCGGGCGATACAACTATACCAGCAAGGAGCTAAACTATGTGAATGCCGGGCACAATCCCCCGCTTCTGTATGAAAAAGAAAAGAAAAAAATGACGCACCTGGTAAGCGGCTGCGTGGGGATGGGCATGCTTGATGAACTCCCATTTGTCAATGAGCAGCGAATAAAGCTGGATTCCCCTTCAAAGCTTTTTTGCTATACCGACGGACTGGTGGAGGTCCTCAATGAAAGCGGTATTGAATTTGGCACCGATAAATTGGAAGTGGAATTAAAGAACGATGCTTCCATACAGGATAATATCCAGACCATCATAGAGAAACAGAAGATCCTGGAGGGCAGCGCCTCCATTTTTGACGATATTTCCATCATTGCCGCTGAATTCCCCGGCTCATCTTTATGATCACTGTTCTTCGGCCTTTCCCTCTTGCGCGGGATCCTCTTCCCTGTCGCGGTGATATACATCCATCGCTACCAGCATGGCTGTAAACCCCCAGAACAGGGCCGAAGATTTATCCGTATCCAGGAAATTATTGAGAATACCGTGGATATAATAGGTCACCAATCCGATGATCACCCCCATGGAGAATAGTTTGATCCTGCGGCTTTTTGTGCGCAAATGAACACGTATTCCGGTTATAAGGGTGGTTGTAATTACCAGCAAAATACTAACCATTCCCAGTAAACCCGACTCGGATAATGGTCCGAGGTACTCACTGTGCGCAGTGCCGCGGGTTCCGAAATCGGTGCTGATCTCCGTCTTCTCATACGAACGCTGGAACCTGCCGTATTCGAACTGGTAGGTACCCGGACCAAATCCGAATACAGGCCTCTCCTTCCACATCCTGTAAGCACAACTCCAGCGGTTGATCCGTTCCAGGTTGGACTGATCGGTTGTAATGTTGGCGATGGATTGGACATGCTCGGCCAGGTCGCCGGAAGATCGTTGCCGGTTTTCTTCCAGCTGCAGGAGTATCTGGGGCCTGAACAGGAAGAACAGGGCCACCAGAACTGCTGCGCTGATCGCCAGGATCTCAAATTTGATGCGAAACCGGATGGCCAGCCACACCATAAATCCACCTATCAAACTGACCCATGCTGCGCGTGTGTAAGAAAAAACGGTGGCTGCCAGGAAAAAGACTATGAGTAATCCCATCAGGAACCTGACATTCATATCTCCGCGCCTTATTAAAAGGAAGAAAGAAAGCAATACGGGCAACAACATGGCCAGTGTAGCCCCGTAAGAAGTATGATCGTTGTAAAAGGGTTGCATTACGCTATGGGCCATCATCTGGTTATCCAGGCCATGCCCGGCGTGCCGTACCAGTGTGTAGACAATCACCACGGAGAAACTTATAATGTAGAGCCACGCGTAGCGGTGCATCCGTTTTTCATCCCGGAAAAGCTGCGTGGCAAGAATAAAGAATCCCACGATGAACCACAACCTGGAAATAAAATATTTCAGGGATATAACAGGATCTGTACTGGTAATGGTGGTAATCAGTATCCATGCTAACTGGAAAAAGATCGCCAGGGTTACAGGGTGCCGTAAAACTTTCAGGTCCACCCGCTCACCGGATAAATACTTCAGCAGGTAAAGGATCAACAGCGCGGCCAGCAAGGGTTCCGTAGGCAGGTAAATATCCACCGGAAGGCCTGAAACCATTTCGCTGAGGGGTATTGAGAGAGGGACAAAAAGCACTACAATGTAAAGCAGTACATCCATCCGTGTAAAAGCAATCAGCAAGAACAACAGGGCCAGCGGTACCAGCGGCAGGTAGAAAAATTCCAGGTAGATCAACACCGTGTTGAGAACCACGTAGGCGATGGTGGCAATCCAGACCCAGAACACCGGGGGTTTATGTAAACTGGCCCAATGCACTACTCTTCTTTCTTACCTGTTGTGCGTTCCCGTATGCTGTCACTGATGATCAACAGGATCAGGGTCAGAAGGAATGCTGACGCTGTGGCGATAATGACAATAAGGGATTTATTGGGGTAGTCCTTTTTCTCAGATGCATAGGCGCGATCCACTATAAATTTATGGGGCAGGTTTTGTACTGCTTCAACCCGTGCTTCCTTGTAACGTTGCCTCAGTTCGGCCAGGACTTCCGTTTCATGATCCAGTCTGCTTGCAAGGGCCAGGAAGCGGCCTCCGTGCTCTGCAAATGACCGGGCAACCTGTGAAATGGAGTTTGCTCCGAACCGCTGCATGTCTGCAGCGATCTCTTTGCCCACAAGCTGTATGGAATCCTGCATATTACGAATGTTTTCCTCCCCTTCTTCGTATTCATTTTCCACCAGCTCCAGGGCCGCTTCGGCCCGCTGTTTTTTCATTTCGTTATACACCGTATCGATCAGATTAGCAATGTCATTGGCAATGTCAGCTGCCATTTGCGGATCTTTATCCATCACCGCCACCTCCACCGACATAAACTCGGTCCGCCTGAACTTGATATTGGATTTCCACTCTTCGTAGAGCTGGGTATAGGGATAGCGGGAAGAGGGATCAATCTCGTAATGCTCCATGAGATTGTATTTCCGGATGATCCGTTCCCGGATCTGCTCAGAATTGAGTACCTGGAGTAATTGCTCCGCCTGTTCCTCTTCACCAAATCCATAAGCATCCTGCCGGCCCATGTAATTGGAGGAAAGAAGCGACTTGGATATGGATGCTCCCGTGGTGGGAAACATGATCACCGATGATTTGAACTTGGGGGTAATGGTGAATGAGACAATGATCGAGGCTATCGCGGCTACCACACTCACAATAACAAGGATCTTTCTTTTATTCCACATATAGATCAAAAGATCCACCGAGCTGAAATTGTACCGTTTTTGTTCCTTACTTTTCATCATGTTCAGGTTTAATTGGCAACTTGAATAAGGTAATAATTCTTTTTTCCCTTCTGAACCAGAAGGTATTTGTCGTTAATATAGTCATTCCGGTTAATCTGCATTTCCGGATCAGTCACTTTCTGCTTGTTAATGCTGATCCCCCCTCCTTTAACCAGGCGGCGCAACTCACCGCGTGATGCAAAAATACCTGTATCTTCCACCAGCAATTGCATCATCTCCTTTTCCATATTTCCGGGGGAGACAGAAAATCGAGGCACCCCGTCAAAGACCGACAGAAAAACGTTTTCCGGAATACGGCGAAGGGATTCGGTAGTCGCTTTACCAAATAGTATGCTGGAGGCTTCCACTGCCATCTCGTAATCTTCCCGCGAATGAACCATCACGGTTACCTCCCCGGCAAGTCGTTTTTGCAGAAGGCGCTCATGTGGTGCAGCTGCATGATCATCCGCCAACCGGTTGACCTCCTCCCTGGAAAGCATGGTAAATATCCTGATGTATTTGGCTGCATCTTCATCGGATACATTCAACCAGAACTGGTAAAACTTATAGGGGGATGTACGTTCCGGGTCCAGCCACACATTTCCATCTTCGGTCTTTCCGAACTTCCCGCCGTCCGATTTAGTGATCAACGGACAGGTGAGGGCATACGCCTCTCCGCCATCGATCCTTCGAATCAGCTCGGTTCCGGTGGTAATGTTTCCCCATTGATCCGATCCCCCCATCTGCAGCCTGCAACCATACTCCCGGTAGAGAGCAAGGAAATCGAATCCCTGTACCAGCTGGTAGGTAAACTCTGTGAACGACATACCGGCTGCAGAATCGGCCCCCAGTCGCTTTTTCACCGAATCCTTGGCCATCATGTAATTCACGGTGATGTGTTTGCCAATGTCCCGGATGAACCCGAGGAAGGTATAATCCTTCATCCAGTCGTAATTATTGACCATCAGGGCCCTGTTAGGCCTTTCGGTTTCAAAATCCAGGAAGTTGGCAATCTGTTTACGGATGCACTCCTGGTTATGCCTGAGGGTAGGTTCATCCAGGAGGTTTCTCTCCTGCGACTTCCCGCTGGGATCCCCGATCATGCCTGTGGCACCTCCCACCAGGGCAATCGGACGATGGCCTGCATGCTGCAGGTGCTTGAGCATCATCACGCCCACCAGGTGCCCGATATGCAGTGAATCGGCTGTAGGATCGATCCCTACGTAGGCCGATACCATCTCCCCGCGAAGCATCTCCTCTGTGCCGGGCATGATATCATGGATCATCCCCCTCCACTTCAATTCTTCTACAAAACTCATTTTCTTATCCGGGTTCGTTTACTGGGTTAACGATTATTTATTTATTAATCCGGCTAGGCCACGGCCGGCTCTTCCTTATCTTCTGAATCATCCGGTTGCTTTCGTTCCGGGATCCACTCCCTGAACTCCGCCCGTTTCAGGTATGGTAAAACGGTCGGGGCCAGTTTGACCAGCGGCTTATATAACAGGGACTGTTCGATCTTCTCTTCGGAGAGAAATTGTTTTTTCTCATTGGCAGCCTGCACAGGGAGCAAAATGATGCTGATGATAAAGGCGGTCACAAAAACACCGAATACCATACCTGCCAGGCGATTGATGAAATTCAGGGCCACTGCCTTAATAAGCTTATCCACCAGGAAAGCGGCAAGATGTACGATCAGCACCAGGGCAATAAAGGTTACCGCAAATGAAACCAACCTGAGGTGATCGGGATGAATGGTGAACCATTGATCCAGCAGACCGGCAGTGTCTTCGTGGAACCTGATTGCACCAAGAATTCCAAGGACCAGGGCCAAAAGGGATGCTGCCATGTAAATCAATCCCTTTTTAAATCCACGGTAAACAGCCCATAAGAGCGGGACAACCAGTATTATATCCAGAATATTCATCCGTACCGAATTCACCGTTTCAACAACAGCACAAAATAAGGTATTTCTTTTCAATTCCATTCATTTTTCATCCACCTTTATTAGGATTTTCGGCGAGATTGATCTCCTCCCGGTCAGTGAATCCAATGTTCCTGCCGGTTCCTCACCCCGCTGTGGCGGTTGAATCATTCTTTTTTGTAACTTGAAAGAAAAACGAACCTGTCATGGAAATCAGAGCATTTAAAAAACATTACGACCTGGAACTGATCACCGCCTCCCATGAAGGAATTAAACTGGGTGAACTGGTATGGACACCACTGACCGGCGCACCGGTTTTCTCCTTTAAAAACATGCCCGATTCGATCTTCACGGCATTCCTGGACGCGGAGCTGATCGATAAGTCAGGTTTCAGGGAATTCCGGGAAGAGGTGGACGAAACACCCCTGAAGGAGGCGCACTTTGCCGAGCGTGCGATTAATGTGGATTCGGAATACCTTGCCGAGCTGGCTCATCCCGGACTGGGTAAATTAAAAGGTGAATTCGAGTGGGAAAGCGTAAGCAAATTCACCTTTTCCGACCTGCAGATCCGGGAGATGAGTCCCCTGCTTCGTGTGAAAATTGATCACTTCCTGGAGGCCATGAAGAACAACCGCTGGCAGGATTATGACGGAAGAATCCGGCGGGTTTATATGATCACCGAACTCTATTACGGGACCATTAAACTGGTAGTGGAAAATTACATGAGCAACAACCTGGAGGCGGCCCTGAAAAAGAACCGCGTCCAGTTCCGGGCCGGCGGCGGCGGAATGAACATGACCGCCTATGAGTTCTCACACGAGAACATCCCGTTTGCCATGCGCATTGAAAAAGTCAGGTCGTTCAACGGGTGACCAAACTAACCCGCGACCACGTATCCAAACATCCCTTTGAATAGCCGGAATCACCTGCCATTAAACGGTTCGATTGTGTTATCGCCCAAAAACGAGTCTGCCGGATAAGGCAAGGTTAAACGTCAGATCATTACCCGGGGTATTAAAAAAGTTCCACTCCGGACGCCAATCCAAACCAACCTGGATGGGACCCAGGATAACATACGATCCTATGTTCCCGGCAAAGGTGGCAAACACCTCATCGTAGGGCTGGTAGTACCCCAATCCCATACCGGCTCCCAGGTACAATCCGATCCCGTTGGAGGGAATGAGCTCAAAGAGTTTCAACCCGGTAAATTTCCAGGAGTCGTTGAGAAATCCCAGGTCAAATTCACTTTGACCCGGTTTCTGTAACGAAAACTCCAGGCCTCCGTAAGCATTCCCGTCTACACCGAATAATCCCCGCGCTCCAATAGCTGTTTGTGAAAAACATCCTGCAGCAAGTGCTGTGAATAACAGAATAAAGAGTGCTTTTTTCATTGTCGTTGAGTTTAGCAAAATGGTACGGTTGGATTTTGATTTCTGAACTCCTCAACAAGGATAATGCCACGTTACAGGATCCCGGTGTTTTTATTCATCCCTGATCTTCATTCCCTTTGTATTTAACGAAACCACATAACCCCATTGCAGTGACCGAGGGCATCCTGCAGATGGATTGGATAATAAAGTTTACTTTGATAAAATATTATAAATAGGTATTATAACAATATTGAATTAAACAATAACTTAAAGCTGGATTGAGTGGAAGCTCTAAACTGGGGCTGGAATCCGAACAACACCATCTCTCCCTCTCCTTTCTTGAGCCAGATCATCGCGCTCTTTAGCCCCATCTCCTCTTCGTGTTTGGCATACCCGCTCAGGAGGATCTCCTTTTCGGGATAGGTTGCGATCACCCTCCGGTCGGTATCAAATCCGGGTATACCTGTCTGGAATACGGGCCGGCCCCTGGAAAACACCCCGGTTTGGGCAGGCATGCCCAGCGTAAGGGGGTGATCCTGCAAGACATTGATCTCCACCAGGCTTCCGGGAATATACAATCCGTCTTTCTTCAGTTCGCCGGATATATCCCTGAACGGCAGCTGGAACTCTTCTTTATCCTCCCCCTCAGGAAAGGTGAGCACTCCTTCGAAAAGGGATGAGGAGCGGCCCCAGCATATGATTTTCCCTCCTTCATCCAGGTAGGATACCAGTTTTTTCAACCCCTCTTTTCCCATACCTTTTACATAATCGGGATGATAATTACCCAGGTAGTACCTGTTCCCCGATTTATATTTACCTTCCAGCAGGAGGTTTTTATCCGTATCCGGAATCAACACTACGTCGTAATCCCCCTGCAGGTCTGTCTCTTTCAGCTCATGGGGGTTCACTACATCAAAGGGGATATGATACTGATCCAGGATAAACCGGGTCCAGCCGGCATCCATATCGTGGAAATAGGTCTCCACCAGGGCAATCGTTGGTATGGTGACTTCCCGCGTACTGATCTCTTCCTTGCCGGTGAGTTCCCTTTGGGGAACCGGGTAGTCTTCCAGTAGCTTCTCCAGTTCGGCCCGTTTGCGGTCACTGACCTCTATCACGAAACTGCCCTTTGAAACGTTCAACTGCCCGGAATTTAAAGTTTCTGTCACTCGTTCAACCCGGAATCCCTCTTCCAGGGCGGAGAAGGCCGTTCGGAACGATTCGTTGTACTCCGCCGGAAGAACGACAATAGTTGCCTCCTGATCCATCGGGGTGGAAAGATCATACCGCCCCTCTATAACGCGTATGCCCTCCTCCAGCTCTGTGCTTCGGGTTTCGACCTCAAAGGATTCAACATGTCGGTGAAGTGGAAGGGACCAACTTGTTATATCATATGGCTTTATAAGTTCACCATCCGGAGTGTAATGGCGCTCGGGAAACTCCTGTTTTTCCATCACCTCTTTGATAAATGCGCGGAAGGGTTGGGCCAGGGGAACCACGATATCGCCCGGGTAATAGGCCCTGCCCTCCAGGGTGAGCGTGGTTTCCAGTTCAAATACGTCAATCCCATGCTCTTTCAGCAATGCGACCAGCTTCACCAGCTCCCCGGGGTCGTGTTGTTTGCGGGGCATGATGTAGTAATACGGTGGTTGGGTCTTACCCATGGTCACCATATCACGGCAGATGTCGTTCCGGAAAGTAAGGATATCCTCGCGGTGCAGGGCAGCGGTTTTAATAATCGACCGCGTGGAGACAATTTCATATTCAACGATATCGCTCAGACGCCACCAGCCGCCCTCCCAGGGCAGCAACATATTGATACTTTTCTTATATTCGGAAAGACCTTTCCCGCGTACACGCAGCTCATTGGGTTCAATGTAGATGGGTTTTGCCAGGCGGGCACTGGCTGCTTCGGTAAGAAATCCGATCACGTTTTTCCAGATACAGGTCTCGGTGGAACCGGGCCAGTAATCGTCGAACAGGTAATGCTGGGATACACCGGCCAGGTTTTCCCGGGTCATGTCATTCGCCATGTTTTGTCCGAATATCCCCGACCAGCTAAAGATACCGGCCGGTACGTTTTCGGCAATGGGATCGTGGTTCGGCGGCACAAAATAGCGGGTACCGGTGGATCCCATCTGGTGCTTCTCCACCATTACCTGGGGGAACCACGTCTGGTTATAGATCCTGGCTATGGCTTTGGTGTCTTCCTGGCTCAGGGTAACAAAATCGCGGTTATTATCGTGCCCCACGTATTTGTGATATACCGAAGGCAGGGAAGCTCCTTCATATTCTGTATCCTTGTACTTATGGTAATTGTCCACCACCATATCCATGCCGTCGGGATTGTGGCAGGGTACCATCATATAGACCACCTCGTCAAGGTAGCTGCGCATTTTCGGATCACTGCCGGTGATCATCTCGTGGGCGATGATCGGTGCTGACTGGGAAGGTCCCACTTCGGATGAGTGCATGGAGAGGGTAGCCAGCACAAAGACCCGGCCTTCATCGATGAATTTTTGCCGTTCATCGCCGGTCAGACCGGGATCCAGGGCCAGTTTCCGGTTGATCTCCTTATACCGGGGTAAATTGCGGATGTTTTGTTCGTTGGAGATAAATGCGATATAAATGGGCTTGCCCAGGGGGGAAGTACCGATATTCTCCAGGTGAATGCGGGGGGAAGCCTCTTCCAGTTTCTGCAGGTAGTCGATCAGTGCATCATAACCGAACAGGTTCCCGTCAGATCCGGGTTGAAAACCGAAATGGGCTTGCGGGGTTTCAATATTCGATTGTGCATAATTCTCAAGGGGGCTTATCCAGAGAGATATCCCAATGCATATAAGCAGAAATACAAATCGTTTCATAGGTCTAAAACTTGTTATTGATTGTGGTACTGTCAACTTCCAAAAGTAAGAATAATAATGAAACCCCGGGGCTGCCTGCCGGGTTTGGTAGTCTTCGCGCAATAAACCGCAAACACCATGCTGTTAAAAAGCGCTCGTTAATTCTTTCTTATTAAGAACCTTTTTGCTATTTTAACAGCAACCCTAAAACGCTACCGTTATGAACCGATGTATTATTTCCCTCGTGCTCTCTCTTTTTTGCATCACCCTCTTTTCTCAGGATGCCGATTTCTCCGGCACCTGGATTGGTACCGTCCAGGACAGTGAAGGCGAAGATATCACCTACCTTGCCGTGGAAATTGATGGTACCGAGGTCACCCAGTATTATTACGATTCTGATGAAGAGCTCTACAAAGAGTACACCTTCGATGTCCAGGAGTTCTTTGTGCACCGCAACAACGCCCTCTATTTCTGGATGAACCAGGGAGGGGTATGGTCGGAAACCCAGAGCTACCACCTCTCCATGATCAATCCGAACAAAATCAAAATGCTCTGGACCCGCCAGGTAAACAACATCGAAGAGAACGGTGATAACGAAAGCTGGGAAGTAAAAGGCACAGGCTTCCTGGAGCGACTCGGCGGAGAAAACGTCTATACCGAACCCTTTGTACAGGCCCAGTCCAGTGATTTTTTCACGATCAAAAAGGTTGAAAAAACCGGGGAACATACCCTGGTAACGTTAGTATGGGCCAATGAAAGCGACAGCAATACCTCGGGTACATTTCACGGACCCGGAACCGAAAGTGCCATGTATATCACTCCCCAGGACCGTTCGATAAAATATGAACTGCAACGCATCGAAGGCATCACCCCCGGGGAATTAACCACCCTGGAACCCGGGGATTCCTACGAAGTGGATCTTTACTTTGAGCCCATCGGTGATATCACGGTATTTGACATCATTGAACCCGGGGAAGTGGGATATACCTGGAATTTTTACGGGATTCTCCTGAAATAAGAATAACCAGTGGGACCGGCACGATATTAATACCCGGCAGCCTGACCATCCTTGCGGGATTCAGAGGCACC
Source organism: uncultured Bacteroidaceae bacterium (assembly GCA_964479445.1). GTDB lineage: Bacteria > Bacteroidota > Bacteroidia > Bacteroidales > CAYZMH01. The sequence continues at coordinate 12,752 of CAYZMH010000044.1, read as the reverse complement.
GTAATAGACCCCGTTCTCTGCATCGTACAGGATGGCCTGGTAACCTCCGTAACCTCCCACATCCCATTTCACGCGGTGACCCCGCTTCATGAGGTTGCGGATCACTTCATAGGAGAAGCCGGTCTCCAGGTTGACCCATCCGCCATCTTCCATCCGGTAACCGGTGGGTTCCGATGACCTGGTATGTTGGATGCGGGGTGCGTCGCCCGCTTCCTGGAGATTCATACCAAAATCTACCAGGTTAACCACGATCTGTACATGACCCTGCGGCTGCATACCCCCGCCCATGACACCGAAACTGACCCAGGGTTTTCCGTCTCGTGTGATGAAGCAGGGTATAATGGTGTGAAACGGCCGTTTCCCGGGTTCATAGACGTTGAAGTGCTCTTTGTTCAGACTGAAAAGTTCGCCGCGATCCTGTAACACGAAGCCTAAGCCGGGTGGAGTCATTCCGCTGCCCATACCCCGGTAATTGCTCTGGATCAGGGAGACCATGTTTCCCTCGTTATCCGCAACCGTCAGGTAGATCGTCTCACCGTGTCCGATCTCCCCGGCAGGATAGGCACGGGCCGAGCGGTCCATATCGATGCGTTCATTCCGCTGCCGGGCGTAATCTTTTGAGATCAGCTCCTCTATGGGCAGTTCGTTGAAATCCGGATCGGAATAGAATTTGGCCCGGTCTTCATAGGCCAGCTTCTTGGCTTCGGTAAACAGGTGCAGGTAGTCGGCGCTTCCGAATCCCATGGAAGCAATATCGTAAAGTTCCAAAATATTCAATATTTGCAGGGCAGCAATTCCCTGTCCGTTCGGGGGCAATTCCCACACTTCCACCCCCCGGTAGGCAGTGGAAACGGGTTGTACCCACTCCGATTGATGGGCTGCCAGGTCCTCGTAGGACAGGAATCCACCCTGTTCCTTCATATACTGATCGATGGTACGGGCAATGTCTCCCTTATAAAACGCATCCCTGCCTTCACTGGCAAGCGTTTCATAGGTGCTGGCCAGGGCCGGGTTTTTAAAGATCTCCCCTTTGGCAGGAGTCTCGCCCCCGGGCATAAACGTTTCACTGAATCCCGGAAAGCGTTCCAGGTAACGGGCATTGCGTTCCATGTAGTAGGCGATCAGTTCCGATACGGGGAATCCTTCATGGGCGTAACGGATAGCGGGCTCCAGGATTGAAGCCATCTCCAGGGAGCCGAACCTGTCGTGCAGTTCGAACCACCCGTCCACGCATCCCGGGACCGATACCGGGAGCGGACCAATGGCCGGGATTCGTTCGTACCCGTTCTCCTTGAAGTAGTCCAGGGTAAGTGACCGGGGAGAGCGTCCACTCGCATTGAGTCCGTGCAGCTGCTGCGACTCTGCATCCCAGACGATCGCAAAGAGGTCTCCGCCCACCCCGCAACCGGTAGGCTCAACGAGTCCGAGCATTGCATTGGCCGCTATGGCTGCATCCACGGCATTGCCCCCCTCTTTCAGGACCTCCAGGGCCACCTGGGTGGCCAGGGGCTGACTGGTGGCTGCCATGCCATGGGCTGCAATCACCTCCGAGCGGGTGGCAAAATTGTGCCCGGTGACCCGGTCCTGTGCATAAGAAACAACTGTGAATAAGCTCAAAGCTGTAAGCGCCAAAAGGTAACGTTTCATAGATATGGTTTTTGGTATGTTCACAGATCAGGCAACCAAGTTAAAGATTTTTAGCGGGGATCAATGCGGAGAGGTGTGTATTGGTTTTTTGATTGATTCCAAATAACAAAAAATGAGCTCCCATCCATCGAACCTCATGATTTTTTTTTGGAAATTGCTTATAAAATATAAATGCTGACCTAACCCTTACAGACATGGATGTTGAAATTCTTTCCCGGATACAGTTTGCCTTCACGGTTGCTTTTCATTACATCTATCCCCCGCTCAGTATCGGACTGGGATTGATCATGGTGATCATGGAAGGTTTGTACCTGCGTACCGGAATCAAGGTGTATGAAACCATGGCACGTTTCTGGACACGTATATTTGCCCTGACATTCGCCCTCGGTGTGGCCACCGGTATTGTCATGGAGTTTGAATTCGGAACCAACTGGGCTGCTTACTCCCGCTACGTCGGGGATGTTTTCGGCAGTGCGCTTGCCGCGGAGGGAATCTTTGCCTTTGCCCTGGAGAGCGGTTTTCTCGGACTGCTGCTCTTTGGTTGGAACAAGGTGAAACCCCGGGTCCATTTCATTGCAACCATCGGTGTTTTTGTGGGTTCCATGTTCTCGGCCGTCTGGATCGTAGTGGCCAACAGCTGGCAGCAGACCCCGGCAGGATACCACATCGTTGGTGAGGGGATGAATGCCCGCGCGGAGATCACCGATTTCTGGGCCATGGTATTCAATCCCTCCTCGGTAGACCGACTCCTGCATGTATGGCTGGGTGCCTTTCTCGCAGGCGCATTCCTGGTCATCAGTGTTCATGCCTACTACCTGTTGAAAGACCGGTACGTGGAGCTTTCCCGTAAAGCCCTTAAGATCGCCCTTGTTGTAGCCACTGTAGCGGCTATCACCCAGCTGATCTCCGGTCACCAATCGGCCGATGGAGTGGCTGAAAACCAGCCTGCCAAGCTTGCCGCCTTTGAAGGACACTACCCCGAGGAGGCCCCGGGGGATCTCTACCTGGTAGGCTGGGTGAACAAAGAAGCCCAGGAGGTAAAAGGGATCAAGCTGCCCGGCGGTCTCAGCTTCCTCGTAGACTGGAACTTTGCTACGCCCATCAAAGGATTGAATGCCTTCCCGGAGGATGAACGACCGGGAGCGGTCAACGCCGTCTTTCAGTTTTACCACCTGATGGTTGCCATCGGACTGTTGCTGATTGCTATCACGGTGTATGGAACCATCCAGTGGTGGCGGGGCAAGATCTTCCGTCAGCGCTGGTTCCTCTGGTTGCTGGTGCCGGCGGTGATCCTCCCCCAGATTTCCAACCAGGTAGGCTGGTTTGCCGCTGAAATGGGCCGCCAGCCCTGGGTGGTGTACGGTCACCTGAAAACCGCGGATGCCCTATCCGAATCGGTAACGGCCCAACAGGTACTGTTCTCCCTGATCTTTTTTACGCTCATTTACGCGCTGCTGCTGGTACTATTTCTCTACCTGCTGGACAGGAAGATCAAGAAGGGTCCGTATGATGAGAGCGAGATAGAAGACCGCCTGAGGCTGAAAGATATCGCGGAGCAATTTGAATCCAGTAAAAAACTAAACTTCTAGCTATGGAAACCCTATTCGGAATCGATTACCCAACCTGGTGGTTTTTAGTGGTCGGCGCCCTGTTTACCGGGTATGCCATCCTCGACGGATTTGACCTGGGTGCCGGCGCCTGGCACCTCTTTTTAAAAGATGACAGAAGCAGGCGCATTGCCCTCAACGCGGTGGGTCCGGTGTGGGACGGAAACGAGGTATGGCTGGTTATTGGCGGCGGTGCCCTCTTTGCCGGATTCCCGGAAGCCTATGCTTCGCTGTTTTCCGGCATGTACATTCCGTTTATCCTGTTTCTCGGATTCCTGATATTCCGGGCTGTATCCATTGAGTTCCGGGGAAAAGAACCCATGAAATGGTGGAGAAACCTCTGGGATGCCAGCTACAGCATTTCAAGTGCTGCCCTGGCACTTTTACTGGGAGTGGTGCTGGGCAATGTCCTGATCGGGATCAGCATGAATGAGCAGTATATCTTCACCGGCCACTGGCTGGAGTTTCTGAATCCGTATGCCCTTACGGTCGGACTCACCACCCTGGCGCTCTTCATGGTGCATGGAGCGATCTACCTGACCATGAAAACCGAGGGGGCCCTTTTTGAGAAGATTGCAAGGCTTCTCCGGCGATCTATTTTAATCTTCGTGGGATTATTCATTATCGTAACCATAATTTCGGTGACTACCTTTCCCCACCTGACCGACCGTTTTTTAGATCAGCCTATCCTGTTTGTAGTCCCCCTCCTGGCATTTCTCAGCATTGCCAATGTACCGCGCCTGGCCAGCAAGGGGAAATTCCTGCACTCCTTCATCTTTTCCGCCATGTCCATCAGCTTTTTATTGATCCTGGTAGCCATCGAACTCTACCCGGTGATCCTCTTATCCAGGGGCGACCCGGAAACCAGCATGACCATTTACAATGCTGCCTCTTCCGATAAAGCGCTGGGGATTATGCTGACCATCACCGCGATCGGACTTCCCCTGGTTCTTTTCTATGTATTCTTTGTATACCGGGCATTCTGGGGCAAGGTGAAACTGGATGAAACAAGCTACTAGGTAACGAAATCCATCCGGAGTTTTTGAACCTGCCGTTACCCGGCAGGTTCCTTTTTCCGGAACTGGAAACGGTGACCCATCAGTTTTTTAACCAGGTCCGTCTGCCGAACGATTTCACATGTTCATAAATTATATCTATGAAAATCCTGATTCTTTGTACAGGCAACAGTTGCCGCAGCCAGATGGCCGAAGGTTTCCTGAAGCAGTTAGATCATACCGAAGTGTACAGTGCGGGGACGCAGCCTTCTGAGCAGGTGCATCCCAGGGCCGTTCAGGTCATGAACGAGGTCGGGGTGGACCTCTCTTCGCATCAGCCCAAAAAGGTGGATCAGTTCCTGGATGACTCCTTCGACTATGTGATCACCGTGTGCGATCATGCCAAAGAGACCTGTCCACTTTTTACCGGAGGAGTGAAACACCGGCTCCATATCGGTTTTGAAGATCCTGCCGAAGCGACAGGATCGGAAGAGGAGATCCTTGGTGTCTTTCGGACAGTCAGGGACCAAATTCACGAAGCGATGAAGAGTTTTTACCACGAACACATCAACCACGAGTAGGAAAAGCAAAACCCGCTAAACATCAGCGGGTTATTTTGTTGTTGAAGTAGCTCCACCAAAGATAATTTTCATATTATTACCACATATCCTTTATAATATGTTTGTTAATTAACCTTTTAGTTTTGAGACTTTTTATTCTTTTTCGAAGGTGGCATAGTAATCCAGCTGTACCACACCATCGAACGTATAATAGGAGAATTCAACCTTCTTAAAATTGTCAGAGACGGCTCCTTTACCACTGACTGAGAGGAAATTTCCAAATCCCTGGTCATTGATCACGAGTGTGTCGGCAACCAGTTCAGCATAGATGAATTGATTTTCCCCTGCATTATGAAAGTTATTAATAATGTAAAGGTTTTGTTGCGTGCTTACCTTATCGATCTCTACGAAATAGTTATGGACCCCGGCGTGAGCTGACCGTTCATTGCAGACATATAATCCTTCAACAGTCGTGTAGGTGGTAGCCTGCTTCTCTTCACAGGAAGCGGCAAGAAAGATGGGGACAAGGATTAACAGTGAAGCATTAATCCTGTGTTTCTTCTTCATTTTCATAATAGTATTCTTCAACCTGGTTTCCCTGTTTGTCAAATCCCACAGCCTCACCTTCCCGTTTTCCCTTACGAAAGTGTATAATTGACATGATCTCCCCGGTTTTATAGTAGGTGGTCCATTTTCCTGATTTCTTATCATCCAGGTATTCTCCACTATTCTTCAGTTCGCCGGTTTTGTAGTACATTCTGAAAGGACCTTCGCTGCGCCCGTTTTCGTAATATCCCTCCTGCTTTAAATTGCCGTTCTCATGGTAGACCTTCCATTCGCCGGTGATTTCCCCATTCCGATATTCCCCCTTTATATAGATTTCCCCGGATGGATAATAGAGGTTCCATACCCCGTTCTTTTTGTAGTTGTTGTATTTTCCCTCTTCACGGATAGTGCCTGCGACCGCTTTTTCCTTCGAATCGAAGTAGCGTCTGAACACTCCGGCAATTTCATCGGCGTCATAGGTGCACCGGGTCATCACCGCCCCGCTGGGATAGTAGCCGGTGAATTGTCCGTGGAGTTTGCCGTGGTTGTAGTAGCAGCTTTTTTGTATCGTCCTGTTTTCATACTCCTTGTAATAACCTTTGAAAAGGCCGTGATATGCTCCGTTAACCTTCTTCGACTCCTCCCTGATGTTTCCGTTTTCATAGTAGATGATCTGTCTGCCGTGTTCAATTCCGTTTTGAAAGTGTTTTTTAAAGCGGAGTGTTCCATCATCGAACCATGCCGTTACCTCGCCGTTCAGAAGTCCGTTCCGGTAGCTGGCAACTTCGGTGACGATGCTGTCATTGTACATGATCACCTTTCCGTGCAGCCGGTCATCTTTGTACGTGGCCTCTTTTAACAGCCTACCTTCCGGTGAATACTCCTTCATCTTACCTTCCAGCAGCCCTTCCCTGTAAGGAAGAAGCTGTTTCAGGGTCCCTGAAGGGTGATTGATCTTCCAGTCGCCATGCAGCTGACCCGTTTGATAGGGCCCTTCCTGGTATACCGTTCCATCGGGATAGAAATACTGGTATTGACCATGGCGGATAGTATCTGTTCCTTGTGTGATGAATTCAAACGATTCCCTGGGCTGTTCCGTTCCCTCGTAGAAGGAGGTGGCGGTCTTCTGCGCAGAGAGTGGCAGCGTAAGTGAGAGAAAAAAGGTAAGTATGGCTATTCTCATTTTACTTCGAGTAACATTTGTGATCCTTCAATGGAAGTACGGTGTCCGTAATCCATGAGGAATGCAATGGCGTACTGGCCTGGTGAAAGCGTTTTGTTCAACGAAAGAGCTACCTTTCGGCTCTGATCGGGGTAGATGGTGATCTGTTTAGGTTTCATCTGCTCCTCCTCCATCGTTTCCATATTGGCGATAGCAAGAAAGGCCTTGGCATCCAGCACTTTGTCACCCTGGTTGATGAGAGTGGCCTCAAAGCTCCGGTATGTATCACCTGGTTTGGTTACTTCAGTCAGGCCGGTAACTTTTCCCTTATAGTTTTGGTTTGAACGCGGACTTTGCTGGAGGAGGACGACGATACGGGGGATCAGCAGAACACCGGTGGCCAGCTGTTTATCAATATTCGAAGCCGTTTGTTCTTTAGCCAGTTCAACGGGTATCATTCCCCACCGGGTGGAAAAACCGTTCCTGGGAACAGCGAGGTTCAGCTGTATTTCGCCGGACTCGTTGGGATTCAGTTCGATAAAAGCAGGGTTGATGGTCAGCCAATCGGCCATCGTGCGGGGTGTGCTTCCCGCTTCCACGCTCTGCTTGGCTCCTTTTTCATTGATGATGTAGTCAGTCAGGTTCAGGACAAACTTCTGCGGCTCGTTGCTGTGGTTCCTCACGGTGAGGATCCGGCTTTGTGTTTCGCCCGGATTCGCATCGAAAGAAATCAGAACCGGGGCCACCTCGAAGTCCTGTGCAGACATGGTAATTACCGTAAAAAAAAGAATATTCATAAATAATATACCTTGTTTTACATGTAATTTTAAGCCATTCGTCAAATTTATCATATATTTTTTCTATGTTTGCAATAGGATATTGGTAATGGTAGCGACACAAAAGCAAAAATAATCTTTTTTAACAACAAGATCATAGTAATTAAAATTTAACAAAATGAAAAAGACTTTGATTGTATTATTGGCTGCCCTTCTGATGGGGGGAACAGCATTCGGACAGGCAGTAAGTGACAGGAACGTCATTCCTGTGGCTGTAAACCTGAACCAGGTGTTGCGCATGACCATTACCAACGGTGGCAATATTGAATTTGTGTTTAATACCATTGATCAATATAAAAATGGGATTTCCGGGGATGCGGTGACGAACACAATTTCAGCTGACATGTATCAAACAGATTTCACAATTTCATCCTCCACCCGGTGGAAAATTTCTTACGGTGCTGAATCAGCCACTTTTCTTGGTGTAGATGACCCTGGTCACACACTTGCGCTTAATAATGTTGGTTTTTCAATTATTTCGAATGGCGCACATCTCTTTGAAACAACCGGACCACAGGCTACAACTGATACTGAAGAATTGTGGGATGAGCAGCAAAATGCAGAAGCTGGTGTGGATGGTGCCCCTGCGGCCCTTGTTCAGTATCCGGCAGACCTGATTGAGGATAATGATAGTGGTACGCAGGCAAATGCCGGAGATGCCACTGACAACGATTTTACTCTTGTTTGGCGATGTGGAACGGGAGAGGATACAAACGGAACTATTCCAATGGCGTCTGAATCATTGATTGATCAGAATCCTAGTCCGGATCCCGACCGTTATGTTGCCAATGTATTATTTGAACTCTCTGTAGATAATTAGTCGATATTTAACAGTAGTTTCGTAGTTTAAGGCAAATATGTTTGAGAAATAGTCAACTTCTGGTTGACTATTTCTATTTTTACTGTATGACAAAAACAGCTTTCTTTTCCGCTATTTTAGTCTTTGCCGGTACCCTGATTTCTGCATCACTGGCCGGGCAGAACTGGAATTCTGCCCGGCTTTCGTTGTTGTATGGCGGAAGCATCCCCTTTAACTTCAACTCCATCAAAGCCTATTCGGAAGGGATTGAGATCGTGGATGGTACCATCCTGGGGATTACACTGACCGATAACAATGAGCCGGGACATGACCTGGAGGGGTTTGAACTGACCTTCAAAACATTTAACGGTCAGACGGCTGTCAGTGGTACAGTAAACGATCTGCCGCTAAATGTAATCCGTGTGAAGGCAGAGAATAACCTTGGATTGGGTGCTGGAACTACCACTGGTTATCAGGACCTGGATGCTGCATCAACCATACTGTTCTCCTATACAAGCATTCCGTTTTCAGATTTAATCTGGGACACACACCAGCTGTCACTTTCCTATGAATGCGGCAAGCCGCTATCGGCAGGCGGAAACGGAACACTCCTGGGGAAGCCCCCCGATTATTATGCGGTGGAGATTGAAGTTGAACTGATTCCTACAGGTCCGGGATTTTAAACATTAACAGGAAACAGCTTTGTATTTGAACAGAGAGCATATGGCGGTGTTTCGTTTTGCAGCACTGCAGCTGGCATCGCACTTCTCCAAAAGAGCCTTCAGATACCTGCTTCTTTTTTTTCTGCCACTGCTGGTCCATCCGGAAATCCTCACCGCACAAACCCGGCAAAACGGAAACACGGAGACAACAATCCTGTTTGAGTTTGTTAAAAAAGAGATCGAGCTGTCCTCTTCGGGATCATTCTTTAACGCTGTGAAGCTGGAAAACAACAGCGATGAACCTTTCTCCGGGGCTGTACGGATTACCGTTCCGGAAGGTTGGAGCATCATCGGGGGAGGATTTGCAGAGGTTGAATTGCTTCCGGGAGAGGAGAAACTGCTCCCATTTAGAATTTCTGTCCCTCCCGGTGCACTGGGGGGCATTTCTTTCACCATCAATGGCGAAGTCAGGGGTGAAGAAAATTATTATGACTATGCAACTTCCTATGTATCATTGGTTCCAATTTCAAAATGGGATTTTCGGATCGATTCAAAAAATATTTACCTCAGTGATTTTAAACCCCAGGGTGATTTCGTTGTGAGACTTTCTAACAAGGGGAATACGAATGAGATGATCAAGCTCAGTTTTAATACGGGCGACCTGCTTGAATATGTCAACCCTTTACAGAATGACAGCCTGCTGTTTGTTGAACTCCCCGCATTCAGGGATACGGTAATCACATTTACGGTAAAAGAGCGGACCGGCTTGTCTTATGCAGAGGAGCGTTCCCTCATCAATAACTGGCGGGCGTCAAGTATCCTCTTAATGGCTTCCACGCAGGATCAGTCCAGGTCAGCCAGCATCAGGATCTCCCCCCTAGAGAGCCAGCGGCTTAAAGACCGAAAGTATTCCAATTCCCCGCTTAATGTTGACCTTACGCTGAACAACATGCTCTCTGCCCAGCTGCCAAAGATGACGATGCGGTTGAACGGCAGGATTTTCTTTCCTGAATCACAGCAGTTTCAATATAATGTGGGGGTAAACAATGTCTACTTTAACCAGGAACGAAATAGTGATTTTGACCTCTCCCGCCAGTTGCGGTACCGACTGAAGTATACCGATGAGCGAACCGCTGTGGAAATGGGCGACAGGATGGGCGTTGGGGAGCTGCACTCCCTTAATGGCCAGGGTATCAGGGCGCGGCATACCCTGAATGATAACAGCACCGTCTTTGTAAATGCTGCAACCAATCTGGTTACGAAGAATATCGGTGTCTATGCTGGCTACAGCCGGGTGGTAAAGGGGGTGGCTTTAAAGAGCGGTCTGACCCTGGAGTCAAAAATGAATTCGCCCGACAGCCACTATTCATATTCACTTGGAGGGTCTTTTAGATTTCTCAGGGACCATAAGGTCAGGATCATGACAGCCACCACTCTAAGCAAATTCAGCAGCAATCCGTCTCTTCAAAGCGACACAACCACCGTTGGGCTTGCCTACCGGTTGTCGTACAGTTATAACAGGAAACGCTTCTATCTCCGGATGGATAATACCAATACCCGGCTGAGTTATCTCAGGAACAGTGGCATCAACAGGATTAATATCCGGTCGGTCTACAAACTGGAAGGGGGCTCACTGATCAGGGGAACCTATTATCGCAACAGCTATGATGCCAACAGGAACAACTTTGGTTCTGTTTACCTCGGCAACAGAAACATCAATGATAACGGAAACATCTATTATTCCCTCAACAGGGGGAATATTATCTATAATGCAGGGCCATCCTATACCAATTCAGTGCGTGCATATTATAATCCTGCCAATGGATACCAAACTATCTACAGGAATCTTCAGCCGGGGCTGTTTGGCTCGGTCACCTTCCGAAGAGGGACTATGCAGAGTATTACCCCGTACATCAGGTTCAATTCGATGTTTGTAGACTATTCATCGGATGATCCGGCTTTTGTTCCCTACAAAATTAACGGGCTACTGCAATATACGGCCGGGCTGAGCTACTATGACCAGGCCTTCAAATTCAATGCCTACTTCAGTAGTGGTGAAGCGTCAGATATATACAGGAGCGTAGTTGTTGAGCGCGAACCACAGGTCAACCAGTCCTTTCATCTCCGGCCCTATTACGAGCGTTATTTCAACGATGAGACGATCCGTGTGAGCGGATACCTGAATTACTCCTACTACCTGCCATCAATGCGGGAGAATGCTAATTTCAACCTAACCTCTAGCTTCTACCTGAATGATGGATGGCGATTATTTGTCAGCCTGAACCTCTTCAGGGCCGTAAGGGTGGATGATGAGGTGGGCCGGATCGCTACCCGGGATGTCAATGTGATGTCGGGCGTGACAAAATCATTTGATATACAGCAGCCACGGTTAAAGTATTACGACCTTACCCTTGTAGGGTTCAATGATCAGAACGGGAACGGTATCAAAGATCCGAATGAGAAGCCGATACCGAATGTGCTGATACAGATCACCCGTGATCCGAAGAGAAACCTGATCAATCAGACCGGTTTCTCCGAAGTATCCCTGGTCACCGATCCTAACGGCGAAATCTACTATGAGGGAATTCCGGAAGGGCACTATAGCCTGAATATCACCGCACTGTCTAACCTGGAAAACCTCTTTTTTCTTAACGGGGAGAACCAGGAGATGGAAGTGCATGGCGACCTGGTCCATTACCTTCCCCTGGTGGAGTCGTACCGTGTGAAGGGACGGGTTCTTGTTGACCGGGACCCCAACTCCAATGAGGGGAAAATCAGCCTTGAGGGAATCCGGGTAACTGCTGTGGGTGAAAACGGGGAAACCTATTCTGCACTCACAGACAGTTACGGCAGGTATGTACTCAGTTTGCCCAAAGCTGCCAATTACGAGGTGAACATCTACAATGTGTTTGGCGAGCAGTTTGTACTTGAGCAAGGCTGGTTCAGGATCCAGTTCGGTACAAATAAAACGGTAAACCTTGACTTCAGGTTCACCGAAAAACGCAGGTCGCTTCAATACGATGAGGGAGAAAAGTTTTTTGACTTTAACCTGCAGAGGAAATGAAGGCCCGGGACCTGGACTTTTTCCAGTATCTTCACGCTGGTTTTAAGTGATTGTCATTGATATAGTTACTTCTTATTTCCAATGAAAAGGGGTTCATCTGTAAAAATTCAATCACCATTTTTTGCGATCCAGTCAATATATTCAGGAAGTCTTGATGCAAGAAAATAGGGCAGATTATACAGGGTGAATCGTTTGCCGCCGGGAGTCTGTACTTTTTCCTCATAAAATGTATTTGCCAACAATCGAAATGCGCAGGAATGATTTGTCCGTTCCATAAACTGATGTAAGGACCTCAATTTTCCCTGGGGGCCGGACTTAACCTCAATAGGAATGAGAAATTGAAGATGTGGATAGATCAGGTCAACTTCAGAAGTAGTATTTGTTTTTTCTCTTACCCAGAAATGCAGACGCCGGCTTGTTTCTGAAATCTGGGATTGAAGCTGTTGATATACCGCATGCTGAATGATCCTTCCTCTGTATGCATCACTAAAATCCTTCAATCCGATTAATTCTGATTGTATTCCAAGGGCATGATTCAGCAGACCCGTATCAAGAAATTGTAACCGTGGTTTCCGGGAATAGTCCACCTGTACAGGAAGCTCAGTACTTGTAACCGGATAAACAAGCTGAATCAATCTTGACTTATCCAGGGCCCTGAGTGCTTCACCAACCTCCCTGCTCTTATAATCCGAATTACCGAACCCTGCCATCGTAATTCGGTCCTTTTCGTATGCTGCAGTTTGAATAATATGTCTAAGTAAATTTTTCCGGGTTTGATTTTTACCATATTTCTCTATGTCATCCAGATAGGCTTGCCAAATTTCTTCATAGATCTCATTTAGTACAGCAACACTTTCTTTTTCAACATAATTTG
>CAYZMH010000043.1:0-28513 GCA_964479445.1 uncultured Bacteroidaceae bacterium | reverse complement strand
GGAAAACGCATCATCGCCCGTGCCCGCAATATGACCCAGCAGCTGGATGATGTCACCGCGCACGCCGAGATGATCGCGCTCACCAGCGCTTCCAACCACCTGGGCTCCAAATACCTGGATGAATGCACGCTCTATGTGACCCTGGAACCCTGCATCATGTGCGCCGCTGCCCTGAAATGGGCGCACCTGGGACGGCTGGTCTTCGCGGCTTCCGACCCCAAAGAGGGCTACGAAACCATCGAACAGCCGTTGCTCCATCCAAAGACGGAGATCTCGTTCGGCATCCTGGAAAATGAAGCCGCCATGTTGCTTAAAGATTTTTTCAACGAAAAACGGAAGTGAACCATCCGGTTCATCCGCGCTGACCTTCTTGTATTCTCCTGTTCCGCATCGATCACCCTTTTTCCGAGACGAACCACACCCAAATCATCCATCGACCCGGGTAACGGGCCCTTTCCTCTAATCCGCCTCTTCCACGGAAAACCCTGCCGCCCGGAGATCCTCCCAGAAGCCGGGATACGATTTGGACACCACCCCGGGGTCATCGATCAGCACACTCCCCTGTGAAAGTGCCACCGGGACAAAAGCCATCGCCATGCGGTGATCGTTATAGGTGGCGATCACCGGATCCTCTTCAGGCTCCACGATCTCTTTCTCCCATGCCAGGAATTGCCCCCCGGTATCGCTCTTCAGCACAAACCCCAGTTTCCGCATCTCCTGCTGCAATGCGGCAATCCGGTCGGTCTCCTTGATGCGCAGTGTCTGTGTCCCGGTTACCCTGAACGGAATCCCTGCAAAACACAGGGCTACTGCCATCGATTGGACCAGGTCGGGAGAATCGGAAAAATCCCCGGTAAACCGCGGGGGAATAATATCCATGATCTTCTCGATCCTGACCTTCCCTTCCTCCCCGAAGGATGTCACAACCCCCAGGTTCCTGAAAATATCCACCAGTACCCGGTCTCCCTGCAGGCTCTCCCTCTCCAGCCTTGCCATCTCCAGGTGAGCATGACGGGAGAGCAGCGCCATGGAGTACCAGTAGGAAGCCGCACTCCAATCCGATTCCACCGTGGTGTCAACCGCGGTGTACCCTCCCGGCTGCACCGTGATCCTTTCCCCTTCCCGGTTGAAGCGCGCACCGTACCACTCCATCAGGGAGAGGGTCATCTGGATATAGGCCGAAGAGACCACCGACCCCTGCAGGGAGAGGGTCAATCCGTCACGCAACACAGGGGCGATCATCAAAAGGGCACTGATAAACTGACTGCTAATGGTGCCGTCAATAACGAGCTCTCCCCCTTTGAGCTCCCTCCCCCTGATGCGCAGGGGAGGATACCCCTCCCGGCCCAGGTACTCGATGGAGGCTCCCAGCTTGCGGAGGGCATCCACCAGTACACCAACCGTACGCTCTTTCATCCGCTGCGATCCGGTCATGGTAACGGCACCGGTGCAGCAACTGTAATAGGCTGTAAGAAACCGCATGGCCGTTCCGGCATGACCGATATCCTTCTCCTCCCGTTCGGATTCCAGTGCATCACGCATCAACCGGGTATCATCGCTGTCGGACAGGTTTCCCGGCCCCCGGGCTCCCGATGCAAGGGCATTCAGGATAAGCAACCGGTTGGAGATGCTCTTCGAGGCCGGCAGCATCACCTTCGTTCTCAGGACAGAAGCCGGGCGTTTGATCCGATATCGCATGCGTATTGACGTTTTACTGGTTGAACCTTTCAGAACCGGGATCGCTCCCTGGTAATTAGCCAGGAGGTGGATCGGTTCACGCCCTAAAATTAATAAAAACGCCCGAAGCTGATCATGCAAGACCGGCAAAGACCTTTTCTAAAACAGTTGTTCCCACAAACAACACTCTTTTTAGTATGTTATCTTTATACATGCAAAAAATCCACGTATGATTTCATTTGAGAATACCCGGACCGCTTTTCGTGTTCAGTCGGACCGGGACCTGAAACGGGCCCACTTCCTTTTTAAGCTCATCTCCTACCCCTGGCTGGTCAAACTGGGCAATCCCCTGATCCGGTTTGCCTCGGTCCTTCGTCTGCCCATAGGATGGATTGTCAAACCCACGGTTTACCAGCATTTTGTAGGCGGGGAAACCCTCGAATCGTGTCTCCCCGTTGTCGATAAGCTCAAATCGGGCGGTGTCTATTCCATCCTTGACTATTCGGTGGAGGGTAAGGAATCAGACAAAGAGATTGAAGCTGCACTGGAGGAGACCCTGCGGGCCATTGACTTTGCAGCGGCCAATCCCCATATCCCCTTTGCCGTGTTCAAGCCCACCGCTTTTGCACGCAGTGAAGCGCTGGAGATCCTGAGCGGGACCGGTATTCCGGGTAAGGGGGAAATCACGGAAGGACAAAAATTCAGGGAGCGGATCAATACCCTCTGCAGCCGCGCCCACCAGCACAACATACCCATTCTGATCGACGCGGAGGACTCGTATTATCAGCCATTCATCGACAGCGTGGTGATGGATATGATGGAAACGTTCAACAGGATCAGGGCCATCGTGTTTAACACCTACCAGATGTACCGGCACGACAGGCTCGGACGACTGAAAGATGACCATGAGCGGGCAGGCGAACAACAGTTCTTCCTGGGCGCCAAGTTTGTCCGTGGAGCTTACATGGAGAAGGAGCGTGAGCGGGCGCAGAAAATGGGGTACGAAGACCCGATTCAGCCTGATAAGGAGAGCACAGACCGGGATTATAACCTGGCCCTGAAATACTCGGTGGAACATATTGACCGCATCGCCGTGTTCAACGGTACCCATAACGAGGATAGCAGCCGCTACATGGCTGAATTGATGACGGAGCACAAGCTGGCCCCGGACGACCAGCGGCTGTGGTTTTCACAGCTCTACGGGATGAGCGATCATATCAGCTTCAACCTGGCGCGGGAGGGGTATAACGTGGTGAAGTACGTGCCTTACGGACCGATAAGGCATGTGCTCCCCTACCTGTTGCGCCGCGTGGAAGAAAATACCTCGGTGAAGGGACAAACCAGCCGGGAGCTGTATCTGATTGCGCGGGAACGCAAACGGAGACGGGGTGGTGACAAATAGACCCGCTCGCACTGGCATCCCGGAAAAGTGGCCGCCCCGAAACAGATCTGTCCAGCAGCCCCCCCGGAGGGGGAACCGGCCCGAAACATCTGAAAAAAACAGGTCGGTCTCTGAAGGCACACCAGAAGGGTAACCGGTCCGAAACGGGTGCAAAGGCAGCGCATATAATCTAATGGTTTTTTGTACCTTTGATCACGACCATAATCAGGCATCCCTATGACAATCGATAATCAGCGCAATATATACCGGATCTGGTTACGCAAAATGATCACCACCCTGGTGTTCACCATCTCCATCCTGCTGGTGCTCTTCACCGGATGGTTTGAAAATCCTGACTGGGTCATCAACAAGTACCACGTTATCATCGCCATTGCGGTGATCTATTTCGGACTGGGCCTTATCAACTATTTCCGGAATCCCTATTACCTCTATTTCCAGGAAACGGAAGAGATGCTGATCGTCCGATACTATCCCGTGAGTATTTTCAATAAACGGAAAAACTCCATCGAGATGCCGAAAAAACTCTTTGTAACCTTCAGGATCGAACGCTTTTTTCTCGGAATTGAGGAACGCCTGATCCTCTACCAGCACTACCGGAACAAGGTGGCCAAATATCCGCCCATCTCTCTTTCTGCTGTTGACAAACCGGACCGCCGGAAGCTCAGGGAAGTCCTTAACCGGTACAGCAAGAAATAATCACTCCTTACGAAACAACCCGGTATATCCGGCAAGGGATATGTTGCGCCTTTTCGGGATATACATATTTTTATACGTATTTAAATATGTATTTAAATATGTATATTATCGGGATGGCACGGATACCGGCGTTTTGCAGGGAGTTAATCCCGAAGATACCAGGGAACCGGAAGCCGGTGCAGCAGGCAAAAGGTGAGTTAATACCGAAGGTGTAGGTTGAACCGGTGCAGGGGCTGTAAGCAAAACGGGTACCTGAGCTGCAGATTGAGCAGATGGCAGGGCTGAAGCAGGGGTCCGGTTATGTATCAATGAACCATGAAAAAACATGGATCAGGCTTTCGATATTTGGCAGGATGGTCACATTAAAAGGTAGATGAAAACTGATGACCTGTTATACAAGGTGGCCCTGACAATGATTCCGGATATCGGTGCAATTACGGCAAAAAAACTGATCGCCTACACCGGCTCGCCGGAGGCAGTTTTCCGGGAACGCTCTCATCACCTGTTAAAGATCCCGGGAATCGGGGAGGGACTGGCAAAGCGTATTGAACCGAAGAAGATCCTGCCAAAAGCTGAAAAAGAGGTACGGCGCATTGAAAAGGAGCAGATCGGGTATTACTACTACCAGGACCCGGACTATCCCGTGCGCATTAAAAACTGCGATGACGGTCCGGTCCTGTTATTCCACCGCGGAAATCCCGGTCTGAACGCCGCAAAGATCCTCAGCGTGGTGGGAACCCGCTCCGCCACCCCCTACGGCAGGGAGGTATGTGAATCGATCGTTGCCTCCCTGGCTGCCAGGCACCCGGAAGTGGTGATCGTAAGCGGACTTGCATACGGGATCGACATCATTGCCCACCGGGCGGCGCTGGAAAACAGGCTGGAAACGGTGGGGGTGATGGCGCACGGACTCACCACCATTTATCCCTACATGCACCGGGATACTGCACGAAAGATGCTCGAAAGGGGCGGATTGGTCACCGATTTTCACACCATGGTTAAACCGGAACGAAACAATTTCCTTCGCCGCAACCGGATTATCGCAGGATTGGCCGATGCCACCCTCATTATTGAATCGGCACGCAAAGGGGGAGCGCTGATCACGGCCGGACTGGCCTCCTCTTACAACCGGGATGTACTGGCCGTGCCCGGACGAATCGGGGATTCGACATCGGCAGGTTGCAACCAATTGATCAGGCAGAATATAGCTGCCCTGATTGAAACTGCACGGGACATAGAATATGTACTCAACTGGCAGCCCAGCGAAACGGAACACGGACCCTCCCCAACCCTGAAAATCCCGCTCACCGAAGAAGAGCAGTCTATCCTGGAGAACATTCGCGACGACCCCATGATTGGTCCGGATATCCTCGCCGTACGCACCGGTCTTCCGGCCCATGTTTTAATGGCCAGCTTGCTGAACATGGAGTTACAGGGATGGATTATGGTCTTCCCGGGAAACCGGTACAAGCTGAAAGTAACCTTTTAATGGTTGAAGTGGAATACGCCGGGTATCCTCCTGCTCTTAACCAAAGGGCCGGGATGACTCCTTTTCGTTTCGTTCCGCGTACGCAATTACCCTTTTATCCTGGAAACCTGCATGTTGCATGACACTGTTTAAAGACATTTAAAAAAGTTGGTCAGCAACAACTTATTAACGGGAAGAGTTTGATAAGTTTGTTAGCATTATTTGCTATTAACCCCTCAAATCTAACAGAACCTATGGATCCAAAAGTAGAACAATTCATGGCCATAATCAGGGCCAAAAACCCGGCTGAACCCGAATTTTACCAGGCGGTTCACGAGGTAGCCGAATCGCTCATCCCCTTCATCGAAGAGAACCCAAGGTACAAACATGCCAAGATCCTGGAGCGCATTGCCGAGCCCGAGCGCATTGTGATCTTCAGGGTGCCCTGGCTGAATGACAAAGGGGAGGTGGAAGTGAACCGCGGTTTCAGGATCGAAATGAATTCAGCCATTGGTCCGTACAAAGGCGGACTTCGTTTCCACCCCACGGTGAACCTGGGGATACTCAAGTTCCTGGCTTTTGAACAGGTTTTTAAGAATAGTCTGACCACACTTCCCATGGGAGGCGGCAAGGGAGGGTCGGATTTCAATCCCAAGGGGAAATCAGATAATGAAGTGATGCGTTTTTGCCAGAGTTTTATGACCGAGCTGTTCCGGCACGTGGGGCCCAACACCGACGTACCTGCCGGGGACATTGGCGTGGGCGGCCGGGAGATCGGCTTCCTTTTCGGTCAGTATAAACGCATCCGCAACGAATTCACCGGGGTGCTTACCGGCAAAGGACTTGACTGGGGAGGCAGCCTGATTCGCCCGGAAGCCACCGGTTACGGCTCGGTCTATTTTGCCCAGGAGATGCTCAGCACCCGGGGCGATTCGCTTGAAGGTAAAACCGTGGCAGTATCCGGTTCCGGCAACGTGGCCCAGTTCACCGTGGAAAAGGTGAACGAACTGGGCGGCAAGGTGGTAACCCTCTCGGATTCCGGCGGATATATTCATGATGGCAAGGGAATCGACAGCGAAAAACTGGCCTGGGTGAAAGAGTTGAAAAACATCCGCAGGGGCAGGATCAGGGAGTATGCAGATAAATTCGGATGCGAGTATTACGAAGATAAGCGCCCCTGGGAGGTGCCCTGCGATGTGGCCTTCCCGTCGGCTACCGAAAATGAGATCAACGGGGAAGAGGCCGGGATGCTGATCAGGAACGGATGCCAGGTGGTCAGCGAAGGGGCCAACATGCCCTCCACCCCCGAAGCCATCGAGGTGTACCAGAAAAAGAAGATTCTTTTCGGACCCGGGAAAGCGGCCAATGCCGGCGGCGTGGCGGTTTCCGGACTAGAAATGACGCAGAACAGCATGCGGTTGCCCTGGACCCGTAACGAGGTAGACAACCGGTTGCAGACCATTATGAAGAACATTCATGCCACCTGTCAGGAATTCGGCAAAGAGTCGGACGGGTACATTAATTACGTAAAAGGAGCAAATATAGGAGGATTTGTGAAGGTCGCCAATGCCATGATGGCGCAGGGAGTTGTGTGATATGGTGAAGTGCAAAAGGGCTGTTTCCGGGAGACGGGGACAGCCTTTTTTTTGAGCTGACCGGGATTGATTTTTTTCATCCCGTGCCAACTAATGCGTATGTTTGTAGCTTCATATGGAATAAGGTCTATGCTTACAGACTCACATACCCACCTTTACCTGGATGCTTTCGCCGACGACCGGAACGAAGTAGTGGAGCGGGCCTTTGAGAACGGAATCACGCGGATGTATCTACCCAACATTGATGCGAAAACGGTGGAGCCCCTGCTGAACCTCACCCGGGCTTTCCCCTCCCGCTGCTTCCCCATGCTCGGGCTTCATCCGACTTCGGTCAACGAGGATTACCCCTCGGAGCTGGAGGTCATTGCCAGTCATATGGAACAGAACAGGGTGGCTGCTATCGGTGAGATCGGTATTGATCTCTACTGGGATAAAACCTTCCAGCCGCAGCAGGAAGCGGCATTTCAACACCAGCTTGAACAGGCAAAAGAGATGAACCTGCCGGTTGTGATCCATGCCCGGGAGTCGTTCAAAGAGATTTTTAAGGTCATGGACCGGGTCTGGGATTCTTCGCTGAAAGGCATCTTTCACAGCTTCACAGGGGGGAGAGAAGAGCTGGAGAAGATCAGGGATTACCGGTTTATGATCGGGATCAACGGGATCGTGACCTTTAAGAATTCAGGACTGGCAGAGGTAGCCCGTGAGATTCCCCCTGACAGGCTTCTCCTGGAGACCGATGCCCCGTTCCTGGCACCGGTTCCCTTCCGTGGGAAACGGAACGAAAGCAGTTACCTTCTTCATACCGCTGAGAAGCTTGCCGGGATCCATGGTATGAACCTGGACAGACTGGCATCGGTAACAACGGAAAATGCATTAAAAATCTTTACCTTGCATTGATAATCAACACATGAGGGAGCAGAAATCCATATTGATCATCTATACCGGCGGAACCATTGGCATGGAGAAGGACCCCGACAGGGGAACCCTCAAACCTTTCGATTTCGACAATATCGTGGAGAGCATCCCCGAACTGAACAAATTCGGGTACGACATCCAGGCGCACTCGTTCTCCCCGGCCATCGACTCATCCAATATTCATCCCGGTATATGGATCAAGATCGCCGACCTGATCGAGCAGGAGTATGAAAATTTTGATGGTTTCGTGGTCCTGCATGGTACCGACACCATGGCCTATTCTGCATCAGCGCTCAGTTTCATGATGGAAAATCTCTCCAAGCCGGTCATTTTTACAGGTGCCCAGCTGCCGATCGGCACCCTGCGAACCGACGGGAAGGAGAACCTTATCACCGCCATCGAGATCGCCTCCGCCTATGAGAATGGCAAACCGGTGGTGCCTGAAGTGTGCATCTATTTTGAAAGTAAACTCTACCGGGGTAACCGCACGACCAAAGTCAATGCAGAGCATTTCAATGCCTTTCAGTCGGCCAATTACCCCTACCTTGCCAAGGCAGGTGTAAACCTGGTATACAACCGGGAATTTATTCTTGCCCAGAAGGAGAAAGAACCACTTGTGCTTCATCGCAATTTCAGCGATCAGATCACCATCCTGAAGCTCTTTCCGGGGATTAACAAGGAGTATATGGACGCCATACTGGAGATTGCGGGATTGCGTGCTGTGATACTGGAAACATACGGATCGGGGAACGCACCCTCCGAACCCTGGTTTATTGACCGCATGCAGAGGGCCGTGGAGAGAGGAATTATTTTGCTGGATGTCACCCAGTGCAGCCGTGGCAGCGTGGAACTGGGACGATATGAAACCAGTAAAAGTCTCCTGGATGCCGGTGTGATCAGCGGGTATGATATCACTACGGAAGCTGCCACCACCAAGCTGATGATCCTGCTCGGACAGGAACTGGCTGTAAATGAAATTAAAATGCTTTTAAATAAATCGTTAAAAGGAGAAATCACACTGGCATAATAGATTTTATATATTTTTTTTGTAATTTGCGCCGCGATTCCCTGGCTGCGCGAGGGAATTATTTATCAGAGGTTCTTTGTTTTACGATGATTTTTTTCGACTCTTCGGATGGAAAAAACAAAATTGAAAACATGAAATTGGAGAGGTGCAGGAGTGGCTTAACTGGCACGCCTGGAAAGCGTGTGTACCCCAAAAGGGTACCGAGGGTTCGAATCCCTCTCTCTCCGCCAGGGAGAAATACTATTAATTTATTTAAATTCGTTAATACATTAAAGAAAGTTTAACAAACAAAAACAACCATGAAAAAACTATTTGCATTAATAGCAGTTTTCGGGATGCTTATGATGGGAGCATCATCCTTCGCGCAGGAAGAAGAAGCTGAAACTCCTGCTACAGACGATACCACCCAGGTAGCCTCTGAACAAACAGCAGCTGAGGATACAGCAGCTGAGGAAGAGCAAGTTGTTGCAGAGGAAGAGGAAGAGGGTACATTGAGTGTTTTACACACCCAGCTCAAGACGAAGTTTATTGAGGGGGGTGCCGGCTTTATGGGGGCTGTGTTGCTGACCCTCATTTTCGGTCTCGCACTGGCATTTGAACGGGTTATTTACCTGAACCTTGCCTCGACCAACACCGATAAGCTCCTGGAAGCCGTTGAAGAGGCGCTGGAAGAAGGTGGTGTGGAAGCTGCCAAAGAGGTTTGCCGCAACACACGCGGACCGGTAGCCAGCATCTTTTACCAGGGACTTGACAGGGCTGACGAAGGAATTGACGTTGTAGAGAAATCGGTAGTTTCCTACGGAAGTGTTCAGATGGGATTACTGGAGAAGAACCTCTCCTGGATTTCGCTGTTTATCGCCATTGCCCCGATGCTCGGATTTATGGGTACGGTAATTGGTATGATCGGCGCATTCGATAATATCCAGGAACAGGGTGACGTTTCACCGACCGTTGTGGCAGGGGGTATTAAGATCGCCCTTATTACCACCGTTACCGGTCTGATCGTGGCTGTTATCCTCCAGATTTTCTACAACTACCTTGTTTCCAAAATTGATGCCATTGTAAACAAAATGGAAGATGCTTCCATTACCCTGGTTGATATGTTGGTTAAACAAAATCTTAAAAAATAAACAGTAACACTATGTCAAGTTCTAAAATATCATCCGTCCTGCTGTACATCCTGGCGGCGGTCTCTCTGCTGGTGATCCTTTTCTTCTATCTCGGTCCGAGAACCGTGGATATAGATGAACTGGAAAACCGGGTGGAAGAACTGACCAACCCCGGTGATCTGCAGATGAGCAGCGCTCCGGCGGACACCACCGCAGCAGATACCACTGCAGCAGATACCACTGCATCAGAGGAGATGCAAACAGCTGCTGATACATCGGCTGCCGCGGAAGATACCACCTCGATGGCGACCACTCCCCCCGCAGACACGGGTGAAGAGAGCGCTGCCGCTGAAGAAGTGGATCTGAGCGAGCACCTGACCTCATGGGAATTGATGGTCTACAACCGCACCGACTACGCCCTGGCCTGGGCCTATATACTGCTAATAATTACAGCCCTTGCCGCGTTAGTCTTCCCATTGATCAATGTAGTTACCAATCCGAGGGCATTGCTGCAAACCCTGGCCCTTTTGGCCGGAGCTGCCGTGCTGATTCTCATTGCCTACGTCATTTCCAATGACACCCCCATTCAAATCCTGGGATATGCAGGAACCGATAACGAGGATCCGGTTACCCTGAAATGGGTGGGAACGGCCCTGTTTACCACGTATATGCTGTTCGGACTGGCATTATTATCCATCCTCTATTCCGAAATTGCGAAACTGTTCAAATAATATACCGGCAATACCGGTCTGAAAAACCGGTATTGCCTTAACTAATAAGGAATCCAATGGCAAGAAGAGAACTACAAGAAGTTAACGCAGGATCGATGGCCGACATCGCCTTCCTGCTATTGATCTTCTTCCTGGTTGCCACAACAATGGACGTTGACACCGGTATTACACGTCTTCTTCCACCTATTCCCGAAGAGGAACAGGATACGGAAGTGAAGGTAAACAAGCGGAATGTCCTGGTTGTGCTTATCAACAGAAGCGACCAGCTCATGGTACGGGGAGAATTCGGAACGCGACTGGATGAGTTGAAGAGAATCACCATGGAGTTTTTCACCAATCCCAATAACAGCCAAGACCTGCCGGAGATGGAGAACAAAGAGGTTGAATTTCCTCCGGGAAGTTCATCCATGCTTCCGCCCGACGGGGTATGGAGGGGACAGGTTTCCAAAGGGGTGATCTCTTTGCAGAACGACCGGTCCACCACCTACGGGAAATACCTGCAGGTACAAAACGAGCTGGTTGCTGCCGTGAATCAACTCAGGAACGATTTCTGCGAACTCTACTTCGACAAGGAGTATGATGAACTCAATGAGAACAACCCGGTCGAAAAAGAGATTAAGGAAGGTATCCGGGAGATCTATAAGATGAATATCTCAGAAGCAACACCTAAAAACATACAAGGGCTGTAAAATGGCTAAATTCATAAGAAAAAAAGGCAAAGGGGCACAGCGGATCAATACAGCATCCCTCCCCGACATCATTTTTATGCTCCTCTTCTTTTTCATGGTTTCCACAACCATGAGGGAAACTGAAGTAAAGGTACAGGTTAAGGTTCCCGAAGCTTCCGAGGTGAAAAAGCTGGAGCAAAAGAAGCTGGTCAGTTATATCTACATCGGACGCCCCGTAGGACCCCTGCAGGGTTTATATGGCTCCGAACCTATGATCCAGTTGAACGACAAGCTGGTGAACAAGGAGGGGATCCCGGAAGATGAAGTGCAGGACTTTGTACTTTTCGAACGGGAGCAGTTAGCGGAAATTGACAAAAGCCGCATGACCGTCTCCCTGAAAATCGACGAAGATATCCCCATGGGTAAAGTGGATGATGTTAAACAGGCGCTCAGACGAGCAAAAGCCTTGATCATTAACTATTCTGCCCAGAGAGAGTACGAAGATCAGGGTCGCCTTTAAACTGGGCTCCCATATCATTATAAAAACCACCCCCGGTGCGGGGTGGTTTTTTTATGAATTCCTTCTCCGGTTTTTTACCCGGAAGGTCTGCCGGTAGTTCATCACCGAGCGAAGAACCAGGAATACAATAGCGGAACCGATCATACTATACGCCATTGGCTTGAATATCCCGGGCCAGTTTACCCAGGCGATCAGCGAACCGATAAACAATACCGCTGTCAGGATGCCTAATCCAATAGTAGTTCTCCTTATAAGACGGTCCCTTGAACTCTCCTCTTCTCTTTTCATGATATATCTCCGTTAACGCTTCCCTGTCTCCACAATCAGTTTATACCCCTTCCCATGTACGTTGATGATTTGAACCGAAGGATCGGTCTTCAGGTATTTCCGCAGCTTGGTGATATAGACATCCATACTTCGTGCATTGAAATAGTTATCATCCATCCAGATTGCCTTCAATGCAAAATTGCGGTCCAGTACCTGGTTCATGTTATTGCATAACAGGTGCAGCAGGTCTGCCTCTTTCGTGGTGAGTTTCTGGACCTGCTCTCCCCTTGTGAGCTGTTGCTTCTGCGTATCAAAAGTAAAACTGCCGATCTCCCATACGGTGCGATCATTGCCCCGGGTTCCCCGGGTACGCCTTAAAATAGCTTCCAGTCTGAACAGCAACTCCTCCATGCTGAAGGGCTTGGTTATATAGTCGTCGGCACCCAGGGTAAACCCTTCCAGCACATCCTCCTTCATGGACTTGGCCGTAAGAAACATGATCGGAATGTCCTTGTTGAGCACCCTGATCTCGGAAGCCAGGGTAAATCCGTCTTTAACCGGCATCATGACATCAAGGATACAGATATCGTAATGAAACTGTTCAAAATAGCGGAATGCCTTCTCCCCGTTGGTTACCCAGTCGGTCTCGAAATCTTTGGCCTGCAAATACTCCTGCAAGAGGGAGCCGAGGTTTTCATCATCTTCGGCGAGCAGTACACGGGTTTTAAGTTCGCTCATGATTATGGGAGTTTTCGTTATACAAAGGTAAATGAATATCGAATTGGGTGCCTTTATGGAGCTCACTTTTCAATCGGATTGTTCCGCCATGCTCCTCCACGATCAGTTTTACATAGCTTAACCCGAGCCCAAATCCTTTTACATCATGGATATTCCCGGTGGATACCCGGTAAAATTTATCAAACACTTTCTTCTGATTATCCTTGTTGATCCCGATCCCGTTATCCTGGATACGGATCTTCAGGGTTTCCGCTTCATTGGTTGTCTGTATTTTAATAACAGGGGCTTCAGGACTGTACTTCACGGCATTGTCCAGCAGGTTCGTAATCACATTGGTCAGGTGTACCCGGTCCCCGAAGAGATGATCGTTCTCCGCTTCAGGAAGGAATTCCAGGTTCCCGCTGCGCTTTTCCAACAGCAGCAGGAAGTTCTGAGCCACCCCTTCAATCAGTTCGTGCATATCCAGGTGAACTTTCTTCAGTTCCAGGTGCCCTTCGTCAAAGACAGCCATCTGCAAAACCCTTTCCACCTGGTATCCAAGTCTTTTGCTCTCCGCATTTATAATTCCTGAAATGTGATCCAGCTTCTTCTGCCGGTCGATGGAGGGATCGTTGAGCATCTGTGAAGCCAGACTGATCGTAGAGATGGGGGTCTTCAATTCGTGGGTCATGTTGTTTACGAAATCGTTCTTGATATCAGAAAGTTTTTTCTGGCGGAAGATGATATAAAGTGTGAAGGAGAACAGGATAACGATAAAGAGGGTAAGCAGAACCGATGCTGTACCGAGTGATCCGAGGGAATTGCGGACCAGGCTTTGCTGACCGGGAAAATATAGATAGAGATAGATGGATGGTTCTTCCATATTGCCGGCAAGCAGGGGGGTCCGGTAGTAATAAAAATCACTCTTGCGGGTAAATTCATCCGATCCGTACACCTCTGCCCGGTTATTGCGTATAACACTGTATTCATAAGAAAGGTTGATTCCCCTGTTGGCAAGGTTCTCCTGCAGCAGGTTCTCCAGGGTCTCTTTTTCGACCCGCTCTTCGAAAGGTGCCTGCTGAAAAAGCATATCTTTCAGGACCCGTTCCACCAGCATCTCCTGTTCTTGCAGAACTACTTCGATCTTATCCATATCCAACTTACCCGGCAGCTTGTGCAGGCTGATGGTATCGGTGTAGTTATCCGGACTACTAATAACAAGAAGGGAGTCATTGATCAGTTCCAGGTGGCGTTCTACCTGTTCCTTCTCTTCCATCGTGGCCATCAACGCGGAGCGTGCATGTGTTTTTTCCAGCTGCCATGACAGGTCCGTCAGCGTATTGTTCACCAGCTGTTCGAACTGTTTCTCTTTAACCTCGATAGCATTCCTTATCCAGAAGTACTGTAGCACGATCAGGGCAAGCATGGAAAGGCTCAGGATAACGGTCAGGATCCACAGGATTCGTTTGCTCATACTACAAAGATAGGACTCCACATCAAAATCCGGCGTGAGCGTTAACAATCTTTAACATCCCTTAAACTCTACTAACGCTATTCTGATGTAGTTTTGCAAGTGTACATACACAACAATTAGGTTTAGTTTTAGGGTAAAAAAAGCTGTCTGACCTCCCGGTGGGCAGCTTTTTTGTTTGCAGCACAGAAATAGGTATATTGCGCGAAATCCATCCGTCATGCCACGCGCCGATCTCTATCATATACTGGGTCTTAAACCAGGAGCCTCGGATAAGGAGATAAAAAGCGCATACCGAAAACTGGCCTTTAAATACCACCCCGATAAAAATCCGTCTGCATCAGCAGCCAGGGAGTTCAACAAGCTGACCGATGCGTATGATAAACTGCTACAACGGAAAGAGACGAACCAACCTCCATCCGGTGGAATGTCCCGCGAGGAAGCGGCGGATATTATCCGGCGCGAAAGGCAGAAGGCATGGCAGCGGGCCCAACAGCAGCGGGCCCGGGAAGAGGAGTCGCGGAAGCGATTCCTCGAGAGCGAATGGTATGATGCCTGGCTTTTATTGCGGTATGTCTTCCACGCCCTGGTCCTGCTTTTCAGTATTGCGGCGGTAATCACCCCTTTCATCCTTGCCGTCTTGGTGGATCCGGCTGCATTCCTTGCCACCATCTATTTTGTGATCATCGGGGCCTTCCTGATGGGTTATATCTATGAGAGAAGAGACGTGTGGTTCAGGCTGGGACGGTTTAACCTGACCCGGGAACAGGTGAAAGCATGGTTCCGGGTACCCCGGGCAAAAAGCTCCACGACCCGGTGCCGGTTTTCCCGTGATCAATTTGCAACAGGCAAACCGTATACACTGGAGCTGGTCAAGGTACTCGATATTCAAACAAGGTCGTTCGGTGCTATGGATCACGAAGCCCGGTACAAACGAAAAACCAAACGCATCCGGGTTCCCCGGAGTGCAAAAGCGCAATTCTGGCACCGCATAACCTCCCTGATCAAGGTGATCACCGTATTCGGTTTCCTGGTGTTCTTCCCGGTGAGCAGCATTCTCTGGCGCTTTTTAGCCGGCCTGCTGGCCGGCGGCATCATTTCGGTCGCGGTCAGAATGATCGTTCATGTACGATCCCAGAGCTCGTACCTGCTGACGCCGTCACTGCTGATAAAAATGGGCATCTGGGTTATTGCGCTATTGAGCATCAGCCATTTTGGACCCGGTTTTGATATTCACCTGACAACCTACGTCTATTTTGTGGTGGGGGCTCTGCTTCTCTTCCTGGATATCCTCTACGACCTGGTGCTGGGCTTCTTCCCTTTCTACAATAAATTGACACGCCCTCTGATCAGCCAGGGAACGCAGCTTGATGAGCTCTACCGGCAAGGATACCAGAATTACCAGGAGTTCCCGGTCTATTCGATCCTGTACCCCCTGGTACGCTGGTTATTCTGAACCGGTGTTACCAGATCGTTAACCGGCTGCGATCTTTCAGTTTCGACAATTCAATGGGAATGCACATGCGGATGGTATCCAGCTGGTTTGCCTGACGGATAAATTCAGACACCCGGTCGGTATCCAGTTCACCCTGAATGTGGATCACATAATCGATATTTTTCAGATCACTGAGAAAATAGCCTTTCTCCGAGCGGTTCCTGATGATCCTGTAGGTGAGCATGGTGTTCTCCTCCTCGTATAGGTAGAGAGAAAACTGCTGTTCGCTCTCTCCTTTCTTGTGATACAGCGAAAGATCCTCCATGCGCTGGAAAGAGGTCTGAAGGGCCTCGTTCATGGACCAGGTGAGCTTATACTCGGGCTCATCGGAGACAATCCCCAGCAAGCAATAATCTTCCGCAATCGAGTTGGCCAGCTTATGTCGCTTTTTGGTCACGTGCAATGAATTTTACGTAAATGTAAAAAAAGGGAAGCTATTTGGAAATAACTTTCAGGGCTTCTTTGGCAGCCACTTGTTCTGCCTCCTTTTTGGAGCCCCCGCGTCCGGTCCCGATCTGATCGTTTTTCCATTTAACAGTTGCCAGGAACCTGGGCAGCGGATCTGACTTTTTATGCTCCTCCTGGGTCTCAAAAGTAATTTCCTGTTTATGCTTCTGGGCCCATTCGATCACCTGGCTCTTGTAATCCGAATCCTTCCTGGTAAGCTTGATGAGATCCATATGCCGTTTCATCATTCGTTTGCGAATGAACCGCCTGGCTTTATTAAATCCGCGGTCGAGGTAGATGGCGCCGATGAGTGCTTCAAGGGCATTTCCGTATACATGCTTGGAGGTGTTGGCAGGATGGGACTGGTGAGTGATCATCATGGGGATTCCCATTTTAATCGCCGTTGCATTCAGGTGCTTGCGCTTTACGATCCGCGCTCTCACCTTGGTCATAAATCCTTCATCCTGGTGTGGGAAATTGCTGAAAAGGTACTCCGCTACCACAGCTCCCAGCACGGCATCACCAAGGTATTCCAGCCGTTCGTTGTCCACTTTCTCTCCCAGTTTGTCATGCAGGACAACCGACTTATGGGTGAAAGCTGCCCGGTAGAAAAAGGTATGTGCCGGTAAGAATCCGAGAATCCGGATCAGGTTGAGCAGATAGTTGCGGTCTGATCGAAACAGGTATATGACCAGGTTCAGCAGACCTCTTACCATTTAATCCTTGAATTTCCTGATAATCAAAGAGGTGTTGTGTCCTCCGAAACCAAAGGTATTACTGATTCCGCAAGTGACCTCCCGCTCCTCGGCCTGGTTGGGTGTAAGGTTCAATTCAGGGTCAATTTCGGGATCCAGGGTATTCAGGTTAATAGTGGGGGGAACGATGTTATCCCGGATGGAGAGGATAACTGCCAGGGCTTCCACGGCACCGGCTGCACCCAACAGGTGCCCGGTCATTGATTTGGTGGAACTGATATTCATCCGGTAGGCCTGATCACCGAAAACACGCTTGATGGCTTTGGTCTCGGCTATATCTCCACGTGGGGTTGCCGTTCCGTGTACATTGATGTAATCGATCGCTTCGTTGGCCACGCCGGCTGACTTCATCGCATTTCTCATAACCAGCGAGGCGCCGTTGCCTTCCGGATGCGGGGCGGTCAGATGATAAGCATCGGCTGACAGACCCACACCAATAATTTCCCCGAAAATCGGGGCACCTCTCTTTTTGGCATGCTCGTAAGATTCAACGATCAGGGCTCCTGCTCCTTCGCCGATAACAAATCCGTCACGGGAAGCATCAAACGGCCGCGAGGCGGTTTTGTACTCCTCGTTGTTGGTGGACATCGCCTGCATGGAGTTGAATCCTCCCACTCCTGCCTCATTGATAGCTGCTTCCGATCCACCTGCAATAAAGAGATCGGCCATATCCAGACGAATCAGGTTATAGGCGTCAATGATCGCATTGGTGGATGAGGCACATGCCGATACGGTTCCATAATTGGGACCGTGATATCCGTATTTCATCGAAAGCATGCCTGCTGCAATGTCGGATATCATCTTGGGAATAAAGAAAGGGCTGAACCTGGGGGTACCATCACCACCCAGGAAACCCTCCATCTCTTTCATAAAGGTCTCGATACCCCCGATACCGGAGGCCCATATAACACCGGCACGCTCTGAATCGGTACCGGTCTCTTCGAGTCCTGACTGCTTGTAAGCCTCAGCAGCGGCAATCATGGCATACTGGGCATACGGGTCAAGTTTGCGAGCTTCTTTCCGGTCGAAATGATCCTGTGGATTATAATTTTTCAATTCACAGGCAAACCGGGTTTTAAACTTCTCTGCGTTAAAACGGGTGATCATATCCGAGCCGCTAACCCCCTCTTTCAAGCTGGTCCAGAACTCCTCAACATTATTTCCCACGGGAGTCAGTGCTCCCATTCCTGTTACAACAACCCGTTTCATAGCAGTACTGATAAATCAGGTATTACTTTGCGTTATCTTCAATATACTTGATCGCTTCTCCTACTGTGCTGATGCTTTCTGCTTGATCATCAGGGATTCCAATGTTGAATTCCTTCTCAAATTCCATGATAAGCTCAACAGTGTCAAGAGAGTCAGCTCCCAGGTCATTGGTAAAACTAGCTTCCGGGGTTACTTCGTTCTCATCAACACCTAATTTGTCAACGATGATTGCCTTTACTCTTGATGCAATGTCAGACATGACTTAATGTTTTAGTTAATACTAAGTTTTATTTTAACGGTGCAAAGAAATGTAAAAATTCGACTATTTTCAAAAAAAAAAGAATTTTTATCCGCTTTTTTTCCGCTAAAACCAAGATAAATTTAACTTTGATTTTTCATAAAAAAAAGAATAACCGCCACAAAATGAAGAATATAGCTGTTTTCGCCTCTGGATCAGGTACCAACGCTGAGAATCTGATCCGGTTTTTTCGAACGAAGCCCGGGAAACAGGTTTCGCTGGTCCTCAGCAATAAGAGGGAGGCAGAGGTGTTGCAGCGTGCTGATAATCTTGGCGTTCAGACTTTTGTATTTGACCGGACCATCCTGTACGAATCGGAAAAGGTTCTGGATGTCCTGCGGACTCACAAGGTCGGTTTTATTGCCCTGGCCGGGTTCCTCTGGCTGATCCCTGTATCAATGATCAGGGCTTATCCCGGCAGGATCGTTAACATTCATCCCGCCCTGCTTCCCGGCTACGGGGGGAAAGGGATGTACGGGAAACGGGTGCACCAGGCTGTAATTGAGAACGGGGAGAGCCGGTCAGGGATTACCATTCATTATGTCAATGAGAAGTATGATGACGGGGATGTGATCTTCCAGGCCACCTGCGAGGTAAAGGAAACCGACACTCCGGAATCACTGGCGGAACGAATCCATCGGCTGGAATACACCCATTACCCCGGGGTGATCGATGAGTTAATAGATCGAATTTAGAGCCGCCATGGTACTCTGTTTGACACGCTCGTAAGCCTCCCGGTTCTCTTCAAACACAGGCTCCACGGGTGGGGCCTCCACCTTCAGCGGATCCACGGGCTGACCGTTCTTATAGAAACGGAAATCCAGGTGGGGTCCGGTCGACAGGCCCGTACTGCCCACATACCCTATCACGTCTCCCTGGGTCACCCATGTACCTGTTTTGATCCCCCTGGCGAAACGGCTCAGGTGCATGTAGACTGTTGTATAGACCCCGTTGTGCCTTACCTTGATATAATACCCGGCCCCTTTCCCGTAGGTTGCTTTGGTCACCTTCCCATCCCCCACGGTCTGTACCGGCGTACCTGAAGGTGCCGCATAATCCACCCCGAGGTGGGGTCTGCGAATTTTCAGGATGGGATGCATACGGGAGTAGGAAAACCTGGAACTGATGCGGGAAAAGCGCAGGGGTGCTTTCAGGAAAGCCTTTCGCAGACTATTCCCCTCTTCATCGTAGTAACTCCAGGTATCGTCCTGTTTAAACGGAATAGCCCAGAACTCTTTTCCGTCATGATGAAACCACGCTCCATGGATCCTGACAACCCCGGCAGAAACCGTATCCACGTAGGATTCGTCGTATACCACCTTAAACCGGTCTCCCTTCTGCAATCCAAAAAAATCGATCGACCAGGCATAGATCTCACTCAGTTCGATTGCCAGGTTGAGATTGGCATCCAGGTCCCGGAACGCCTCCCAGAGGGAAGTTTGTATCTCCCCGTGAGTCTGACGTGTTTCAATGCGAACGGGTTTGTTCCTGGACTCGGCATGGATGCTGTCCCCGAAATGCAGCACATCATAGCTGGTAAGATTCCGCTCGTAGACGAAATAAACTACCTCCCTGAGGGAGTCGGGGGAAAGGAATATGGCGTATTTATTACCGTACCGGAGCCGTTTGACATCAAAGGTCTTTTCCGGTAAACGCGATATTTCAAAGATTTGCCGGTCGCTCACCCCCAGGGGATGAAGGATATTTCCCAGGAGCTGGTTACGACCGATCACCCCGGTGATCACCTCGAAAGAATCAACCGGAATATCATAGAGCATCTCGCTTTTCTTCACTACTTTCGTTTCGGCCGTACTTGCTTCTGCAGGTTTGTTCTCCCCGCCGCCTGCCTTCAGCAACACCATCCATACCAGGATGGCCAGGAGAATAACCGTACTTCCCAGGATAACCGTAAAACGCTTCATGCGAAGTTCATTTAGATAACGATATTGACAATCTTTCCCGGCACCACGATGATCTTTTTCGGGGATTGATCACCGATCCATTTTCCAGCCTTCTCATGTTCCAGGGCCATCTTTTCCAGCTCTTCCTTAGGGGTATCCGCCGCAACATGCAACTTATACCGGAGTTTTCCATTGATCATCACCGGATACTCCACCGTATCTTCCACCAGGTACCCTTCCTCCACCCGCGGCCATCCGGCCCGGGAGACCGATTCGCGGTGACCCAGCTGATGCCAGATCTCCTCGGCAAGGTGAGGGGCAAAGGGCGAAAGGATCCGGATAAAGTTACCCGCGGTCTCTGAAGTAACCCTGCCTTTTTTGACGCAGGTATTTACAAAGATCATCATCTGGGAGATAGCCGTATTGAAATGGAGTGCCTCGATATCATCTCCCACCTTCCGGATGGCCTGGTGAAGCACCTTTAAGATCTCTTCATCCTCAGCCCCTTCGTGGTAGCGGGAGGAATCGGCAAAGAAGCGGTAGGTTTTATTAAGGAAATTGTAGACTCCTTTCACACCGTTCTCTGCCCATGGTTTGACGGCATCGAGCGGACCCATGAACATTTCATAGAGGCGCAGGGCATCGGCTCCGTAACTGGCCACCACATCATCGGGATTCACCACGTTCTTGAGTGACTTGGACATCTTTGCCACGATCTGTTTCACCGGTTCACCTGTCTCCCGGTGCACATACTCACCATCACGCTCCTCCACCTGGTCGCTAGGCACTTTCGCACCGGTCCCGGTTTCATAGGCAAAGGCCAGGATCATTCCCTGGTTGAACAATTTTTGGTAGGGTTCGTCGGTGGAGACAATTCCCAGGTCATAGAGGACCTTATGCCAGAACCGGCTGTAAAGAAGGTGGAGCACAGCGTGTTCGGCACCGCCGATATAGAGGTCCACCGGCATCCAGTATCGTTCCTTTTCAGGATCAAAAGGAGCCTCATCGTTTTTCGGATCGATATACCGCAGGTAATACCAGCACGAGCCGGCCCACTGGGGCATGGTATTGGTCTCCCGCCGGCCCCTGCGTCCCTGTTCATCGGTCACATACAACCAGTCGGTGGCATTGGCCAGGGGTGATTCCCCGTTTGCACCGGGTTCATACTTCTCCAGTTCGGGAAGCTCCAGGGGCAGCTCTTCTTCGTCCAGCACACTGATCTCCCCGTCATCCCAGTGAATAACCGGGAACGGTTCTCCCCAGTAGCGCTGCCGGCTGAACAGCCAGTCCCTGATCTTATAATTAACGGTCTGTTTACCCAGCCCCTGCTGCTCCAGCCAGTGTATTATGGTATCGATGCCCTTCTCCTTGTTCATGCCGTCTATATTGATCCCGCGTTCCACGCTGGAAGAGTGGATATAGGTCCCGTCTTCGGTCCAGCAGGCATCTCCCGCCAGCACCTCTTTTCTGAGTTCTTCGCTGGCCCCTGCGGGATCCATGATGCAGCGAACGGGAAGTCCGAATTTCTTTGCGAATTCAAAGTCGCGGGTGTCATGACAGGGCACTGCCATGATCGCACCGGTTCCGTAGCCCATCAGCACATAATCGGCCACCCATACCGGGATACGCTCCCCGGATAGCGGGTTGATAGCGTACCGCCCGGTAAATACCCCCGTCTTCTCCCTGGAGAGATCGGTGCGATCCAGTTCCGATTTACGTCCGGCCGCCTTCACATAGGCTTCTACCTCGTCAGAAGCACCGGTGGTAAGGATTTTATCCAGCAGGGGATGTTCCGGGGACACCACCATATAGGTAGCCCCGAAAAGGGTGTCGGGCCGTGTGGTGAAGACCCGCAGGTGCTCTTCCAGTCCCTCCAGGGGAAAATCCACTTCCGCACCCATCGATTTACCGATCCAGTTCTTCTGCATGTCCTTAATCCCCTCGGGCCAGTCAAGGTCTTCCAGTCCCTGCAACAACCGCTCCGCATAGTGGGGAATCCGCAGCATCCACTGCTTCAATTTTTTACGCTCAACCGGATTGCCGCATTTTTCATGTGTACCGTCGGTAAGCACCTCTTCGTTGGCACAAACGATCCGGCAATGGGGACACCACCAGACGCTGGCATCGTCGTAATAGGCCAGCCGCCTGGAAGCGATATACTCCTCCACCGCCTCACCGCCCTCGTTGCGGATGGCATCCGGAACGGGCAGTTCGTGGATGGGACGGCCTTTTTGCTGCCGTTCATCGAACCAGGTATTATACAACCTGATAAAGATCCATTGGGTCCATTTAAAGTACTCCGGATCGGTGGTATTGATCTCCCGTTCCCAATCGTATCCCAGTCCGAGACTTTTAATCTGCCTGCGAAAGGTGTCGCAGTTTTTATTGGTGGTCACCGAGGGATGGGTTCCTGTTTGTATGGCATACTGTTCCGCCGGGAGTCCGAACGCATCCCACCCCATGGCATGCAACACATTGAATCCTTTCATTATTTTGTAGCGGCCGACGATATCGGTAGCGGTATATCCTTCGGGATGCCCCACGTGCAGGCCCGAACCAGAGGGATAGGGAAACATATCCAGCACATAGTACTTGGGCCTGGAAAAATCATCGGGAGTGCGGAAAGTGCGGTTCTCCTCCCAGTATTCCTGCCAGCGTTGTTCGATCTCGGTGAATTTGTATTCCATATGGTTTCTTGATATAGATTGCGAAATTAGAAAAAGTTTGTCAGAATACCTCCACAGGTCCGTTCCACGTACAGCGAAATTGTGGGAATGAACAGGGTTTGAAATCTCGGAATTTTTTATGATTTTTAGATTTCAATTAAAAAACCAGTACCATGCGCCTAATCATTAAACACCAGGAGCGGTATTCCAGGGGGGAGCTGCTGCTGCGGACCTTCTTCGGCTGGATCTATATTTTCCTGCCCCACTACTTCATCCTCTTTTTCGTGAGTTTGTACGGAATGATCCTCCGTTTTATCGCCTTCTGGGTGATCCTCTTTACCGGGCGTTACCCGCAGAGCATGTTTGAGTTCCAGGTAGGACTGATGAAATGGAACAACCGGCTGATGGCACGGTATTATAATATTTCGGACGGTTACCCGGCCTTTGGGATAAGGACCGAGGATGAGGGGTATACCGATCTTATTGTGCCTTATCCCGGGCGGGTAAGTCGCGGATTAACGCTGGTCAGGTTCTTATTTGGTTTCTTTTATGTCTACCTGCCACACGGATTTATCCTCCTGTTTCGCGCCTGGTTTATCAGTATACTGGTATTTTTTGCCTGGTGGATCGTGTTGTTCACCGGTAAGTACCCCAGGGATCTTCACGACTGGGTGACCGGTCAGATCCGCTGGAACAACCGGATTTCGCTCTACATGATGTATATGACCGATACATACCCGGCGTTTACGGGAGATGAACTGCCCGAAGAGATGACCCTGTCCAGTGAAATCGTAAGACCGGAATAATTATGGAATACCATCCCCTGCCCCAGCCTGGTGAAATTGAAACCCGGGTACGGGAAGATGCCATGGGCGCTTACTTTATGATGTTTGCAGCCGGCGCTATCGGTATACCCTTGCCGATCATCAACCTCATCGCTGCAACCGTTTACTACTATGTAAACCGGTCCAAAGGCCGGTTTGTGCGGTTTCACACCCTGCAGTCGCTCTACAGTCAGATCCCGGTCACCCTGCTGAATATCGGTCTGATCGCCTGGCTGATCACCAACCTGGTCAGGGAGCATACCTTCGATAACATGTTCTGGGGGTACCTGGTCATGACTGCGGCGGCCAACCTGGTCTATTTCATTTTCAGCATTGTGGGAGCGGTGAGAGCCCGGAAAGGCCGCTTCTACTATTTCCTCTTTTTTGGCAGGCTGGCTTACCAGCAGGTCTACAGGATACGACCCGAAACGGATAAGGGCGAGGCTGTAAACAGGCCGCCCCGGGGGTAAACCGGACCCTGGTTTCCGTGAAAAGCCATTTGGAATCGACTGGGAATCTGTGAAAAAACACCTTCCTGCAAACGAAGGGAAATAATTCCCCGATTTTTTCTAAATTTGCGCTCTGAACGGCCCCATAGTTCAACGGATAGAATACAAGATTCCGGTTCTTGCGATCTGGGTTCGAACCGAGCCCCCGCAGGGGCGAGCTCATGAGCGCCGCAGGCGCGAATAATCCCGGTGGGGATTTAAAAAATATAACTAATTTGTAATTTGAAATAGACCGGCCCCATAGTTCAACGGATAGAATACAAGATTCCGGTTCTTGCGATCTGGGTTCGAATCCCGGTGGGGTCACTAAATTAGAAACCGCATGAGAGGAAGCTTTCATGCGGTTTTTTTCTATACTGGATAGTTGCTTGCAGGATGAGAACCCGGGTTCGAACCGAGCGACGAAAGGAGCGAGCTCATGAGAACGCGAAGTGTTTGAGTAACCGAGCTCCCGTGCGACGAGCTCACGAGAAAGCGAAGCGTTTGAATTAATCCAGCTTAAGTACTGCCAGGAACGCCGATTGCGGTACATCGACGTTGCCCACCTGGCGCATCCGTTTTTTCCCTTTTTTCTGCTTTTCCAGCAATTTGCGTTTCCGGGTAATATCCCCGCCATAACATTTGGCGGTCACATCCTTTCTCACTGCCTTTACGGTTTCACGGGCGATCACCTTGGCTCCGATGGCTGCCTGGATGGCCACATCGAATTGCTGACGGGGGATCAGCTCCTTAAGCTTTTCGCATATGCGTCGTCCGAAGTCATAGGCATTGTCCCGATGGATCAGTGTAGAGAGGGCATCAACCATCTCCCCGTTCAGCAGGATATCCAGCTTCACCAGGTTGGCCGGTTTAAAAACGGTGGGATGATAGTCAAAGGAGGCGTATCCCTTGGATATGGATTTCAATTTGTCGTAGAAATCAAATACAATCTCTGCCAGCGGCATCTCGAAGGAGAGCTCCACCCGGTTGGTTGAAAGGTAAACCTGGTTTTTCAGAATGCCGCGGTTATCCAGACAGAGGGTCATGATCGGACCGATAAAATCGGCTTTGGAGATAATATGCGCCGAGATGTAGGGCTCTTCGATGCGATCAATACTGGTTTCCACGGGCAGGCCCGACGGATTGTGCACTTCGGTCAGCTCCCCGTCCGATGTATATACATTGTACGAGACATTGGGGACGGTGGTGATCACATCCATATCAAACTCTCTTTCCAGCCGCTCCTGTATGATCTCCATGTGAAGTAAACCCAGGAAACCGCACCGAAAACCAAATCCCAGTGCTGCCGATGACTCCGGTATAAATGTCAGGGATGCATCATTCAGCTGCAGCTTTTCGATAGAAGCCCGCAGATCCTCGTAATCATCGGCATCCACAGGGTAGATCCCTGCAAATACCATGGGTTTGACATCCTCGAAGCCTCCGATCATTCTTTCACAGGGTCGTTCCACGTGGGTGATGGTATCGCCCACCTTCACCTCCCGGGAAGATTTGATACCGGATATAATGTACCCAACATCTCCTGCTTTCAATTCGTTCCGCGACTCATTATTGAGACGAAGCACGCCGATCTCATCTGCATCATACTCCCTTCCGGTAGCCACAAATTTCACGTGATCCCCCTTGCGTATCGTCCCGTCAAAGATCCTGAAATAGGCAAAGATCCCCCGGTAAGAGTTGAATACCGAATCAAAGATAATGGCCCTAAGGGGAGCATCTGCATTGCCTACAGGCGGAGGTATGCGGTTTACGATGGCTTCCAGGATCTCATCGGTGCCCTGACCGGTTTTTCCGCTTGCCTCGATAATCTCCGAGCGGTCGCAACCGATCATATCCACGATCTGATCCTTAACCTCTTCCGGCATGGCACTCTCCATATCCATTTTGTTCAGCACGGGAATGATCTCCAAATCGTGCTCGATGGCAAGGTAGAGATTGGATATGGTCTGCGCCTGGATCCCCTGGGTTGCATCCACCACCAGCAGGGCTCCTTCACAGGCTGCAATGGAACGCGACACTTCATAGGAGAAATCCACGTGTCCGGGTGTATCGATAAGGTTCAGGGTGTAGGTCTTTCCGGGCCGCTTGTAATTCATCTGGATGGCATGAGTCTTAATGGTGATGCCCCGCTCCCTTTCCAGGTCCATATTGTCCAACACCTGGTCCTGGAAATCCCGCTGGGTAAGCGTACCGGTTTTCAGCAACAACCGGTCAGCCAACGTGCTCTTGCCGTGGTCGATATGCGCAATGATGCAGAAGTTGCGAATGTGTTCCATAACCTTCCTTTTCCCGCCTCTCGTTTTATTGAGCTACAAAGATAGGAAAATTCATCATAGTACTAACGTGCACTCCGGGGACGGAATCCGCGGATACATCCGCTCAACCCGTATAATGGGACCTGCAATCAGGAAAATGGCGCCTGCATCCCGGGAAGCAAGCGGCGGGTGAATTTTTCAAAATGCACTTCACGCACCCTGAGTGGTCCGGTTCCGGGAAACCCTATGAAAAAGCAATTCGCTATCCAGGTGTACGTGCTAGCGGAAGCAGCGTGTATGCATGACCGGTTAGCCGGAGCAGATGGAGCACCCCGTCGAAGGTCAATCCAATAAAAGCACCCCGGCAGTTGGGAAGAAACGTTAGGTCCCGGTTTCGCAGCTCTTCATCCATGAGCACTTCCACATGTTTTTGTCGGTCATGGAGCAATCCGAACACCGAAACAACTCCTGCCTCCAGGTTGAGGTATTTACGCAGCCGCCAGTCGGAGGCAAAAGTGAGCTTCCCCCGACCGATGTACTGTTCCATCGCTTCCACATCCAGCTTTTTGTAATAATCCAGGAGCACCAGGAAGTGTCGGTTTCCTTTGTGATTGCGAAGGAAGATGTTTTTGCAACGGGTGAGCCCTCTCCTGGTCCATGCATCCGGGGTCATCCAATCCTGTTTATTTTTCACCCGGTAAAGGGTATACTCCACCCCGTGCTGTTCCAGGAAAACTTCAATCTCCCGGATCCTCTGTTCACCCTGGTTTTTGCTCGTGTTGTTTACCATCCTGCCATCTTGCTCCCCGGACGGTTTTTGGCTTTTTTACCTCTCCAGGAAGTATTCTACATATGCAAATTTTTTTGAATCGGGTGACCATGAAGGTACATTGATGGTCCCCTGTCCGCCGAACAGGTGCAGAAGGACCCTTTCCTTTCCGCCACTTGCCGGCATAACCCTCAGGGTCACCTGCT
The DNA here is from genome assembly GCA_964479445.1 of uncultured Bacteroidaceae bacterium. Taxonomy (GTDB): domain Bacteria; phylum Bacteroidota; class Bacteroidia; order Bacteroidales; genus CAYZMH01. The sequence continues at coordinate 916 of CAYZMH010000043.1, read as the reverse complement.
TATAAGGCGGGTGCCCCTCCACATCCGGCTCATAGGACAGAAAAACGATCTTCTCACCATCCGGTGATGGGTGCGGAAACCAATTATGATAGGGATCATCCGTCAATTGTTGAAGCTCCGATCCATCTGTTTTCATTCGCCAGATTTCCATGGTACCGGTTCGAATGGAATTGAAATAGATGTGTTGTCCATCCCGACTGTATTCCGGACCGTCATCCAGTCCGTCTGCATGGGTCAACCTCTTTTCAACCCCTCCCATGGCCGGGATGGTATACACGTCATAATTGCCTTCCCGTTCGGCACAGTAGGCAAGCCGATCTCCATCTGGAGACCAACCATGCAGAAAAGAGGGTGCCATAGGGGTGATCAGCACCGGATCTCCCCCCTCAAACGGAACCACATAGATCCTTGACCGGTTATCCTCCGCGGTCCTGTGGCTCAGGGCAATCATCGACCCGTCGGGAGAAAGCAGATGATCATTATTGCATTGGTCAGCAAAACCGGTATTGATCATTTCAGCCTCTCCACCTGCAACCGGTATTTTAAATAAATGCCCTTCACTGTTATAGACAAGATACTCTCCATCCGGTGTCCAGTTTGGAGCCTCCAATCGAAAATCCGCCTCCATCACTACAGTACTTGACCTGCTTTCCAGGTCATAAATCTTAAGAATACTGGTTACGGATGGTGTATTTCTTTGTGCCATAATGGGTAAAAAGATAACAAGATGCAAACAAAGAGTAAGGCTGCGGACTACCCGGTGATTGCGCATTAAAAAACGAAATTCGTTCATGGCAGGTGCTTTCTGGCAAGTTAATGATTTTCCGGGATCCAGCCCCTTCATTCAGAAACAACCATTGAGGGATCGAGTAGGCAGCAGGGCTCACGCCCTGCACCTCTCGCACCACCGTACATA
>CAYZMH010000042.1:0-28856 GCA_964479445.1 uncultured Bacteroidaceae bacterium | reverse complement strand
GCCGTTACCATGGCCGAATTATGCACCCCCCCGGCCTATATACAGGACGGTGCCAGCTCATGCCTGGATGATGACATTCGGCTGATCCATAATCTGGACGTGAAATTCGTCGGCCGTGCCATTTTCAGGTGGGGGAAGGAAACTGCTTTGAATGACCCGGAATTTTTATCCTATGCCGGTGATATCATCCGGGAAGTGCATGAGAAAGATCCCGATGTGGTGTTTCAGGCAGGCATCTTTGAGGTAGTCACACCGGAAGTGGAGAAAATCTCGATTCCCGAACATGCCTTTGAAGCCTTCCGGCTGCCCATTCAAAAAAGACCTTTCGACTTCCGGGCGATGCTATTCGAGGATGGCTCTTTCGTAAATCATTTTGGTCAGGCCAGTGTGCCTGATATTACCCGGATTGAAACGAAACTCTGGTTCTATACCCTGGCTACGCGTTACATTGATGCAGGATTTGAGGCCATACACTGGGGTCAGGTAGGTCTTACCGGAATGCGGGATGATGAATGGGAAAACTGGTTTGAACTGATTGATAAAGTCAGATCCTATGCCAATCAGCATGCACGCAGATCCTTTGTTCTGCATGATGCGCACACCTCGAGGGGGTATCTGAGAGACGGAAAACACCTCCTGGATTTTAATTCATTTCCGTTGAGAATCCAGGAGAGTGAAGAAAAAAGACTGGAAGGTGTTTTGAAAGTAGACTATCCGGTTAAAGAGACCTGGCAGGAGAGTATCTATCAGAAAAGCAAAGGAGGTATAACCCCGAGCGGTTGGAACTGCGAACGGCTACCCTACCTCGTGGAGTTTGATAATTTCGGCATCAGTGATACCCCGGGCAGGCAAAGCGATGTCACAGATCCCTTTATCTGGGGATATGATGAAATAACATGGTTCAGTCTCAAATCACCGCAAGAACAAAAACAGTGGCTGGAATATGCCTACCGGTGGATCGATGAACATGCACCTTTCGGTCATTTGCAGATGCCCGTTACACGCGTCGTGGTGGACGGAGAGAATCCGCGACACAAGTATAAAGCGAACAATCCCGGTGAAAACTGTCCTCAGGGCACCGGCCTGGAAAGCAAAATTAATGAACTCTGGTCTGAAAACTAAATAGAATAAACGAATGACTAAGTTACCACACCCAAAGGGATTTGTTGCCCTTATCATCTGCTCGGTGATGCTGTTCTCATGCAAAGATGAACCGCAGGAGAGCCGGTATGAAATAAACGGTTCCATCTCGGAAGAAGTGCTCAACAACTATTTATCCAGGGCAATCACCCAGGGTGAATTGTGCCATGCTATCGATGATGCAGATTTCTATGAAAACATCAGGATGTTGAGAAATGTCGGCGCTAAATTTATCGGCAGGGCAGCATTCGTCTGGACACCCCTTGTGCCGGATGAAGATCATTTTAAACTGGTGGAAAAGCGTGCTGAACAGGCTCACCAGATTGATCCGGAATTCATGCTTCAATGCTGTCTGTTCGAAGCTGTTTTTCACAGCAATAATGAGTTGACGGATTACGGTGTTGATCAGATCAGGATCCCCGGGTACGTGTTCAGGGAATTTAACATGCCCGTTGAGGAGAGGAATTTCAACTACCAGGAGATGCTCTATGATGCCGACAAATTAACCGATAAAGATTACCTCTACCACGATCACTGGGTAGAAGGAGGATCAGTTCCGGATCTGGCTCAAATTGAAACGCAGATGTATTTCTTCTATCGTGCTACCCGCTATATTGACGCAGGATTTGAAAGCATCCACTTTGGTCAGATTCAACTGATGAATGACAATGACCCGGAAAATGAAATCTTATTTGAATTGGTTGCAAGAATTAGAGACTATGCCGCCGAAAACGGACGGAGAAAGTATGTCCTTTTTGATGCCCATGTGCCCTCCAGGCATGGAAGTGATAAACCGCACGGCATTACAGACGAAGAAGGGAGTCTGTTGTTTGATTTTCATTCGTTCCCGGTCAGACCAAAAGAGATTTGCGGTAATCCTTATGAGACCGTGCTCGAGGTGGGTTATCACGATGCCATCTACAAGAACAGTAAGGGAGGCATCACTCCGAGCGGATGGGAATGTGAATCGCTGCCGTACCTGGTGGAACTGGATAATTCAGGAGCCTCCAACCCGGGGGTGTGCGGTGGTGATGAGTGGTGGTGGCCCTGGGGCTGGGATGAAATATCCTGGTTTGCCCACTGCAGCGATGAATACCGAAACGAGTGGCTAAAATATGCCCACAACTGGATCGAAGAGACCGATCCGGCCGGACACCTGCAAATGCCGGGATTTACAACCATTGCATCCGACCCCATAGGAGACATCTACCGGTACCGGGCAAATATGAAGTCAGAAGCCTGCCCCAAAGGGTTTGGCCAGGAAGAAACCATTAAAGCGATTTGGTCTGAAAGTAACTAAGGTACCCGGTACGATACGGTTCCCTGTAAAAGATATTTCTATGCGACGTTTGATTATTATAGCCATTGTGTTTGCAGCATGCTCCTGCTCAGATCAGGAAGCGAACAACCTTGACATGGTTGATCCCATGATCGGAACCGACGGTACCGGTCATACTTTCCCGGGAGCAACCGTGCCCTTTGGCATGGTGCAACTCAGTCCTTCCAACGATTTCAAGGGCTGGGCATGGTGCTCGGGGTATCATTACCAGGACAGTGTGCTGAAAGGTTTTGCCCACACCCATATCAGCGGGGCGGGTCTGACCGGCCTGGGAGATTTCCTGTTCATGCCCACCACGGGTGAACCGAAATTGTTGCCCGGTTCAGAAGCTGAACCCGAAACCGGTTACCGCTCACGGTTTTCGCACAAGAGGGAAAATGCCTCGCCGGGATACTATCAGGTGCACCTGGATGATTATGACATCCGGGTCGAACTAACCGCCGGCCGTCGTTCCGGGTATCACCGGTACACATTCAAAAAAGAAGGTGCCGGCAATGTGATTATTGATCCAACACACAGTGTGGGCGAAGCGGTGATCGATGCGGGAGTTGAGTTTCTGTCGGATACTGAACTCCGGGGATTTAAAAAATCAACGGGTGATGCAGGAACGCCGCGAACGGTCTTTTTCTATGCGCGCTTTTCAAAACCATTCTCAGCAAAGGGGGTGTATGAAAACGGACGGCTGGTAAAGGAGAAGGAAAAAGTGAATGCCCCGGACGCCAGGGCTTATGTAAGATTTAACGTGGAAAAAGGAGAAAAGATTGAAGCCGGTGTCGCACTCTCTTTTGTGAACCAGAAAGGAGCGGAGGAGAATTTTGAACATGAAACGGCCGGGTATTCATTTGATGAAGCGTTGAAAAATGCCAGGGATTTATGGAAGGAGAAACTGGAGAAATTCGACATTGAGGCACAATCGAAAGAGGATGAACGAACCTTCTATACGGCGGTATATCATAGTTACATTTCACCGAACCTGATCGCTGACGTCAATGGAAATTACATCATTGAAGGCGAGAAATACGGGGAAGACCCTGACCATTACAGCACTTTTTCCACCTGGGATACGTATCGTGCACTCCATCCCCTGTTCACTATTATCGATAATAAAAGTAATGCACGGTTTGTCCAATCACTTGTCTCAAGACACTTTGTACAAAAGGTGGGCCTCCCTTTATGGGAATTCATAGGCCATGATAATAAATGCATGATCGGCTATAATACGGTTTCTCCCATGGTGGAAGCGGTTCTGAAAAATAACGAAGGCGTCGACGCGGAAAAAGTGTATGAGGCGGTCACCGCTGCTGCCAATAATACGGATCCGTCAAAAAGTTCGGTTGTATACGGACTGAACGGAATGGAAGGATACCTGAAAATGTACAGAGTTCCGGGAGAGATCAATACATCGGTTGCCAAAACCACCGAGCAGAATTATTTTGATTGGTGCATAGCACAGCTGGCAAAGAAATTGGGGAAAATGGAGGAGTATGAATATTATAAAACACGTTCACTGGGGTATAGAGATCTTTTTCACCCGGAACATAAGAAACTATGGCCCAAATATGCCAGTGGAAAATGGCGGGCCATGGATACTACAAGCTGGTATGATTATGAAATGAATTATGTATCGGGCAATATCTGGGGATACTCCTCCTATGTCCCCCACGATGTCAGCGGCCTTTCCAATATGATAGGAGGTCCCGGTGCCTTTGCACACTGGCTCGATGATGTTTTCTCGGATACCGTCACGCTTAAAGGGAAAAAGCATGTGGATATCTCCGGATTCATTGGTAAATACGGACACGGGGATGAACCCTCCCACCACATGACCTACCTTTATAATTACACCGGGAAACCCTGGAAAACCCAGGAAAAAGTAAGAAGAGTTATGCGGGATTTCTATTCCGATGAACCCGACGGTCTGGTCAATAATGAAGACCTGGGCCAGATGTCGGCATGGTATGTTTTCAGTGCCCTGGGATTTTACCCGGTGAATCCATGCGGACTCTATTACGACATTGGATCGCCCCGGGTAGAAAAAGGAACCATCCACCTGGAAAACGGGAAATCGTTCACGGTCATTGCACGAAATAACCGGGAAAATAACGTATATATAGAGTCTGCCACCCTGAACGGAGAGCCTTTTAACAGAAATTATATCACCCACGAAGAGATAATGCAGGGAGGTGTGCTGAAAATGACCATGGGACCGGAACCCAACATGGAACGGGGAATAACAGGGCAGGCCCGTCCTGCTTCCTCGGTGGAGCTAACCGGCACAGGTAAATCGGAACGGGTCGTACCCGCTCCCTTCGATGACAAAAAGCGGTTTGTATTCGAAGAGCAAACAGAGGTGAAACTCTCCTGCCTCGATCCTGAAGCAACCATCCATTATACCCTGGACGGAAGCAGTCCGGATCAATCCACTGAAAGATATACCGCTGCCATCCGGTTGACGGAACAGACCACCATAAAAGCCATTGCCGTAAGGGAAGGGTGGACACCAAGCGTAGTTATGGAACAAACCTATGTCAAAGGGCTTGACCTCAGGGAAGGGAATGATATCGGCCGGATTGAAATAACCTCCCCTCCCGATGTAAGGGGAGATAAGAGAGGACGGACTCAGTTTGACGGCATTCCTGCAACTTCCTATCACTCGGATAAAAACTGGAGCGTATGGCGGATGAAGGACGCTGCATGGACCGTTGCATTCAATGAAACAACCACAATAAACCGGGTAACGGTCACTTACCTGGATCATACGGGAATGAATATATTTCCCCCGGAAGCCATCAGTCTATCCTTTTCACGGGATGGAGAATCTTTCCATCCACTTAAGGAACAGACAGATATACCCGTGCGTGAAACGCTCAATCCGGAAATAAACAGAATGACCATCCGTTTTGATCCGGTGAAAGCCAAACATCTTAAAGTCGTAGTCAACCCCTTCGGGCCAATGCCGAACTGGTATAAAGGAAGCGGACAACCAGCCAGCCTGTATATCGGGGAACTTATGATCCATTAATCCCGCGGAGGCGTTGAAAGCACCCCAAAGAGATAGACAAAACAAGTACGAAGCACTAATTAAAAAAAGAATTCATGATCATCGGAACAAAAAATCCACACATGCCCTGGCAGGAGAGACCTGAAAATTGTAATGATATACTATGGAGGTACGATAAAAATCCCATTATCCCGCGTGACCTGTTCCCCACCTCCAACAGCATATTCAACAGCGCAGTGATTCCGTTTGAGGATGGATATGCCGGGGTTTTCAGGGTGGACAATACAAGCCGGAATATGAACCTTCATATGGGAAAAAGCAAGGATGGATTTCATTTTCACATCGAAGAGGAACCTATAAAATGGGAAAGTGAAGACCCGGAGATCAATACCCGGGTAGAGTCCTATGATCCCCGGATTGTGCATCTTGATGATCGCTACTATATTACCTGGTGCAATAATTATCATGGGTATACGGTGGCGTTGGGATATACCCATGATTTTAAAACGTTTCATCAAATGGAAAACGCGTTCCTGCCGTTTAACCGCAACGGGGTGTTGTTTCCCCGGAAAATTGATGGAAACTACTATATGTTAAACCGGCCGAGCGATGCCGGTCATACCGCTTTTGGAGATATGTTTGTAAGCCAGAGTCCGGATCTCCTTTACTGGGGAAAACACCGCTACATCATGTCACCCAAAAAAGACCGGTTAACCTGGGATAGTACCAAGATTGGTCCGGGACCGGTACCCATAGAGACCCGGGAAGGATGGCTGGTGTTCTACCATGGAGTGCTCACCAGCTGCAACGGATTTGTATACAGCATGGGAGCAGCCCTGCTGGATAGAGATGAACCCTGGAAAGTACGCTACCGGGCCAAACCCTACCTGCTGAATCCACGGGCTGATTATGAGTGTGTCGGCGACACCCCCAATGTTATTTTTCCATGTGCAGCCATTACCGATGCTGATAGCGGCCGGATCGCGATCTATTACGGCGCCGCCGATACGGTAACAGCCCTTGCATTTTGCTATGCAGATGAGCTGATAGACTTTATAAAAAATAACCATGAGGCATGAACCGGTTATATGTACCCCATAAGCTGCTTAAAATATCAGGCGTGTGCGCGGGATTGTTCTTCCTGTTAAGTATGGTATTTCCCCAGGATAACCTTTCCTTTGTAAGCATTGATAAACCCCTGGGGTTCAACGACGAGGAGATTATCACTCGGTCGGTAGCTCACGCGGGTAATAGTTCGGCAATCCACGCTGTTTTTGAAAAAGCTGAAAAAGGGGAGGATATAGTGATCGGGGCAATAGGCGGTTCCATTACCATGGGCGCGGCTGCTTCCACAGCTCCTGAAAACCGGTATATCAACCTCGTGGCAAGATGGTTTTGCCATACATTTCCCGATAATAAAGTCACGCTCTATAACGCCGGTATCGGCGCCACAAATTCCAAATTTGGCGCATTGAGAGCCCGCCATGACCTGCTGCAGTACAACCCCGATCTTGTTATTTTTGAATACTCTGTAAACGATAACGTAAATAACAGAGTTTCTGCAGGATCAGAAGGACTTATTCGGCAGATCCTGGGATCTGATAACCGGCCCGGGTTGATCATGCTGGGGATGATGAATAAATGGGGGGAGAATGTTCAGCATAAACACCTGCCACTGGCCAACCATTACAATATCCCTTTTCTTAGTCTGAGAAACCTGTGCGAAGAAAGAATAACCGGCAAAAGCCTGGATCCCGGAAAGATCCTGGCCGATGCGGTTCATCCCAACAGAACTGGCCACCGGCTTACCGCCCGTATGATCATTTTGCATCTGGAAAAAATCCGTCAGTCAGGCCTGCCGGTTGAAGACCATTCCCGCACAATGCCCGATCCCCTCTATACGGATATCTTTGAAGAAGTTGAATTCACCAATGCACCTGAATTAAAATTTGTTGATAAGAAAGGATGGCATCTTACAGAACATAAGGCAACAAAGGAGCAGCACTGGAGACTCCACGGTAAACCCATCATTGAATATGTTTGGAATACAAAAGCTTCTGAAAACATCCTGAACTATGAATACAAGGGTACTTTTTTCGCGATTACCTTTTACCAGTATCCGGCGGGCACCCATGCCGGTTCGGTAACCATCGAAATTGACGGAATATCATACGGATCATTGAATGGCGAGGGCGAACAAACCTGGGGGGGAATGCATAAAACCATGTGCGCAGGGATGGATTTACCTTACAAAATGCACCGTGTTTCTTTAAAATGGATACCGCCCGGCTCAAAAGAAACTCCTTTCCCCGGTTTTGACATCATTGCTTTTTCTCATGGAACAAAGTGAAAAAACCCTGTAAGGGGTAATGTAAAACAGGAGCCATGGAAAAATTTTTACTGACCAATTTTCTCAATGGACGAACCGATAAATTCCACCTTGCCCGAACTACGATCAATTCACGGGATGCACTCAGCATGCACAGCCATAATTATGCCGAGATCTTCTGGATAAAATCGGGGAGGGGAATCCACTGCATCAACGGAACAGAGATCACAATTAAGCAGGGGACGCTATGCATGATCCGTCCAGATGACCTTCATACATTTAAATTGGGGAAAAAAGATTCCTGTTTGATCATAACAAACATCGCGTTCCGGCCCGAAAACCTTGACTACTATAAAAAGCGCTATTTCCCGCACTCCAAAACCCAATTCTGGTCCGAAGAACGATTGCCGTTCTGTATACAACTGGAAACAAGTGTACTGAATGAACTGTCAGCACGGGCAGACCAATGGTTTTCCGAACCGCGTGACCAATTGCAACTGGATTATATCATGCTCTATATTTTCAGGCTGATCAATAACCTGCAGGATGAACAGAGTAACATTCCGCATTGGCTGATGGTTGCCATGAATCACTATAACCACCCGGGGATCTTTTTATCGGGTATCCGGGGATTTGTAAAGCTCACCGGGCATTCAACCGCGCATGTTAACCGTACACTGAAAAAGCATCTGAACCAGACGCTTACCGAAACAGTTATTAAGCTCCGCCTGGCGTATGCCAGTCAGCAATTGATCATGACCAATACCCCGGTGAAATCGATCGCTGCAGATTGCGGCTTCCATTCTCTCTCCTATTTCTATCGTCTCTTTAAAAAATATACCGGGTATACCCCCCGTGAGTACCGGAAAATGAATCATAAGATTATTTGATCAACATGTCGTCACAGGGCAATAAATATATCCTGTATTTAAATATATATATTTCATAATATGTTGTATGTGAATTAATTTTGAAGGTGGCCGAAGGAGAGGGAAAACCATGAAAGGTGTCATTACAACTATACAGCGCATGTCGATACATGACGGACCGGGAATCCGATCAACGGTTTTCCTGAAAGGATGTAATTTGCGGTGTAAATGGTGCCATAATCCCGAAACATTCTCACCACAACCTGAACTGGAATGGCAGCAAGATCGCTGTCAGCAATGCGGAGCCTGCACCGAAGTATGTAAGACCGGGGCATTGCAAATAGTCAATGGGAAAGTAACCCTCGCAAGGGATCGATGCACGGCATGTTTTGATTGCATCGAAGTGTGTTATCCGCAGGCGCTCCGGAAGATGGGCCGGCATATCACCCCGCAGCAGCTATGCAGCGAACTTGAAAAAGACCGGGTTTTTTTTGATGAATCCGGCGGTGGAGTCACCTTTTCCGGGGGTGAACCGATGCTCCAGGTTTCTTTTCTGGTAGAAACTTCTAAGCTGCTGAAAGAAAAAGGGATTCATGTCGCCCTGGAAACCAATCTTGCGGTTCCATGGGATCAATATGAAAAAATATTGCCATACACAGACCTGGTTATGGCAGACCTCAAGATAATGGACGAAGAAAACCACAGGAAGTGGACCGGTGCGGGCAATAAAAGGATCCTGGAAAACATTCGCAGACTGGATCGGGCAACTGTTCCTTACATCCTGCGCACACCGGTCGTACCGGGTGTCAACGACTCCCGGGAGGACATGGAAAAAATGGCTGCCTTTGTTGCCCGCCTGGAGAACCTGAGCAAATATGAATTGCTTCCTTTCCATCCGATGGCGGAAAGCAAATATAAAAACCTGGGGAAAGTTCATCCTTTTGAAGGGGTACAGGCTCTGGATTTGAAAAAACTGGAGTCCTATGAACCTATTTTAACGAAATACAAAATAAACTGACCATGCACGCAATCAAAAATGACCGGGTTAAAAAACGGATTGAGCATCTTCGTGAACGGAAACTGGAACAGACAAAGGAGAAGATAGCCAGGGAAGGTGCACTGGACGAAGACGATTACGGGCGTATTGTCCCACCACCTGATTCCTGGAAAAGCATTCCCAATCATCCCAATGGTTCGTTTTACGGACTGGAAGGATGGACAGAAAATTTTAGTGATCTCATGGAGCATCATCCCGTCTATGTAGATCCGCAGGATGCCTTTGCTGGGAGGTGGATGTATTTCCTTTCCCGAATGAAAAAGCATAAGTGGCATCCCGATTACCCTTACGACCACCTGCAGGAAGCTTTCGATCGCTATGACATCATCAACGGAATCGGGGATGATGCCCATTTTGCCCCCGATTACGAAATGGGATTGAAACTCGGGTGGAAAGGACTGCTGGAAAAAATAGAGAAGTTCCGGAAGATTAATAATTCAAAAGACCAGGCAGCCTTTTACAATGCCCATGAACAAGTCATTAAAAGCATTCAGGGATGGATTAAAAAGCACATAGAAACCATCCACCGAAAAGCGGCAGAAGAGGGCAACCCGGAATTGGCCAAAAATCTGGAGGAGATGGCCCGGGTGAATGAAAACATCCTTACGGAACCTCCGGAAACTCTTCGGGAGGCATGTCAATGGATTATCTGGTACCACCTGGCATCCCGGACCTACAACCGGGACGGGGCAGGCGGTCAGATCGACGCCTTGTTGCAACCCTACTACGAGAAAGATCTTAAGGAAGGGAGGATAACAAAGGAAGATGCCCTTTATTACCTTGCTGCTTTCCTTATTAATGACCCGGTTTACTGGCAACTGGGAGGACCCGATAAAAACGGGGCAGACCAGGCTTCTGAAATCTCATTCTTGATCCTGGAAGCAGGCGATATGATCAATACCTCCCTGAATATCACAATCAGGGTGCACGATGGAATGAACGAGGAACTGTTTAACAAAGGACTCGAATGCCTGATCAGGAACCGCAATGGCTGGCCGCGCTTCTCCGGTGATAAAGCCCTGGTGAACGGGTTTATGAAAAACGGGTTTGATCTCGAAACAGCACGCCAGCGTATTGCCGTGGGATGCAACTGGATGTCTCTACCCGGGATGGAATATACCCTCAATGACCTGGTAAAAGTAAATATGGCGAAAGTGTTCGAGGTCGCTTATCACGAACTGATGACAGACCAGGGTGAACCATCTACCGATGCGCTGTGGAAGCGGTTCGGTGATCACCTGGAAAAAGCCGTTCATACAGCCGCGGAAGGTATCAGGCATCACCTTGCCTATCAAAAATATAACGAACCCGAACTGATCCTTAACCTCCTGAGTCATGGCCCCATCGAAAAGGGTCTTGATGTTTCGGACGGAGGAGCACCCTATTATAACCTGGCCATCGATGGAGCAGGGCTCGCTGTTGTGGCCGATTCCCTGGCCGCTCTGGAACAACGAATCGAACATGAACTGAAAGTCAGCTGGGAAGAGATCTATTATCATGTTCAGAGCGACTTTGAAGAACCTGAAGGAGAACGAATCCGATCCCTTTTATCCAACAGTGACCGGTACGGACAGGGGGAAACACGGGCCGACCGGTGGGCGGATAAAATTAATTCTCTTTTCACTCACCTGGTGCGGAGGGAATCCGACCCGTCGAAAAATCATATCTTCATACCGGGCTTCTTCTCCTGGGCAAACACCATCGGTTTCGGAAAAACGGTTCAGGCAACCCCCAATGGCAGGAAAAGCCATCAACCCATATCCCACGGGGCAAACCCCAATCCGGGCTTCATACGCGATGCCGCCTCACTGGCCCTGGCAACAAGCATTGCCAGGATACAACCGGGATACGGGAATACAGCCCCCATGCAGTGGGAACTGGATCCGGGAATGGCAAGAGAGGAAAATCTCCGGTTAATAGGCTCCATTATCAAAGCCCATTTTAAAATGGGCGGAACCCTGATCAATGTCAATATCATGGATAAAAAGAAAGTCCTGGAAGCCCATGCCGATCCCTCCCTCCATCCCGACCTGGTGGTGAGGGTGACCGGCTTTACGGCTTATTTTTCCATGCTGACCCCGGAGTTCCGTCAGCTGGTAGTGGACCGGATCCTGGAAAGCTGATCGTGTTGAACCACCTCCAATTACTTTTCCACGGCAGAAAACCGCAACGGAGACCCATTCCAGATGCGCCTATGGAGAGAACATCCGTGCAGCACTGCCACTAAACAAAAATATCATGACAAAACCTTCAAAACCCTCATCAGGATACCTGTTCTTCATTTCAATTACAGCCGCGCTGGGGGGATTCCTGTTTGGCTATGATACCGCGGTGATATCCGGAACCATAACCCTGGTAAAAGAGAAATTTGATCTGAACGTCGCCATGGAAGGGTGGTTCGTGAGCTCTGCCCTGCTGGGATGCATTGCCGGAGTTGCAATGGCGGGGGAGCTGTCCGACCGCCTGGGCAGAAAAAAGGCCCTGATTGCAGCAGCGGCCATGTTCTTTCTCTCCGCCCTGGGATGCATGCTCTCCGGATCCCATACAACGCTTATCCTTGCAAGGTTACTGGGTGGAATCGGAGTGGGAATTGCATCCATGCTCTCCCCGCTCTATATTTCCGAAGTATCCCCGGCCAGGATCAGGGGGCGGATGGTGGCACTCTACCAGTTTGCCATTACCGTCGGGATCCTGTTCGCATACTTTGTGAATGCCTGGCTGTTAAATGCACATTCCGAAACAACCTTTCACCAGCCGTTTTTACAGCATGTAATCTCCGGAGAGGTGTGGCGTTCCATGTTCGGCTCTGAAATGATCCCTGCCCTGGTATTCCTGGTTACCCTCTTCTTTGTACCGGAAAGCCCACGATGGTTTGCCATAAAGGATAATATGGGCAGAGCAAGGAAAATTCTTTCCCGGATTAACGGCCCGCACCAGGCCGACCGGGAAATTAACGAAATAATGGAAGTCAAACAACGAGAAGAAAAAGCAAGCTGGGGGTTGCTTCTCCGGCCCGGCATAAGGATCGCGCTTATCGGCGGTATATTGCTGGCCCTCCTTTCCCAGTTTACAGGTATCAATGCCATCATCTATTATGGCCCGAGAATTATGGAACAAGCCGGACTGAAACTGTCAGATGCCCTGGGTGGACAGGTGATCATCGGGATGGTTAATGTAGCAGCCACCATTTTTGCCATCTGGAAAATTGATGAATATGGAAGAAAAAAACTGATGCTTGGAGGAATAACCGGTATGATGGGTTCCCTGCTGATTGTCAGCCTGCTGTTCTACCTGGACCTGACAGAAGGAGTGTTTATATTAACGTTCATCCTCCTGTTTATTGCCTCTTTTGCCATTGGGTACGGACCCGTTATATGGGTGCTGCTCTCAGAAATCTATCCCTCCCATATACGTGGTCGTGCCATGTCGGTGGCTACGCTCGCACTCTGGGTGGGAACCGCCATCATCGGTCAGGTTGTCCCCTGGATGCTGGAGAACCTCTCTCCGGCAGGTACATTCATTGTGTTCGCATTATGCTGCATCCCCGTACCCTTTATCCTGAAACGCCTGCCTGAAACAAAAGGCATGTCCCTGGAAAAAATAGAAAAACATTGGGCTTGAATATTTTCCGGGAGAAATTTCCAGCCCTCTTCCATGCCATTCAACCTGTGAAGTTGGATGGAAATCCACCTCCCTGTTACATCCCCGAACAGGGGTCCGATGTTGGGTGATGAAATAGCATTATATATTGATATAAAACTACTTGAATAATGATATTGCTTTCATTTTCTTAGTATTTAGAATTTCTGTGACCATCAAAGCAAAAAACAGCTTGTAAAGAAAATATCAACGTTAAACAGATTGCTAATTTAAAACACCAAAAATTATGAGGAGACTTTTTACCCTTGGCTTGATTTTATTTGTGCCTTTCCTTTCATGGGCGCAAATAGAATTGCAGGTATTTTACAGTACCGATCAGAAAGATGTTTATGAAACATCAGATATCAGAAGTATGGTATTTGGTGCGGATCAATTGATCCTCAACCAGGTCTCATCTGATGTACAGACCTATGCCTACACGGAATTTGATTCATTGATGCTCGATGAAAAACCCCCTCTGCTATCCGATGTAAGCACTGGAACCATTGAATCGGGTGCCGATATCTCTGCAACAAGCAGTAAAGATGGTACCCTGTTCCTTGTGCCGGATGGAACACCGGTAACCTTTGCCGATTTTGAGACGGCGGTGAGTGACGGTAACGGCGTAAGCGAAGAAGCTACGGCCAATACAGCAGCTACAATCAGTACAACCGGATTGGACGACGGAGATTACCTGGTGTATGCAGTGGATGAGGGAGAACGGATATCGGAAGCTTCCGATGTCATTACGCTTGTCACCTATTATCCACCGGTCCTTTCCGATGTAACTACCGGAACCATTGAGCCGGGAGATGATGTATCCGCCACCAGCGATAAAAACGGAACAATCTACCTGGTTCCCGAAGGAACTTCTGCCAGTGTCGATGATTTCACCGCAGCTGTGAATGCAGGAAACGGGGTAAGTGAAACTGCTACGGCAGACACCCCGGTAAACCTGAGCACTACAGGACTGACAGACGGGAATTATGTAGTTTACGCCGTGGACGGGGACGGACGCATTTCCGATCCATCAGCCGTAATAGAGCTGTTAACCACCGGGTTGGAAACCTTCTCCACGAGTGATGTCGTTCTTTTCCCGAATCCGGTTGGTGAAACCCTGAATATCGAAAGCGAGAAAGAACTGAAATCCCTTGTGATCACCGATATGCTGGGCAAAGAGATCGTGAGAATGGATGACGCATCCGGTATCTCCCGGATCAATACATCTTCCCTGGATGCAGGAATATATTTTATCCAGCTTGCGACAAAAGATCAAAAAGTGACCCATAAGTTTATCAAAAAATAGCAGGAGGATCATATAATGAAACATATAAGTCTAGTATTCGTCATTTGTATGCTGCTTAGCCAGGGGCTTGCAGCGCAGACACCCATTTACCTGGTAAAAGATGATTTTGCCGAAGAACTGATGGTTGATTATCAAAAAGCCATTACCCTCAATGAAACAGAGGATACACTCTATATTCCCGGGGTTGACAGGGTCTATAAACGGGCTACAGCCAATGTGGATAGCATCACGTTTGCCAAACCCGAAGGAATGCTGTTGAGCTATAACCTGGTCGGACAGGGCGATATCAATGCATTCAACCCGGAGAATAAAACCATAGGGAACCTTACGATCTCCGGACCCAGTGTAGATTATGTGGCAAATATATATGCCTCCGGGGGACTGGAAAGGATCAAAGGGGTCCTGACCATCGATAATGCCGGTGATCAGCTTTTTGTGGGGCCTGATAACGTTACAGCCCTGTTTGGGGAACTGATCAAATGCGACAGCTCCATTGTCATTAAGAACTGTCCCAATCTGAACAACTCCAATAGCTTTAATTTTACCAGTCAGACCGTCATCAATGGTGACCTTGTCCTGGAAAATCTTCCTGCATTGCCTTTTCACTGGGGAGGAGAAGGAGGCCTTCGCGCCATTACCGAGATCAAAGGGGATTTCGTGGTGAAAGATTGTAACTTTAACGCCTTTTCCCTGGCCAATCTTACCACCATTGAGGGTAACCTCCACATCGAAGGCGCCAGTACACAGTTCTATGATATGCACGAAGCATATAACCTGCAAGATGTAGGAGGGAGCCTGGTGTTCATCAATAATGAGGTGTTTAACTCGTTATACGGACTCGAACATATCACAGATATCTCGGGAGATTTTATCATCAAAGATTGCCCGCGTTTTGGCAGTTTCTATAACAGTGCCCTGACCAATGTGGGGGGAGATTTCCACATAGAAAATTCCGGTACATCCGTAGACCTGGAAAAACTGTATGATTTTACCTCCATGCAGGGAATGGAAACAATCGGGGGGAACCTGCTACTCACCAGCAACGATTATATGAATTCACTGGGAGGACTGGGAACCCTGACCTCTATTGGAGGAGATGTGACCATCACTGAAAACGGGAATGAAACCGACCAGATTCCTGTATCCGGACTCAATAACGGGTTGCCCGGCTTCTGCCTGGTAAAAGATGCGCTGGACGCAGGTATTATTGATGCCGGGGCCACCATCACGCTTTCCGATTATGCAGGTACGCCTATCGATGTGGGATCCCTTACATCCTGCACCCCTCCCCCGTTATATCCCAGTGTGACGGTTAGTACCAGTCAGGATGTTACAGATTTCGAAGCTACCGATACCATCATGGACCTTACAATCACAGATTTCGAAGCTTATCCCTACCTGGATGACCTGGGTAACAAGATCGATGTGATCGTAGGAGTAGTAACCATAGAAGGAGGTTCAGACAACCAGGCAACAACCTTCTTTTCCAATGTGCAGGTGGATAGCAGCATTATCGTCAGAAATACCACCAATTTCAATATTAACAATTTCCAGCCCCTGACAGAGATCGGCGGAGACCTGGTCCTGGAAAATAACCCGGGAATGGGATTCCACTGGACTCCTAATTCCGGCTTCCAGAATGTAACCTCCATCGCCGGCAGCCTGGTAGTAAAGCACTGCAAGGACTTCGGGAATGCCGGGGGAGCTTTTGAATCAGTCCAGACCATCGGGGGTGATTTCGTGGTGGACAGCTGTGGATATGGGACAGATGGTTACAATACCCTCTGGGATCTGAAATACATGACAGCATTACGAACCGTTGGCGGCAACCTCCAATGGATTGAAAATCCCAATCTGAACAGCCTGGGCGGATTCCAGTTCATCACCGATATCGGAGGCGACGTGACCATCATCGATCATCCCACCAGCGGCGGAGCAATACAGGATGGCGTGGATGGAAATGGAAATCCCGGGTGGTGCGCGGTAAAGGATGCCCTGGATGCAGGGATCATCAAAGCAGGTGCTACAATCTACCTTCAGCGGCAGGATGGATCTGCAGTGGATCTGGGAACCATATCAAATTGTGTCTATTAAGAATAGTGTTTTCCATGGAAAGTTGCCCGGAGTAACCCTTCGGGTAACTTTTTATCATTTATTTTACAAGTGTGGAAGATTTATAATGTAAGTGATGATCTGATCATGAAAAAAATTTGGATAGTTTTAATGGGAGTCCTCATGACCATGAATAGTTGGTCGCAGGATACCATCAAAAGGAGCTATGAGTTCAGGGATGGTGTGATGCCCCGGAATGTGCTGGAAAGCTACCTGTCACGTGCCATTACACAGGGAGAATTCTGTCTTCCGACCAGCGAAGAAGTATTTGATGAGAATCTTCGTATGATTCAAAATATTGGAGCCAAATTCATAGGCAGGGCTGCTTTTGAATGGACCCCCGTGATGAGTAACGAAGAGCATTTCTCCATGGCAGAAAGATTCGCTGAAAGAGCGCATGAAGCCGATTCCACTCTTCTTTTGCAAGCATGTATCTTCGAAGCTGTTTTTAAAAGCGAACATAACATCTATTCCAATTACGGGGTGGATAAAATATCCATACCCCCCTGGGTGTTTGAAGAATTCGGTTTGGAGCCGGAAACAAGAAACTTCAATTATGAAGCCATGCTTTATCCCGATGGATTCCACGAATGGAGATGGGGGGGCTATGGCGGCGTTCCGGATATAACACAACTGGAAACACAGATGTATTTCTATTACCGGGCCGTCCGCTATATCGATGCCGGCTTTGAAGGTATTCACTGGGGGCAGGCTCTACTCATGGGACGGGATGACGGACCCGAGTATTCTAACTGGTTCGAATTGCTGGGCCGCGTGCGGGATTATGCGAGGGAGAATGCCCGCAGAACAACCGTTATTTGCGATGCACACGCCGGTTATGGAATGAAAAACCCGGAGGGCCATCTGTTATTTGATTCACACGCTTTTCCTCAACGTGTACAGGATATATGCGGACAACCCTATGAGGTCGAAATGGTGATCGGACATCATGATGCGATTTATACTAAAAGTCTCGGTGGCATTACCCCCAGCGGTTGGGAATGTGAATCGCTTCCCTACCTGGTTGAATTTGACAATTCCGGAGCTGATTCTGTGCATACCTGCGATAATCCCTCGTGGTACTGGCCCTGGGGATGGGACGAAGCTACCTGGTTTGCACGCAATACCCCGGAATACCGGAATGAATACCTGCGCTATGCCGTAAACTGGCTGGAAGAGAACGATCCGGTCGGAAACCTCCAGATGCCCGGGGCGATCACCATTGCCGCAGATCCCATTCCCCTGGAGGGAAACGACCGGTATATCTGGACCTACCGGCTCAATAATCCCTCCCCTACACTGCCAAATGCATTCGGACAGGAAGATGTGGTAAAAGAACTCTGGGATAATGATAAACTGAACGTTTATGACGATATGCCACCAGAATCACACTCCCTGTCAGGTGTATACAGCATTAAATTTGACCAGGACAGCATGTACCTCGATTTCATGAACGGCGATTCAAGGGGTTACCACCACAACTCCTACACCCATTGCGACTTTACCCTGGAATCCGATTCCGTGCTATACATCATCCCGGATACCACCACCACAAGTGTCCGGTCTCTTCCCGGTCCGAACCAACCCGGAAATGTGTTCCCCAATCCGTTCGATAACCGAATTATCCTGGATGTAACATCAAAACAAACAGAACCGGTGGAGATATCAATTTTTGATATTAACGGTAGAGAATTGATATACAAAAGATTTAGTATGAATGGGCGGTATTCAATTTCCACCTCATCCCTGGAAAGTGGTATCTACATTTGCCACATTTATACCCGTTCTGAACGAACCGTTACGAAAATCATTAAGCATTAATCCAATACTAGAAGGTCGTATGAAAAAGATAAAATGGATCCTGATAATGATAGTAGCACTGCAGGGTTCCCTGTTTGCCCAGGACACCGAAGCAGATACCATGTATATCCGGTTAACCAATGAGGTGCTTGAAAAGGTGCTGGTGGAAAAAGTGGATAGTTTCAGGGTGAACCGGGACCGCGATTCGCTGCTCATCTACCAGAAGCAGGTAATTTTTGGAGAGGAAGTACAAATCATCAACCGGAAAAGCCTGAGCACTGTAGACAGTATTTATTTCTACCACAGCATCGCAGGCGATGCCGACGAGGGTGTTTTCCAGAGTTACACTATCAACGGAAAGGATGAGTTAATGCAATTCGATCCGGGTCCGGATATGGACTCCGTACTCAACTTAACCATAACGGGCACTGACATTAAACGAACAGATCTTAATGAGCTTGCTTTCTATATCAACAAAGTGAAGGGCGTTTTCACCCTGGACGGATCAGGGGTTGGAGGATGGCCCGTTACTTTTTTTGCCGATGTGGAATTTGACAGCAGCCTGGTTATTAAGAACAATCTCAGCTTCGATAACATCAACGCCTTTGAGCATGCCATCACAGGAATCATTAACGGGGACCTGGTCCTGGAAAATAATCCCTTAATGGATTTTGCCTGGGGGAATGAAATGCCTGAAGGTCAACGGACCTCGGGATTCATGAAGGTATCCGGTGTAGAAGGGGACCTGGTTGTAAGGAATTGTCCGAAATTCGGCTCCAATTTCAGCGGCCTGGAGGATGTGGCATTCGTCGGAGGTGACCTGGTCATTGATAATTGTGCAGATGGATCTGCCGGGCGGATCCTGCATGATTTTGCGTTAATGACCATTGATTCGGTCGGTGGAGATCTGGTAATTACAAACAATGCAGCACTGACAAGCCTGGGCGGATTGGATAATATAACCTATATCGGCGGTGATGTCACCATTACGAACAATGGGGCCAAAGGGGAAGGAATTCCTCTCTCAGGCACTACTCCGAATGGATATCCCGGATTTTGCTGGATTAAAGATGCGCTTGATGCCGGTATAATCCAACCTGACGCCACGATTACACTTACCGACAAAGACGGGAACACGATCGATGTAAACACCCTCGCACCGTGCAATTGATTTTGTCAATTCATGAACTGATCCTGTTGAAGCAGTAAAAAAACAAAAAGGAAGAAGATACCACCCTTTCAATCAGCCGAGAATAAAAAAAGCCTGCCGCCGGCAGGCTTTTTTATGGCATTTTTACACATTGAAGGCATTAGTCAGTAACCTGTTCAACCCCGGTATCCATGTCATTCCCTGCTTCAGAAAAACACCAATTACCGGTTAGTTTTCCAGGGTATCCCACCAGGTTCTCTTCATGATGATCCCTGCAACCGCAACGATCAAGACGGTGATCAATAGTTGCGTGTGTAATTTGACAACAAGGAAAATGGGCAGGGCAACAAGGGCTGTCTGCCCGATGGTGCCGACTGCGATGTTAAACATGTCCCGGCCAAAATTCCGGTTGGGCTTAAATGATCTATCCTCCTCAACAACCTGGTTCACGATAGGCTTCCAGAACCCCCATGGCCTCACATTCTTATAAAAACTCACCAATACACTGTTTTCTGTCGGGGGATGCAAATAGGTGCCAAGGATACATCCAATGGCTGAGAATAACAGGATGAAAGGGAAGAAATAAAATATCCGTATATCCGGTGCAAGATTGGGGAATATCATTTCCAGAATATCAATGCCAAAAAAGGATCCGACATACGGGAACAATGCCGCCAGGATCCCTGTCAGCATTCCCCAGAAATACCCGTATGAGTTAAACCGCCACCAATACCATTTTAAAATATTGGAAGCCATATACGACCCCCAGAGGGCCGAAACGATAATCTGCAGAACCTGGTTTACGTTTTTCGCGAAGAATCCCAGAATAACACTAACAACCACCGTAACAATACCTGAAGTATAGTTCGTGATCTTGATCTCCTTATTCGTAGCATCGGGCTTGATGTACCTTAAATAAATGTCATTGGTAATGTAGGCCTGGGCAGCATTCAGGGTTCCGGCAAAGGTAGACATGAACGCTGCTAGTAATCCGGCCAACAGCAACCCGAGAAGTCCAACCGGTACAAACTGGGCGATAGCGGAAGGAAGAATCTGCTCAAAATCCACACTGCCCCCGACCATCAGATCAAGTTTATCGTAAAAAAGAATGCCAAGCAGTGCAAATCCCGCGATCATCAGGTACCTGGAAGGCATCAGGATAACGGAAACAAAACCACTCATTTTGGCTGCTTCCTTGGGGGATTTGGTTGCCAGTATCTTCTGCATGTCATAACTG
Source organism: uncultured Bacteroidaceae bacterium (assembly GCA_964479445.1). GTDB lineage: Bacteria > Bacteroidota > Bacteroidia > Bacteroidales > CAYZMH01. The sequence goes on along the minus strand of CAYZMH010000042.1, from coordinate 7,877 downwards.
GGGGGCGGACCGGCTGCGGAAACCAGGATCCCTTTCATAACCATCATCCAGAAAAACAGGCTGAACAATTGATACCCATCCTCCGCGATCTTGCGGTTCACCTCCGGTATAATCGCTGACCAGTCAAGATCCAGGGTCTTTCCAAACCACGGACTCCCCCACCCTTCGGGAACCAGGGACATAATATCCGTACCTCCCAGCTTGACCATGGCAATAACAGCAATTACTATGGCTGAGATGGTCATAATAGCATACTGCACCACATCGGCCCAAACAATACTCGTCATGCCACCAAGGATCGCATACAACACGGCAAAAGAGGTGACGATAATGCCATACATGTGCGGAACATAGGTTGGTCCTACCAATTGCTCCAGTCCCAGGTTCCACGCTTCAGGCATAAAGATCATTATAAATTTCCCCAGCCCGATAAACCCGTAGGCCAGGTAGCCCAGACAACCCAGCAGGGCAAAAATAACAACGATATTGTGGGAATATTTGGCTCCCCTGCCATATCCGAACCGGGTTTTGATCCATTCTGCACCGGTTGTCACATTGGACCTTCGCAACCAGATGCTCAGATAGACCATCAGAAATATCTGGTTGAAAACGGGCCAGAGCCACGGAAGCCATATACTTTTCAAACCATACACAAACCCGATGGTCACCAGCCACATGGTCCCGCTGATATCAAACATGCCCGATGCATTCGACAAGCCAAGCATGTACCAAGGAAGTTTATTGCCACCCAACAGGTAAGAAGCCTTGTCCTTCTCTGCCCGCTTCTTCATAAAAAACCCTATGAAAACAGTAAATCCGAGGTACAACGCGATTAAAATCAGATCAATGGCATGTAATTTCATGGAATACAATTTTTTAAGCCTTCTGGCAACCAGGCAACACCCTCATGTGGCCGGTATCGATAACCGGATTGCCGTTTTGAAAAACCTAATCTACTTCTTCTGGAAATTTTTGACTTATGTTATATAGTCAAATACATCTGTTATTCTTTCATAAATCATGTTTAATTACCGGTATTTTGCTAATTTTACGGTATTAAACCCATCGCGGAATGAAAGATACTAATTGTTAATAATAAAAACAGCGTATACACCCCTTCAATATATAATTTGTCTGTTTTTATCAGGAAAATCACAAAATAATTCAATTTGAAAATTCTCTTCATCATACACGGATCAAACAGATAGCACTATGGATACCGAATTTTCTAAATTACACCGTGAAATAACACCTCTGAATGCGGGAGACTGCCTCCTTGTTTTTGACCGGGAAAGAGGTGTTTTTAGTTTTCCCTTGCATTTTCATCCCGAGTACGAGTTGAATTTCATTTCCAATGCGGCAGGAGCTGTACGAGTAGTCGGTGATCACTCCGCAACGATATCTGACCTGGAGCTGGTTCTGGTCGGACCCAATTTACCCCATTACTGGGATCAGGGTGAATGCAAGAATAAACGTTTTCATGAACTCACGCTTCAATTTCACAACGATCTGTTCCAGGATGGGCTTTTGAACCGGAATGTCATGGCTCCCGTAAAAAAATTACTGATCCAGTCCCAGATGGGAATTGCCTTCTCGGAGCAAACTGCGGAAAACATGTATCCCAGGATAAAAAGCCTCTCCGAAAAGCATGGTTTTGATGCGTTTATCGAATTGATGAGCCTTTTGTTTGATCTTGCCAATGTACGGAATCAACAGGTGCTCTCTTCGACCGGGATCAGTTCGCTTTCCGATTTTCATAACAGTGAGAAGATTAAACAAGTATGCAGTTATATTGAAGATAATTACCATCAGAAAATTACCCTGAAAGAGATGGCCGGTCATGTGAACATGACGACCATAACTTTTAGCCGGTTTATCAAACAACGGACAAGCAAAACGTTTGTTGAATTTCTGAACGCTTACCGGATCAGCGTCGCTACCAGGTTATTAATTGAATCCCCGATGCAGATATCGGAAATCGCTTACCGGTGTGGATTCAATAACCTGGCCAATTTTAACAAGATCTTCAGAAAAATGAAAGACGTTTCACCCACTGAATACAGGAAAAACCTCAGCGGAAAAAAGAGGGTTATTCAATAATGAGAAAACAGATCGTTTTGTAAAGGCGGGGCTTACATATCCTGAACCGGTTACCTGGAAACCTGAGCAAGTTCCAGCACTCTTTCTATCCGGTCACTTAATTCCATACAGGCCCTGGCATTGTGATACGGGCATTTCCAGTACCCGATCTTTTCATCCCCCAGCTCCCGGCCATCCTGGTCTATCCGGAGATACCATTCGCCCCCTGCAGAATCTATGAAATAACGCTTAACATATTCGTATACTCTCAGGCTATCCCTCAGGAACTTCGGTTTCCCGGTTAACTCATAAGCATCGAAAAGACCAACCATGGCTTCTGCCTGGGGCCAGTGATGTTTCTCCGTATCAAGGGTCCTGTCTTCCAGGCTGAATTCATTCAGCACCCCACCGTCCCTGTCAATACCATCGTTCCGGAAGGTATCTGCCAATAAGAATGCTTTATCCCGAACGTACGGCCTGTCCTCTTTCAAATCCATTACGCTCAGCGCATCATTCATCAGCCAGGCAGCTTCAATATCATGTCCGTAGGAGACATATTTTCCCGAAGGAGTCCAATCCATATCGAAATAGAGTTCCAGGTGCCCTGAGTCCTGAATAATGTACCGTGGAAATAATAATAACAACTGCTCCAGCGTATCCCTTACCCCGGGCTCCTGCACCGCCTTGTAAAAATTGGTATAGGCCTCCAGCAGATGAAGATGGGTATTCATGGTTTTCGGATAGTTATCATCCTTATCACTGAGGCGATAATCTGTCACCGGTTCCCAGTTGTTGGAAAAAGCTTCCATGTACCCTCCATATTGCTTATCCAGACTGTGTTTTTCCACCAGGTAAAAAAGCTCTCTTGCCATTTGCAGGGAAGCCGGGTCTCCTGAAGCCAGGTAGTACTCCGAAAGGCCGTAAATGGCAAAAGCCTGGCAATACATTTGCTTCTTATCCGAAGCAGGGATTCCCTTGTAAGTAAGCGTGCTGTATACCCCTCCATGTTGCTTATCAATAAAATGCTTTTCAATATAATCGCGGGCACGCCTGGCCAGCTTCAGATACTGATCATCCCTGCTCCTGCGGTACATAACAGAAAAAGTCCAGAGAATCCGCGTATTCAATACCACCCCCTTATCCGCATGTAATAACCGGGTATTCTCCCGGTCCACACTGCCAATGAATCCGCCGTGGGTATAGTCAGGAGCATACTCAACCCAGTAATCCAGGATCCTGCTCAATTCAAGGTCCATCGACTCTTTGAAACGGACCAGTTCCTGCTCAGTGTTGCCTGTGTATTTCAATTGCATACGTTTTGTATCAGCTCACCCGCAATGCGAAAAAGTAGCTGCTCATTTCAATGGTGAAACTAAAGGCTATTAAAATAAATGACAAATGCTATTTTATATTTCATAGCTGTTATTTTTTCAATGTGAACACACTATTATACCAGCCCCTCCTTGCTCATTGCTCCGGCCGGGGGAACAGGGCTTGCTTCGGCCGTTCTTGCCACAACCCTGTTCGATCCTTTTAAAGGTCATCTTCAAAACGCAATGTTCAGGTAAACAGTGGGCGTGAAGGGCACCGCCTCTGCGTAGATGGAGATGCTGCTGAACTGTCCGTCCGGTACCTCGAACAGATTGGAGTACTTGATATTCTCCCTGTTGAAAATATTGAGCACGCTGATCCCGGTCTCCATTCTGAATTCATTCAGTTTTAGCCTGTATATCGCAGAAGCATCCAGCCTCCTGTATGGATACCTGTCCCGGGGCTCTTCCCACGATGATGCGCGATAAGCAAGGCCCGAACCATATACATAGTTCACGGTGAAGTAAAACGGATCAAAATCAAGCAGCAGGGCACCCTTAACCTCGTGTCTCTGATCCTGTGGGGCTTCCATGTAATCGTCCGAATCAAAATAGGTAAAATGTTCCGTGGTTTTACCCAGGGTATAGGACACCCAGGCTTCATGCCTGCCAAAAGATTGCTTTGCAAGCAGATCTGCTCCGTATATCTTCGCCTTCCCCTGGTGCACTTCTATATCGGCTCCGTTCATATCCAGCAGCCGCGTGATCCCCCGAACCTTCTTAAAAAATGGTTCCACACTCAGGGTGGTCGTCCCTTGTTGATAGATAAGGCCCCCTACCATATGGTATGCCCTGAGAACGGGCACTGTTTTATTATCAGAGATGACCCAGAAATACCGGTAATTCCCCAGTTCATCCAGAATGGATGTTTTCGTGATAAACTGGTTATAGATTCCCCAGGCCCCGTTCAGCTTCCACGTTTCACCCAGGTTGAGGGTGGCCTGCACCCTTGGTTGAATAAACAATTGTGATTGATAAATTGGGTAATCGATCCGTATTCCCGGTTGGAGTTCAACAGAGGGAAGAGGTTGGTATACATCCTGGACATAGAAATTAAACCTGCCTGCATGGTCAAAACCATCAGGGTAGATTACATCCTCGTAATCAAGCAGGAAAATATTGCGGTTATATACATATCCGGCCCCGGCATGAAAGGTATGCTTATCGTTAAGATTGATAACATTATCATTACTGAATCCTGTTTCTGAAATACTGCTGATATATTGCCTTTCGTCAAACGAAATCCTGGTATTCCGGTCACGTAAATAGATTTCCTGGCTCTCATACAATTCCCGGTTTAATCCCGAGTAGCTCAGGGAGAAATTGCTGATAATACCTTTCTTCCAGGTTCTTCCATAGAATGCAGTTCCGCCCAGCTGCCTGTTTTTTTCCTGAATATCCTGCAAGATCCTCACCCTTACCCTCTCCTCCTCCAGGTTGTAGGAAAAAAAATCTCCCCCCGAATAAAGACTGATATAATAGCGGTCACCATTACCTGCAGAACCTGCATATTTCAGGTTGGCATCCCGGAACCGGTAATTCGGAGATACCTTAATATCTATTCCGCTGCTGGTATTTTCCACTTCGCGGTCTGAAAAATAATAAGGCTGACCCCCATCGTAAAGATTATAGTAGGTATGCCGGAATGCAGCGGTGATCGCTGCTTCTCCGCGGACAGGAATGCTTGCCATTCCGCTTACCGTCATATTGTTGATATTCAGGTTAAACCCCGGTTCTTTCCGGTTACCCTCAATTCCGGTTACCTCTACAATTCCTCCCACCCGATCACCATATGCTGCCGGGTATCCCCCCTTCATCACACGGATTTCCTTTGTCATATAGGGATTCACGAAACTGATATTGTCATTGAAATTCCTGGGTCCGAATATCGTAAACCCGTCAAACTGCAACTTGCTGTTGCCCGAATATCCTCCCCAGATGATCATTTCGCTGGATTGTTCTCCTGCTGCCATAATGCCCGGTTGCAGCCGGAGGAAATTGAAGATGGCATCATCCCCGTTGCCGGGCAGCCGGTAGGCGATCTTGTGATTCAACCGCATCTCACCGGCATGCTCCCCTACCTGGCCTGACCGTTCTATACGGCTTTCCCGGATCTCAATCTCCTCCAGTTCATAGCTGGAGGGCATGAGTCCGATTACATAATCCCGACCCGCCACCAGCACGGTGTCCAACAGATAGTACCCCAGGTGGGAAACGGTAACTTCAAAGGCAGGATCCCGGGATGAGGAGGAAGAAAAATGTCCGCTGAAATCGGTTGTCGATCCATGCCCGTTGACCATAAGATGACTGTAGGGCAGGGTTTCCCCGGAAAGACGATCAATAACCCTGCCTGAAATACGGTATTCGATCTTTTCCGGCGTTTTTTCATCGCTGAAAATGATATAAACCCCGTCGGTTTTTTCATAATTCAGCGGCAGCGGTTCCAACAGAAAGGCAATGGTTTCTTCCGGAGTTTTAAAAGTGCGGTGAACGGTAATGGGATATTTTGCGAGCAGCCGGTCGTTGAAAGAGACCTGGATGGTGTGGGCGGTTTCATAGAGGTGGAAATGTTATTAATCATCCCGGGAGTCCCGGAAGGTACATGCCTGCTTTGTACATCCCCCGGTCATGGCGGCAGGAAAAAATATACCACCAGGTTCTTCCTGCCGATTACATTTTGTGAATTCCAGGTCTCCCCGCTATCAGCCACAGCCTTAAAATGCGGTGCGTTGTCGCCAACTTTCATCTGTCAGCGTAATTCATCTCAGCCTCTCTCTTCCTGAATATTTACAACCATAAAAAGGGAGAATGAGTCGATAAAATTACTCCGTCGATCACATTCTCCCGGAATATACCAATGAGTAATGATGGTCCCCACGGGTAGTGCATCAATCAATGCTGAATTCGTGGGTATACGTCTCCGATCCGTGCATCAACTGAAGGGTGTACGTTCCTTCGGGTAGTTTCCGGAGATCATAATTCACAGAGAATATGTCATCCGTTTGAAAGTAAAATGCATCATATACGTTACCCCATGCTTCATCAATTGCGATCCCGATATTTTTATTGGGTTGGTTGAGAAAATGCACCTTGAGCGTATCACCTTCCTGCCTGAATTGCGGTGCAAAGGTGAAGTAACGTTCGGTTATCTCAACACCTTGCTCACTAACCTGAATGACCCTGTTGAACTTCATGTTTCGCAACTGTGAGACGAGTTTATAGGATCCCTTTTTCACCGCTGAAAAGTCAAATTTATCCTCATAGGTCTCACCGGCGCAGATCCTGTCATTGTACAAAACTCTGTCAAATCTGCCATAGAGCGTCACTTCGATCATCTCGGAAGCAGGCGTATTCAGCTCCATGCGAATCGTTTTTGACTGTTCAATGGCATTCACTTCCACGTTCTCCGTAGCCCCGGCCGGGAGCACGGAAAAAATCAACAAGAAAATAACTCCTGTAGCAATGGTATACATAGTTCCTTTTTTCATAATGTTACGGTTTTCAGTGTTTAACATTCTGGCTTTTCTCTCTTTCGTCTCGTTTCCAAACAAAAGAAAGCAGGCAATGTTTGGCCCGGTATGTTAAACATTTGTAAAACAACCTTCCATTAAAAATAGGGATGCAGGGGCATTACCGGGGATGATACCATCCTGAGATAATTATTTCTCTGTTTGAAATCGGTATACCGCTGTTTATCAGGACATTTCTGCAGCCACAGGGAGGTCACTGCCAGTCTTTCACACGAAGCTGCCTTCCTGCATTCTAAATTCAACCTTCCTCTTTTCAGAATGCTTTGTATCTGTATAGATAGTATTCCAATTCCGCATTTGTAACGGTGCAAAAAGGGAGAAGGTGCGGTTCAGGTAGAACCTACCGCCGGCCTGCCATAAAAAATCCCCGCAAACGCTTCACGTTTCGGGGATCTGGATGAGGCCGGTGGCGGATTACTGGCGTGATCCGGTGGTGGGGGCTCTTCATCCTGATCCCTGGATAGGCTTACATCCACAGGTGGATTTTCTTTTCTCCACTTCACATGAACAAGCTCCGTTTTTGGAAAAAAGAAAAAATATAACCTTAAGATTTGTGAAACTAACTTGAGAAAGACACCTCGTCAGACACACAAAGTGGAACACTACCTTTTCCGGGCAACTTATTATGAAATCCTGGAAAAACTATTGCATGACAAATGAAGCGTATTTCTGGAAGTCCGGGGAGGATATTTTCAGAAAATAGACCCCTGCATGCAGCTCCTTCAGATCCAAATGAAACGTGTCTTTATCATACGCACAGTCTTTTATTAGTATGCCATGCGCCGAAAAAACCTGAACTTTTCCCGGTCTGGACCTGGGGAGGTTGATCGTCAATTCACCTGGGCAGGGATTTGGGTAGAGCAGCACTTCCGTATCCGTGGTGTAGCCCGAATTTATG
>CAYZMH010000041.1:0-29439 GCA_964479445.1 uncultured Bacteroidaceae bacterium | reverse complement strand
TTTGTGGCCAAAGTCGCTCCTCCCCGCTTCAGCGGGCTGGCTCAAGGCGGATGGCTTGGTGCCACAGCCATTGGCAATCTACTGGCAGGCCTGGTGGGTAAACTCTGGGACATAGTGGAACTATGGCAGTTCTTCTTGTTGTTGGTCGTACTTACCCTGCTTTCGGGAGTATTTATCTTCTCGATCATAAGAATACTTGAAAACGCGACCAAATCATCTGAATAATTGCATTAAGAAATAAAAAAAGCATAGCACCATGAAAAGTCAAATAATAATCACAGCAACCCTTTTGCTGAGCCTGCTCTTCTTCAAAGGCTGTAAATCAGAAACCTCTCCTGCAGACCTTCAGGAAGAGGTCAAGGTTCTAAAAGAAATTGAAAAACGATCAGAAAACATTGATAGTAAAAATGATGCATTCAATGTCCTGAGAGATCTCAATCAAACCATTAAAGACATCCGGGATAAAATCCTCCGGATGGAAGTAAGGTATCGTGAGGTTTCAGAAAATGAGAAAATACAGATGGAAAAGAAGTTTGAGCAAGCAAACAGGGAGATTGACCGTTCGCTCAGGATTATCAGTGAAAATACAGAGCCTTACAAAGACAATGAAGAAGTATCAAAAATGCTGGATAAACTCAACGAGATCTTGATCTCAAAATAGCATCTGATTCTATTTTTTCGATAGCAGAGGCTCCTGGAAACAGGGGCCTCTATTTTTATTCCGCAAGCGGAGCTAAGACGAGGTCTTCTACCCCTGAAATATCCCCATCGTTTGGCCCGGGTTCCAACCCGAGAATATGCGCAATGACCCCTTATAACTGTACATTTTCAAAAGGCGGATGAAGGTGATTTTCCCTGAAGGCAGGGCCAGCTATCTATTCACTACCCTGTCTGCTTTTCCCCATCCCGGCGATATATCGATCCACATCAAATTTGCGCCGGGCACCCCTGGCATTCATATAACGGATCTTGCCAAAAACAGGCCGCTCGGTCCATGCACGATCATGCACCCCGCCAATGGACCAGGCGATGCCGGCATACCCATTCGGGTCCCGGCCATCCAGTTCATACTTATCATTCAGGTAGATGGCCTCTTTCATGGCTGTTCCCACATCCTGTGTCCATTCAAGGATCTTTTTAGCCCAGTACATCCTCATATATCCATGCATCTTACCATACCGAACCATCTCTGTCTGGGCAGCATTCCATAGCGGATCATGGGTTTCTGCCTTTTCCAGCACATCCCGTCCGTATATATATTCACGCTCATCTTTTTTATGTGCTTCAATGGTCTTTTGCGCCCAGTTGTGGAATCCTTCCGGGGAATCGTAATGGGGATTATATAAACAGAAATTATCGGACAGTTCCCTGCGTACGATCAGCTCTTCAAGGAATGCGTCCACGTTTTCATTGCGGGGATGGTTTTTAAGGACCTCAAGGGCCACACGCTGTGCAGACAGTTGTCCGAAATGCAGGTACGGGGAGAGGTTTGACTGGCCGTTCCGGTTCGGGTCATTGCGATCAGCGTCATACCGGTCCAGTCGCTCTTCCAAAAAAGTCTCAAGGGTCTCCGAAGCTGTCCTGGAACCCGGTTTGATCCATTCAACCGGCGTTACGCTATGATCGACCTCCAGTCCCGACATCACCCTGTCCCAGTCGGTTTGTTGTCTTTCAAACGGACCTGTATGGATGGATTCGGGTAACCCGGGGAACTCATCCAGGTAACTCTCCAGGAGCCGGTGGATCTTTGGTCGGAGGGTGTAAGCAGCAAACTCCGCTTTGTCACTTGCTTTTCGGCAGGGTACAATGTTATGGGCATCCACCTCCAGCACCCTGACAGGGTTCTTTTCAATGAAGGCATTTTTCCACCGGCGCTTGATGCGAAGTGGATCAAAATCGGTCACCAGGGTTCCCACCTGGTGATCCCGGCAAAAACGGTCCAGTTTGGAAACCGGATCCCCGGTAAGTATATAAAAGGGAATACCAAGGAAATCCAGGTGTTCTTCGGTCTCCCGGAGGCCATTCAGCATGAAAGCGTACTGCCGCCATGTTGCTTGCTGGAAGGAGGGTGCCAGCGTGAAGACAACTGCCAGTCCTCCCCCTGTTTCATCAGCCATTGCTGCTGCATGAAGTAAAGCCCAATTGTCATGTGCTCGCTGGTCGCGGCTCATCCAGTATACCACGGGGCCATCAGCAGGCCGGTCTGGCGTTGGATTATAGATTCTTCCGGGATGCATGGTTCCGTTTATCGAAATAACAATCTCCCGCATGCATTGTTGATAGGCTGGTTCGTTTTTCAGAAGTCATCCATGCGAAGGGTGTCTTTGCGATGGGGTGGCATTACAAAACCCGGGAAAATATCCTCAGCCGGTCTCAGGTAATAGTGCAATCCGGGTTCACGGGGCATATCGACCCGTACGATTTCGAAATCGGGGGTAAACTGGTAAAACTCCAGGGCCTTATTCTCATACCCCCCATAGGGAGTCACGCGTATGAAACGGTAATTACAGAGTGTATGTTCCTGGCGGTATTCATCCATATGAAGTATAAATCCTTCCCCATACTCCTTAAGGGCTGCAAGGAAATAGAGGCTCAGATCGTATCCGATCATGGCAAACTGGCACCCTTTTCTCGTAACAGCAGTAGGTTCCCGGTAGTAGTGCCTCCGATATTTTCTAAGAAAACTGATCAATGCGGGGTCTGAGTAATTGTACCAGTTATTATGGGACATGGTCACACGTAGTCCGTGATGATATTCGATCTCGATATTATTAAAACCGGCCCAGTAGGGAGACCCAAAGACCCTGATATTGTAGTTTTCACGCTGGAAATAAAGATTACTGGCTACCTGGCTGGCAAACGCTTCATCCGTGGCGGGCAAAATCACCAGGTTTTGCATATCATCCCTGAGGGCATGCATGAGTGCTTCGGGATTACCGTTATCAAGAACCACCTCCTTGAACTGCACATTATCAAGCGCAGAATAGCTTTGCAGCTCATTGTAAAGAGCCTCTTTGTAGTCATTGATACGTGGCCGGATGGTTGAGTCACCGCTGTGCACCATTACCAGGTTGCTGTCGTACTGCCGTGCAATATAGCGTGCATTGTTGCGGTATTCTACCTGGTAGGATGGGTTGGCCTGGAAGAGGTATGGGTTTTCCTGTAAAAGGTCAAGGGTGTTATGAAAGGGAGTTACCATGGGTATACGGTGTTCCCTGGCAAAAGATTGTGCCAATTCGAGATTGAATGAGTAGAAAGGTCCGACAATAAGATCCATATTGCGCATTTCGGGTTTCCCCAAAATTTGCCTCATATGGTGCATGCTGCGCCTGGTATCGAAGAAACTCACTTCCAGGTTCATTCCATCTCGCTTCAGGGAGTCAATAGCAAGCAGGCTTCCCTCCATAAATTCAAGAAACTCCACTGATTCGGGTTTCCTGATTCGCATGGCATAATCCTCCCTGATGCGCTCCCGCCGGACCGGCGATTTCACTCCTTTAAGCAAGGAATCAAGGGGCTCATGTTCTTCATAGTCAAAAGGCACCAGGTAAGCGACACGGTAGGTTTCATCGCGAAAGCGAAACCGGCCGCGAAGCTCGTCGTAGGTATACGGTTCCCTGTCCAGTGTATCGACCGTTACCGGTTCCAGTGTATCCGGGGGAATGGTATCCCTGACAAACATATTATCGGTCGTTGTCTCCGGTTTCGGAATCCTGAGGGTTTGCCCGGCCCTGGGCCCACCCCATCTCAACTGTTTGTTTACTTCCTGGATCTCCTCTTCGGTCACCCCGTAATACCGGGAAATGGAATAGAGCGTCTCCTTGCGCTTCACCCGGTGGTATAAAAAACCTTCTTCATTGAAGGATTGCTCGTTCTTTTTTTCCCTTGGCTGCGGTATCCTGATCTCTTCCCCGATTTGCAGGTCGTCAATGTCGACGCCCGGGTTCACCTGCAGCAACTCCTCCACCGTGGTTTCATATCGCTTTGCAATGGAATAAACGGTCTCCCCCCTGCGAATGCGGTGAGTGTTAACCTCACCCTCCGACTTCCGGGTATCCACTTTCTTTTCAGAAACCGGCATGGCCGGTATTTTAAGCACCTGCCCGATCCTTAATTCCGGTGTGATACCCGGGTTTTCAATGGTTAGTTCCTCCTCGCTGACATTGTAGGCCCGGGAAATAGAATAGAGGGTCTGACCGGGTTTTACCACGTGGACATAGTATACTTTGCCCTCGATGATCACTTTATTATCGGTTCGCTCTATTTCAACGGGTTCCTGGGCATGCAGGGGTAACAGTACCCATGCAAGCACCATGAGCAAAGCCCGGTTTCGCACAACGATGAGGTTTTTCATTACTTGTATAACGGATGATTATCCGGTCCCATTATTTATCCAGGAAGGCTTGTATATTTTTTTCGATCCTTTCATTGATACCGCTGGTATCGGCCCTCCGGAACGACTCACCCGTAATCTTTTCAAACAATTCAATGTAGCGCTCGGATACCTGATTGATGAAATCCCCGGGCATGGAAGGCATTTCCTGTCCTTCTTTCCCCTGGAAGTCATTGGAAATAAGCCACTGCCGGACAAACTCCTTGGAGAGCTGCTTCTGCTGTTCGCCCTTCGCCTGGCGCTCTTCGTATCCGTCTGCATAGAAGTAACGGGAAGAATCGGGGGTGTTGATCTCATCGATCAGGATGATCTTACCATCCTTCTTTCCAAACTCATACTTGGTATCCACCAGGAGCAATCCCTTATCTTTTGCCATCTCTGTACCACGCTGGAAGAGCTTCCGGGTATAGTCTTCCAGTACCTCGTACTCATCTTCGGGTACAAGGCCAGAGGAGATGATCTCTTCCCGGGAGATATCCTCATCGTGTCCTTTGTCTGCCTTGGTAGTGGGGGTGATGATCGGTTCGGGTAACCGGTCATGCTCATTAAGACCTTCCGGAAGCGGAACACCGCATATTGAACGTTTCCCATCCCTGTACTCTCTCCATGCATGTCCTGTGAGGTATGCCCTGATCACCATCTCCACTTTATAAGGTTCAGCATAATAGCCTATGGTTACATTGGGATCGGGTGATTCGATCTTCCAGTTGGGAACCAGGTCGGCTGTTGCATCCAGGAATTTGGTAGCGATTTGATTCAGAACCTGCCCTTTATAGGGAATGCCCTCGGGAAGGATCACGTCAAAGGCTGATATCCGGTCGGTAACCACCATGACCAGGTATTCATTGTCAATGGTGTATACATCCCTGACCTTACCCTTGTAAACGTTATTTTGTCCCGGAAACTGGTAATTGGTTTTTGTCAGTGCCTGTGCCATAACATTATTTATTTTGCGTGTTAATATCTTTCGAACCCCCGCTCTCCCTGTGGTAGGCAGCAACGATCTGTTTTACCAACCTGTGGCGGATAATATCACGTTCGTCAAAACGAATTATCGATATACCATCAATGTCATCCAGGATGCGTACTGCCTGGATGAGGCCGGATTCGCCCCGGGACGGCAGGTCTACCTGCGAATCATCACCGGTTACAATAAACTTGGCATTCGGACCCATCCGTGTAAGAAACATTTTAAACTGGTTAATTGTTGCGTTCTGTGCTTCATCCAGTATCACAAAAGCCTGGTCCAGGGTTCTTCCGCGCATATAAGCCAGGGGAGCAATTTGAATGGTGTTCTCTTCTACAAACTGAATCAGTTTCCTGGCCGGGATCATATCCCGCAGTGCGTCATAGAGGGGTTGCAGGTAGGGATCCAGCTTCTCCTTGAAATCGCCCGGAAGAAAGCCAAGCTTCTCCCCTGCCTCCACTGCAGGCCGGGTGAGAATAATGCGTTTCACCTCCCGGTTTTTGAGGGCTCTTACCGCCAGTGCAATGGCTGTATAGGTTTTTCCCGTACCGGCCGGTCCTACCGCGATCATCAGATCATGGGTAAGGCAATCCTCGATCAGCTTTTTCTGGTGGATGGTGAGCGCCTTGATCGGTTTGGCATTTTCTCCATAGAGCAGTACATCATCTTCCGGACCGGGTGCTTTCATCCGGTACGAAGCGTCTCCCTCCATCAGCTCATCAATATCATCCAGGGTGATCTCTTTGAATTTTGAAAGAAATCGCACCAGGAGGTCCACCTTCTCCTGGAAAGCAGCCACCCGCTGTTTATCTCCGCTTACTTTCAGTTCTTCTCCACGGGAAATGATCTTCAAATCGGGAAAGTAGGACGTAAGTTTATTGAACCGAATGTTGTTCACACCGTAGAAATCGATTGGATCAATGCCCTCCAAATAGATCAGCTTTTCGGCCATAAATTGAATTATAATTCCTACTTTTGATCTTTGCAAAATAAGCTGTTTTTTTGAACATTCCAATAAGAAAATCCACGCAGCGAGCATATGCATTTCATCACGATAACCTCTGACTGGAGAAAGCAAGATTTTTACATTGGAGCCCTTGAAGGGAGTATTCTTTCAACCTGTCCGGAAGTTACCATCATCCATCTCAGTCATTCTGTAAAGCCATACAACACAGCTGAAGCAGGCTTCATTGTCCGCAATGCATCCCCGAAATTCCCGGCCGGAACCATACACCTCATGGCGGTCAATACGCAACCTGCACCTGATTGTCAGCACCTGCTGGCACGCGTAAAGGATCAATATTTTATCACTGCTGACAACGGTTTTTTAGGGCTGTTGGGAGATCCGGAACCCGAAGAGGTCTTTCGTCTTCCCGTTCCTTCCGAACGTTCATCGGCAAGTTTCCCGGTCCTTGATATCATGGTGCCGGCTGCCTGCTCCCTCATACAGGGAAAGAAACCGGCAGAGATCGGGACTCCCGTTAAAGATTATAACAAACAAATTCCGCTCAGGGCCACGCTGGAGAATGATACCATAACGGGCACTGTGATTTATATAGACTCTTATGGAAATGCGATCACCAATATTTCCAGTGAGCTGTTCCATCGCATAGGGCAGTCCCGTCCCTTTGAGATCTACGTACAGAGCAAACACTATAAAATAGACACCCTTAACACCCATTATGCCGAAACAACTGCCGGGGACCTGCTGGCACTTTTTAACTCGGTCAACCTGCTGGAGATAGCCATCAGGAACGGAAGCGCGTCAGGGTTATTGAATCTCAATACCGGTTCCACGATCAGGGTAGAATTTAAGAAGAAATGACAATGAGCGAAAGAAAAGAACAAATGGAGGCTTTTGGCCGCCTGCTGGATATCATGGACGAATTGCGCGAGAAATGTCCGTGGGATCGCGAACAGACCATGGAGAGCTTACGTAATCTTACCATAGAGGAGACCTATGAACTTGCAGATGCCATTCTTGATGAAGAGATGGAGGAGATCAGCAAGGAGCTGGGCGACCTGGCCCTGCATATAGTCTTCTACGCAAAGATCGGAAAGGAAAAGGGTGAATTCGACATATCCGATGTCCTGCATGGTGTCTGTGAAAAACTGATCCGCCGCCATCCCCATGTATTCGGGGAGCGTTCAGTATCAGGCGCCCGGGAGGTAGAAACCAACTGGGAAGAGATTAAACTGAAGGAGGGTGTCAAAAAACGTGTCCTGTCCGGAGTACCCGGTTCCCTGCCTGCAATGATCAAAGCTCACCGCATCCAGGATAAAGCTCGGGCAGTCGGATTTGACTGGTCGGAAAAATCAGATATCTGGAACAAGATACAGGAAGAGTTGCTTGAATTGCAGAATGAGCTGGAGCAGGAAAATCAGAAGCGGATGGAGGAGGAGTTTGGCGATCTTCTCTTCTCCGTGGTCAATGCAGCCCGTCTCTACCACATTGAACCTGAAACAGCCCTTGAGCGCACCAATAAGAAATTCATCAGGCGATTTAACCACATTGAAGCTACAGCCCTGAAACAGGGCAGATCAATCCGGAAGATGACGCTGGATGAGATGGAAACCCTCTGGCAGGAGGGTAAAAAGATGGGATAGCAGATTGCCTGGAATAGGATGGGTCACTCTCCTCCTGTCTCTTCACCGGGCTCCTCTCCCTCTTCTTCCGAACTGTTCCCCCCTTCTGATTCCTGCTTATTGTCAGACTTCTCCTCTTTCTCCTCCACCTCTTTCACCTCAAGCTGGTCCAGTGATTGCAGAAGGTTGTACCACTGAAACACCTTCTTGATATCCGAAACATAAACCCGGTCTTCATCGTAATCGGGCAGGATCTCTGCAAACCGGCTCTTCAGTTCATCTGCAGAGGCTTTATGTGAGAGAGAGGGTCCTCCGTTCTCCTCTTTATAGATTTTCATAAATATGTCGGACAGGGGGACCTCTTCGCCGGTGGTAAAAATGGCTATATCATCCAGGGCACTGACCCTTGCCGTTGCGGGTGCAACGTGTCTTTTTTTGTCTTCCAGTGATTCTACCACCACCCCGTTACGCGCCTGTGCCAGGTAGCGAAAGAGTCCGCCTTTGCCTGAAATGGCCATCAGGTCTTTCACGTTAATGGTCTTCATTAATAGCTATTCGTTGTTGGTTGAACACGTAAATATAGTCAATTCCTCTAAACCGGGAAGGATTACCTTTCCCGGGCATCATGACAGATTCCGCTCTTTCTTAATCTGGTCATACGCCTCTTTCACCTTTCGGAATTTCTCCTGGGCCACTTTTTTAAAGTCATCACCCAGGTGGCTCACCTTATCCGGATGATATTTCATGGCCATCCGCCGGTAAGCTTTCTTTACCTCCTCATCATCAGCCTCTGGGTCAATTTCCAGGATCTTGTAAGCCGCGTCGGTACGCGTGATAAACATCGCCTGGATGCTGTCCATGTCCGATTCCGTAATATTCAGATAACCCGCAATACGGCGTATCAATTCCTTTTCTGAATCGCTGATCCCGGCATCGGCAGATGCGATCCCGAACAGAAAATGGAGCATTTCCAGCCTGTAGGAGTAATCAAGACGCTGATTCAGCTGCCGGGTAACATCCCTGAGCGGTATATCCTGTTTGAGGATATCCCTCAGCAGGATCAACGCTTCGGATGCTGTCTCTTCGCCAAACCGGGTTCTGAAATAGCTCTTTACATAATCCAGTTCACTTCTCATTACCCGTCCGTCCGCCTTCATCACAGCTGCAACCAGTACAAGGAGTGATGCTGCATAATCGCCACGCAGGTTTCCTCCCCCGTAGACACGCCGCTGTCCTGTGCGGGTATCATTTCCAGTATCAAATATCGATCCCACAGCCAGACCGAGGATACCCCCTATGGGACCCCCAAGTGCCCAGCCCAATCCAAGACCGATCCATTTTCCAAATTTTGTCATGTGCCCTTACGTTTGATTCATTTATTGAGTCACATCCAAGCAAAACTGCTGATGCAAATCTACTATTTGTGGCAGAATCATTTGCTGATTCCCGTTAAAAATAATATAGTCAGCTCTTTTGCGCTTCTCCTCATCGGGAAGCTGGTGTTTCATGCGGTGCAGCACCTGCTCCCTGGAAACCCCGTCCCGCTTCATTACACGTTCCATGCGCAACTCCTCCGGAGCATACACCAGCACCACCGCATCCAAAAAGCGATCTCCTCCCGACTCATACAATACGGCTGCTTCCTCGATCACGCAGGGCGCTGACGACTGCTCCAGGCACCAACGTTGAAAATCTTCGTGTACGGCGGGATGGACCTTGCTGTTCAGGGCTTGAAGGATTTCCGGGTCCCCGAAAACCCTTGAAGCGATATGAGACCGGTTCAGGTGTCCCTCTGTATAGGCCTCTTTCCCAAAAAGTCCCTCCAGGTGTTTCCTCAAAGACGGATCCTCCTCCATCAACCGTTTGGCTTCCCTGTCTGCTTCATATACCGGAACCCGAAGTGCCCTGAATACATCACATACCAGTGTTTTTCCGCTTCCGATTCCCCCGGTTACCCCAATCTTCCGCATCATTTCTCCGTTAAAAGATATTCGACCGTTTTAGGATAGAAGTCCGGATTGATCAGGAAATCGGGATGTTGCTCCAGGCTGACCGGTATTTGCTCTTTGCTGTTCATGACATCCCGGTAACTCACCATCACGCGGAATGCTTCCGGAACTACCCGATCGTAATTACTCAGTCCGACGTTACCCGACACCCTGACCCGGGGAGGGAAGGTCTGCATACGCAGACTATCGGGCAAACCTACGATCTGAATAGGTACATATTGCTGGACTTCGGTAATTTTTTCCAGTCTGATCCTGCAGGTGACCTTTTCCCGGTCATAGCTCAGGGCAGGCATTCGCTTGAGTTCCACCTTGCCTTCATAGGTTTTCTCCAGGAAGCCCAGGTTGGTTTTCCGGGTATATATTCCTGTCATGGTATCCAGGTATATATCGGGACCTGTAACCTCCATAGAATCAGGTTCCAGTTCAACACCCCCGATGGTCGTAAACTGGTTGCCCATATCAAAACCGATTCTTGGTTTAACAGGCAATCTCTTCTCTGTTTCTTTGGCAAACCGGAAATAGAGCGAATCGGGGTTGATATCCACAAGCTGGAGCTCTCCGGGAAGCTGCCTGGCAATGCGATCCCTTGCATACCGGGTTAAAATAAACAACCGTGAGGTATCGCTCATAATCCGGCTCATGGTAAAAGAAGATACCTGGAAATTAATGGGAACCGGCCGGTTAAAGGTCTTATACCGAAGTAAGGCATACCCGTGTGCGGTAACCCTCAGGGTGAGATTATCGGGGGGCTTCCCGATCAGAACCTGCTCTTCCGGAAAATCGGTGTAGGTGATCGGGTAGCGGATATCGGTGGTGTAATTTTTGCTCAGGGCATTGAGCAACCAAATGATCACTGAAATGAGCAGAAAAAAAGAGAATACCAGTATCCTCCGACGCCATTGACTCAGTTTGGAATCGGCAAAACTGGAGAGTTTCTTTAACTGCCTGGGATCAATCGAGACCATGTCACCTGTAAAAATAACAAAAAAAAGAGTTCGCCGGGAATAGACACTGCGAACTCTTCCTGACAGAACCCGGGGAGCTGTCTATTTGCTTCCCTGTTGCCCGGTTGATTCCGAAGAATCCGGAACAACGGCTGACTTATCCACTTTAACAACTACTTTATCTGCAATCTCGAGGGTAACGGTTTTCTCCTTCACATCATTGATTTTACCGTATAATCCACCCGTAGTTGCCACTTTATCGCCTTTCTGTAGAGCGTTGCGATAGTTGCTCATCTGTTTCTGCTTCTTAACCTGGGGCCTGATCATAAAGAAATAGAAGACCACAATGATCAAAACCAGGAAAATAAGGGACTGGATTCCGGGTCCTTGCGTGGCCCCTCCTCCACCTTCTGCTTGTAAAAATTGAAATAATAGATTCATAAAACTTATATTTAAAGGATTATCATTTCTTAACCACTGCTTTCATAGTAAGCTTCACCCTCTTGTTACGGGCATTGGACAGCACGGTCACACTATTGCTGCCATGACCAGCCAGCATCATGAAAGGTATGATCAATATTATTTGTCGTTTTTTCACGCTGCAAAGATAATGGTTTTATATTCCTGTTAAAGAATTCATTCCGGATCATCGTATTCTCCAATAAGTCCCCGCCCTTTTTTCACCAGGATTTTTTTTTCTTTCAGCTCTGAAACAATCTTATCCAGCACCCCGTTTATAAAGACATTGCTCTTCTGTGTACTGTAGTATTTGGCAATCTCCAGGTACTCGTTCAGCGTTACCTTGGTTGGAATTGACGGGAAACCGAGCATCTCGGCAATGCCCATCTGCATAATCAGAATATCCATGAACGCAATACGTTCCAGGTCCCAGTTACGGGTATTATTCCGGATATATCCCAGGTACTCTTCCTTATGAAGAATCGACTGGTGAAACAGACGGATAGCAAAGTCCTTATCTTCTTCATTCTTGTATAGATCCAAAAGTGGAGCGTCCTCTCCGTCATCCTCTTTCAGGCGCCTGATCGTTTTTATGATCATGCTGATGATAAACTCCACGTCATCATTCCAGTAGATACTCTGTTCTTCCAGTGCCGCCTCCAGGCTTTCATTAAGATAGATCACTTCGGTATATAACCAGGTGATCAGCTTTTTGTCATCAGCGTAGCTGCTCGCATCCGCCTCCATATAATTCTTATAGGTCTCGGAGGATATCATCTTTAGGTAGAGCTCTTTGATCAACTCGGGGTGTTGATTCCAGCTCAGCTTCTTCACATCCAGGTAACGAAGAAATTGACGGTTGTTCCGTAATTGTTGTATGACTTTATTCTCAATAAACCTGGTATTGGGATTCAGGTCCTCCCGGGTAGGTACCCGTTTATTACGCGACAGTTCGATCCGGGATTCAGCATAGAGTGCCATATCGATCATAAGTACCATCAGGTAATGATAGAGATCATATGCTTTCTGGATATTGAATCGCAACTCTTTTTCCGAGCGATTCAAATCCCCGTTTCCTGCCTTGTAATATGCGTATAGGGTTTGAAGTACCTTTATACGAAGCTGCCTTCTGCTGATCATAAATAAAGAACAAGATGGAACAAATTCAACCGCTGCAAATTTACATTTATTTTCCATCCATGCGAAACAGGGAGCATGAATTTGGGAAAAGTAGACAAGAAAAGGGAAAAAGTTTGTTCATTAAGGAGTTCGATTCTCTGAAATTTGAATTTTATCAAAATATTTCACACTTTTGGTAATGCTAAGAAGAAAAACCCCTAACTAAAATCTTTGCCATGATGGAAGAAGGACAAGAAAAAACAGAAGGGATGGTATCAGAGCGTCCGCGCGAAGAGATCTACTCGAAGGCTGTTAGGGCCGGGAAGAGAACTTATTTCTTTGATGTGAAGGCGACCAGGAGGAATGACTACTATCTGACCATTACCGAGAGTAAGAAACGTTTCAACAGGGACGGAAAATTTTTCTACGAAAAGCACAAACTCTTCCTTTACAAGGAGGATTTTGACAAGTTTTCCGATGCACTGAAGGAGGTAATTGACTTCATCAAGGAGGCCAATCCCCAGATGATCGATCCCGAAGACATGCCCAAGGAAGAGCATGCCACTGCAGAAAAGTCCAAGGACTATACCAACGTGGATTTTGAGGATCTTGATGACAGCAATGCACAATAAAACGGGCCATCACAGCCCGTTTTTTCTTGTCTGAGTATCACCGTGAAAGTCTGAATGCTTCAGGCAAGCTAAATGTATTATCTTTTGATGAAAATAGTCTGCAAGCCCTGCCCGGGTGTTTTCCGGCAGACTGTCTACTCTTCCTTCCCTTTCTGCTCGATGAAATTTACTATCTCCTCGAAGCTGAGTCTTCTGACGTTGGTTACAATAAAATTCTCGCGAAGAAAGTCACCGTACTGATTGCAGGTTTCTATGGCTGCATTAAACGCTTGTTTAACAGGATGCTGAATGGGTAGCAGCAAAGTGACAGCAGCCAGGTAGCCGGAGAATTCGAACTCTTCCACCTCGCCATTAAATCGATTTAACACCTCAGGGAATTCAATCCGAATGAACTTTTGTTGTGTTTCGTTGATCATTTCCCGGTTGCGTGCGATCAGAACCACAAAATAGCGCAGCTTCGTACCCTTCCCACCGAGGCCGGTGGATATGAATACCTGGTTCTCTTCGAGCAGATCGCTTTCCATGTGCATGCGACTCTCCTGGAGGGCAAGGATAGCCCATTCTCTCAGTTCCGGGTCGGGATGCTCCATGTACTTTTCAATGGCCCGGTATGCCAGGACATCTTCCACCGTGGCCAGGCGTGCCAGCAACTGCCGTTTCTCGTGCGGAGTTACATTGGGATCATCCAGGCTGTCCAGCCGTTCCATGGCCCACTTCTCCTCGAACTCTCCTGCCATCTTTTTGGAAAACTCAAAATACTCCATCTGCAGATCCACATCAATGGTGTCTTCCATGATGTTAAAACTGCCGGGAACCGTGCCAAAGAGCTCCTTGATCTTATCGTATAAATTTTCGTGATCTTCCATCCAATCAACTCATTACGTAACTAAATGTATGTAATTGAATCCACAATAAAAAATGATTTGGCATAAAAATGACCATTTAACACTGTTAATGATCTCATAAATTTCATCAAATCCCGGTGGCAGTTGCCCTTCAAGGTCAGTGATTTTTCGTAATTTCATCTTCCGGTAGAAACAACTGGTTGGCTGAACCCGGATAAACCGGTGCGTAAACAGAACCCAACCCGTTTTTACCAGAGAACAAACCGCATATTGTTATGGAAGCACATCCCCCAGATCTGGAAATGATCACCCGTGAGCGATCCCGGGGCTTCCAGATCAGCATAGAGAATATCCTGCAACGGGCTTTTGACCTGTTTCGCCGGTCACCGGCGGAGATGATCCTGTTCGGACTCATCTTCATGATTGTGAACTCGAACCCACTAACCAGTCTGTTATTAAGCGGACCTTTCATTGCCGGTTTCTATGTTGCTGCCGCTGTTTTAAAAGGGGAAAGATATGCTTCATTCCAGGATTTTTTCAGGGGGTTTGAAAAATTCGTACCCCTATTGATCGTGCACCTGCTGACTACCCTGATCATTGCACTGGGCTTTTTTCTGCTGATCATACCCGGACTATATTTTGCAACGGTTTACCTCTTCAGCCACGCCTTTGTCTGGTTTTATGATATACCGGCCCCCACAGCACTGCGCTACAGCCACCGCACCATCTCGGGCAATTTCTGGCAGATGTTCCTGTTGATGTTGATCGTAGGAGCCATCAATGTGGCCGGGGCTTTTGCCTTTGGGGTGGGACTGCTCCTTACCGTACCTTTCGGTTTTTGTGTTATCTTTGCAGCGTTCGATGACATTATTGGAACCCCTTCAAACACCTGACATACATGGACCTGACACTCGCCATCATCGGTTTGATCCTTATCCTGGTCGGATTTCTCGGCAGTGTGCTGCCGGTCCTTCCCGGTCCCCCCATTGCCTGGGGAGGGTACCTGCTCCTGAACTGGACCAGGTACATAGATGATCGTACAACGGCCTATGAAAATTCCTTATGGATCTTTTTGTTCGTGGTGATTGTCGTTACCGTACTTGATTATGTAGTACCCATTTGGGGAACCAAGCGATGGGGCGGATCCAGAGCGGGTATCTGGGGGGCTACGATCGGACTGGTGATCGGACTCTTTTTTGGTCCGATCGGCATCATCATTGGTCCGTTTATCGGCGCTTTCGTTGGAGAACTCATTACGGGAAAGAAAGAGAAAGAAGCCCTCCGTGCCGGATGGGGCTCCTTTTTGGGTTTTCTGACAGGAGTGGGCATGAAACTTATGACCTGCGCCTTTTTGCTATTCTTTTTTATCTATCACCTGTTTTAGCTCGTGCACGCGGGTTTTCGTGATACCCTCGTATAAGTCATAAAAGGAATCTGAAAATCTCTCCGGGTGCAAGAATTTGGTTTGAAGTCCGGATCATACAAAGACATGATCGGGCCAATATACAGTTACTGGTTGATCTTCAGGGCATCGAAACCCTTTTCAGGGGTCACTTTTCGGCTGGCTGCTCAGGCACCCAGGGTTGCCACCATCACGGCCTTGATCGTATGGAGGCGGTTTTCTGCTTCGTCAAAAACCACAGAATAGGGTGATTCAAAAACATCTTCGGTCACTTCCATGGATTCGATCCCGAATTTTTCATAGATCTCCTCTCCCACCCTGGTCTCACGGTTATGAAAAGCCGGGAGGCAGTGAAGAAACTTCACTTTATCATTCCCTGTTTTCCGGATCATATCCATGTTGACCTGGTAGGGCGTAAGCAGCTTGATTCGCTCATTCCACACCTCCTCGGGTTCTCCCATGGACACCCATACGTCGGTATAAAGGAAATCAGCTCCCTTTACCCCTTTGTCCACCGAATCGGTAACAGTAATGGTTGCCCCGGTCTCCCGGGCAATTTCCCGGCACTGTTTCACCAGGGCTTCATCAGGTTGAGTATCTGCGTGAGCTACCGCACGGAAATCCATGCCCATCTTCGCGGCGCCCACCATCAGGGAGTTCCCCATATTATTACGGGCATCGCCCAGGTAGGCGAAAGTGACCTGGTCGAGGGGTTTATCGGTATGCTCCTTCATGGTGAGGAAATCTGCCAGGATCTGCGTAGGGTGAAATTCATTGGTGAGTCCGTTCCAGACCGGTACACCGGCGTACGCAGCCAGCTCCTCCACCACTTCCTGCCCGAATCCGCGGTATTCGATCCCGTCATACATCCTTCCCAGTACCCGGGCGGTGTCTTTCATGGACTCCTTGTGCCCGATCTGGCTTCCGGTAGGACCCAGGTAGGTTACGTGCGCTCCCTGTTCATAGGCGGCCACTTCAAACGCACAACGGGTTCGGGTGGAGGTTTTCTCGAAGATGAGGGCGATACTCTTCCCCTTCAACCGGTGTTGTTCGGTGCCGTCATACTTGGCCCTCTTCAGGGAGGCGCTCAGGTCCAGTAAAAATTGTATCTCTTCCCGGCTGTAATCCAGGAGCTTCAGGAAACTTCGGTTGCGTAAGTTAAATGCCATTTGAAACTGTTTTTAAAATGCAAAAATAGACTATTCTTCGTATTCCCTGGTAATCTTGGTTCCGAAACTTTTATCTTCCAGTTTAAAGGCCTCTGTAATAACGCTCATGCTGCCGCCGCTTTTGACAAAATCAAGGCAGGCTCTTATCTTGGGCGCCATATCCCCTTCCCCGAACATTCCGTCTTCCAGGTATTTTTCTGTATCGGCAACGTTCAGGAACTCTTTCTCCTCCTGCTCCGGGGTACCATAATTAATATACACAAAGGGAACATCGGTGAGGATATAAAACTCATCGGCATGGATCTGGGCTGCCAGCAGGGCTGAAGCCAGGTCTTTATCGATCACCGCCTCGGAGGGCCGCACCCGTTGCTGCTCGTCGATATAGACCGGCACTCCGCCTCCCCCGGCTGCAATGACAATGGTACCCTGGCGTGCCAGGGACTCTACCACTTTTTCATTCATGATATCGACCGGTTTGGGTGAGGGCACCACCCTTCTCCATCCATCAGCACGCTTTTTATCCTCTTTAAACACCCACCCTTTGTCTGCGGCAAGCTTATCAGCCTCCCCGCGGCTGTATATTTTACCGACCCGCTTGGTCGGATTCTGAAAGGCTTCATCGTCATTTGCCACCAGCACCTGGGTAACCAGGGTTACAATCTCCTTGTTGATCCTGTGTTTGCGAAGTACGTTGCGCAGCATCCGTTCGATCATATAACCGATCCCTCCCTGGGAGTCGGCCACGCATATATCCAGGGGCATCTGTGGAATCCCGTAAACACTCTCCCCTGCATCATTGCGCATCAGGATATTCCCCACCTGGGGTCCGTTCCCATGAGTAATCACCAGGTCGTATCCCTCTTTTAACAGGAACACCAGGTTTTCCAACGTATCGGTGGTATTCTGTTCCTGCTCCTCGATGGTCCCGGCCTGGTCCCCACGAAGTAACGCGTTGCCCCCCATGGCAACTACAGCAATTTTGCTCATTGTTTTAACTATTAACAGAGATACAAAAGTATGAAATTTGGAGGCATCTCCCGGTATGAAATAAATGATGTTAAACACACCGCGAGCCATTATAAAAAGTAACGGGTCTGCACACCGTTACGGTGAAAAAGAGACCGGAAGATGAGGGATATCACGGAGAATTATTATTTTTACGCAAACTAAACATGGATGGTAAAACGCGTTAGCCTTTACTCTGTTATCCTGGTTTTTGTTATCCTTACCATTGCCGGATGCAAGCGTTTCAGGGAGATGCCGGCCGAAATGGAAGGCAATTACATTCTCTACAGGGTGGAATACCTGGAGAAGAAAGCCGGTGATATACCCACCGATCTGCTTCCCAAAAAGATGGAAGCTTACTACACCAAAAACCATGTAGCCACACACATCGATGGCTTCCTGGGTCAGTTCTCCCTGGTGCAGATCGCCAACCTCCGCAAACGAACGGTTACCACCATGCTCAGTTTTTTTGGAAATAAGATCTACCACACCGGGCAACGGGGAGAGCTGCCGGTAGGAATCCACCCTCTGGAGGATCCGGAGATCATACATAGCCGCGATACCGTGCACCTCTCCGGTGTACCTGCCTACAAAGCGACCGTTCAGACCTCCGGCCGGAGTTATGACATCTACTACACCAGGGAGATTGACATCCGCGATCCCAACATCACCACGCCCTACCCCTCCATCGAATATGTGCTGTGCGATTTCCAGGTTCAGCTCAGTCAGTTGAAAATGAGACTGATCATGGAGAACCACCAGGAAAAAACGATCGACACTTCCGTCTTCAATATTCCCGAAGAGTACCGCGAGGTCTCCCACGCCACCATGGAGCAGATTATTAACAACCTGTTCACAAAAGAATAGTCAACCTTCCGGCGTTATTAGTACATTAGCATGATTGTTGAATCCGAAAAGGCGGCTTACGAGGCATGGCTCAAAAGAAGAAAAAAACGAAACACTCCCGGCTCAAATCCCTGGTTGCTTTTCTGAGAGACGAACGCTTCAGGTATGCATTTGGCATCCTGCTATTGTTCGTGGCTCTCTATATGCTCCTCTCCTTCATCTCCTATTTCATTCACTGGGAGGCGGACCAGGATTTCAAGTGGACCCAGGTGTTCTCCGGACCGGAGGTCAGGGTGGAAAATGAAGGCGGAAAACTGGGAGCCTGGCTCTCCAATCTCTTTATCAACCGGTGGTTCGGACTGGCCAGCATGCTCTTTCCGTTTATCCTTATAGTATGGACCATGAGCCTCTTCCGCCTGAAAGTCTTCCGCACCTGGAAGGCGACCCGGAACTCTCTTTTTGTCATCATCCTCAGCTCCATCACCCTGGGCCTTCTTTTCGGCGATGCAGGCGGAATCCTGGGAAGCGGACCGGGTGGTGCGCACGGTTATTTTATCAGCCGGTGGCTTACGGCTAGCATCGGTGTACCCGGAACAGCCTTTCTCCTGGTAATCCTGTTCGCCGCGCTGGTCATATTCAGCACACCCATTATCGATGCCATCCGCAGGATGGCAAAGGAAACCCCGAAGGAGGATCCCTCCTTCAATGAGGATTCCGCTGACACGGAACAGGCCGGCTCGGGGCAATCCGAAAATGCCGATAAAACGGAAAAAACGATCCCCGACCTGGAAGAGGTACACTCTGCAGAGGAGGAGGATCATTTCAGGGTACACTCGCGTGCACCATCTGAGCAGGGTTCCGGGTACACCGAAACCAGACCGGAGGAGAAGCAGGAAGCGAGCGACGAAGATGTGGAGATGACCATTGAGGACCTGAGCAAGGCGGAAGCCGAGGAGTCTTCTGACCGGGAAGGGGTGGTGACCGATTATGATCCGACGCTGGATCTGCCGAATTATAAGCTGCCGCCGCTGGACCTGCTGATCGACCACGATGACGGGAACTCCACGGTAACCAACGAGGAGCTGATCTCCAACAAGAACCGGATCGTGGAGACGCTTGCCTCGTATAAGATCAAGATCGACAAGATCAAAGCCACGATCGGTCCGACTGTCACCCTCTACGAGATCGTGCCTGCACCGGGGATCCGGATCTCGAAGATCAAAAACCTGGAGGATGATATTGCCCTGAGCCTGGCGGCCCTGGGGATCCGGATTATTGCGCCCATCCCCGGGAAAGGGACCATCGGGATCGAGGTGCCGAATCTGAATCCGCGCGTGGTGGCGATGAAAAACATCCTGGCCTCGCGCAAGTTCCAGGAGTCGGAGTATGAGCTGGCCATTGCCATGGGAAGGAATATATCCAACGAGACCTTCGTGTTTGACCTGACCCGCATGCCGCATTTGCTGGTTGCCGGGGCAACCGGACAGGGGAAATCGGTGGGGCTTAATGCCATTATTGCTTCGCTGCTGTACAAGAAGCATCCCGCGCAGCTGAAGTTTGTGCTGATTGACCCGAAAAAGGTGGAGCTGTCGCTCTTTTCGAAGATCGAGCGGCACTTCCTGGCCAAACTGGAGGGGTCGGAAGAGGCGATCATCACCGACACCCAGAAGGTGATCAGCACCCTGAACTCCCTCTGTGCCGAGATGGATGAGCGGTATGACCTGCTGCAGAATGCGCACGTGCGCAATATCCGCGAGTACAACAAGAAGTTCATTGCCCGGAAGCTGAACCCCAATAAGGGCCACCGCTATATGCCCTTTATCGTGGTGATCATCGATGAGTTTGCCGATCTGATCATGACAGCCGGACGGGAGATCGAACATCCCATCTCCAGGCTGGCTCAACTGGCCCGGGCGGTGGGGATCCACCTGGTAATCGCCACCCAGCGTCCGACCACCAATATTATCACCGGGGTGATTAAAGCCAATTTTCCGGCGCGTATTGCATTCCGCGTATCATCGATGATCGATTCGCGGACGATCCTGGACGGACCCGGGGCAGACCAGCTGATCGGCCGGGGTGATATGCTCTTTCTGAGCGGAAGTGAGCCGGTGCGGCTGCAGTGTGCCTTTATCGACACCCCGGAGATCGATAGTGTGACCGACTACATCGGCGAACAACGGGGATACCCCGGGGCCATGGAGTTGAAAGCCGTCGACGAAGAGGAGGGCGAAGCCCTCGAGGTGGACCTGAAGAAGCGGGATAATAAGTTTGAGGATGCCGCCAGGCTGGTGGTTCAGCATCAGCAGGGATCCACCTCGCTTATCCAGCGGAAACTATCCCTGGGATACAACCGGGCGGGGCGCATTGTCGACCAGCTGGAGGCAGCCGGGATCCTCGGTCCCTTCGAAGGCAGCAAGGCCCGGCAGGTGCTTGTGAAGGACGAATTCAGTTTGGAACAGATTTTGAATGAGTTGAATTAAACAATGCCCATGAAAGCAATGATAATCCCGGTAATGCTGCTTGTAACAGCGCCCCTTTGCAGCCAGGACACCCCCGATCTGTCGAAAGCCCAGGACCCTGCCGCAGAGCCCTACCTGGAATCGGTGTCCGGACAGGTTGATGCGGGGAAAGCACTGGAGATCAGGTTTAATTATATGCGCGAGGATCTTCAGACCGAAGAGAAGATCGAGGGAAGCGGTACCCTCTTCCTGATGAATGAGAAGTACAAGATCGTCATGGACGAGGTGATCGTCTACTTTGACGGCGAGAAGCAGTACTCCCAGAACCTGGAGGTACAGGAGGTGTATGTAAGCGAACCCGATCCCGATGACAGCGAGTTCATGTTCTCCGACCCGATCAGGCTGCTGCGAAACTATCGCGAAGAGTTTAAATACCGGTTTATCGGCGAGGGGATGTTCCGGGGATTCCCGGTGGATGAGATCCAGCTCTATCCCCGGGAACTGAATGGTCCGTATGCCCTGCTGAAACTCTACACCGAGCAGGTTTCCGGGGACCTGAAAGCCATCCGGGTGCGGCATAAAGAGGGCATTCTATACACCATGATCATCACCAGTCTGACCGAAAAGCCCGATTATAAAGCGTCATTTTTCCGTTTTAACCCGGATGATTACCCCGATACCGAGGTGATTGAACTGATCTGAGGATCCGCTACTCCGGGTATTCAATCCGCGCGTGGTAAATATTGATCAGTTTGGATTTGAAGATTTTCTTAATCTCCGTGAGGTCCCGGAACGTAATATCCGCTTCCGTATACTGCTCCTCCTGTGTCTGACGCTCCACGATCTTGTCCACCAGCTCGTTAATCTTCTTTTCGTCAATCTCTTTAAGACTGCGGGATGCAGCCTCCACGGAGTCGGCGATCATCAGTACCGCCATCTCCCTGGTATGCGGTTTCGGTCCGGGGTACCTGAATTCTTCAATATCCACCTCTTCCCCCGGGTTATCATTGAGATAGGAGCGGTAGAAGTATTGAACGGTACTGGTGCCGTGATGGGTGCAGATAAAATCGATAATGCCCCTGGGCAGGTTTGATTTTTTTGCAATCTCCACGCCCCTTTTTACATGGTCGATGATAATGCGAGCACTTGTTTTGAAATCGGTATTTTTATGCGGATTGTGATCGTTTCGCTGGTTTTCGATAAAGTAATACGGGTTATCCATCTTCCCGATATCGTGGTAGAGGGCTCCGGTACGCACCAGCAGGGGATTACCCCCCACTTTGAGTACCGCTTCCTCGGCCAGGTTTGCCACCTGAAGGGAGTGCTGGAATGTTCCCGGTGCCTTTTCTGCCAGTTTACGGAGCAGGGGCTGGTTGGTATCGGACAACTCGAAAAGGGTGGCATCGGACAGGAATCCGAACAGTCGCTCAAAAAGGTAAATCAACGGATAGACGGTCAGAATCAGTAATCCGTTTCCTGCAAACCACAAAAGATCAAACCAGTTGACCCCTTCAAAAGTTCCTTCCTGCAACAGGGAGAGGATGATGTAAAGCAGCATGTAGGTGAGGGCCACAAAAAGCGCTATATAAAAGAGAATTCCCCGCTTGTAATACGAGCGCATACTGAATACGGCCACCACCCCGGCCAGGAAATTGATCAGGATAAACTGGTAACTGTTGGGCACCCAGAATCCCGCCAGCAGCAGGATCAGGGTATGGACAAAAAGGGCGAACCGCACGTTATAAAAGGTTTTCAGGAAGATGGGAATGATGGCAAAGGGGATCACAAAATAACTGATCGATTCGGTGTTTACAGTTACATTGGTAAGAGCGACCATCACCAGGACCAGCAGCAGGATAAACAGCGTCTGGGTACGGCTGCTCATCATCTCCTGGCGGAAGTTGGAAACATACCAGAAAAGAGCCAGGAAAAGCAGGGCGATCAAAATAAACTGCCCCAGGTAGAGCATGGGATAATTCTTGCTTACATTTGGATTGGTCTCGTACTCCTGACGCAACGACTCGATGAGCCGGTATTTGCCCTGGGAAACCAGCTCCCCCCGATTGATAATGATCTGACCCGATTGCACCATTCCCTGGGTCCTGGCCAGCTGGTCAAGGCGCGACTCGGCCACCTTTTCCGTCATGGATTGATCGTATAGCACGTTGGGACGGATGTATTCCGTAAGGGGCACTTCTGCCACGATATCATTCTCCGACAAGAGTGTCACTTCCCTTAACTTATCCACCAGGTATTCATACGCCTCTTTTTCATTGAAAAGCTCTTCCAGGGTGCTCTGTTCCGCCACCTGGCGTTGCACCACCATCACCGGCTCATCGGACTGAAGGGATTGCATTACCGGATGTCTCTCAATGACGCCCCTGCTGTAAAGATGCTGCAAAAGACCCGGGAGGGTGTCAATCATCTGCTCCTCCGGTCCGGATACCGGTTCATCCAACCGGTCAGCCTCTTCACTGAGATTGTAGTCGCTCCGGAAAACGGCCAGCATCTCATGGACCACCGTGGTGTCCACGGTGAAATGCAATGGGGTATGCTCGGCGATACTGTCCCGCTCCTCGTTCAGCCTTGCCTCATCCTTGTAGATGGGAAAATCGAACGGGGCAATCAGGTCCTGGTGCATCCATGGTTTATTCTTGGTATACTCATACTGGAACTTGCCTTCCCGGGGATACATGAGGAATACCAGGGTGATGCTCACCAGGTAGAGCAACACTACCTGTATTGTTTTCCAGAATGCAGCGATGCGTTTGAACCAATTCATAAGAGGTGGGATTTGTTAGCGTGTGCGGCAAAGTAGCATTTTTTTTTCAAATCAGCGAATGAACCTTCACACAGTCCGGCAATAATACAAATTCCATCCCCCTAATGTTCAATCACCTGCACCCTTTTTTCATCTCCCGGGGCTAATTTGATCCAGGGATAACCGGTTGTATATAATACGAAGCATCTCCCTGCAGCTCCAATTCCGATATCTTTTGTATTTTCGTATTAAAATGTGAGTGACCATGAGAGAGGGTATATGTACATCCGGGTTCATACCACTGCGTGCCGAACCGGCCGAAAGCGCCGAAATGGTGAGTCAGCTTGTGTTCGGGGAAGGCTACCGGGTACTGGAGGAGATATCGGGATGGCTTCGAATTGAGATGAAAACCGATTCCTACACCGGCTGGATTGATGGCAGCCTTTTTACTCCTGCAGAGGAGGGATTTGAACCCGATTCCCTGGTCATCTCCCCCTTGGCGCGGCTTGAACCTGAAGGTGCCGGTCATCCCATCCTGCTCCCGGCAGGATCGTTGCTGCCGGCGCTGGAAGGGGATATGATTCGTATCAGGAATCGCTCCTACCGTTTCGAGGGTGAACGGATGGTGCCGGGAGAAGCGCAGGAGCGCTTCCGGGAGGCTGCACTGCAGGTGATATCTGTTCCCTACATCTGGGGAGGGCGCTCGGGTTTTGGTTTTGATTGCTCCGGGCTCACCCAGTACATGTGCCTCCTCCGGAATATATCCATGCCCAGGGACTCCTCAGAACAGGCAGGGATCGGTCAGACCCTGAGTTTCCCCCATGAAGCGGGAGAGGGTGACCTGGCATTTTTTGACAACGAAGAGGGGGTGATTATCCACGTGGGTATCTTCCTGGAAACAGGTCAGCTCCTCCACGCCCACGGGGAGGTGCGTATCGACCCTATCGATCAACAGGGGATATTTAACCGGGATAAACAGCGATATACCCACACCCTGCGCCTGATCAAGCACCTGGAGTAATAGCTGTAAAAGGAGCAGGTCTCGGCAGATTTACAAAAACCTATGAGTTATACTTACCAATATCCACGTCCGGCCGTCACGGCCGACATCATTGTAACAGATTTCCGGGATTCCCCTGGTAAAATCCTTCTCATACAGAGAAAGCATGAGCCCTTCAAAGAGATGTGGGCGCTTCCGGGTGGATTCATGAATATGGATGAAACGCTTGAAGAGGCCGCCAGGAGAGAGCTCAGAGAAGAGACCGGCATAGAGGCCAACAGGCTGGTGAAATTTGACACCTATGACCGTCCGGGGCGCGATCCCCGCGGAAGAACCGTTACGCAGGTTTTCACCCTTGCATGGCGCCCGGAGCTGGGGCGTCCTGCCGCAGGAGATGATGCGAAAGAGGAACGGTGGTTCGGAATCCACCAACTGCCGCCACTCGCCTTTGATCATGACGAAGTTATTGTAGATTTTCTACAGTCGTTGAAGAAGTAATATCCGCGATGGTTGACCAAGGGGTGTTGCGACGGGGAATGCATTACCGGGTCACACGCCAGATCAAAGGATCATGCCCGCACCCACGGTATTGTTGGTACCTTCGTCAATAATACTGATGCTGCCGGTAATCCTGTTCTCTTTGTATGGATCGTAGAAGATAGGCTTGCTGGTTTTGACCTGGAGGCAGGCGATCTCATTCAGGGCAACATCCTTATCACCCTCCAGTTTGTCCAGGGTATTGATATCCACTTTATACTTTACATCGCGGATAATGCATCGCAGTTCGGCGGTGGTATGACGGACGGTGTATTTCCCGCCCAGGGTCATGGGCTTTTCTCCCAGCCAGCAGACCATCATTTCGATCTCCTGTCCGACCTGCGGTTTGTCATGGGCATCCACGATCATATCTCCCCGGCTGATATCTATGTCATCAGCGAGTCTGAAAGCCACTGATTGAGGAGGGAAGGCATACTCCAACTCCTCTTCCATCACATCGATGGACCTGAGCGTGGTCTCCTGTCCGCCCGGAAGCACCGTCACCTTATCGCCCGGTTTGAACACGCCGCCGGCGATACGTCCCGCGTAACTGCGATAATCATGAAATTCGTCCCGTTGTGGTCTCACCACGTACTGAACCGGGAACCGCTTGTTGTCAAAATCCTCATCGCTGGTAATGTCGATGGTCTCCAGCAGTTCCAGGAGGGTCGGACCCTCGTACCAGTCCATATTTTTACTGCCGGTCACCACGTTATCTCCCTTCAGCGCACTGATGGGAATGAACCGTACATCCTCAATATTGAGATACTTCTTGAACGGTTCAAACTGTTTGATGATCGTTTCATAGACCTCCTCCTTATAATCCACCAGGTCCATTTTGTTAATGCAAATAGCAATATGGGGAATTCCCAGGAGGGTGGCGATATAGGAGTGACGGATTGTTTGCTCGAGTACCCCGTTGCGCGCATCCACCAGGATAATCGCCAGGTTGGCGGTGGAAGCACCGGTGACCATGTTCCGGGTATACTGCACATGACCAGGGGTATCAGCGATTATAAATTTCCTCTTCGGAGTGGCGAAGTAGCGGTAGGCCACATCAATGGTGATCCCCTGTTCGCGTTCCGCCCGCAGTCCGTCTGTTAAAAGGGCCAGGTTCACCTGCTCCTCGCCGCGGTGCTGACTGGCCAGTTCCAGGGCTTCCATCTGGTCTTCGAAGATCGCCTTGGAATCAAAAAGAAGGCGGCCGATCAGGGTGCTTTTTCCATCATCTACACTACCTGCTGTGGTAAACCGCAGCAGTTCCATATCCAGGTATCCCTGGGTTGGGTTGGTTGAGGTATCCATTTGGTGTTGCTCTTGATTGTTATCCATCGGTGACATTGCTCAGCGGATGTTACAAACCGCTATCAATTATCTAGAAGTACCCCTCTTTTTTGCGGTCTTCCATGGCCGCTTCGGAGCGTTTATCATCATATCTTCCCCCGCGCTCGGTGGAGCGGGCAGCCGCTACCTCAAGGATTATATCCTCCAGTGTATCGGCCTTGGAGAGGGTCAGACCCGTACAGGTAATATCGCCGATGGTGCGGCATCGTACATCGCGGGTTTCATACTCCTCCCCTTTCTTCAGTTCCATGAAATCGGCTTTGGCCAACCATACGCCATCCCGGTTGAATACTTCCCGTTTATGGGTGAAGTAGAGGTTGGGTATCTCAATATCTTCCATGTAGATATATTGCCATACATCCATCTCGGTCCAGTTACTCAGCGGAAACACCCGGAAGTGCTCGCCCATGACCTTTCTCCCGTTGAAAATATTCCACAACTCGGGGCGCTGGTTCTTGGGATCCCACTGTCCGAAATCGTCCCTGTGGGAGAAGAAGCGCTCCTTGGCACGTGCCTTCTCCTCATCCCTTCTGCCGCCACCCAGCGCTGCATCAAACTTGTGTTCCTCGATAGCATCCAGCAGGGTAACGGTCTGCAGCATGTTCCGGCTGGCATTGGGTCCCTTCTCCTCCACCACCTTGCCGGAGTTAATGGTATCCTGCACATACTTCACCAGCACGCGCCCGCCGGTCTCTTCCATCAACCGGTCACGAAACTCAATGGTTTCCGGGAAGTTATGCCCGGTATCGATGTGCATGCACGGAAAGGGTACCAGCTGGGGCCAGAATGCTTTCCGCGCCAGGTAGTACATCACGATGGAATCTTTCCCCCCGGAAAAGAGCAGCACCGGTTTCTCAAACTGCGCGGCCACCTCGCGGATCACATAGATCGCCTCTGCCTCTAGCTCCCTGAGATGGGTAATGGAATAATCACTCATAACGTACCGTTAATAAGGTTGACATTTAGGGGAGCAAAGATATAAAAATGATTTGTAATAAGGATATCTGTACGGGGAAAGGGAGACTTGTCGTTGTTGCCGGGTAATACACACAAATCCGCGGCTCTTTTTACCCAAAAAACCGGGGCTCATTCCGGTATTAAAACCTGCATAAGGTATTTTTTGGTCAGTTCCCGCATAAAAAACCCCCGGAAGGTTTATTCCGGGGGTGTAAATGTGTTTTTTCCACACCTATTTTGCAATGATCAGTTTGCGGTAGGCTGAGCCGGCTTCGGTCCGGATCCTGACCAGGTAGGTGCCCCTGGGCAGATCTGACAGGGTAACCCGCTCGCCGCTCGAGACGTTGAAGCTGTAGCGCTGCTGACCGGTCATGCTGTAAATTTCCATCTCCAGCCGGTTGACACCGGAGCGGCCTGTTTCCAGGGTGATGTGGTCTGAGGCCGGATTGGGATAGATGGTCACATCCCGGAACAGTTCATCCTGCATCCCTGCCGTTCCACTCTGGTTATCGACAATCTCTATCTCAAACTGTTCGGTAAGGGTATGGTCATGCGCATCGGTCAGTTCGATATTCACATAAAATGTTTCCCCTTCCGATTTATAGAACATGCGGGAAGTAAACAGCGAGTCGTTCCGTATCTCGAAGCACTGGGAATCATCCAGGCTCCCGGGATCATAGCCGCCGGTGCAGGAATAGTTGTATGTATTGGAAGCGATATCATCCTCCACGTTGAGTTCTCCCACAAAATAACCCGGGTTCTTCCCCTCTTCCACCTCATTGGCTGAAAGCGACATGGCTGTGGGACCGAAATAGAATTTCCGGATGGGGATGGTGAATTCTTCCCGGTAAAAATTACCGGCTGTGTCGGTTACCTCGATGACAAGAAAATCGGAATCCTTTTCTTCGGCATCGAACACTTTTTTAGTCTTCAGGGAATCGTTTTCTATGTAGAAATTGGCCGGACCGTAATCATCCAGCAAGACGTTGAAATGACCCTTCAGGGTATAGGTATAGACATTCTCCTCGTATTCATCCTCCACATCAACCATTCCCACAGGCGTTCCTTCCGGCTGCTGGTCATACACCTCCAGGTTCACCAGGTCGATGTCGAACGGACCGGCCTCGGGGGGACGGATGCCCAGCACGGCAGCCTGGTTGTAAGTAAAATTTCCACCTATTTCATTTCCATTATCATCGGTCGGGATAATGGCATCAATAGCATAAAATCCATTCCCTTCTCCAGACCAACCCCAATTAAACGAAAAATAGTTTCCGCCTGCACCCACCCCATCGATGTTAAAGGCATGCCCGGCTTCCCCGTTATCGCCGTCCCCGGAATAGATAATCGGTCGTCCCTGCAACAGGTCATCGATCAGCATCTGCTTCCACTCCTCCTTTTCGTAACCTGACCTTCGCTTGTAGGTAAGGGATTCGGAGTATCCGAAATAGTTGCGCAATACACCGGGTGCTTTGCTGGTATAGGCCCCTGAACCGAAGGCACTGAAGCCCATATCCACACTTACCGCAAGGTGGTAAAGAAGGCGGGCATTTTCATCATCCGCACTTTTCAGGGACATGGAATTCCAGTCATAAGCAGGCTGGTTATCATAATTCAGATAGATATACCCGTAATTGCTGGAGTTATATCCATGTTCTCCCGTAGGTCGCTCAGGATACTGGTAGACCGACATAGCCTGGGCCATGGATACGGCTACACATCCTACGTAGGCATGACCGCCGGGTCCATCCGAATCTTCCGGACAATATTGATTCCATCCGGAAGATTGATCCCACTCCACCTCAATGAAAGGTTCCACGGCCGTACCTGTAACCGATTTGGTGGCATTGGTCTCAAACAGCTCTTCCCACTGCTCATTCCGGGGAAGTTGCGGTTTTTCAAGGTTTTTCCCGATATGCCGGTCGATCGATTGAAACCACTGCCGGGTGGACTCTTCCCACCGGGAACGTTCCGAGAATTCATTCTTAAATGAATACCCGAT
>CAYZMH010000040.1:0-30290 GCA_964479445.1 uncultured Bacteroidaceae bacterium | reverse complement strand
GAACGAATACGAAAAGCCTTTGCCCGTGAGCCGGTGGACCGCATCCCCTGGGTTCCCTTTGTGGGAGTTCATGGAGGAAAGTTGCTGGGCATGCCGGCGGAAAAATACCTCAAAGATTCCGATCACATCGTCGAGGGCGTTTCACGGGCCCTGGAGTTATACCATCCCGACGGCATCCCGGTGGTGTTTGACCTGCAGATTGAAGCCGAGGTGCTGGGATGCAGTCTCAAATGGTCGGATGACAATCCGCCGGCCGTGGTGAGTCACCCCCTGCAGGAGGGAGTGAAGCTGGAAGAGCTGGAGGTTCCCTGTTCCTGCAAAGGGCGTATTCCGGTCGTGATGGATGCAGCCAGGCAGTTGCGCGATAAGTATCCCGATGTGGCGTTATACGGACTGATCACCGGTCCGTTCACCCTCGGCCTTCACCTGATGGGGACCGATATTTTCATGAAATTCTTCGAGGACCCGGAGCAGGTGCAGCGATTGATGGAGTTCACCACCAGGGTGGCAAAGATGATGGCATCCAACTACCTGGAAGCAGGGTGTGATGTGATTGCCATGGTGGATCCCATGACAAGCCAGATCGACCCCATGTCGTTTGAGCAATTCGTGATGCCTTATGCCACGGAGATCTTTGACCATATCCGGGAAGAGCAGGGGCTGAGCTCTTTTTTCGTCTGCGGCAATGCCCAGCAGAACATCGAGGTGATGTGCCGCTGCCGGCCCGACAATGTTTCCATTGATGAGAATATACCGCTGGATTATGTACGGGACATTGCCCTGGACCACCAGGTGAGTTTTGGCGGGAATATGCGCTTAACCGTGGTGCTGCTCATGGGCAGCGAGGAAGATTCCCAGCATGAAGCCCTGCATTGCATGGACACCGCGGGGAACCAGGGGTTCATCCTGGCCCCGGGTTGTGATCTGCCCATGGACACCCCGGTGGAGAATATCCAGGCCGTAACCCGCCTGGTGAGCGACGAGATGCTGCAGGGGGAGTTGCGGGCAGCCGAAGCTCCCGTGTCCGAGATTGAAAAGCTGGACCTGTCGGATCACTGGTTACCGGATAAAGTCGTGATCGATGTAGTGACCCTGGATTCCGCCTCCTGTGCTCCCTGCCAGTACATGGTCAGTGCCGTTAAGCGGGCTGCCGGGTCCTTTGGTGACCGGGTCATTTTCCGCGAGTACAAGATCAAGGAGGAGCAAGGAGTGCAGATGATGGTTACCCTGGGGGTTCAGAAGGTACCGGCGATCGTTATGGACGGGAACCTGGAGTTTAATGCACAGACCCCGCCGGTGAAAGATATTGAAAACAAGATCGATTCCTACCTGAAAGCAAAACAGGGATGAGCCGCTTTTACCTGGTCACGGGATTTTTGGGGAGCGGGAAAACCTCGCTTCTGAAACATATCCTGGCCCTTTATGCCGACCGGCATCGCATTGCCGTGATCCAGAACGAATTTGCCTCCAGCGGAACCGACGGGAAAGAGCTGCAGCGAAGTGGTGAACCCTTTCGCCTGGTGGAGGTGAACAACGGGTCGGTATTCTGCGTGTGTATGCTGGGAACCTTTATCCGGTCCCTTGAAAAGCTGGTGAGCGAGTATCAACCGGAACTGATCTTCCTGGAAGCATCGGGCTTGTCGGATCCCATCAACATCATTGAATTGCTCGGGGATCCCGCCATCAGGGACCATGTCACCTTATCCCGCATTATCAGCATTGTGGACGCACCCCATTTCCACCAGGGCTTACACATGATGCCCCGTGTAAGGCACCAGGTAATGGTGGCCGACACCGTGCTGCTTAACAAGATCGATCTTTACAGGGGCGATAAAGAGACCCTGCGGAGGGAGGTTCAGGCTATCAACCCGTTTGCGGCAATCCGCGAAACCACCTATTGCCGGTTTGATCCGGATGGCCCGGATCCCATCCAGGCCCGGCCGCAGGAGGCCGCGGCACATGTTGGCGAAAAGGAGTCGGAAGGGAGGCCCGGTATGAAAGCCTGTGTGATGCGGGTCCATGACCGGATCACCCCGGACGGCCTTGACCGGTTCGTGGAGGAGATCCGGCAGGAGAGTCCGCGCATCAAGGGATTTGTCAACACCACCGATGAAAAGGTGGTGGGGATCCAGTCGGTTTTCGGTTCATACAGCAAAGAGGTTATTGACGGCTACCGGGGACCCACCGAGGTCATTGCTTTTGGCGAGGATTTTACCCCCGGGAAGCTGAGAAAAACATTTTTAAAATGCGCCCGCCCATGAGTGTATATACCCATCGTTTTCTCCCCGGTGAAGTGGAGATCGACCTGGCGGATATCTACCGGCTGATGAAGCTGGATGAGCGGGAAGCCCCGCCGTTTTACAGAGAGATCATTGAACGGGAGGTGGAACAAAGCCGCAGGATGGATGGGCTCTGTTACGGCTACCGGCTCGCGGAGCCTGTCGGGGTGGATACCCGGCATCACCGGATGGAGGTCGGGGGTACCCGGTTCAGGGCCGGCCGGTTCGTTTCCCGGAAGATGCGCCGGGCCACCCGGACTGCCTTTTTTGTGTGCACGGCCGGACCGGCCATCGGAGAGCGAATCGAAGCCCTGAACCGGGAGGGTGATGTGATGGGCGGCTACGTGGCCGATATCGTGGGAACGCTGCTGGTGGAGCGGATCACCGGGTATGTTCACAAGCGGATCGGTGAAGAGGCAGCGGCGGAAGGATTGAAGGTTACCAATATGTATAGTCCGGGTTATTGCGACTGGAACGTGGAGGAGCAGCATGTCCTGTTCCGGTTGTTCCCGGAGGGTATTTGCGGGGTTTGGCTGAAGGAGAGCGGACTGATGGTCCCGGTAAAATCGATAAGCGGTCTGATCGGTATCGGCCGGGATGTAACCTATGACCCAAACCGGTGTGCCGGATGCGACCGCACCGACTGCATGTACCGGCAGGAACGTATTATTTAGAACAACCCATTGATGCCTCGAATAACTGTATACGGGAGAAGTAATCCGGAAACCTTTGAAGTGCCGGCCGGAACGCGATTGCTGGATGCCCTGCGGGATGGCGGGGTGGAGATCCCGGCCCCCTGCGGCGGACAGGGAACCTGCGGGAAGTGCCGCGTAGAGCTCGGGGACGGGCGCTATGTGACAGCGTGCATGTACCGTGTGGAAGAGGACCTGGAAGTGACGGTACCCGGTCCCCGGGAGTCGGAAATCCTGACCCGGCAGTACACCTACTCGAGGGAGGTGCCCATGGAGCCCGGCGGGGTAGTTGTGAAGGCGGCCTCTCCGCACGGACTGGCCATTGACCTGGGGACGACCACGCTGGTGCTTTACTTCACCGACCTGTTGACCGGCTCGGTTAAGGAGATCCGTTCGCTGATGAATCCTCAATCGGTTTACGGTGCCGATGTGATCACCCGGATCCAGTATTGTTCGGAGCAGGAGGAAGGTACTGTCAGGTTACAGGGGTTGGTGATGGACGCCGTCAACCGGGAGATCGCGGCGTTTCTGGCATCTGCTGAATTGAGCCAGGAGGACCTGGTGAAAGTTACCGTAAGCGGCAATACCACCATGCTCCATCTTTTCCTGGGGGTCAATCCCCGCTCGCTGGCCCTCGTTCCGTTTACCCCCCTGTTCACCGGGGAGCAGACCAGGAGGGCGGATGAATTGGGCCTGGACTGCCGGGAGGATGCATGGGTACAGGTGTTGCCATCGCTGACGGCCTACGTGGGTGCTGATATGGTGTCCGGTCTGGCCTCGCTGGATCCTTCGCGGGAGCATCGCCGGTACCTTTTCGTGGACCTGGGGACCAACGGGGAGATGGCGCTGGTGACGCCGTCAGGGATCTATTGTTGCGCCACGGCTGCTGGTCCGGCTTTCGAAGGCGCCACTATCACCCACGGCATGGGGGCATTCCGGGGGGCGATCCGAAGTTTTGATGGGGACGAGGGGTACCGGACCATTGGGGGTGTTCCCCCGGCAGGGATTTGCGGTTCGGGTCTGTTCGACCTGGTGGCCTGGCTGGTGAGCGAGGGGATTGC
Source organism: uncultured Bacteroidaceae bacterium (assembly GCA_964479445.1). Classification (GTDB taxonomy): domain Bacteria; phylum Bacteroidota; class Bacteroidia; order Bacteroidales; genus CAYZMH01. The sequence continues at coordinate 26,258 of CAYZMH010000040.1, read as the reverse complement.
CGGGCGCGACGGGTACATGAAAGGGGATTACATCGTGGAGACGTCAGGCCGCACAGGCAGGGAAGGTGATGTATTGCTCACCCCCGGGGATATCCGGGAGGTACAGCTTGCCAAGAGCGCGGTAAGGTCGGGGATCAACATCCTGGTGCGCCGGGCCGGACTTGAGGCGGAGGAGATCGATGCGCTCTACCTGGCCGGCGGGTTCGGGAATTACCTGCGGGCCGCGAGCGGGGTGGCCCTGGGGATGATCCCTGCAGCCCTGGAAGAGAAAGTGATCCCGGTGGGGAATACATCCGGAACCGGTGCGTTGCTGGCATTGAGGTCGGTTCCGTTCACCTTGGATATCAACCGCCTGAGGCAGCGAATGACCTGCATGGAGTTGTCGGAAGACGGGGATTTTCCCATGGAGTTTGCCATGAACATGAATTTCTAGTTGCCCTGTGCGGGTCTGAGCGATGAAAACCGGTCATGGGGTATTACCGGATCGTGCACACCCGGTTTTTTGCAGTTGCTTTTTATCAGTATATTCACACCGGGAATGTTCTTACCGGGAGTGGAGGCCGGAGCGTTTGGGGCGATCTGAAGGGGAGAACCGGCAGGCTGTGTTCCCTTGTTGTGTAATGAAACAGGACCGATCAATACCCTCAATAAACAAAACGATATGAAAACAATTGCATGTATCATCGGGATCATGGTGGCGGTAACCTCCTGTACATCGCCCGACAAAAGCGCCATGGATCACTACCGGGAACTCCACCAGGAGGATGCACCCAACACCCTGGCTGCTTCGGAAAAAGAAGAGGGGTGGAAACTGCTTTTTGACGGCAATTCGCCCGGAGCCTGGCGTGGTTACAACATGGATTCCATCCCCGGCGGCTGGATCATCGAGGACGGAGCCTTCAAGGTAACTACTGAAGGGAAGGGAGAGAACCTGGGGATTATCACCGATGAGGAGTATGGCAGATTTGCGTTGAGCCTGGAGTGCAAACTTACGGAAGGGGCCAACAGCGGTCTGATCTACCAGGTAAAGGAAGATACGGCGTACCGGTTTCCCTATGAGACCGGACCGGAGTTTCAGATCCTTGACCATGTGAACTGGTCAAAGCCCATTGAAAAATGGCAGATCATGGGGGCGAATTATGCCATGTATCCCCCGCAGGCAGAGCCTTTCCGGGAGATCGGCGAATGGAACCACCTGGTGCTGGTCGTGGATGGCAACACGGTAACCCAGATCCTGAACGGCGAGGTGGTGGTGGAGTATGAAAAATACAGCGATGACTGGAATGAGCGGCGCAACAGCGGAAAATGGGAGAAGTTCCCCGACTGGGGAAAGTTTGATACCGGGCATATAGCCCTGCAGAACCATGGTTCCGTGGTATGGTTCCGGGACATCAAGATCAAAGAGCTTGACTAAATCACTGTTTTTACGCGGCGTGACTTATTACCTCTTTTCAGTTGATTACAAATTTTCTGATCACCTTTGTTTTCCCGGTAACCAGGGTCAGTGTATATATACCTCCAGGAAGAGCTGACAGGTCGATCTTCTTGCTGGATTGGTTCACGGGGGTGGAGAAAACCTTTTTCCCGGCAGCATTGTACAGTGAAAGGGTACCCTGCCCTGTTCGGAGCTGATCGACCGTGAGCGTGCCCGACGCGGGGTTGGGGTATACGCGAAAGTTGTCCGCCCCGGGGTCCCCGGGATACCCGGTTGTTTCCGGTTGCAGGGTAACATAGAGCGTGGTGTCAAGTTCCAGGTAGAGGGAGTCATAGAGGTTCTCAGCCCCCTCTTTTTCGATGCTATAGAAGGTCCACTCCCTGGCAGGAAGGTCATAAAACGTTGCTTTTCCGCCGGGCCCGGGGTAGAGGGTTTGCCTGGCCACTTCTATAAAAACGGTTCCTTCTGTCTCGCTCCGGTCCTCGATTTCAAAAACCAGGTTGGCCGTTCTGCCTGTCAGCGCCACGGCAACGAGCGTATCCCCGGTCACGGTAAACGAATCCGTATGGGGAAAATAGTCATCGTGTGACAGGGTATAGACCACTTCGGTTCCCTCTTCCATGGTTTTGGTGATCAGGCCCTCTTCGGATAGGGGGAACGTGTTTCCGTTCCAGGTGATCAACGGGCGGTTTACCGGCTCACCGGTAGACCGGTCGGTCACCCGGAAGGTTACCATGGGGTGGTCCTCCGGCGGCGGAGGGGGTGGATCGGGTTCACTCAAATCCTTGATGGATCGGGAGATGGCAAAGGCGAAAGACTCTCCGGCGCTGATATAGCCGTCGTAGTTAAACCGGTTGCCGTACTCATCCTTATCCCACCCGATCTCAAACGTACCGGCGATGGAGGGGTGGAGCGTGTAGTGGGCCCATCCCCCGGCGGTAACGGTAGAGGTGCTTCCGCTTCCCACCTGGTTGACCTGGTATCCCTTACGGTCTGCCTGGTGGTTTTTAAAGAACCGCCTGAAATCGTTCATGGCCACCCCTTCTCCCTGCGCGAACCGGTGGAGGATCTCCAGCCGGTTTTGTTCCGGGTACGGATTATGAAAATCAAAAAAGATCTCCACCTTGTTTCGCAGCGCGGTGGCGGCTGCACTATCGCGGACCGCCTCCACTGCATTCCAGGCGGCGGGGTGCTGGTTCCACACGCGGTTGAAATCGGGCGGATCGTTCATTTTCCCGGGCGTTCCCACATGCGCCCCATCGGCATCCATCAGCGGTACGATATACACGATGGCATTTTCCCGCAGGTAGGTGGCTTTTTCGCCGGTGCTGCCGAGCATATAGTCGATCATCCCCTTCATGACCACATCGTTCTGCACCTCGAAGCTATGCTGGCGGGAGATAATCCACACCGCCTTTTTCCCGGCATCGGGCACTTCCCCGTCGGTTATTTTAAGGAGCTTGACGCTCAGGTCCTTTTCATTGCTCCGACAGAGCTCCTGCACCTCAAGGTATTGCGGGTACCCGGAACGAAGGCTGTCGATGTACGTGATCCACTGGTTGTACGTTCGGGTGTAGCCGTGGGAGAGAAAAACCGGATCGCCGGTAAGTTCCTCCGCGGGGATCACGTAATGGGGAATGCCTTTTCCGTCGATGAACACCTCATTTTTCGGTTGCGTGTTGTGCCATGTTTGCCGGTCGTACGACCAGCGGGCATACCTGGGTGCCCAGGTGGATTTGTCGGCTTTGCGCAGGTACCACATCACTTTGACAGTGAGGTCTTCAGTGGGATCGTACCCCGATATTTTGATATAGAAATAGAGGGGTTGTTCCTGGTCGGACCGTTCCCGGTCGGGGTAAAACTCCACCGTATTCTCTGCCGGCAGGAAGGTGAATTTTCTCCCGTTGCCCCCGTCGTTGTTCTCGACCCCGTCTCCGTTGAGATCCGCCGTGGCGGTCAGTTCACTGTTACTGCTTTTCTCCTGGGCTGGCAGGGTGGCAGAAGCCAGGAGCAACAGGATGAAAAGGGTATTTATGGTTAATTTTCGCTTCAATGAGGCTAATCTTTGGTATGTACGCTTTTTTTTAAGGAACCCTGGTTGTTGATTCCTGGTGATTGCTGTTTATCGGCGATATATCGCAGGTTACATTCCCGGCTGCCATCCGGCTATGCATTCTGCCAGGCTATTCCTTTTTTGTTATCCGTATATAATAGGCCCCGGTTTTGTTGCCACCGGCACCGGTAAAGGTACACTCCACCCGGTGTTTACCGGCAGGAAGGGTGCATGGGATGGTGACAGACCGGAGGGAGTTGTCCACTTCGGCGCTCCAGGAGGGGCCCTCCCGGAGTTTCACAGAGGCTGTTTGAAAGGTTTTCCGGACCCCGGCCGGGTAGCCTGACCGGGTTTCCGATCCCTCGACTGCCGGCGGTGTATCGCTTATGGCCAGGTTGCTTTCGAAGGGCCAGCGGGCCAGTTCTATGGTATACTCCCCCGCTTCTTTCACTTCCACGCAAAGGTAGCCCAGTCCGGGATAACTCGCCCTCCTGATGCCTGCCTGGTTCCAGGGAATGGTGCCGTTGGGGGCATGTACATCATGACCGGTGATGATCACGGGGTCCTGTGGCGTGCCCACCTCCATGTAGGAGTATTCCATCTCCGGTTCGATTTCAGTCCACCAGGCATCGTAGAACGCCTGCAGCTCGGCAACCTTCTCCGGGTATTGATCTGCGACGTCGTTGGTCTGACCGGGATCCCTCCCGATATGGTAGAGCTCTTTGCCCAGCATCAGCCGCCAGGGACCCTGCATCACGCAGGATTTACGCCCTTTTTCGGGCCACTGGATCCGCTGGGTGTCGGTGATGAGCATGCGGGTCGTGTCGGCTACCTCTTTCCCGGTGATCACCCCCGCCAGGCTTTGTCCGTCCATCGCCTTCCGCGGCGTATACTCCAGGTTACAGAGCTCCGCCAGGGTGGGCAGGATATCCACGTGGGCGGCCAGGGCATCGATCTCCCGGCCTCCGGTGATATCCCGGGCGGGCCAGTGCATGAAGAAAGGAACGCGGTGTCCGCCCTCGTAGGGACTCCCCTTGGTTCCGCGCATGCCGGCGTTATAGCCGAGCATCTCCTCGCCCCGCGGTTTGTACCCGGCCGCGGTGCCGTTGTCGGTCATAAAGATGAACAACGTGTTCTCCTCCAATCCCATGGTTTTGAGTTCCTGTCTGAGCCGTCCCACATTGTCATCCACGTTGGTGATCATCCCGTAGAACCGTTTCTGGTAATCGTAAAGGTCTGCCTCCCTGTAGAGGTTGTAATATTCTTCCGGCACGTTGAACGGGGCGTGGGGGGCGTTGGTGCTGATGTAGCAGAAGAAGGGTTCTTCCCGGTTTTCTTTTATGAAATGAAGGGCCTCTTCAAACCAGACATCGGTGCAATACCCTTCGGTCTGTTCGGGTTCCCCGTTGCGGAAGTAGGTATCATCGAAATAGTCGTTTTTCCAGTAGTCGGGTGTCTGGGTCACCCCGCCTCCCCCGTGGTAGAGTGCCTCATCGAATCCGCGGTCGTGGGGACGGAACGGGTAGGCATCGCCCAGGTGCCACTTACCGAACATGCCGGTGGTGTACCCGTTGGCGGCAAACACTTCGGGCAGGGTTGTTTCGTCCTGGTTGAGGATGGATGCACCGCCGATGGTGTGCCACACCCCGTTGCGGTTGCAGTTTCGCCCGGTCATGAGTCCGGCCCTCGTCGGCGCGCAGGTGGTACCCACGTGGAACGAGGTAAACCGGAACGAGGCATCGTGGAGGTCGTCCAGGTTGGGTGTTTGAATGATCTCATTGCCGTGACGGGCCAGGTCGCCGTAGCCCTGGTCGTCGGTGATCACCAGGATCACATTGGGAGCTTCGGGTTGGGTCTGACAGGAAGGGGCAAGCAGGGCAGCCGAGCCCAGGAGGGCGGTTCCTGCGATGACGGTGGCGGTCATGCGTTGTTTTTTGGGAGTTTTCATCATAGGTGGTTCCGTTTACCAACAAAAATACAGCGAATAACGGTGAAAAAGGAACGGAACGAGAGGAGATATCTTGCAAGCGTATGACAAACCTTGCACGAAATGGTGAACGATCTTTTTCGATCCCGGTGGCGGCGGGGCGTATGGGATATATGGAAGATCCCGGGGGGTGGGTCCCGGTTTCCTGTGTAAGAATTCTTGCAATGATGGGAATTATCTTTCGTAAGGGGTTTCCTGGTTTTCTTTTTCGTATGGTTCCCTTTATACTTGTAGGTGAGATCGACCGGTTCCGTTTAGTTTTGGCTCTGCCAGGATGTGTATGGGTAACCGGGAGATCAAAAAAAGCCGCTTCTTTTTTGTTGTAAGACCAACTAAGTAGAAGGCTAATTATTCATCAAAATACCAAGTGCTATGAAAAGATTACTACCATTGAGTGTTCTACTGGTGTTCAGTACGATGTTGCTGTCAGCACAGGACACTAAACTTACACAACCTTATGAGCAGCTCATCATTTCGGAGCTGAGGCTGGACATCCAGGATGCAGCCTACATGGAGGTGACCAATGTGGGAGATTCGGTGCTCAACCTCTCCGATTTCTGGTTCCTGAACATGCGGTTTGCCAATCCGCCAAGACAGCCGGATATTATCCTGGATGCCGAGAACAAGATTGACACGATCCGGTGGCCCAACATGCTGGACGAGCCGACGTATGTATCGAGGGGTCCGGATTCCCTCCTGAACCCGGGAGAGTCGTTTGTTCTTTCCATGGTGTTCGACCGGGGATGGAATGGTCCGGATTTTACCGATGTTCGTCATAATCTCTGTGTTTTCGAGAAATCTGACTGGTACATCCACCAGGCCGACGGTCCGCATGAGGAGGATATACAGCGTACCTTCTATCCCGAATATGAAGTGTACGATTTCGACAGTATCACGCCCAACAGGGACCTGCTCTGGGTCGGGTACAACTCTACCATGGCGCTGATGCATGTCTATTATGATACAGAGGGCAATGTGAAAGATTCGGTTACCGTGGACGTGGCCAACCTGGTGCTGGACGAGAATAATGAAAAACTGCCGGAAACGGTACCGGTAGCAGGTGTGGAGGATGCTGTAAGAACACACATCCTCGTGCGAAAGAGCGATGTTACCGAGGGGAACCTTGACTGGAATGACTCCCGGGGTATCAGTCCGGACGACTCGGAGTGGATCACCATTCCTAATTTCGGTCTGGATAACATGTGTTACAACACCATTGGGAACCACGATAACTATACCCTGAGTCCCACCTCGGATGTGCTGGATTTTGATATGGGGAATGGTGTGATTACGGTTCCCTGGAGTACACAGAAGGGAGATTCTATCATAACAGACATGGAATCCATTGAGGGCGTAGCCTGGCAATATGATGAGAATCCTGCCGATTTCGGTGAGGAGCACACCATTGCACAGGACGGAGACACGCTTGTGCTGTATGCCTGCGGAGATGAAGTGGAGATGATGGAGTTTGATATACAGGTCGAGGCTCCGGCAACGGATATGGCAGAGGTGTTCCCGAGAAGGTTTCTCTCCGAGATCACAGACGAGGGCGTTCCCGTGTTTGGTGGAACCCCCTATTATGTCACCGAAGGGGATCCGGATATCGATACTATTGGGGATGTGCCCTTTGCCGCGCGCGTGGACACCCTTTACAAATACCTGGAGAAAGCGCCTGACGCAACCTGGGAGATTGATTTCGTGGATGGTGAAGAGCGGGTTGACCTGAAAGCCGGGGACATCCTGAAAGTTACTGCCGAAGACAATTCTACTGTGAAAGAGTATTACATTGATGTGCAGGGGTATGAGGCAAGTGATAACGCTAATCTTGGTGCCATTACATGGCCCGACAGGCCGGATTTCCTTGATCCGCTGGTATGGAATGCTTCGGATACCATTCCGTCATTTGATTCCAATACCTTGCTTTACAGGATCAAGCTTCCCATGAATACCACCCAGGTACCAGCCCTGGTTGCGCATAAGGTGGATGCCAATGCCACTGTTAAAGTGGAGCCTGCTGATAATATTACAGGCAACCTTGAACAGCGGACCACCAATTTCACAGTTACTTCCGAGTCTGACACGATCACGCGTACCTACCAGGTGATCTTTGAGAAAGATTTGCCTGCTGATTTAGTACAGCCGTTTGAGTCGGAACCCATCATCAGTGAGCTCCTGGGGCGCCAGCGCTGGAATGCAGCTCTTGAGCTTGCCAATCCGGGTACCGAGCCCATTGATATGTCCAAGTACATGATCCTTATCTCCAAGGTGAACGGGATCACGCCTGCACAGGCTATTCAAAATGCCATTCCCACCCTGGAAGCCGATCCGTATGAAGACCGGTACCGCGAAGAGCGTCCTTATATCCCGGGTTACAAGTGGCCGGCCACGGAAGCATTGTATGATGCGAATCCGGGTATCCTGGAGTTTGATCCCAGCGTGGATCCCATTTTAGAACCCAAGGATGTGTTTGTCATCGGGAATGCCGACCACCGCGACGGAAAAGAGGAACCCTGGTGTTATGACGAAAGTGATGTTATGCTGGATGCCCGTCTGAATCCTTGGGGCGAAACCAATATGTTCAAGCGGAGCATGATCAACTTCCCCAGCGGAGTTCAGAACATATTCATCTTTAAGATTACCAATGACTCCATCCGTACGGGTGAAAAAGTGATTGGCGATCCGGCTGACTTTGAACTGGTAGAGTTCTGGGGTACGACCAATACCGAGGGTCTTTACAATATTGGCGGTCGTACTTATGATAACACCAGCAGAATCTCCTTCCGGCGGAAGTCCCATTTCGTCACTCCCGGAACTGAATATGAACGGGGATGGGCAGGAACCGAAGAGACCAGTGACTGGTGGGCCAACCAGATAGGCGATGAGTTCCAGGGGATCAACCTGAACTGGGGTGGCATCTCCTTCAATGTAGGTAGCCACACCATGGATCCGACCTCTGTGTACAAATCCACGGTAAGCTCTGTGCTTTACATGGTGGACGATGGATACGAAGGAGAACTCTTCATTGAAGGGGTCAGCTGGGGTGAGACGGTTGAGCAGTTCTATGCCAACCTGATCCAGCCCGATACCGGTCAGACCCTCGAGGTGCTGAGCAACGTGGACGGAATGCCTAAAGCTATAGATGATGCCATTGCGGCAGATGACACGCTGAAGGTGATCTCCGCTGATTCAGTGAATGTGACCAAGTATGTCATATCCACCACACCGCTGGATGATGATGCGGTACTGACTACCGTTGACGGTTCGGATGTGACCATCGACATTGACGGCAATACCGGCGTGATATCCGGATTCGGATATGACATGACCCTGGCAGCGCTGCTCGATGAGATCGAACAGCCGCCGTTAGCCAGCCTTTATATCAAAGACAGCGACGGGGGACTTGTTCCCACAAAAGTGCTGAACAACGATACGGTATTCGTGGATGCGACCGTGAGTGATGATTATCATTTCACCGTAATTGCGCAGAATACGGTTGACTCCATTGTATATGAACTGCAGCCCTCACTCGGTGACAACATGGCCTATGTGACCTCTGATCTGTATGAAGTGGACCAGGACCTGTTTATCATTTCCCTGATCGGACAGGGTGTTACGGTACCTGCGTTCCTGGACAACCTGATCATTCCGGAAGGTGTTACCGTTACCGTTTATGACAAGGCCGGTTTTGAACGTGCGGAAGGCACTGTGGCCTTTGATGACTACCTACTTGTAGAATCTGAAGACGGCACACAGGAAGTCACATACTACCTGCATTTCCTTCAGGAGGAGACAGGAAACCTTGCGTATGTCCTTTCAGATGTGAAAACCGTGAACGAGGAGGCCAGGATGATCATGGGCGTGGAAGAAGGAACCACCGTCAGCGAGCTGCTGGCCATCCTGATCCCCGCACCTGAAGCAGTAGTCTCCGTAGTGGATGCCGATGGCAACGAGGTCGCTTCCGGGGAGATCCTGGACGGATACCAGGTGAAGGTTGTTTCCGGTAACGGTGAACTGACCGTATTCTATGACATCGAGATCCTGGTTTCCACCGCGGATCATACGATGGCGGAGATGTCGGTTTACCCGAACCCGGTTCGCAGCATGCTTTACGTGGAGAACCTGACCATGAACAGCCAGGTTACCGTGAAGAATGTGCTGGGTCAGACCCTTGTTTCCATGCCGTCTGCCGAAGCGCACAGCGGAATCAATGTTTCACAGCTTTCGGATGGTATTTACCTGCTGGTTGTCGAAAAAGGCGACCAGGTGACTTCCATCACCAAGTTTGTGAAGTCAAGATAATAGTAGTTGGTTAGTTAGTTGGTTTAGGAAACGTTGAGTAAAAGGCCGGCCAAAAGTGGCCGGCCTTTTTTAAGTGCTGAGTAACAATTTCCTTATCAATGGATCTATAAGAAAATTAATACCTATCATTCATGAAATTTTTTCTATCTGCTGGATCACTCCTTGTTGTTGCTTTGGTGTTATTCTCTTCATGCGGGCAGTCGTCCGGCAAGGAGCAAAAGGTTCAGCAACGGGTGGACTCCATCTTACAGCAAATGACCCTGGAAGAAAAGGTGCAGCTGGTTACCGGGAGGGATTATTGGGGCATTGCGGCCATCCCTTCGGCGGGTGTGCCGGAGATCAATTTTGCCAATGGTCCGGTGGGGGTACGCCCTGAATCCCGCACGCCTTTATACCCTCCCGGGGTGGTGGATTCCGTTAAGACCACTTCCTTCCCGATCCCGGTGGTCCTTTCGAGTACATGGAACCGTTCGCTGATCGGGGAGACCGGCAAAGCGATGGGCCTGGAATCCCGGTGGAAAAACATCCATTGCCTGCTGGCTCCGGGTATGAATATACAGCGTGTTCCCTATGGTGGGAGAAATTTTGAATATTTCAGCGAAGACCCCTACCTGACCGCTGAATCGGGCGTCTCTTTCGTGAAGGGGGTGCAGGAAGAAGGGGTGATGGTATCGGTCAAGCATTATGCATGCAACAATACCGATTACGAGCGCAATGCGATCAATATGGCAGTGGATGAGCGGCCGCTGCATGAGATCTATCTCTATGGCTTCCGGCGGTTGGCGCAGGAGGCCAATCCCTATACCTTCATGAGTGCCTATAACCGGGTAAACGGCGCATTTTGTTCGGAGCATGATTACCTGCTGAATGAAATACTGAAAGAGCGCTGGGGTTACCGTGGTTTTGTTATGTCGGATTGGGGGGCTACCAAGCGTGCGACCGATCCGGTTACCACGGGACTTGACCTGGAGATGCCCCGGGAAGTTTGTTTCGGCGATGTATTGCTGGAGCGGGTTCGCAGCGGGGAAGTGGATGAAAGCGTGGTGGACGGTAAAGTCCGCCGGATCCTCTGGGCCCTGGTACACTCCGGGGTATGGGATCAGCATGATGATTTCACGATCCCGGCTCCCGATACCAGGGAAGTAGCTACTCGTGGAGCGGAAGAGGGGATCGTATTGTTGAAAAATGAAAACGGGGTATTGCCCCTGGATCCGGAGGCAATCGACCGGATTGCCGTGATTGGTCCGAACGCCCCTTTCATGCGCCTGGGGGGATGGGGTAGCTCTTACATCTGTGCCACAGAGACCATTACGCCGCTGGAAGGGATCCGCAGCGAGGTGGGTTCCGATGTGGAGGTGATCAACGAACCGGGGATCATCCGGAGAAAAGATATTTTTCCCGTGGAAAGGGATCAGCTGGTTACCCCGGATCGCTCGGCAAAAGGATTGCAGGCAGAGTATTTCAATAACGGGAACCTGAACGGGGAGCCGTTGGTTACCCGGACGGATGAACAGATCGCCTTTGACTGGCGCATATTTTCTCCCGATGATCGGTTGAACCGTTCTGCTTTTTCCGCACGGTGGTCGGGTTGGCTTGTGTCTGAAGAGAGCGGCGCTTACGAGATAAGTGTAAGCGCAGATGATGGCGTACGCCTCTACCTGGATGGTAAAAAGATCATTGATACATGGGATGTACAGGCGCGTGCGCTATACAGTGAGCTTGCAGAAAAAGACCTGGAGCGCTACCGGGAGATTTACCCCACCGACACCATTACCCGCACCCCTGTCCTGTTAAAAGTACGGGAGACCGTTCAGCTGGAAAAGGGCAGCCATCACCGGATCAGGGTGGAATACAGGCATCGCGGATTCAAGGCGGCATGTATCCTGGGTATGCAAAAGGCGAATGCTACCTCCATCGAAAAGGCAGTCCAGGCAGCCAGGGAAGCTGATGCTGCCGTTATCTTTGCCGGACTGACCCTCTATGAAGAGCGGGAGGGCGCTGATCTTCCGTCCCTCTACCTGCCGGAGGGGCAGGATGAACTGATCCGAAGGGTGGCTGCTGCCAACCCGCGAACCGTAGTGGTCCTGAACAACGGAACACCGCTCTTGATCAACAACTGGGTGGACGATGTGGCCGGACTAGTGGAGGCGTGGTACCCGGGTCAATATGGCGGGGAGGTACTGGCCGGTATTCTTTTCGGCCGGATCAATCCTTCTGGTAAATTGCCTGTTTCATGGATGCGGGACTGGGAGGACACACCGGTTGCTGAATACTACCCGGCCCCTGATTTTGACGGGGAATATGCATTGAATATGGATGTGGACGATGTGCTGAGCAGCGAGGACAAAGAGTTTATCGATATGGAATACGGCGAGGGGATTTATGTGGGCTACCGCCATTATGATACCCGCCAGGTGGAACCTCTTTTTCCGTTCGGACATGGTTTATCGTACACTGACTTTACTTATGAGAGTCTGCAGACGAGGGTGCGTTCCGACCGGATCCTGGTGGAATTCACCGTCACCAATACGGGTGAACGGGCCGGTGGTGAGGCAACACAGCTTTATGTGAGAGATATGGAATCCAGCCTGGAGCGACCGGCCAAAGAGTTGAAAGATTTTAAAAAGGTATTTCTGGAACCCGGTGAATCCCGGGAAATCGAACTGGTATTGCAGGAAGAGGACCTGGCCTATTACGATCCCGGTTCGGATGAGTGGGTCACTGAACCTGGTGAATTCGAACTGCTCCTGGGAAGCTCATCCCGGGATATACGACTAAGAGAAACGGTTGCCTGGAAATAGCAATAAACGCATATACTCATGAAGATGAAACATATTATTCGTATCTTATCCCTGCGGTTCAGCGGTTTCAGGACCCCTGTAAACAGGATAGCGATTCTCGGGATCGCTTCTCTTTTAATTTCCTGTCAGACCGGTACCCGCGGTCAGAAAGCAACCAATGAACAGTTTGTGGAAAACCCGGTGGATTATGTCAATCCGTTTATCGACACCCATGATTCCCGCTGGTTCTATTTCTCTTCCGCTTCGCGTCCGTTTGGCATGGTGAACCTGAGTCCGGACACCGACACCGAAAGCACCTGGCATTCAGGATACCTGTATGACAGTGAACACATCCGCTGTTTCAGCCACATTCATGGCTGGCAGCTGGCAGGGATCCCCGTCATGCCGGTAACCGGAGAAATGAAAGGGCACCTGGGCATGGATGTGTACCAGTCGGAATTCAGTCACGAGGGGGAGGTTGCCAAACCGGGATACCACAAAGTATATCTTTCCGATTATGACATCACCGCGGAGCTGACCTCGACCACACGGGTGGGGTTTCACCGGTATACCTTTCACAATGACAAGGAGCGTCATGTGCTCTTTGACCTGGGGGCCTACCTGGCCCATGGGAAGACTCTCGGAGCAAAGGTGGAGCGTGTGGATGACCAAACCCTGGAGGGGTATATGCTGATGGATAAGGGGCGTTTTCGCAAAAAGCCCCTGAAGGTCTATTTCCGGGCGGAATTCGACCAGCCTTTTTCTGCTTCCGGGGCCTGGAAAGACCAGGTGTTGCAACCGGAAAGTCTGACACAGGTAAGCGGAGCCAAAACCGGGACTTTTGTTACGTTTCCTTCGGAAACCCGGAGCCTGGTGATGAAAGTGGCCCTCTCTTACACATCAATAGAGAATGCCCGCTACAACATGGATTATGAAGCCAATCATATGGATTTCGACCGGGTGAAGAAAGCCTCATTTGATGAGTGGAACCGTTGGATGAACCGGATCCAGGTGAGCGGCGGAACCCGGAAACAGAAGGTGAAATTTTTCACCGACCTGTGGCATGCGCTGCAGGGAAGGCGGATCGTAAGTGATGCCAACGGGTATTACCTGGACTACACCGGTAATGATCCCGTGGTGAGAAGGGTGGCCATGGAGGATGGGAAACCACGTTTCCCCCATTATAATTTTGACGGGTTATGGGGCTCGCACTGGACCCTGAACATCCTCTGGTCGATGGCCTACCCTGAGATCATGGACGGGTTCTGCAACACCATGGTGGATATGTATAAGAACGGCGGACTGGTTCCCAGGGGGCCTGCCGGAGGGGATTATACCTATATTATGATCGGTGATGGGTCGCACTTTTTTGCCACGGCGTGGAACAAGGGTATCAGGAATTACGACATGGAAGGAGTCTACCCGGGACTTTTAAAAAACGCCTCCATCGAGGGGATACGGGATTCGGCAGTATTCCGCAGAAAGAATGCATACCGGGGTACCATGAAGTATTACCTGGAGCGTGGATATGTTCCTGAGAATGTGCCTGAAGGTGTGGACCGGGGCGCCACCATGACCCTGGAGTATGCCTACCTGGACTGGACACTGGCACAGATTGCCCGATCACTGGGTAAAACCGGGGATTACGAGATGCTGATGGCGCGTGCCACCAACTATAAGAATCTATGGAATCCCGAAACCGGCATGATGCATCCCAGGGAGAAGGACGGAAGCTGGATCGAGGATTTCAAACCCATTGACGACTATCGTCATACCAAAGGCTTTGTGGAGTCCAACTCTTCCATTTACACCCATTTTGTGCCGCATGATATTGCCGGTCTGGCGCAGTTGTTTGGCGGGAATGAAGCCTACGTGGAATTCCTGGATGAGAGCTTTCAAAAGTCTAAGCCCTATGGTTTTGTAGCGCGCACCAAGAAGATGCATGCCACCAACTGGGTCAATTACGGGAACGAGCCAGGGCATGGCATGGGGCATATCTTCAATCATGCCGGGGCACCTTACCTTTCCCAGAAGTGGATCCGGGAGGTGAAAGCAGCTTTGAATGATACCACACCCTACGGAGGGTACAATGGAGATGAGGACCAGGGTAAGGCCGGTGCACTGGGTGTGCTGATGGCGATCGGGTTGTATGACCTGGACGGCGGTGCTTCCACCGAACCCTATTATGAAATAACCAGTCCTGTATTTGACAGGGTGAAGATTTCACTTAACAACGATTATTACCCCGGCAAGGAGTTTGTGATAGAAACCCGGGACAACTCAAAGGAGAATATGTATATTGAATCGGCGAAACTGAACGGGAAGCCCCTGGATCGTTGCTGGTTTTATCACGAGGTATTTGCCCGGGGAGGAAAGCTGGAACTGGAGCTGGGTCCGGAACCCAACCACTACTGGGGGACCGTTGAGTTACCTCCGTCGCTTTCGAGGGATGAACGATAAGTGATCATTATTAAATGATTATAAATAACCGAATATGGATGCATGGAAGGGTTTATTCAGAGGTTGGCGTTGTGAGGGGACAATCCGGTTCATAGCTCCTCTGGCTAGCCTGGTTCTATTTTTTTTACTTGCCGGTAACCCGGGTTTTGCTGCTTCCGGGGAGATTCCCGCAGGCAATGAAGGCAGTCCCGCGTCCATCACGGAACTGGGAACGTTGGATCCGCACCTGTTCTATTTTGAGCCCGGCGTAGATCATGAACTGAAATGGAAGGTATTGTCCGGGGTGCCGGAGACGGGTGACCTGGATTACACCATTACGGATTTCCATGGGAACCAGGTAGCGGCAGGAAGTGCCGTTACAACGGATGACATCCGGGTAACTGCCACGGTGAATTTGTCCCGCGGGTATTACCAGCTTCACTTCCCGAACCTGGGTGTGCAGTTTGGACTGGCCGTGTTACCTTACAGGGATCCTTCCCTGGAGCCCGACCGTTTTTTCGGCGTGCATGCAGAGTTGTGCCATGATGACCGGCTTACCTATCTGACTTCAGCAGAACAGGATACACGCCATGAGAATCTTTTCAGGGCACTGCATGCCATTGGGATCCGGCAGGTACGGGATCGCCTGGTGATCGGGAAGTTTGCCCCCCGACCCGATAAATGGGACTGGTATGGAACCGATTACCGGTATGACGATGCCCGGGTGCTTTTTGAGCAATATGACATCCATTTTATGCCAAACAATGCCATCGCGCCCAACTGGATGAGGCGAGCGGATGATGTGATCTCCGGGTCCAACCTGGAGGAGAACAAGTACCCGTCGGATCTGCTTGCCTACACGGACGCCTACTTAAAAATTTACGATCGCTGGCAGCTACCCATGCAGACCATCGAGATATGGAATGAACCCAGCGGAATGACCTACGACCGCCTGGGTCCGCTGATCCATGCCATGACCTACGCGTTCCATGAGGCCGGACATGAGGTGGATCTCGTTTCCGGTGTATTTGCCGGGATCAAAGAGGGCTACGTAAAGCACCTGCGTTCGATGGGGTGCTGGGATGCCCTGGATATGGTGACCTTTCACACCTATGCCACCCCGGACCAGGCAGAGAATCGAACGGCACTTTATAAGAACACGGCGGGGGGGGAGGAGAATCCCTATCTCCCGGTGGGCATTTCGGAGATTGGTATGAAATACATCGGGGGGCACTGGCCCAGCCTTTCACAGGAGTATGACCGCGCGGAGATGATCGTAGGGAACGCCGTGGAAGCCAGGGCTTCCGGGAATGAATACTTCATTCCATTTAAGTACCTGGCCGCCCGGTTTTCCGACGGGAACAACACGACCCAGCATACGTTGAATGACAAATACGGCACCCCGTTTCTGTCGTTTGCATCATATGCCCATTCGATACAGCAGCTTGCTCACAAAGAGTACCTTGGGGATTTGATGGTGGAGCATTCCAGTTTGATCCGTTCCCGTGTTTTTGGTGACGGCACCGAGGCGGTAGCGGTCCTTTACAATTCGGGAGAGGCAGCTATTGATATGGGCATCCCGGTTCAGTCGATACACGGAATGGATGGCCGGGTACTTAATCCCGGTGCCGGTGGCGAGGTCGTGACAGAGGACCGGATTGTATATGTAACTTTCAACCAGGCCGACCTGGCCGGGATGATCGATAGCGAAACCACTGCCATGGATTTATACCAGCGGGGTCAGGATAAAGACCAGATGTCTCCCAGGAAAGTAAAACCGGTGGTGCTGCAACACTTTGCCGATTACGACCACCTGGAGTATACCGATGCAGGGTATCGCCTGGGTACCATATTCCAGGGGCAGGTTCCCCTCAGTTTCCAGGCCACGAATCTTTCGGAAGAGGAGAAGACCATTGAGGTGAAGCTCTCCCTTCCTGCATTTCTTACCACGGAAAACGATCTCGAGAGAAGCCTTACCATCCCAGCCCGGAGCACCGGGATGCTGGGGTGGTATATCCAGCTGGATGAAGAGCAGTCCGGTTTCCAGGGCGAGATCTCCTTATCTGCCGCCGATCCTGCCGACAGCCTGGTGGCACCGGTGGAATTCGAAGTGGTGTGTCCGCGCCCCGTCCCCGATGTATTGAGCAGTTTTGCTTCTTACCGTCGCATCGATTTCAATGATCGCGGTAAGTGGTTCCTCTGGGGACAGCCCAACAGCAACCTGGAGATGGAGCTGGAGAATAACACGGCCTGGTTTTCGCTCTCTTCGACCGAGAACAAGGTGGGCACCAAGGCCTTTTACCCGGTATCGAACTATGATTTTACCGATGTGAAAGGACTCCTGGTGGTGGCACGGGAGGATGCACAACCCGGTTGGGAGTCCCGCTACTGGCCCAAGATTTCATTCGGGGTGGATGAAACAGGAGGGGCCCAGTACCTGGGAGACAAGTTCCCGGCTGACGGGGAGGTTCACTGGTCTTACGTGGAGTTTGAGAAACTGCCGGTGAATGTGAATGATGACAACCAGACCCTGGACAGGGATCAGATCAATCGTTTTGTGGTCAGCACCTGGCATGCCGTGCCTGAGGCCACGGTAAATTTTGAAGTATTTGATGTGTACATGGTTTCCGACAGTATCCTGTTGGAAGGATCGGATTACCAGGTCATCCTGGAGGTGACCGACCAGGCTACGGGCCAGCCGCTGGAGGGAGCCACGGTGGAATTCGGGGATTCTACGTATGTTACAGGTCAGGATGGCACCATCACCCTGGAGGCGGTGGATTACGGGTTTTACATGCGGGTGGTGGAGGCCGCCGGGTATTATCCCCTGGAGGAGGCCTATGCAGAGGTCTATTCCGATACCACTTTTACCTGGGATTTGCAAAGAGACCTTCCCGATATCACCCTCAGGGTGCTGGACCGTTCCAGTCAGGATCCCGTTTACCGGGCTACGGTTTCCACCGGGGCCGGAACGTGGCCTTCCAATGAGCAGGGGGAGGTAGTCCTGGAGGATCTCTCCCAGGATACCCTTGTGTACACCATCACGCACGGGGATTATTTCACCCATACCGATACGCTGGAACTGGAGGGTGATTCCCTTTTCACGATCTGGCTGACCCCCACGTATGCCGATGTGTTGTTCGAAGTGAACGACGCTGCCGGTCCGGTTCCCCAGGCCGAAGTGATCCTGGAGGGTCGTTCAGGGTACACCGATTCACAGGGAAGGCTCACCTTTTACAACCAGCCTGCCCGGGAGAAGTATGAATATGAGATTGATACTGAAGGTTATGAGACCTATGTGGATTCATTCTTCCTGGAGGTGGATACCACGCTTTCGCTGGCACTGGACAGCCTGACCCCGGTGGACAGATCATTTGCCGGCAGGTCTATGATGGTTTATCCTAACCCGGCCGGGGACTGGTTGATGATCCGGTGTGATATCCACGGTGCAAGGGTTACGCTGACCGATGCAATGGGAAGAGTGTTGATCAGGGGTAAATTGGAGGATCATGAAGGAAGGGTGGACCTGGCGGATATTCCTGAAGGGGTTTATTACCTGGAGGTCTCCGGGGAAGGCCGACGGTACAGCCGGTGTGTGATCCGCAGCGATACAGGTATTTAAAATATTGTGTGAAACGATCTATAAATTTAAAAGAATATGCAAATACATTTTTCCGACACATCGTCCCAACCGTTTTCTGCCTTCCGTGGAGGAGCCCAGATGCGGATGATGGTAGCAGGGATGTTGATCATGGGTTGTACCGCTTTGCAGGGAGAAAATCCGCCCAACATCCTGTTGATCACTTCCGATGACCTCAATACCCGGATTGGTCCGTACATGGACCTGGACAAACACACCCCCCACCTGGACCAGCTGGCGGAGGAGGGAGTGAGGTTTACGCGGGCCTATTGCCAGTTCCCGCTTTGCGGTCCGTCCCGTGCCTCCTTCATGAGCGGGTTGTATCCCGAGACCAACGGGGTGCTGGTAAACAGTGATGAACCGGGCAGTTACAAACTGGAGACCCCGGCCCTGGCCGATCATCCTTCCATGGCGGGTTTTTTCAGGGAGCATGGATATTTCACTGCCCGTGTTTCCAAGATATTCCACATGGGGGTTCCGGGAGGCATTGAGCGGGGAGAGCCCGGCGGGGATGATCCCACTTCCTGGGATTATGCCTATAACGTGATGGCACCCGAGACCCAGAGCCAGGGTGACCTGGAACTCCTCTCTCCCAAGAACCTGCACTACGGATCAAATTTTGCACGGATGGTGCTGGAGGATGGGACGGAGATCGGGCAGGCCGATTACATGGCCACCAACCAGGCGATTGCGATCCTTGAGAACCGCCTGGGAGAGGTTGCCGAGGGGGCCCGTAACAAGACCAAGATGAAGCCGGATGCCCCGTTTTTCCTTGCCGTGGGCTATGTGCGTCCGCATGTACCCTTTATAGCTCCCGAGCGGTGTTTTCTTCCCTATCCCGATCAAGAGATGGAACTGCCCCCGGGCATTTACGATGAAGACGTTCCGGCCCCGGCCATGAACCGGCAGAACCATAAGATCTGGGGCATGGACGAGCTGCAGCAGCGGCAGACCATTGCCGGGTACATGGCCAGTGTGCGTTTCATGGACGAACAGGTGGGACGGTTGCTGGCGGCCCTGGAACGGCTGGGTGGCCGGGAAGAGACTATTGTGATCTTTGTATCGGATCATGGCTACAACCTGGGTGAGCACGACTGCTGGTCGAAGGTGAGCCTCTGGGAAGGCAGTGTTCGGGTACCGCTGATCATATCGAGTCCGGGTATTGAAAAAACCCGTGGAACCACCAACGCTTCCATTGTTGAGCTTATTGATCTGTACCCAACGCTCACCGAGCTTTGTGGCTTCCAGGAGCAGACCCCGGGAATTCTCCAGGGGGAAAGTATGGTGCCCTTCCTGGAAGACAACCAGCGGGTGGATGAAGATGCCACGGCTTACATGGTGAGCTACAAAGGAAGACATGGGGCCATTCGCACCGACCGCTGGAAATACCACCGCTGGGGGGGTGAGGTAAAGGCGGATAACGAGGAGCTCTATGATCACCGGAATGATCCGGAGGAGCATCACAACCTGGCTTACGATAAAAAATACAGGGATGTGCTGGAGATGATGCGGGAAACATTTGACGCGGCCCGGGAAGGAGCGAAAAAACAAAAACAATCTATTGAAGCAGCGAAACTATGAAAAAAGGAGTACTGTTCCTGGCTGCCGGAATGGCGGCAGCATGGCTGACCGGTTGTGACAGTGGGCAGCAGGAGACTGAGAAGAAAAAGTACGATTCGACCCTGGCTTCCATCCGGGAGCACCAGACCCCGGAGTGGTTTCGCGATGCCAAGTTCGGGATGTTCGTGGACTGGGGGGTGTTTTCGGTACCCGGATGGGGACCGAAAGTCGATGAGGACCGGGCGATTTACCCCGACTGGTATTTGAAGAAAATGTATGAAAATGAGGAGTGGAGGGAATACCACGTGGAGAACTGGGGTGAGGATTTTGAACGGGATGACTTCATTCCCCTGTTCCAGGCGAAGGAGTATGATCCCGAAGGACTGGCAGAGATTGCCCGGCAGGCCGGAATGCAATACGTGATCCCTTTTGCCAAGCACTGTACGGGCTTTTGCCTGTGGCCCAGCAGCTATACCGAACGGGACGCCATGGACATGGGACCGAACCGCGACCTGATCAGGCCCCTGGTGGATGCATGCCGCGAGCGGGATCTGAAGTTCGGATTCTATTACTGCATCGAAGAGTGGGAATATCCCATCGAGGAAGAGGGTGAAGTGACCCAGGTACGTGAATGGGGATACGGTTATCCGCCGGTCAGGTATGAATCCTATGAGAAAGAGGCCTATAAAGGAATGATGACCGGAAAGCGTCCTGTGGAGGATTACTACGGGGAGTATATTCTGCCCCAGGCGGAGGAGTTCATCGAGATGTATGATCCGGATATCCTCTGGCTGGATGCCGAGTGGTTCACTCCGTTGGAGGAGACACGCATGGATGAACTGGTAAGCTATTTTTACAACCAGGCCGAAGGGCGCAAAGAGGTGGCCTCCAATGACCGGCTGGGAAGAAGCCTTCGCCATAAATCGGGGGACTTCTTTACCAGTGAATACCACTCGCTGGAGACGGCCCAGTCGAAGATCGTACATCCCTGGGAGGAGAACCGCGGGATCAGTCAGTCTTTCGGCTACAACTGGCAGGACACCGAAGAGAGCGTGATCAGTGTGGAGGAGTTCATTCACATGTTTATCCGGGTGGTGAGTCTGAATGGCAACCTGTTGCTGATTGTGAACCTTGACGGGCAGGGAGCGCTTCCCGAGGTGCAGGAACGCCGCCTCCGGGAGATCGGCAGGTGGCTGGATGTGAACGGGGAGGCCATTTATGGTTCGCGGCCCTGGCTGGTAGCACAGGAGGGCGAGAAGGTTCGGTTCACCCGGAGCAAAGACGGTAACTATGTCTATGCCATCTGCAAGGAGTGGCCCGGGGAGGAGTTGCGCCTGCAATCGGTTTTCCTGGGAGGTGAAAACCCCGAGGTGCGGATGCTGGGAACAGATCAGCAACTGGCGTACAGTTATGAAAGCGGAAAGTGGGGAAAGCTTGTGATCCGGATCCCGGAAGCACTCAGGGAGCAAAAGCCCTGCGAACATGCCTGGGTAATCAAAATGCAATTAAAATAGTAACCTATGAAAACAACAGCGATCGTATCTTCAACACTCCTTCTTATGGGAGCCATTTCCTGCTCCAGCGGGAACAAAGAGGAATCCGGCAAACAGCCGCCCAACATCCTCTTTATCATGTCGGATGACCATGCCTACCAGGCCCTGAGTGCTTACTCGGATGAACTGATGGAAACGCCGAACATTGACCGGATTGCCGATGAAGGGATGTTGTTTGACAATGCAAGCGTGACCAATTCCATTTGCGGACCGTCGCGGGCGGTGATCCTTACCGGGACGCACTGCCATATCAACGGCAAGATTGATAACGTCAGTGATTTTGACACCTCCAAGGTGACCTTCCCGCAGATCATGCAGGAAGAGGGGTACCAGACCGCCCTTTTCGGGAAGCTGCATTTCGGAAACAGTCCGAAAGGCTTCGACCAGTTCAAGATCCTGCCCGGACAGGGGAATTACTACAATCCGGATTTCATTACTAAAAATGAAGGGCGCATCAGAGAGGAGGGGTATGTGACCGATATAATCACCGACATGACGCTGGAATGGCTGGACCAGGAGCGGGACGGGGATAAACCGTTCTTCCTGGCGTATCTTCACAAGGCGCCCCACCGGGCGTGGTTGCCGGCCGAGCGTCATTACAAGGATTACACGCAGAGGACGTTCCGGGAACCCGAAACCCTTTTCGATGATTACGAGGGACGGGGAACCGCGGCAAAGACGGCTGAAATGAACATCCTGGAGCATATGACCCTGGCGAAGGATAACAAGATCGATCCGGCAGTGCTGGAAGCCATGGGAGTGGAAGATGATAAGGTGAAGCAGTACGGACAGCGTGTAGGGCGACTGAACGAGGAACAGCGGGCCGCCTGGGATTCGGTGTATGATCCCATTATCAAAGAGTTTCGCGAGCAGTATGCGGATATGTCACAGAAGGACCTTATGCGGTGGAAATACCAGCGGTATATGCAGGATTACCTGGGTTGTATAGCGGCCGTGGATGAAGGTGTGGGTCGTGTGCTGGATTACCTGGATGCGAACGGACTGGCGGAGAATACCATCGTGGTGTACACGTCTGACCAGGGTTTCTACCTGGGGGAGCACGGATGGTTTGACAAGCGGTTTATCTATGAGGAATCGTTCAAGACCCCGCTGCTCGTAAGGTGGCCGGGTATGATTGAACCGGGTACCGAAAACACGCAGATGGTGCAGAACCTGGACTTTGCGCCGACTTTTCTTGCTGCAGCCGGCATTGAGGTCCCGGAGTATATGCAGGGCGAGAGCCTGGTCCCGCTGTTCAGGGGTGAAACAGAAAACTTCCGGGATGCCGTGTATTATCACTATTATGAGTACCCCGGTGCCCACATGGTGAAGCGCCATTATGGTATTGTGACCGAAGCGTATAAGCTGGCTCATTTCTATTATGATGTGGATGAATGGGAGTTGTATGACCGGAAAAAGGATCCCATGGAGATGAACAATGTGTATGATGACCCGGCGTATGCCGATGTGGTCAGCCGGTTAAAAGAGGATTTAAAGGAGTTGCGGAAAAAGTATAAGGATTCTAAAGAACTGGACCAGAAATTCATTGAACAATATGAAGCACGCAGGTCACGAAGAAGGTAACAGCAGAGGTAATCGCCTTGTTAAATAAATCTTATTGTACAATCGAAGAAAAACACTACATCATGGTACGATTTTTTAGTAACCTTTCCATTCAATCCATTATCATGCTGGCCGTTCCGGGTTTCCTCCTGGCGTCGGGTTGCAGCATGAATGCATCTCAACCCCCGCAGCCACCCAATTTTGTTGTGGTATTCTGTGATGACATGGGGTATGCCGACATTGAACCATTCGGGCATCCCACCATTGCCACCCCCAACCTGTCGGAGATTGCCGAAGAGGGACAGAAGTGGACCAGTTTTTATGTAGGCGCACCGGTATGTACCCCCAGCAGGGCGGCTTTGCTCACGGGCCGTTTGCCCATACGCTCGGGGATGGTAAGCGACAATCGGCGCGTGCTCTTTCCCGATTCAGAGGGGGGATTGCCCACCAGTGAGATCACCATTGCAGAGATGTTGAAAGATGGAGGGTATACCTCGGCCTGCATCGGGAAGTGGCACCTTGGTCATCTTCCCGAGTTTCTGCCTACCAACCAGGGATTTGACCGGTACTACGGCATACCCTACAGCAATGATATGGACCGGCCGGAAGGGGTGAACCACCGTGAGTCGATCGTTAACCCGAAGATGTCCTATTTCCAGGTTCCGCTGATATCCGGAACGGAAGAGATCGAGCGGCCTGCTGATCAGACCACCATTACCAAACGGTATACCGAGGAGGCCCTGCAATTTATCGAGGAGTCGCAGAATGAACCGTTCTTTCTCTACCTGGCCCACAGCATGCCCCATGTTCCCTTATTTACCACCCCTGAGTTTGAAGGTGTGAGCAGGAGAGGGGTGTATGGCGATGTGATCGAGGAAATTGACTGGAGTGTCGGCCAGGTGGTTGACAGGTTAAAAGCCCTGGACCTGGAAGAGAATACCCTGGTGGTCTTTACATCGGACAACGGTCCGTGGCTCGTTTTCGATGAGCTGGGCGGCAGTGCCGGACTGCTGCGGGGTGGTAAAGGAGGCACCTTTGAGGGAGGCATGCGTGTTCCCGGTATCTTCTGGTGGCCAGGAACGATCGAGCCCGGAATTGTAAGGGAACCCGGGGCCACCATGGACCTGATGCCCACTTTTGCAGAACTTGCCGGGGTGGACGTACCGGATGACCGCTTGTTGGATGGCTATGACATCTCCCCGGTCCTGCTTGAAAGCGGAGAGAATCCCAGGGATGAGATGATCTACTACCGGGGTACCAGGGTGTTTGCGATCCGCAAAGGATCGTTTAAAGCCCACTTCATCACCCAGCCGGAGTATGGCCGTAACCGGGACGTTCTGACGCCCCATGATCCGCCGTTATTGTACAACCTGGATGTGGATCCCGGGGAGCAATACAACGTGGCAGATCAGTACCCGGAAGTGGTGGAAGAGATGAAGGCGCTCAAAAAAGCTCATGAAGAGACGGTTGAACCCGTGGTCAATCAGCTTGAGCGAAGGAACGAGGAGGAAGAGGATTACCAGGATAAGAGCATTTAGCGAATCCTATGATTCCCCGGTCCGGTTTGTAAGGTTAACCTGCCTGTTTTTACCAGGAGGAGCGGTTAATGCATTGTTAGATCGTAAAAAAAGACCTATGAATAAGTGGTTGTTTCTTATGGGGGTTGTTTTCATGTTCCTGCCGGCATCAGGTCAGGTTGGTGTTAATTTTTACGAAAATATACCGGGGTTTACAGTGGGGGAGTCGGGCGACAGCATTGCCCTTACTTCCGAAGGTGGTATCCCGGCCGGTGATACGGCTGAGGTGTTCTCTTTTCCAGCTACACCGGCACAGGTTTACACCCTGCAATTGGATGCAAGGAATGCATCCGGGGGTGAACAGCCGGTGGTATTGCACCTGGAGTTTTATGACAGGGATGGGAGCTCCACCTCGGAGATTGCAGCCGGTTATGGTTGGGAAGACGGTGTGAAGGAGGAGGAGGTTGAATATACCGGAAGCGGTGAGGCTTCGAGGATGATTGTTTGCAGGGCACCCGAGATCCAGTCTACCGACCAGGCTGTTATATCAATAATTTTTCCCGAAGGGTTCGACGACCAGGGAGAAATTGAGCTGAACAATGTTTGGGTAGAGGAGGGTAACCTGACCATCACCCGGCCAGACGAGGGCATATCGATCCCCTGGAGCCAGGGGGAGAGGGACTACGCGGAGAACCTGGTGGCTTACAGTTCCTTTGAAGAGTGGGAGTCGGGCATACCGGTGGGGTGGAACTATTCCGGTTCAGCCGGGATCGAGCCCTCGGAGATTGCCATCTTCGGCGATAGTTCACTTCACCTGGATGAAGAGAACGATTATGAGCGGATTGTAAGCGATCCGTTCCCTGTGCAGGCGGGAGAGGAGCTCTTCGTCTATTACTGGATGAAGTTTGCCAACACCCCGGAGCTATACCTGCGGATAAGTAATACCCCTGTAAGGATTCGTTTTTACGATGCCAGCGGTCAGCAGACCGGACAGGAACATACGATGCGCGACCTGGTGCTGCAGGACATTGTGCAGCATTTCGGGCACTGGCTTCCCGTGACCATGGCCCCGGTAGAGGTACCCCTCGATGCAGCGACGGCACGGGTGCATGTGATGTATCATAACCACGTGGAGAAGGGGTTTGAACCCGGAACCTACTATGACACCAACTGGGGCAACATGTACGTGGATAACATCCAGGTATTCCAGGAGCAGGCAGAGGGGTCATCCGACCGACCTGCCGGGGATACCATCTCCATGACATGGGTTTCTTCAGACGCAACCTATACCGGTACCGGCCCTTTTGCAGTGGATGGCGACCCCCTCACCACCTGTCAGAATGACGGGAGCGGGAATCCCTATGAAGCATCCATCACGGTAGAACTGGAACAGCGGTATGTGGTTAACCAGTATAGCGTTAAAGCTGGTCCG
>CAYZMH010000039.1:0-30495 GCA_964479445.1 uncultured Bacteroidaceae bacterium | reverse complement strand
GCTTTTTTTGCCAACATTTTCCGGCTAAAATGGTTAGTATACAATAGAACAACACGGTCAATGATTTTCGGGCAAAGAACCCCGCAGGCCGAATCCTCAACATTGCTTTCAGAACGGAGAGAATATATTCATATGAAGGAATTCTGGAACGAACGGTATGCCATTGATTCGTATGTATACGGAACGTACCCGAATGCATTTTTCAAGGCTCAGATCGATCAGTTGACCCCCGGTAAAGTTCTGCTGCCCGGTGAAGGAGAAGGAAGAAACGCAGTTTATGCCGCTTCTGAGGGATGGGATGTTTTCGCTTTTGACAGCAGCATTGAAGCCCGGAAAAAAGCTTTAAGACTGGCAACGGAGTACGATGCAGAATTTAACTATGCGGTATACGACCTCAATGAATACCCGTTTCCGGAAAACATGTTCGATGCAGTTGGCCTGGTATACTTTCACCTCCCTGCCTCGCTGAGAATAAGACTTCACCATTCTGTGGCAAAGAGCCTGAAACCTGGAGGAAAAGTGATCCTTGAAGCATTTCACCCCGAACAACTACATTATAAAACGGGCGGACCGGGAAATCCGGACATGCTATACACATCCGAAATGCTACGGGAGGATTTCAGAGACCTTTCTATCCAGCTGATGGATGAGATTGAATGGGAACTGAATGAAGGCATGCATCATCGCGGAAAAGCTTTTATAACGCGATTTGTTGCCATAAAAACAGTCCGCTAACCGATGAAACTATAAAAACTATCTATATGGATCTTGGACTTAAAGAGAAGGTAATTATGGTAGCTGCATCCAGCAAAGGACTGGGTTACGCCATTGCACGCCAGGTTGCCCTGGAGGGCGCTCACGTTTCCATCGCCAGCCGCAACCAATCACAAATTGAGCAGGCAAGGGAAAAGATCGAAGCAGAAAGCCAGTCAAAAGTCAGTGCCCATGTCATGGACGTTACTGACCCCTCTGCTATCAAACAGTGGACCCGTGCTACCAAAGATACGTTTGGAACGATCGACGGACTCGTCATCAATGCCGGGGGTCCGGTTGCGGGTAAATTTGATGATCTGCAGGATCCCGATTGGGAATCTGCTTTTCACCTTACCCTGATGAGCACCGTACGCCTGATCCGTTCGGTATTGCCAACCATGCGGAATAATAAAAAAGGTTCTATTTTAACTGTTACTTCAATTGCAGTAAAAGAACCCATTGATTCATTGCTCCTTTCCAATGTGATGCGTTCGGGTGTCACCAGCTTGCTGAAAAGTCTTTCCATTGATCTGGCTGACCAGAATATCCGGGTAAACAACCTGGTCCCCGGTCTTTTCGGTACCGAACGACTGAACGATCTCGACAAGAGGCATTCACGCGAATGGAGGGTGTCCCTGGAGGAGGTTCAAAAAATTAATTTCGGCAATATTCCGCTGGGAAGATACGGAGATCCTGATGAGCTTGGAAAAGCAGCTGCATTCCTTCTCTCCGAAGCAGCATCCTATGTAACTGGTGAAACCTTTATTGTGGATGGAGGAAAAACCCGCACTGTCTGGTAAGATCCATACCATGGAAACGCAGGTTATGAGAGGAGTCCGGTTAACGGGTAAAGCAGAAATTGCTGAAAACGTTTTTATCCTGGATTTTCCAGGGGATTTTGATTTTTTACCCGGTCAGGTACTATCGGTAGCTACCGAAGAGTTCGGACCAAGACGGTTGTATAGCCTTTGCAGCGGGATCACCGAAAAGAAAGCGTCCATTCTTTTTAACCTCATTGAGGAGGGGTACCTGACACCCCGTCTTACAGACCTGAATCCGGGGGATTCTATTTGGATATCCTCTCCCCGGGGAGAGTTTATAAGTGATTCCTCCCCTGCTGTATGGATTGCTACGGGAACCGGCATTGCTCCTTTCCACTCCATGTTGCGATCCGGATTGGGCATCAATAAGACCCTGATCCACGGGGAACGGTCCCCGGACCGTTTTTACTTCAGCGAGGCCTTCCGTAAGAAGATGGGCAATGATTACATAGCCTGTTGTTCCGGGGAACCGGCCCCGGGACTGTTTCATGGCAGGGTTACCGGTTTCCTGGAAAATTGGGAAGCGCTTCAAACCAATGTAAAATATTACCTTTGCGGCAGAGCGGAAATGGTGGTGGAGGTGAGGGATATGCTTATTGCTAAAGGCGTCCCGTTCCACAACATTCTCTCGGAAATATATTTTTAATCATGGCGAAGGAACCGTTTTATGGAAAAAAGCTGAAAGATCTAGATCGCATTGCGCAGTCGATGGGTCTGCCCTCTTATGCAGGCCGGCAGATAGCTGAATGGCTTTACCATAAAGATGTTTCGGACATCGCGCAAATGACGAACCTTTCCAAAAAGGCTCGTTCCGCGTTGAACGAGAAGTACCAGGTAGGAATAACCCCTCCTGCCAGCGTTCAGCAGTCGGTGGATGGGACAAAGAAATACCTGTTTCCCACCATTCCGGGTAAGTTTATTGAGACCGCCTATATCCCTGAAAAAGAGCGACACACGGTGTGCGTGTCCTCCCAGGTGGGTTGCAAAATGGGATGCCTTTTTTGTATGACCGGGAAGCAGGGATTCCAGGGAAACCTGACGGCCGGAGAGATCCTCAACCAGCTGCGAAGCATCGAGGAGTGGAAACGGGTTACCAACATCGTTTACATGGGAATGGGAGAACCCCTGGACAATCTCGATGCCGTGCTGGACAGTCTTGAAATACTTACCTCTGACTGGGGCTATGGCATGAGCCCAAAGCGGATCACCGTCTCGACCATCGGAATTACCCCGGCCATGAAAATATTTCTGGACCGGAGCACTGCTCACCTTGCAGTGAGTATGCACACTCCTTTTGACGAGGAGCGTCGAAAGCTTATGCCTGTTCAGCAGGTCTATCCGCTTGACGAAGTGTTGAATGAGATCAGGGCCTGGGATTTCGGCAGACAGCGCAGGGTTTCCTTTGAATATATCATGTTCAAAGATGTAAATGACTCCCCGCGCCATGTGAAAGAACTTTCCAGCATATTGGCCGGGATCCGGTGCAGGATCAACCTGATCCGGTTTCATCCCATCCCCGATACGCCCCTCGAATCCTCTTCAGAGGAAACCATCCGACAGTTCAGGGATCAGCTGACTGAAAAAGGGATCACCACTACGATCCGCGCAAGCCGTGGTCAGGATATCTACGCCGCATGCGGTATGCTTTCCACTAAAAAACTGGTTCAATCCTGATTCCCCTGAGTCTTTAAACATCTCAACCCGGAACGATAAACAGGCACTTTATCCCATTAACGGGTATGAAGCAATCCCTTTATAACTTTTCTAATTTCCTGTTCCCGGCCCTCTGTCCGGTGTGCCGTGACCTGTTGACAATCCCCGGTGAGATCATATGCCTGAACTGTGAGGCCAACATGCCTTTTGCCCGGTATACTCACGAAGAGGATAACCCGGTCTCTATGCTTTTCTGGGGGCGAACCCGGATTGAGCGCGCTACCTCGCTTTTTCGGTTTGAGAAAGGATCGGCTTACCAACCCTTGTTACACGAATTGAAATATAAAGGAAAGAAGGAGATAGGAATCTTCCTGGGGAAAATGTTGGGACGGGAACTTCTTCAAACGCCCTTTATGAACTGCACCTGCCTTATCCCGGTGCCATTGCATCCCAAAAAACATAAGAAAAGAGGCTTCAACCAGAGTGAAGTGATCGCGGAAGGGGTTTCATCCATCACCCGGATACCTGTAAATAAAAATTTGCTATACAGGGTAAAAGACAGCTCTACCCAAACCAATAAATCAAGGTTCGAACGCTATAAGAACGTATCGGATGTTTTTGGCCTTACCCCATTGATTTCATCCGAAAAACCGGGGGCTCTTTTACTCATTGACGATGTTGTTACAACCGGATCTACGTTGGAGGCTTGTGCTGAAGTGCTCTTAAAGTACGCTCCGACACTGAGAATCTTTATTGCCACGGTAGCCTGTGCCTGAGAATTCTCTTACCGGTTAAACTGGTAATAATAATTAAGCTGCAGCACATTATGAAACAATCCGCTGAACCGGTACCGGGTGCTTACCGCGTCAAATTTATAATAGGGAAATGCGGAATAGGAATAGCGGATCCCCACTCCGTTGGATGGATTAATCCAGTATACCATCCCACCGAAGACATTGAGTCCGAACCTTCTTACATCTCTATACTCCGAGGGATCAATGAGTCCATTCTCATCCTCATACCGGCGTGATATCAACACATCGGGTGCAATGCCGATTTCAGGCTGGAATTTTTCCGCAAAGAGGTAGTTCAACGAAAGGGGGATTTCCACATAGTTCAAGTGGCTTACCTCAATGGTCGGGTCCCTGTCAGTAGCAGGTTTATAAGCTCCGCGTGTAATGAATTTGATCTCAAGTTGCCAGGATAAATCATCCATAACAGCACGCTGCACGTAGGCTCCCGCAGTGAAGCCCAATTTGCTGAAGCCGTAATAGTTGTCATTGTCGATCTGACTGGCGGTCAGACCACCAAAAACACCCCCGTTAAACTCGTTCTGTGCCCGGGTATGGGTGAAAGCAAGCAGCAAGAGACATATTCCGAGTACTATCTGTTTCATGGTAATACTTTTCATCGTATGAAAATACAACCTTTGGAAACCAATGGCAAATACAACCGTTTTCCGGAAATGTTGCAGTGTTGTAAGCGCCTTTTTTTATGAATGCAATATGTTTTGAAGCTCTCTCATACCTTCGGTTGCTTTTTTCCTGATGATTGTTACATTTTCTATACCCACCGGAGATACTTCCGCAGGATCAATGACGTATACCGGCACCTCCTCTCCCAGGTAGTGTAACAGTCCGGCCGCAGGATAGACATTCATGGAAGTCCCGATCACCAGGAATATATCGGCTGCACTCACCAGCGGGACCGCCTCCTCTATGGCCGGCACCGGTTCACCAAACCAGACTACATGCGGTCTGAGCTGCGATCCCACCTCGCAGAGATCTCCCTCCTTCAGTTCCCATCCGTCGATCTGGTACACTTTATTCGAATCTGCCGTGCTTCTCGCCTTGCGCAGTTCGCCATGCAGGTGAAGAACCTGGCTGGAGCCGGCCCGCTCATGGAGATCATCCACATTCTGTGTAATAATCTGAACGTTATACTCCTTTTCCAGTCCGGCAAGGATGTTGTGTGCTTCATTGGGTTCTGCCTCCAGCAACGCTTTCCTTCGCTCATTATAAAATCTCAGCACCAGGGACCGGTCCCGTTCCCATGCCTGTGGCGTGGCCACTTCGGTCACATCATACGTTTCCCATATTCCGCCCATATCGCGGAAGGTTTTTAATCCGCTTTCCGCGCTTATTCCCGAACCGGAAAGCACACCGAGGTTTCTCATAGTCGTTGAATTTAGATTAAGACAGTTTCATTAATTCGTATGTCTATGTCTGACCAAAAATAGGTTATTTCTGAAACTTTCACTAATTTTAACCATGTTTTGTATATCGCCAATGTGTTGATTTACTTATATTTAAATGATTGACCAGGAGACTATAAATAAGATATTTGAGACTGCGGATATTGTGGAGGTGATCTCCGATTTTGTTACGTTAAAACGATCCGGGGCTAATTACAAAGGACTTAGTCCGTTTAGTAACGAAAAGACTCCTTCATTTATGGTCTCCCCTTCCAAGGGGATTTTCAAAGATTTCAGTTCCGGTAAAGGAGGCAACGTAGTCGGGTTCCTCATGGAACACGAAAAACTCTCTTACCCCGAAGCGCTGCGATTCCTGGCTCAGAAGTACAATATCCCCATAGAGGAGAAAGAGCTTACTGCTGAAGAGATTCAGCAGCGCAACGAGCGCGAAAGCCTTATGGCGGTTACCCAATTTGCCCAGAAGTATTTTACATCGCAATTGGAAACTGCCGAGGGAAAAGCTGTCGGATTGAGCTATCTCCATGAGCGCGGATTCCGGGATGATATCATACGCAAATTTGAGCTGGGATACAGTCCGGAAGAACGAAAAGCATTTACTGCAGAGGCTCGCAAAAAGGGCTATAAAACGGAATACCTTGTCAAAACCGGTCTGACCATTGAGAAAGAGGATTACCATTTTGACCGGTTCGCAGGCAGGGTTATATTCCCCATACACTCCCTTTCGGGGAATGTGATCGGATTCGGAGGGCGTACCCTGCGAAAGGATAAAAACATAGCCAAGTACCTCAACTCGCCTGAATCCGATATTTATCACAAGAGCCGTATCCTTTACGGCTTATTCCACGCCAAGAAATCGATTGTTAACTCCGGGCGGTGTTTTCTTGTAGAGGGGTATACCGATGTGATAGCTATGCATCAGTCAGGTATCGAAAATGTGGTCTCCTCTTCAGGAACAGCATTAACCGGTGACCAGATCCGGTTAATAAAGCGGTTTACCGATAATGTCACTATTATTTACGACGGGGATGAAGCGGGATTAAAAGCTTCCTTCAGGGGGATCGATATGATCCTGGAAGAAGGTCTGAATGTACGGGTTCTTATGCTCCCGGAAGGGGAAGATCCCGACTCCTTTTCCAGGAAGCACAACTCTTCAGAGCTCATTGCCTATATAGATAACAATGAACAGGATTTCATCACTTTCAAGACCCAGGTCCTGCTCAGTGAAGCAGAGAACGATCCGATAAAAAAAGCCCACCTGATCACCGATATCGTTCGTTCGGTATCAGTTATCCCGGATGGGATTCAGCGTTCTGTATTTCTCAAAGAGTGCAGCATCCTGCTGGGAGTTGAAGAACAGGTCCTGTACCAGGAGGTGAACAAGATCCGGAAGAGGAAACTTGAACAATCTTGGAAAAAGGAGCACCGGCAACAGGCACAGACTGCTGTTCCCAAGCAACCCACCGTACCCGGTTTTGTACAGGATGTCATCTCGGAGTACGAGGAGAGGGAGATCATCTATTTCCTGCTTAAATTTGGAAACCAGACCCTCCGGTTACCGGAAGAGGATAACAGGGAGATCAGCGTCGCACACTATATCATGCGGGAGATTCAAAATGACGAACTTGAGTTTAAGAACCTCTTCTACAAAGAGATCTTCGAAGAAGTTAAAGCTATCATCGAGCGAAATGAGGAGATCCTTGAACGACAATTTACCTTTCACGACAAAAAAGAGATCCGGGAACTGGCAATTGACATTTTTACCTCTCGCTATGAGCTGAGTAAAGTCTGGAAACGCAAAGAGTCTTATGTGGAGTTGCCCGGCGAAAACCTGGGTATAGAGGTCCCTAAATCACTTCTTATTTACAAGCTTAAAGTGGTTGAAATGGCTCTCGATGATGTACGAAATTCGATTACCGACACGGAAAAAAAGGGGTTCCATGACCAGGTAATAGAACTGTTGACACAACAAAAATACCTGGACGAAACAAAAAACATGCTCTCCAACGAAATCGGGGAACGTATTATTCTTTACTGATGATTATCGCCTTCCCAAAATTTCAAATCTCACCCTCTCTTCCTGCCCGTTTCCATCTATAACGGTCAGTGTATGAGCCCCGGCCGCTAAATCAACAGCCAGTTGATGCATTCCGTGGGTCGTACCTGTATAGATTTCGTCAATATGCCAGTGTACAATACTTTCCGCGTCCCTGTGAGCCACCTCCAAAACCACTTTTCCCCGTTCTCCGTCCAACTCCCTCGGAATTACTATATGACTGCCCGGTTCAGGATAAACAATCTCCAACATTTCCCGGGATTTCTCCATGCAACCTTTCATCATCGGAGGCAATTCCCGGTACGAGGGGTGTGCGCGTTTGTAATACCACTCTATGAGCGGAGGCAGTATAAACCATGATCTTGTTTCCATTTTTCTTACCGGGTAACAGGATGCCGTCACCCGGAACCTGCCATCCTCTGAAAGATGTACCTGCTTATGGTAGGGACAGGCCCCCGACTTTTTTCCGCGCGGTACCGCCCATATGGTGTCGGTTTCAACGCAGAACGGACCGGCAAGGTAGCCGCTTTCTTTGCACACCACCGCACGGGAAAGATTATCCAGGGGTGCTTCAAACCAATTGGTCGGTGGCAGTAAACTGAAGACATCAAACATCAGGGGAGCCGCCGCCGTCAAACCGGTCAGACCCGGTCTTCCCTCACCATCCGAATTTCCCGCCCACACTCCCACCACATAACCGGGAGTAACCCCAACTGCCCATGCATCCCGGTATCCATAACTGGTCCCTGTTTTCCATGCAATATTTCTGGACGAACTCATTAAATACCATAGGGATAAATCTTCAGGCCTGTTTACCTCCAGTAATGATTCAAATGTTAAATAGATGCTTCCGGCAGATAGCAGCCCTTCTTCGTGTTTTTTTCGTCTCCCGGGCAAAGCTGCCTGTGAATTAAGCACGGGCATGTGATAATCCGATGGAAAATAGGTGCCATTTGATTGATTATAATGGGTAAGTACCCGGGCAAGACTGCCATAAACGCCGGTTAATTCCCATAACTTAGCCTCTGCCCCCCCCAGGATCAGGGTCAGTCCATAATGCAAATGCGACTCAGTGAAGGTCGTAAATCCCAAACCTCGCAATAGTTGAATAAACGGTTCCACACCAAATCGTTTCAGCATAATAACAGAGGGTACATTCAGGGATCGCTCCAGCGCCTGGTAAGCAGGTACAGCCCCTTCATAGCTACGGTTATAGTTTTTTGGTGCATACCCGTGGTACCGGACCGGCACATCCGGGACCAGGGAAGCAGGTAACAAGAGTCCGTCTTCCATTAACCCAGCAAAAAGCAAAGGTTTCAGAATACTCCCCGTGCTCCTGGGTGCGTGTATGATATCTACATCATTTCCATGCCTCCGGCTTCCGCTCCGGTCCTCTGTATTTCCGGCATAGGCCAATACTTCGCCGGTTTCCACATCCATTACCATGCAGGCAAGATTATGGATCTGATTTCTCTTAAGCTGTTTGTGCTGATTCGCCACCATCTCAAGTACCCGGTCCTGCAACGCGCCATCGATGGTGGAATATAACTTGATAACTTCTTCTTCCAGCATAATCCGGTCGGTAAGATGAGGCACCTTATCGGGTAATGGATGGGGTTTCTCGGGAAGTGATTCCATTTTGGCCAGGTGGCACGTGATGCTGTCGATTACCCCCCTTGATGCCAATCGATCCAGGAGCCGGTTTCGTTTTTGCAACAGGAGGACACGGTTTTTACCGGGATGGATAAGAGATGGCGCATTGGGGAGTACGGCAAGAAGGGCTGCCTCCGACCAGGTCATGTGTCCGGGAGCAGTCCCAAAATACCTCCAGGCAGCCGCATCCAGTCCGACTACATTACCACCAAACGGAGCATGTCCTGCATAAGATGTAAGGATCTCATTTTTTGAATGAGTCAGTTCATACCGCAGGGCCAGCACCATCTCAATCAATTTTTGCCACAGGGTTCTCGGTTTTTGCTTTCTGCTCATCCGCATCACCTGCATGGTAATGGTACTTCCACCGCTTACAATCTCTCCCTGGCGAATATTTTGTATGGACGCTCTGATAAGTGAGAGAGGATTTATACCGGGATGACTGTAATAATACTGATCCTCGAAAACCAGCAGTGCCTTCTCATATTTTTCGGGAACGGAGTCCGGTTCGGGAAAACGCCACTGTCCGTCTTCTGCAATTCTTGCACCAATGAGTCTCTCCTGTCTGTCATATACAACCGTAGAACAGGGATCAATAAAGAGTTTCCCGGGCAATATCATCCAGAACAGCAGGGCTGCAAGAATTACCATGGGCAGCTCCTTGCGATAATTCAACAATACCTTTTTCAGCCAGTATCCACTATTCATCTGTTCAATCCATCTGTTGTGCCCGTTTACCGGTTTCTATTCGTCACTTCAATCCATTGTCCCGGTATCACAACCTGTACATCCTTTTTATACATCTCC
This sequence comes from uncultured Bacteroidaceae bacterium, assembly GCA_964479445.1. Taxonomy (GTDB): domain Bacteria; phylum Bacteroidota; class Bacteroidia; order Bacteroidales; genus CAYZMH01. The sequence continues at coordinate 20,540 of CAYZMH010000039.1, read as the reverse complement.
TCAGCCTGAATTGCGGGCAGATAATATGCACCCCGATAGGCTGCATTGAGACGAATAGTAAAGATTTTTGACCTGCCCGGTAACAGGGAGAAATAGGTCATTACCCGGTCATCCCTGACATCCTGGTACCGGAAGGATTGTTTCTCCGTACCGGTGTTGAACAACCGCTCATTATGGATCTCCCAGCCTGAAGGGAACATGGTGGTAAGTGCCACATTTTCATAATGTCCGAGTATTCCCGGATTGGTAACCTTATAGACCGCTTTAAAATCGGTTCCCTGTTCAATGTTTGAAATATCGATCTGACGGTCATCCAGTGTATAATAGGAAACTGACACGGCCAGGTTTTTCTGGACAGCCTCTTCCTTACCGGATTCGGGTAGACCGGTATTTATAATTCTTACGAAAGCCATACCCTCGCTTTTATTAACCACTGAGATCTTTCCATCAGGATCATTGCCCGGATCCAATGTGATCTGAGCCAGGGGCATCCCTGTTTCCGCCCTCACCTGGTTTTCATCATTGAAAGCATAGGTAAACCTGAGAGACTTGTCGGTCGTTGATCCCCCGGTGAATCTGGCTACGGCAATCAGACTGTATGCAGTGGTTTGAGTGCTCATCCATCGCTGTGATGAGAGAGCCTCCGATATCTGCTCAAGCAGGGGAACGGCATCATCTCTCCGGTCCATAAGTACCAGGGCCTCCAAAATCATGGCCCGATCACGGGTTGCTGAACCATAGGAATACCTGGAATCGTAATAATCCCTGACTGCGAATGATGCCGGTTCAACCAGCTCACGTGCAGTCTCTTTTTGACCCGCCAGCGCATATGCAGCTGCAAGCCGCCATCTTGCTTCATTGACAAGGTCTGTTCGCTCCCTCAACCTGTTCATGGAACCTATTTCCGGGTTACCGGAAAGAGCCAGTGTAAACAGTCGGTAGGCCTGTAATATCTGTTCCTGTCGGATTTCATATGTATTTGTCGAACCTGAAATACTCCATCTCCGGGAAGCTTTTCGCTGGTATCTTTTCCAGCTTCTGAGTAAGGCCTGTGGAACTTCATACCCTTTCAGTTCTGCCTCAATAAGGAAGTGCCCGGCATAAGAACTACCCCAGGATGATGTCTTCATGGATCCGGGCCAATAAGAAAAAGATCCGTTGGATAACTGAAATGACGTGAGCTTTTTGATTCCCGCCTTCACATTCTCTTCTGTCTTTTGAGCTGTTTTTTCATCGATCTCCATGACATCTCCAAGGTATAACTGTGGAAAAACCGCGGAGGTGTTCTGCTCGATACATCCATGTGGATATCTCAGCAGGTATTTCAACCTTCTTCCAAAATCCACCGGGGGAATATTGGATACTTCCAGCATAAGGTCATTGGTTCCCTTGATACCGATATAATCAACTATTTCTTCATAGCTGTCACCGGGTTCCACCGCAGCTGTTGCAAAATAGGTGACAGGAGGATTAGAGGATCGGATATTGAGTTCAATTTCATAGATTGCCCGGTGATTTCCGGAAGTTGCTGCTATCTGCACCTTACCCACTCCTGTTTTCTTCGGCGTTTTCAATGTAAACTCTACAATTTTATCACCGGTTTCATTGAAGGATACGGTTCTGGAATGCTCTTCTGCCTGCAGCATGTCATTGGTATTTACCTCAAGATTTACCGTACGAATCTGATCATCCATGACAAACACATTGACGGGAAGGGCTACTTCTTCACCGGGACCCAGTACACGTGGTAAAGTAGCCAGCAACATCAACGGTTCTTTCACCGGGGTAGTCCTTTCAGCATTTCCGTAAGCTCCATTATGCGCTGCCACAACCATGGTACGGACAGAGCCAATATAATTTGGCACATCCAGGGTATGCGTAGCCTCTTTCCCTTCCAGGGTGAACGGGCCCAACCATTTTACCATCGGCGGGAAACGATTTGCATCTTTGGCACCTTCGCCCGATTCATCCATTCCACCACCGATATTGTACATCCCATCCATTCTGCCTCCAAAAGCACCCATTACCTGGTCAAACATATCCCAGGTTTTCACTCCAAGCGCCTCCCTGGCATAAAAGGATGACCATGGATCAGGAGTCCTGAACCGGGTCAGGTCCAGTAAACCTTCATCCACCATGGCAATGGTATAGGTCATTTTTCTATGATCGCGCTCAGAAACGGTGATCTTAACCTGGCTGTTAGGGCGCAACTCATCCGGCATCTCTAACCGGGGATGCAGTTTAGTCTGGGGGTCTTCGATTTTGAGGGGGATCACTCCGAACAACCGGATCGGAAGATCATTCTCTGTCTTCTGGTGAGGCTGCAACAGGGTAGCATATACATAAATATTGGGAGTCATCTCCGGTGTAAGCGGAATGCTGTATTTGGTTTCTGATCCGCTTGCATCGATCCATTCCTGTCTCAGGACTCGGCTGCCATTCTCCAGGCTGATCAATATTTTCCCCGATTGAGAAGAGGGAATGGTAATCATGGCCGTTTCTCCAACCTGGTATTCCTCCCTGTCAGCGCTGAATGTCAATACCGATGAAGCATTGGGATCACCTTTACGCGCGCGGCCTGCCCAGCCTGGCCAGTCAATATAAATCACTTTGCCGGCACTGTGACCTCCCGGATCGGTTACCATAACCAGGTATCGACCCCATTCCGGGTAATCGATCTTGAACCGAAATGACCCCTCCCCGTTCTTTGTACTTATAGTGGACTCATACACCGGTGTAGGATGATTCCTCCCTACATAAGAGGCCAGGTCTTCTGATGAAGCATCCCACCACCATCTCCAGTTCAGCTTAAATACCTTAACATCCAGTCCTATCTTGGTTTGGGGCTTTCCATCTGAAGAAAGGGTGACTACCCTGACGGTATGCAGTGTATCGGTAAGCAACATTCCTCGTTTATCACCCGCAGGTACTTTTAATCCAACGTAGGTGTTGAACGGGGAACAGGGAACAGTAAGCTGATCAATGCTGAAATCTCCCGATTTCTCAAAAACGCGGGTGGTAAAAATGGCATTGAGCATACCGGGCACTCTTTTTCCCACATCCAGTGATTTATTAATTTCAGCATATCCCTGATTATTTATATTACCCGAATAGAATGTTCGTTCAAAAGAGGGAATATCACGGGCCGGACTGGTAAAAACATAGTCTTCATACCCCGAGAATACTGTGCCGGCCTTTCTGAACATCACTTCCACTTCAGCACGGAGATTTCTCGCGGTGGCACCAGTTAACCATTTACTGAACAGGGTGGCTTCGACATTTCCCCTGGCAGGATAAATCGTATCCCCTTTAAATGAGAGATCAATCTTCAAACGGTTGGGCTTGATGGTCTCCACCCGAATCATTTTTGTAAAGGTTACAGCACCTGCCCTGGCCTTCAAAGAATACCGGCCTGTTGCAGCATCAGCCGATGTGCGTGTATGGAACTCATAAAAACCGGTTTCATTCCCGGGGACGATCCGTTTTTCGAGAATCTTTCCACGTGGATCATAAAATTCAAAAACAACCGGATGGTTTTCAGGAAGCGGATTAGCCTTGTCATCAACAATCAGATTCAGGTAGAGCGAATCCCCCGGTCGCCACACCCCTCTCTCTCCATAAATATATCCTTTAATTCCTTTCTCAACTTTTTTCCCGGAGACATCAAACATACTGTAAGAAAGGGCTGCTCCATCATTTAACCGGAGATATCCTTTTTGAGCATCATGGGAGGCCACTACCAGAAAAGCTTTTCCACCCGGCTTCAGTTCCACTGTGCCATGCCGATTCGTTGTGTTCTCTTCCATTAACTGTTGCTGAAAATTATAAACCTTCACCTTTGCTCCTTCGAGGGGGGTTGCTTTTTCAAGGTCAGTGACTGTAACCACCAGTTGATTCTCCGATCCGGACTTTGCCATCAGTCCGAGATTGCTGGCAAGTAAATTCCGGCTCACGGCTCTTCTTTTTCCATAGTAAGCAGGAGTACAGGGATCCTCCCGGTCTCTGTAGGAATATCCCTCGTAGTTATAATAATCCCAGTTACTGTAATAGCTTTCATACGAATCCCAATACGATATCTCCTCTTCATCCAGTGTTTCGAAATCCTCCACCTCCATTTCTGTCTCCTCCTTGTCAGAGCCGGGACAGGGGAAAACAGAATGCTGACGACGAAAATTCAACTCTACACGGTAAATAGCTCCCGGTTCGGTTTCTACCAAATCGGTAAGATTCAGCGAGAAGGTATTCCACTGACCATAATTAACGGGTTTGTCGGAAGCCAGGTCCACTGTTTTTTTCACAATCAGTCTCCCTGCCCTTTTCAGCTCCCTGTTTCCCGAAAGCTGGTTTACCTGGAGAAACTGTGGGATGTTGTCTTCAAAAATCCGGATAACTTTTACATCCACAGCTTTTAGGTTCACGGCTTTAAACGGCAACAACACCTCGTCAACGGATGGTACGATCACTCCGTTTCCAAGCAGCTCTACAGATGGTTTGATCTCCTGAAAAACAATCTCTTTACTGCTGCCGGATTTTAACCCTTTACCGGCAGTATTCCTGATCCCGGGCTCGACAAACACGGTAAGTGTACCATTTTGACGTACGCGTGGATAAGCTTTGATTGTATTTCCCTCGACCACGTACCTGAGATCTGTTTCACTGCTTAACCGTATCAGTCCGTCAAGGTGTTGATTCTTTCGTATTGGATCAGAAAAGTTTATGATTACATGTTGTTCGGGATACTGAACCAGTTTATGACCGATTACGGTGAAATTCCCCAGGGATGGTATGGTAAAAACCCTCTCCCCCCTCTGGTCTGCCCGGATGGAAGAACCATCATACCATATCTCCACTTCATCTTCCGCATTCTTCCTTACCACGCTGTCAATAGTGAATTCATGAAGCTTACCGCTGGTTCCATGGTTCCAGGATATGGGCAATTCCTCTCCATCTTGCAATGCGCGAAGCACAGATTCCACGGGAGCAATATCTGCTACATCGGCAAGATGAATAGATCCCTGTATATAATTCATCTCCGGCTTATAATCATCGTAGGGTCTGAAACCGGTTATTTCAAGGTCCATATGCTGGGCGATCGTATGAAATTCAAATTCAAACGATTTACTACCCTTTACTTCGGGAAAAAGCCTGGAGAGTTTAAGGGTGGCCTCATAGTTTCTGCCGGGCTGAAACCGGGATTTCGGTCTGAATTCTACCGTTCGCTGATCCACATAATAAAGATCGCCTTCCGTGTCAGGGTCAACTTGGAATACCTTTTTTGATACTCGGGAATGGGGTGCCACCGAGTCTGAAAACTCTTGTGCAAAACGCACTTTCACACCCGATTCTACCGAAATAATTCCACTGGTAAATGCAGTGATCATAGGATTATACTCCGGCACCGCGGGTCCGGCAGATGATCCCGGTTTATTAGTACATTGTGGTAAAAGAAGTACCGCGATGGCTAATGCGCTCAACAGGTATAAAGATCGATTCATGTTGTATAGGATTAGATGGAGAACTAAAGGTAGGAAAGGCAATGCTCTTTTTCAATAAGCTACTCTGTAAAGATGTAAAAGTTTTTTCTATTTTTACTGCCCTATTGAATGTTAAATGCGGCTATGAATCAACATCCCCCTGTTTTCAAGAAGTGGCTCATCAGCATACGCCCCTTTGCTCTACCCGCATCTACCATGCCGGTAATTTTCGGCACACTGTTAGCTGTAGTTTACGGCGGATACACCTTTCGTCCGGGTCTGTTTCTTCTGGCCCTCGCCGGAATGGTTATTCTTCATTCGGCAGCAAACTTACTGAGTGATGTACACGACTTCAACAAGGGTCTTGACAGGGAACCTACCCCGGTAAGTGGTGGTGTTGTCAGAGGATACATTACCACCCGCCAGGCGAAAAGAGCATCAATACTATTATTTATTGCCGGAGCGATAACAGGATTTATACTCACTTGGTTTTCGGGCATCTGGTTACTGGTAATCGGGATAGGCGGATTATTTGTCGGTGTTTTTTACACCACCGAAAAACGAATGGCGTTAAAATACAATGGTCTTGGAGACTTTGCTGTATTTCTGAACTTCGGAATTTTGGGTTCACTGGGCAGCTGGTATGTGCAGGCGCAAACATTGTCCTGGATACCGGTGGTATGGACTATCCCTATGGCCACGCTGGTCATTGCTATACTGCACGCCAATAACTGGCGTGATATCCAGAGTGATAAAAAGGGAGAAATTCGCACAGTGGCATCTTCCCTGGGCGATAGAAAATCTATGCTTTACTACGGTTTTCTGATTTTTGGTCCGTTTATCATGGTACTCATTTTTACCCTTATCCCTAAGTTTTTGTTACCTCACCTTCCGGCAATGCCCCTTACTTTCCTGATCACACTTCTCGCCCTGCCGGTCGCCATAAAATTATGGAAAATCGCCCGTAGACGGCATAATCCTGTTCACCCGATGGAATTTATAATTCTTGATGGTGCTACCTCCCGGCTGAATTTACAATTTGGAATTCTTTGTACGCTTGCATTACTTCTAAATCTATTCTTACATGGTTTCATTCAATAGGAATCTACCCGGAAAAGGATGGTTTTTACCACTTATCACCGGAATGGCGGTTTTACTCTTTACTCCTATGTTTGTACTGCAAAGACTGGGAGGATTTGATTTCTGGTGGTGGATGAGTACCAATCTTCTTTTGCTCATCTGCCTGGTATGGTTGAAAGATCATGCTTTCAGGCAGGAAATTGTTGAAGACCTTAGCTCGCGCCTGCCCTATAAAATACTTATAGGAGTGTTTTCTGCACTTTTTCTTTATGGCGTATTTGCTTTAGGTAACTTTTTTATCAGCTCGTTATTTCCTGGTGGAGCTGAGAATATATCAGGAGTTTATGATTTCAAAGGAAAAGCATCTGAATTACGGATCTTTTTATTGATGCTGTTTATTATTGGTCCTGGTGAAGAGTTGTTCTGGCGGGGTTTTCTCCAGGCGCGGCTTATGAAGCGCTGGGGTAAAAAATGGGGGTTCATTACGGCTACATTGATCTACACCGGCATCCATCTTCTGACCGGCAATCCTGTACTTGTTCTTGCTGCCCTAACAGCAGGTGTTTTCTGGGGTTGGATGTACATTCATTTTCGTTCAGTTACCGCAAATATGATCAGTCATGCATTATGGGATATCTCCATATTCCTGCTCGTTCCCATGGGATCCAATCTTTAAAATTTGCCGGTAACACTGTTAAATCGGGGTTTATGTATCCGATAGAATAGAGAGAAGCTGTTTCATGCTTTTTTCTATATGCTTATAATCAACTATTTTGTCTGATTGAAAGAGAAACAGCACCTCGATCTTCCTGTCCTGATCCGGTAGATGTTTTAACAGGATGTGTTTGTTCTGTCTGTAAGCTTCACGCATTCTTCGCTTGACCAGGTTTCTTTTTACTGCACTTCTGATACGGCGTTTGGGCACAATAACGGTCATTCGTACATTTTGTTCCGGGTGATTTGCATACCTCCAGAGCATTTTAATGGGATATATATAATCTTTTCGGGCTTCCCGGAACAGAAACTCAATTGCCTTGCTGCTTTTCAGACGTTCCGTTTTATGCAGACCATGATTTTTCATAAAAAAGGGGGACTTAAATCCCCCTCAATTTACTGGAATTGTTTTTTATTAACTGGCTTTCCCGTTGTTTTTTTTATACTCCAGGATATAATTTTCAATGGCCATTGTCATAGATGGTGCCTGGGGATGAGGCGCTTTTATATCGAGACGAAGTCCCGCTTCTTCAGCAGCACGAGCGGTTTTTGTACCAAATGATGCAATTTTTGTATTGTTTTGTTTGAAATCCGGGAAATTTTTAAACAACGATTTAATACCCGAGGGACTGTAAAAGACCAGGATATCGTAATTCACGTCTGCCAGGTCCGACAGATCGCTGCACTGGGTCTTATACAGAATGGTCTTCGTGTACTTATACTTGTGTTTATCAAGCAATTTAGGAATCTCCTCCTTATGAGCTGCTGACAAAGGAAGCAAAAACATTTCATCTTTATGCTTTGCCATAACATTCATCAAATCATCTATGTTTCCATTACCATAGAAGATTTTACGTTTCCGGTACACAATGTATTTCTGTAAATAGTATGCAGTAGCCTCCGAAACACAAAAATATTTCATATCATCAGACACGGGTTGCCGTGTCTCTTCAGCAATCCGAAAAAAATGATCAATGGCTTTTTTGCTGGTAAAAATTACTGCCGTGTGAGAGGAAAAATCGACCTTTTCCTGACGGAATTCTTTCGCGCTAATGCCCTCAACATGTATAAAAGGTCGGAAGTCAATTTTCAAATTGTGTTTTTCAGCCAGGTCAAAGTAGGGTGATTTAGCATTCTCTGGTTGCGGCTGAGAAACCAGAATTTTCTTGATTCTTCCCATATATTATCTTTCTTTTTCAGTATCTATTATTGATTATAAGGCTGTTGTAAGCCATTTATAAATCAATAATATCGGCACTATTTCAAGGGCACAAAGGTACAAAAACAAATAGAAATTTAAAACTCCCTCCTTTTTTGCAAAAAGAATGGCACGACTTATTCTCAGGACGATAATAGAAACAATTGTTGCATAGCTGATCCACAAGCTAATGTTCTGTATTTCGCCATCTGTATAAATAACCACGAATAGCAAAGGTAACAAAATCAGCCCCAACACTTTATTGTAAGTGAAACTGTTATAAAGATAGGCTTTAAACAGATCGCGTTGTTTGAACAGGCTTCCCACCAGATGAAGCAGGATACTTCTTGCAATAAAATAACCGGCCAAAACCCCTGTGTTAAAAAGAAATAAGGATATGCCGGATAGCTGGAAAAAACGGATATCAAAGTGCAGCTCAATAATGTAACTATAAAATCCCACCACCAGGAAATAGAGTCCGTACAACAAAAAGTCCTGCTGCTTCTGTACAACGCTGCTATCTCTGAGCATTTTTAAATTGATGGTATAACTGGTAGCTGCTTTTATATTGTTAACAAGCAGGTTGCCAAAAAACTTACGGGAAATGGCTACAAAAACAATAAGTGCAAGTAAAAAGTACATATACCAGCCGGGGGGGTGAATCTCCTCCCTGGGCATCTGGATGGGATAACTGGTTTGTGCTGTACTATTCTTCTCTCCGGACAATTGAAAGGAATCTGTCGTTGGAGCGGTCTCTTTTTTTACCGGGGATAACACCTGTCTGGATGAGTCTAAAGGATTCACGGAATCCTTTTTTTGGTAATAATGCAGATATGGGGTTGACAGCAATTGGTACATCTTTTTCGAATACGGTGCAAAGATAACCAAAGAATTGGTAGCTCCTCGGGTAATAAATACTCATATGACAAGGCAATGGTCTCAGGAAAGACCTGTCAATCTTAATAAACGTTAAGAATTACCGTTGTTTGGTCCATTGTCCACTTTCCTTTGAAAAATCAGGTATATTTGTGGTTACATACAAAATTACAAGCAAGCTAATTGACATGAAGAAGCGTATTATTATACTTGGATTGATCCTTGTAGTCGGCGGAATGGGATTTACCCTCGTCAAAGATAAAGATCTGGCCATTGTTAAAAGTCTTGATATTTATTGCACACTTTTCAGGGAACTGAACATGTTCTATGTGGATGACATTGATCCCGAAGAGTTGGTGGAAACCAGCATTGTTTCCATGTTGAAATCACTGGATCCATATACTACCTACATACCGGAAAAGAATATGGATGATTTCAATTTCCAGACCACCGGGGAATACGGGGGCATTGGCTCGCTAATCCGTCGGTCAGGTGATTATACAATGATCGCAGAACCCTATGAAGATTTCCCGGCGGCAAAAGCCGGTCTGAAGGCAGGAGATATCCTGCTGGAAATTGACGGGAAATCTACTAAAGGCTTGGAAATAAGCGATATAAGTGAATTGTTAAAGGGTGAACCCGGAACTGAACTAACCCTTACAATACGAAGAAAAGGGAAAGAGCAACCTATGACCTTCACCCTGAAAAGAAAAAACATCACAATTAACAATGTTCCCTATTATGGTATGCTGAATAATCATACCGGCTATATTCGCCTGAGCAATTTCACGACCAATGCAGGAGCCGAGGCAGAAGCTGCCTTAAAGAATTTAAAAATGAACGACAGCCTGGAATCTCTTGTGTTAGACCTGCGAAATAATCCGGGTGGATTACTTATTGAATCCGTGCGGGTTTCAAACCTCTTCCTGGATAAGGGAAAAGAGATTGTGAGCACCCGGGGTAAAGTGAAACAATGGCACAATACCTATAAAACTTCGGCAAAACCGGTTGATAATGATATTCCTCTTGTTATACTGGTTAACCGGGCATCTGCCTCGGCAGCAGAAATTGTTGCCGGAGCAATGCAAGATCATGACAGAGCCGTAATTGTGGGACAGAGGACATTTGGTAAGGGACTTGTTCAAACAACCCGGCAATTGAAGTACAATGCCCAGCTAAAGGTTACCACAGCAAAGTATTATATTCCATCCGGCAGGTGCATCCAGGCGCTGGACTATACGAACAGAAATGAAGATGGTAGCGTGGGGAATGTACCTGACTCACTGATCTCATCTTATAAAACACGGAATGGCCGGACTGTTTATGACGGAGGGGGTATCAGACCAGATATTAAGGTGGAGCCGGAATCCCTCAGTCAGATTACCGTAAGACTTTACGCGGCAAACATTATTTTTGACTACGCAACCCTGTATACACTGGAGCATGATTCTATCGGTCCCCCATCTGCTTTTGAACTCCGTGATACAACATATGCGGCATTTAGTGAATATGTAGAGTCACGGGATTTTGAATTTGAAACCGCCAGCGAAAGTGCCCTTCAAGAGTTGATTGAAACCGCCAAAAAAGAGAAATATTACGACATTGGCAAAGAAGAATTCAGGGCACTGGAGAAACGGTTGTCGCACAATAATCTAAAAGACCTTCAAACTTTCCGTGATGAAATTCAGCAACTTTTAGAAGAGGAAATAGCTAGCCGTTACGGCTATCAAAAAGGTCGTATCAAAGCACAACTTCAGAATGATAAACAACTGGACAAAGCCCTGGAGCTAACCGGAAAACCAGGGAAAATCAATAATATACTCATGGGGATGGAAGGTACTCTGGCTATTGGTAATAGAGTTGATTAATGTGCCTCAAACCAGTTCTTTCCGGCACCGACATCAACCACGAGGGGGACCCTGAGACTGACAGCATTCTCCATTTCGTCTTTTATGATACGTTGTGCTTGTTCCAGCTCCTTTTTAAATACATCAAAATTCAGTTCGTCATGAACCTGGAGGATCATTTTACTTTTTAATCCCTCTTTTTTAAAAGCTTCATAGATACGTACCATAGCAATTTTGATTATGTCTGCAGCAGATCCCTGGAGGGGCGTATTTATTGCGTTCCGCTCCGCATTTCCCCTTACCACTGAATTTCGTGATGTGATATCGGGAAGAGCACGGACTCGTCCGTACATCGTTTCCACATACCCTTTATCACGCGCCTTTTCAATACAATGATCCATATATTTTTTTACAGCCGGATAACTCTCAAAATATCCTTCGATCAATTCCGAGGCCTCCTTACGGGGAATGCGCATGCGTTGAGAAAGACCATAAGCTGAAATTCCGTAAATAATACCGAAATTAGCTGTCTTTGCTTTGCTCCGCATCTCCCTCGTCACCTCTTCAGGTTTTACTTTATATATCTTTGAGGCTGTTGATGTATGAATATCTTCGTTATTAACGAATGCCTCTATCATTTTGCTGTCCTGGCTAAGGTGAGCCATCAGCCTTAATTCAATCTGGGAATAGTCGGCCGAGACAAAAAGATAATCCTTTCCGGATGTCGTAAATGCTTTTCTGATTTCCCTGCCCCGCTCTTCCCGTATAGGAATATTTTGCAGGTTGGGATTGTTGGAGGAGAGTCTTCCCGTTGCCACCAATGCCTGATTAAATGTAGTGTGTATTTTTCCCGTTTCCGGGTGAATCAATTTCGGAAGTGCATCAACATACGTGGTTAACAGTTTTTTCAACGACCTAAAATTCAGTACCTCCGAAACTATCTCGTGTTTATCAACCAGATCCTGCAGTACCTCCTCGCTGGTTGCATATTGCCTGGTTTTTGTCATCCTTGGTTTTTCTACAATTTTGAGTCGTTCGAACAAAATGTTTCCCAATTGTTTCGCTGAACTGATATTGAATGTAACGCCTGCCATTTTATGAATTCTCTCCTCCACCTCCTTCAAATCATTCCTCAGCTTGGCTGTAAATTGTTCAAGAGAATCTGTGTCCAGCTGCACTCCATGATGCTCCATATCCATAAGAACACGAACCAGGGGCATTTCAATTTCATATGCAAGTTTATCCAATCCTTTTTTCTTTAAATCCTTTCTGAGGATTTCTGACAACTGCCATGTAATGTCTGCATCTTCTCCGGCATATTCCTTTGCTTTTTTTATCGGTACATCGCTAAAACTCCGCTGCTTTTTCCCTTTTTCTCCAATCAGGGTTTCAATACTGACCATGGAATAGTTGAGCAACGCTTCTGCCATTGCATTCAAACTATGCTTCTGATCGGGAAATAACAGGTAATGTGCAAGCATCGTATCAAATAGTACGCCCTTAACTTCTATTCCATAATTCTTTAATACATGTAAATCGTACTTGAGATTCTGCCCTGTTTTTACGATCGATCCATCACCAAACAACGGTTCAATAATTGAGTTGAATACATCAATCATGGCCTGATCATCGGGGTAATGCACATACCATGCCTGATGTTTCCCGGATGAAAATGCTATACCCACCAGCTTCGCGTCAATAGGGTTAAGGCTGGTTGTCTCGGTATCAAAACAGAATGAATCCTTTTTCTTAATTTTTTTTACCAGTTTGGTGAGTTCTTCTTTGCTGTCTATTAATTCATAGGAGTGATCAGTATTATCGATATTTCTTAATGCAGACGCCTCATTGATAATGTTTTGCTTACTATCATCGAACAACATTCCCTGGCTTTGATCTCCGCCTGATTTCACGGGAGCTTTTCCCAATATCCTTTCAGAAAGATTTTTGAAATCCAGTTCTGCAAATAGTTTTTCTATCTCATTTTCTTTCAATTCATGCCGTTTGCATTTATCAACATCTAATTCAACGGGTACATTTACATCTATAGTTACCAGTTGTTTGGATAATTTTACCTGATCTTTTGCTTTTTCCAGGTTCTCTTTTTGTTTACCTTTTAACTGATTTATATTTTCATAAACACCTTCCACCGAACCATATTGTCCAATCAATTTTTTCGCGGTTTTCTCCCCGATCCCCGGAACTCCGGGAACATTATCCGAACTGTCTCCCCATAATGCCAAAATATCAATTACCTGATCGGGATGTTCCACGTGAAATTTTTCCCGTACCTCTGAAACACCTAATATCTCTGCCTGCTTTCCCGACCGACCAGGTTTATACATTTGTATTTTTTCGGTTACCAGTTGTGCAAAATCTTTGTCGGGGGTCATCATATAGATTTCCTCGAAGTTCTTTTCTTCTGCCTCTCTTACCAGTGTTCCAATAATATCATCGGCTTCAAATCCCTCCTTCTGAAGGATCGGTATCTGGTAGGCCTCCAGGAGTTTTATTATCCAGGGCACCGAATTCTTAATCTCTTCGGGAGTCTCATCCCGGTTAGCTTTATAATCTTCAAACATTTCATTCCTGAAAGATGGTCCGGGAGCATCGAAGACAGCTACGATATGGGAAGGATTTTCTTTGCGGAGAATCTCATCCAGGACAAGTGTAAAACCAAAGATAGTGGAGGTATTCATTCCACTCGCATTCCTCATGGGATTAGAAATAAATGCATAATATGCCCTGAATATTAAAGCATAAGAATCGAGGAAAAAGATCTTTCTTCTATCTGTCATAGATTTTATTTCAAATTATCCGTTGCATACCATTCAGCATAGGATGTAGCTGTTTCGTGTAATTTCACGGAGTGCAACTCAAGATTATCGGGAAGTTGTTGTTGTAAAGTAGTTGCAATGTAGATTACCAGGTTTTCGCATGTTGGCTGAAAACCAAACACATGGACCTTTTCATACATGTTTTTCACAATGGAAAGGCTCTCACTGTCGGCTGCTTTATATACGACCAGGGAGTGATCCAATGGATCCACTATGTTCTTTTTGACTATTTTCTTCAGATCCTTGAAATCCAGCACCATTCCAAATTTAGGATTCCCCTCTTGATTATTGGGAATCCCTTTTACAGAAATGAATAACTTATAGGAATGACCGTGAATATTTTTACAAGCCCCGTCATAATTCCACAGGGCATGGGCCATTTCAAAATCAAATTGCTTTGTTACCCTTACTTTTTCCATATCATTTCACACCCTTTATTCTGTGCACCCGGTTCATAACAGAGATATTATTTTCCGGAAAGAGAAAAGCGCTAAAAAACCAATTAAAGCCGGTTATTTACCGCTATTGCTTAAATACAGGCGCAGTTTGCAATACAATCCATTAAAAGTACAATGTTTTCACTTTTCAGAGAATAGATGGTGTTTTTACCCTCCCTTCTGGACACTAAAACTCCTTTATCCTTTAGCAAACCAAGATGGTGTGATGCGGTTGATTGCTCAATATGCAAAAGCTCATGTATCTCTGTAACAGTATAGCTTTTTCCTTCATTTGAAAGATGTCCCAAAATTGATAAGCGCAATGGATGAGCAATTGCCTTCATCATATCGGCTGCTTTTTCCACCTGCTCTGTTTTCAATTCGTTAAATTTTTTAGATTCCATGTGCCTGATATCAATAATATTCTATGCAAATATATCAAATAATGCGGTTCATTACGATCATCCGGTCCGTTCAAACAAAGAATTGAAGACACATAGGGTCTGCAACTCTCCCGGACTGCCCGAAGCAGCCATTCCCTCTGATCTGTTAGGAGGTTGCCCTTATAATATCTGTATAGTTCAATGAGGAACGGGTTATTATTGCTAAATTTGAGGCTGAATAAAGGAATATATGCTAACCCTGGCAGACATAAGAAAACCTGTTGGTTCTGAGATAAAAGAATTCCAGAAACTCTTTAAGAAAGCTGTAACCAGTGATGTTTCTTTACTTAATATTATTTCTGCTTACCTGCTGAGAAAAAAAGGTAAACAGGTACGACCTCTTTTTGTGTTCCTTACCGCCAGGATGCTTGGAAACATCACAAAATCTACTTATACAGCGGCTTCATTAATAGAGTTATTGCATACTGCCACGCTAATACATGATGATGTGGTAGATGAATCCTATGAGCGAAGGGGTTTTTTCTCCATAAATGCCCTGTGGAAATCGAAAATATCCGTTTTGATGGGTGACTATTTTCTTGCGCGGGGATTGCTCCTTTCAGTAAACAATAAAGATTATGAACTCCTGGATATTGTGTCAAATGCTGTAAAGGAAATGAGCGAGGGTGAATTGTTACAAATCCAAAAGTCCCGTAGTCTGAATATCGATATGGATACCTACTACGAGGTTATTCGTAAAAAAACGGCCACCCTGATTGGGTCCTGTACTGCAAGCGGTGCAAAATCAACGGGTGCTCCACGTGAAACAATCGATCAGCTTTATGAAATGGGCCTGAATGTGGGGATGGCTTTTCAGATAAAAGATGATCTGTTTGACTATCAACCCCGGGGGGTGATTGGTAAACCCACCGGAAATGACATACGCGAAAAGAAATTTACTCTTCCTCTTATTTATGCGCTTAACCATTGCCCGAAAAAGGAGAGACGCCGTGTGTTAAGACTATTTAGAAACGGGAAAATGCATTACAGGCGGATCAATGAAATTATCAGTTTTGTAAAAGAAACCGGTGGATTGGATTATGCCGAAGAAAAGATGATGGAATACAAACAAAAAGCTGAGGATATCCTCCATCAATTTGAAGATAATGCATCCCGCCAGGCTCTCCAGGATCTCATAGACTTTACAGTCTTACGAAAAAAGTAATTAATGAATGGTGCTATACCGACCTCTATTTTATGTGCAAATGACGATACAGTGTAGAGGCTTTTGTTTTCCCTATTCGATCTGCAAGCTCATGTTCTGATAGGTTGCGGATCTCTCCTACTGATTTAAACTCCCTGAACAAACGCTGAATCGTTTTTTTACCGATTCCCGGTATGGTTTCCAGGACAGACTGAGTCATGCTTTTTGATCGTTGAGATCTATGAAATTCTATCCCAAATCGATGTGCTTCATTTCTCAAGTGCTGCAGGAGTTTAAGAGAAGGTGAGTTTTTATCAATAAACAGAGGTACCGGATCTTCTGGAAAGTAAATCTCTTCCAGCTTTTTGGCAATACCTATTACAGCAATACTACCGCGCAATCGGAGTTTCTCCAAACTGGAAAGCGCAGCATTTAATTGCCCTTTCCCCCCATCAATTACAATAAGTTGGGGCATCGCTTTGCTATCCTCCTTTAACCTTCTGTATCGGCGATACACAATCTCTTCCATGGAGGCATAGTCATCCGGACCCTCTACTGTCTTAATATGATAATGCCTGTATTCGTTTTTCGCGGGTTTTGCCTTCCTGAATACCACACATGCTGCCACCGGATGTGTACCCTGCATATTGCTATTATCAAAACATTCAATATGAACAGGGATCTGATTAAGCATCAGATCTTTTTGTAACCGTTTTAGTATATTTTCCCATGGGTATAATTTTGGCTTTTCAGACTGTTTTCGCTTCTTTTCCAGGCGATAGGCCCTGGCGTTTCTCTCCGATAATTCAAGAAGTTTCTTTTTATCTCCAATTTTTGGCACAGTTATCTGATATTCAGGCATTTCTTTTGAAATATCCATGGGAACTATCAACTCTTTTGCTTCGCTATGAATTCGTTCCCGGATATCTGTTATTGCAAAGAGCAGTAACTCCAAAGGCTCTTCTTTCAACTTTTTTTTCATTTCTACTGTATGGACCTGAACCACAGCGCCTTTTACGATATTAAGGTAATTAACAAAAGCCGTATGCTCTTCATCGATAATGCTAAACACATCTACGTTGTGAATAGCCCGATTTACGATCGTTGATTTGCTCTGGAAGTTTCTTAGAATATCAACTTTCTTCTTCATCTGCCCAGCCTCCTCGAACCTGTATTCTCTGGCAAATCTATTCATTTCACCCTTAAGGAATTCAATTACTTCTCCAAGGTTACCCTTCAATATCTGCTTGATCTGTGCAATATTTTTCGAATAAGATTCATGATCCTGAAGACCTTCGCAAGGACCCCTGCAATTTCCCAGGTGATATTCCAGGCATACTTTGTATTTTCCTATTTGAATATTCTCTTCAGTTAATTGATAATTGCAGGTGCGCAGGGGATATATATGCCGGATCAGGTCCAGTAATGTTCTTACCATAAGGGCTGAAGTATACGGACCAAAATAGACAGAACCATCCTGCACTGAATTACGCGTTGAAAAAACGCGGGGAAAAGGTTCGTTTTTAATACAAATCCATGGAAATGATTTATCATCTTTTAGCAAAACATTGTACCTGGGTTGCAACTTCTTAATCAGATTATTCTCAAGCAACAATGCATCAGATTCTGAATCCACTATCACATATGTGATATCATGAATTTTAGATGTCAAAACCTTTGATTTAAAGCTATCCGCTGATTTACTGGTAAAATAGGACCCAACACGCTTTCTCAGGTTTTTAGCTTTACCCACATATAGTATTTTCCTGTTCTTATCGTAAAACCGGTACACCCCCGGCTGTTCGGGTAGATTAAAAAGAGTTTTCTGAAGATGTTGGCTTAAGAAACGACTCACAATTCCTCCACAAATAGGTTGGTAAACTGAAATTGATTTCCATCAAATAAGCCTTTATCGCTTATTTTTAATTCCGGAATAACCAGAAGCGGCATAAAAGCAAGGGTCATAAACGGGGCATTTAGTGTTGAGCCCCATTGTTTTGCCAACCTGGAAACCGAAACATATCCCCTGGAAGCCTGTTGAACGGATTGATTGGTCATAATTCCGGCAACGGGAAGAGGAAGACCGCGGACAGTATCCTCATGAGCGGCGGCAATACCTCCTTTATGAGAAATGATCCAGTTCATCGCCGATGTAATGTCCATGTCATGAACTCCCACTGCAATTATATTATGACTATCATGACCAATGCTTGAGGCAATCGCTCCTCTCTTCAAACCAAAACCATTAACAAAGGCGATCGCAGGAGCCGATTGATCATACCGGTTTAACACTACAATTTTAAGAATGTCTCTATTGATATCTGAAATCGCCAATCCATGCTCGACCGTTACATTATGGATTTCTGACCCCGTATACAATTCCCCGTCTGCTGCTTTCATTACTCGCATGATCCCTGTTTCTGCCACTAATTGAAGATCATCTTTTTTTACCTTTTCCGCCCGGAAATAATTGATCTCTTCTTCGTTACTTTCAGATATAAGAACCTTTTGATCTGTATAAACTGGCCGGCCATCGATATAGGTTGCCCTGACCTCCATTTCATTTAGATCATCCACAAGAATAAAGTCAGCTGCATCTCCCTCCTGCAGCAGACCCTGTTTGGATCCATAATGTTTTATGGCATTGTAACTGGCAGCACGCAAAACATCAAAAAAATCATACCCCATCTGAAGCGCTCTTCTAACCATTTTGTTGATATGGCCATTGATCAGATCATCAGGATGAAGATCATCTGTACAAAACATGATTTTGTCAGGATGTTGATCCAGCAAGGGAATCAATTCTTCAAAGTTCTTGGCAGCGCTTCCTTCTCTGATTATGATTTTCATGCCCCGCTGAAGTTTTTCCTTTGCCTCTACGATAGAAGAGCATTCGTGATCCGTACTGATACCGGAATCAATATAGTGTTGAAGTGCACTCCCTGTTAGCCCCGGAGCGTGTCCGTCAGCAGGCACTCCATATTTCCTCGCTATTTTTAATTTTTCCATTACCTCTGAGTCTTGATGCATTACCCCGGGGAAATTCATCATTTCAGAGAGGAAATAGGCCATTCCGGAACGAAACAATGTTTCAATATCTGTTGCTGAAACCTTGGCACCCGTCGATTCAAATGCTGTAGCAGGAACACAACTGGGAGCACCGAAAATAATTTTAAGTGGAGTCTTTTTTGCGCTGCGTATCATATACTCCACCCCCCGTACTCCCATTACATTGGCAATTTCATGCGGATCCGTCATCACCCCGATTGTGCCATGTTTTACCGCCTCATAAGAAAAACTTAACGGAGTAACCAAACTGCTTTCTATATGCATATGGGCATCTACAAATCCCGGAAGAATGTAGGGGCCTCCGGATTCATTCCCCTCGGTAAACCTCTCTATTTTCCCGTTTCCAATGACCATCTCAACCCCACGTATCTCACGATTAACAACGTCAACCAATCTTCCCGTTATCCTTTCAGTGTTCATCTCTTATCTTATTTTTCATTTTGTTCCACGTGGAACCAGAGAAATAAGGTTCCACGTGGAACACTATCTTCCCATATAAATCAACAAAACACTAATGTCGCTTGGCGATACTCCGCTAATCCTTGATGCCTGTCCAACTGTTTCGGGTCGGAGTTTTGCTAGTTTTTGCCTTGCCTCCGTTGATAAACTTTTTAAATGCTCGTAATTCACTTTGGGGTCTATTCTGATCTCTTCAAGTCTTGTAATCTTTTCTGCCATCTTTTTCTCTCGATCAATATATCCTGCATATTTGAGTTGTATCTCTATATCTTCCAAAATTTCATCTTCCAGGTTTTGTTCATCCAGTTTCGTTTTCTCGTTTTGTTCGAAAGCATGGATCATTTCTTTTATTTTCACCTGTGGCCTCTTTGCCAACTCCTCCAATCTAACTTTTTGTCTTATCTCACTTGTTCCTGCCGCTTTCAGATAATCGTTAATTAACCCGGGTTCTGCACCGGTATCCCTCAAGAAATATTCCATCTCCTTTTTTCGTTTCCGCTTCAGTTCCAGATTTTTCATTCTATCTTTGCCTGCCAGTCCAATCTGATAAGCCAACGGGGTAAGCCTTTCATCTGCATTATCTTGTCTTAGTAAAATTCTGTATTCTGCCCTTGATGTAAACATCCTGTAAGGTTCATCCACACCTTTTGTTATTAAATCATCTATCAGAACCCCAATATATGCCTGATCCCTTCCCAGGATAAATTCGTCGTTTCCACAAATATTTAGATGGGCATTTATACCAGCCATTATACCCTGTGCTCCGGCTTCTTCATAACCGGTGGTGCCGTTAATCTGGCCTGCAAAATATAATTGGTTCAATCCTTTCGTTTCCAGGGTGTGTTTTAATTGTGTCGGTGGGTAATAATCATATTCAATTGCATAGCCCGGTCTGAAAACCTCCACATCCGTAAGTCCGTCTATCTTTTTTATAGCGTTATACTGAACTTCCCAGGGCAAGGATG
>CAYZMH010000038.1:0-30740 GCA_964479445.1 uncultured Bacteroidaceae bacterium | reverse complement strand
TATTCCTAATATAATCGGGTTCCTTGGAGCCGAAGGGGAAGCAAATCCCACACCGTTGCGGCCAGCTGAAGTAAACCGTATACTTGGAAAGGTAGACGAGTTGGATGCTGGGGATGAAGAGATCAGTGTACCATTTTACGTAGGTGAGTCGGTCAAGGTAATTGATGGTCCGTTTAACAGTTTCACAGGTGTTATTGAAGAGGTCAACGAGGAGAAGAAGAAATTGAAGGTTATGGTGAAGATTTTTGGAAGAAAGACACCTTTGGAACTCAGTTTTATGCAAGTTGAAAAAGAAGGTTAACGTATTTAAAATATTACGAGCTCAGATGATTGTATATCCAATCGAATGCTTCCTGTACAATTTTCGAAGGGGTTTGTAATTTGTAATTCTCTGTAAATAAATTTAGAAATGGCAAAAGAAGTAGAAGGCTTAATCAAGTTGCAAATTCGGGGTGGATCTGCGAATCCATCTCCTCCGGTTGGTCCCGCACTGGGTGCCAAGGGAGTAAACATCATGGAGTTCTGTAAGCAGTTTAATGCAAGGACCCAGGAACAGGCCGGAAAACTCTTGCCCGTGGTCATTACCGTTTACGGCGATAAATCGTTTGATTTTATCGTTAAGACACCACCGGTAGCGGTTCAATTGCTGGAAGCAGCCAAATTAAAAGGAGGCTCCGCCGAACCCAACCGGGCAAAGGTAGCTGCCATTACCTGGGAACAGGTAAGGGCGATCGCAGAGGCAAAGATGCCTGACCTGAATGCGTTTACCGTAGAATCTGCAATGAAAATGGTGGCCGGAACCGCCAGGAGTATGGGAATTACGGTTAAAGGCGAATTCCCGTCTAACAATTAACATGAATTTGAGATGAGTAAACTTACTAAAAACAGGAAGTTAGCTTTAGAGAAGTTAGACACGGATAAGGCCTATTCACTTACCGAAGCAGCCAAACTGATAAAGGATATCACAAATACCAGGTTTGATGCTGCTGTTGATATTGACATTCGATTGGGTGTAGACCCACGGAAAGCGAATCAGATGGTACGTGGAGTGGTGACTCTTCCGCATGGAACCGGGAAACAGATAAGGGTCCTGGTACTGTGTACTCCTGATAAAGAAGATGAAGCCAAGGAAGCCGGAGCTGACTACGTCGGGCTGGACGACTACATTGAGAAAATCGAAGGAGGTTGGACCGATGTGGACGTGATAATCACGATGCCTCCCGTGATGTCAAAGATCGGAAAACTTGGACGCGTTTTAGGACCTCGGGGGTTAATGCCCAATCCTAAAAGCGGTACTGTAACCATGGATATCGGTAAAGCCGTCAAAGAAGTTAAGATGGGTAAGATCGATTTCAAAGTGGACAAATACGGTATCATTCACACTTCTATCGGGAAAGTTTCTTTTCAGGAACCGCATATAGTTGAGAATGCGCGCGAATTTATTCAAACCATTATCAAACTAAAACCGGTTGCTGCCAAAGGAACCTATATCAGGAGTATCTATCTTTCCAGCACCATGAGTCCTGGAATAAAAATAGATCCTAAAGCTATCGAAGTATAATTATCGCTAAAGATCTCTAGTATGAGAAGAGAAGAAAAGGATGTGATCATTAACGATCTCGCGAATGATCTGAATGATGCGAAACACTTCTACCTTACGGATATATCTGAACTAAATGCGGAACAGACATCCAATTTGAGAAGGAAGTGTTTTGAAAATCAGATCAGGCTGCTGGTTGTTAAGAATACATTACTTAAAAAGGCAATGGAGAAATCCGACGGCGATTATGACCATCTTTATGATGTATTAAAAGATTCCACTTCGATTATGTTCTGTGAGACAGGCAATGGTCCTGCCAAGCTGATCAAGGATTTCAGGAAGACAATGGAGAAACCTGTCCTGAAAGCCGCTTTCGTAGAGGAATCATTTTACATCGGGGATGAGCAGTTGGATACCCTCTCCAAAATCAAATCCAAGGAAGAGTTGCTGGCAGATCTGCTTGCGCTATTGCAGTCGCCCGCCAATAATCTGGCGTCCGCACTGGGATCCGCGGGAAGTAATCTTGCAGGAGCTCTTAAAACAATGTCTGAAAACGAATAATTAATAACATTTAAAAAGCAATAAAAATGGCTGACGTAAAAGCACTCGCAGATCAGTTAGTAGAATTGACTGTTAAAGAAGTTAACGAGCTACTCGATATTTTAAAAGAAGAACATGGTATTGAGCCTGCTGCAGCGGCTGTAGCAGTAGCCGGACCTGCTGCCGGAGACGGCGAAGAGGGCGGCGCCGAGGAAAAGACCGAATTTGACGTTGTTCTCACCTCTCCAGGCGGAGCTAAACTTCAGATTGTTAAACTGGTAAAAGAGATTACCGGATTGGGTCTCAAGGAGGCCAAATCAGTAGTAGACTCTGCACCTGCACCGGTTAAAGAAGGTGTAAGTAAAGAAGAAGCTGAATCGATGAAAACTCAATTGGAAGAAGCTGGAGCAGAAGTTGAACTTAAATAAGGCAATCGCATTATCCGTCTACAGGTTTAGAACCCCGTTCAGCGAATAGAATGGGGTCTAAGCCTTTTTGTGATTTATAACATTTCAGATCAAATTATTGGAGCCAATCGCGATGTCATTACCAAAAAAAGATAGTCGGACCAATTTTGCTTCCATCAAAAATCAAATGGATTATCCTGATTTTCTGGAAGTACAGTTGAAATCATTCAAGGAGTTTTTCCAGATGGAAACTACTCCCGAAAATAGAAAATCGGAGGGACTTTACAGTGTTTTTCAGGAAAATTTTCCAATCACGGATACCCGAAACAATTTCGTGCTGGAATTCCTGGATTATAACATTGACCCACCAAGGTATTCAATTGATGAGTGTGTTGAGCGGGGGCTTACATTCAGTGTTCCGTTAAAGGCGAAATTGAAGCTGTATTGCACCGATCCTGAACATGAGGATTTTGATACTGTGATCCAGGATGTTTATCTTGGAACAGTTCCATACATGACAGAGAGGGGTGTTTTTATTATCAATGGGGCTGAACGGGTAGTGGTTTCTCAGTTGCACCGCTCTCCCGGGGTATTTTTCGGGCAAAGCGTACATGCCAACGGAACCAAGCTGTATTCGGCCAGGATAATTCCATTCAAGGGATCCTGGATTGAATTTGCGACGGACATAAACAATGTCATGTATGCCTACATTGACCGGAAAAAGAAATTACCGGTAACCACCTTGTTGAGAGCTATTGGTTATGAGAGTGACAAGGATATCCTGGAGATTTTTGGCCTCGCTGATGAGATTAAAGTTTCCAAGACTGGTTTAAAGAAATATGTTGGGCGCAAATTAGCTGCCCGGGTTTTAAAGAGCTGGATTGAGGATTTCGTGGATGAAGATACCGGAGAGGTAGTATCCATTGAACGAAATGAGGTAATCATCGACCGCGAGACGGTACTTGAAAATGAGCATATAGATCAGATCATTGACTCGGGAGCCAAGACGATACTGCTGCACAAAGACAGTGCTAACATTTCGGATTTTGCGATCATTTACAACACATTGCAAAAAGATCCGTGTAACTCTGAAAAAGAGGCTGTTATGCACATTTACAGGCAGTTGAGAAATGCAGAGCCACCGGATGAGCCAACAGCCAGGGATGTAATTGATAAATTATTCTTTTCAGATAAAAGGTATGATCTGGGTGATGTAGGACGGTACCGGTTGAATCGTAAACTCAACCTGGATACTGACATGGACATAAAAGTCCTGACCAAAGAAGATATTATCCAGATCATCAAATACCTTATCGAACTGATCAATTCGAAAACTGATGTGGACGATATTGATCACCTTAGCAACCGGCGTGTTCGTACGGTAGGGGAGCAATTAATGAATCAGTTCAGTGTTGGACTGGCCCGAATGGCGCGTACCATCAGGGAGCGAATGAACGTAAGGGATAATGAGGTATTTACTCCTACTGACCTGATCAATTCAAAGACTCTGTCATCTGTCATCAATTCATTCTTTGGAACTAATCAGCTCTCGCAATTCATGGATCAGACCAATCCGCTTGCAGAGATGACTCACAAGCGAAGGATGTCTGCATTAGGTCCGGGTGGTCTTTCCCGTGAGCGAGCCGGATTCGAAGTACGTGACGTACACTATACCCATTACGGACGATTGTGTCCGATTGAAACTCCGGAGGGTCCCAATATCGGTCTGATCTCATCGCTTTGTGTCTACGCACGAATCAGCGATCTGGGATTCATAGAAACGCCCTATCGGAGTGCGTCGGAGGGTACAGTTGATCTAAAAAATAATGGTGTTGTATACCTGAGTGCAGAGGAAGAAGAGGGAAAAGTGATCGCACAGGCCAACGCACCGTTGCTGGATGATGGTTCCTTCCAGAACCAGCGTGTTAAATCGCGTTTTGAAGCTGATTATCCGGTTTCAGAAAAAGATGAAGTGGATATGATGGATGTGGCTCCGAACCAGATTGCATCGATAGCGGCTTCGTTGATTCCCTTCCTGGAGCATGATGATGCCAACCGAGCCCTTATGGGGTCTAATATGATGCGCCAGGCCGTACCATTGATCAAACCCGAATCACCCACGGTGGGTACCGGTATAGAGTATAATGTTGTAAAGGACAGTCGTTTACAGATTGTAGCGAAAGGCGATGGAGTAGTTGAATTTGTGGATGCCAATGAGATTGTGATCAAGTATCACCGCACCGAGGAGGAAGAATTTGTTAGTTTCGAGGACAACATTCGCCGTTACAAACTCCCCAAGTTCAGAAAGACCAACCAAAATACCTGTGTAAACCTGACCCCGATTGTTCGCAAGGGTCAGAAAGTGGAAGAAGGTCAGATTCTCACACAGGGTTATGCCACAGAAGACGGGGAGTTAGCATTGGGTAGGAATCTTATGGTGGCATTTATGCCCTGGAAAGGGTATAATTTCGAGGATGCTATTGTTGTTTCAGATCGACTGGTCAGAGAAGATGTATTTACATCCATTCATGTGGATGAGTACCTGTTGGAGGTTCGCGACACCAAGCGGGGATTGGAGGAACTAACTTCAGATATTCCCAATGTCAGCGAGGAAGCCACTAAAAATCTGGATGAAAACGGGCTTATTCGAATTGGTGCCGAGGTAAATCCGGGTGATATACTTATTGGAAAGATCACTCCGAAGGGTGAGTCGGATCCTTCACCGGAAGAGAAGTTATTGCGGGCTATTTTCGGGGATAAAGCCGGTGATGTGAAGGATGCTTCACTGAAAGCAGGACCCTCCCTTAATGGGGTTGTAATTGATAAAAAGCTCTTCTCAAGGACGATGAAAGATCGTAAGACCAAACCTGCTACCAAGCAGATCCTTGAAAAGATTGAAGAGGAATACACAGGTAAAGTGCATCAGTTGAGAGGATTGCTCATTGAAAAGTTATTTGAACTTGTCAATGGTAAAACCTCACAGGGAGTGAAAGATTTTCTCAATGCCGATGTAATTCCAAAGGGAACCAAATTTACCCTCAAGCAACTTCAGGATATCGATTTCGAAGCGGTCAATCCCAATAAGTGGACTACGGATAAGCACAAAAATGAGCTGATTCGGAACCTCCTTCACAATTATATGATAAAATTCAAGGAGATTGACGGTTTATACAAGCGCAAGAAGCACAGCATTACCAGTGGTGACGAATTACCAACTGGGATCGTACAATTGGCCAAAGTCTACGTTGCCAAGAAGCGTAAGCTCACTGTGGGTGATAAGATGGCAGGAAGGCATGGTAATAAGG
Source organism: uncultured Bacteroidaceae bacterium (assembly GCA_964479445.1). Lineage (GTDB taxonomy): Bacteria > Bacteroidota > Bacteroidia > Bacteroidales > CAYZMH01. Next base: position 24,948 of record CAYZMH010000038.1, on the reverse strand, counting down.
GTATTGTTGCGCGAATTGTACGCCAGGAAGATATGCCCTTTTTGGATGATGGGACACCCGTTGATATTGTACTCAATCCCCTTGGTGTGCCGTCCAGGATGAATCTGGGGCAGATTTATGAAACCGTTCTTGGCTGGGCCGGGAAAAACCTGGGTGTTAAGTTTTCCACCCCGATTTTTGATGGTGCCAGCATTGACGAGATCAATGATCTGACTGATAAGGCTGGATTACCCAGGTATGGGAAAACCTTCCTTTACGATGGAGGCACCGGTGAGCGTTTTGACCAACCCGCTACTGTCGGGGTGATCTATATGCTCAAACTGGGACACATGGTAGAGGATAAGATGCATGCCAGGTCAATAGGACCATACTCTCTCATTACTCAGCAGCCTCTTGGAGGTAAGGCACAATTTGGTGGACAGCGATTCGGAGAGATGGAGGTTTGGGCGCTTGAAGCGTTCGGTGCTGCCAATATTCTACAGGAGATCCTGACTGTCAAATCGGACGATGTAATCGGACGAGCCAAAGCCTATGAAGCGATTGTCAAGGGAGAGCCGATGCCTACTCCGGGTATACCGGAATCCCTCAATGTGCTGCTTCATGAGTTGCGAGGTCTGGGTCTTAGCGTTAACCTGGTCTGACCGCACTCCGACATGCGCTGAAGCCCCATAGGGGTTAATAACAAGGTTAAGTTGTAACAATTAATTTCAATCATATGTCATTCAGGAAAGATACCAAGGCAAAAAGTTCCTTTACCAAGATCACCATTGGCCTCGCTTCTCCTGAGGAGATACTGGAGCGTTCCAGTGGTGAAGTACTCAAGCCTGAAACCATTAACTACAGGACATACAAACCGGAGCGGGATGGTTTGTTCTGTGAACGGATATTCGGGCCCGTGAAGGACTACGAATGTCATTGTGGTAAATATAAGAGAATTCGGTACAAGGGAATTGTTTGTGACCGTTGTGGAGTTGAAGTCACCGAGAAGAAGGTGCGCAGGGAGCGTATGGGACACATTTCCCTTGTAGTTCCAGTAGCTCACATCTGGTATTTCCGCTCTCTACCTAACAAGATCGGGTATTTGCTGGGACTTCCCACCAAGAAACTGGACTCCATAATTTATTATGAAAGGTATGTGGTCATCAATCCGGGTGTAAAAGCTGCGGATGGAATCAATTATATGGATTTTCTGACGGAGGATGAGTACCTGGATATCATGAACACTCTTCCAAAGGAGAATCAGATGCTGGAAGATGATCATCCCGATAAATTTGTGGCGGGAATGGGGGCTGAAGCTCTGAATATGGTGTTGGGCAGGCTTGAACTGGATGAACTGTCTTATTCATTGCGCCATAAAGCAAATACAGAAACATCTCAGCAGCGTAAAAATGAAGCGTTAAAGAGGTTGCAGGTTGTAGAGGCTTTCCGTGCATCGCAAAAAGTCAACAAACCGGAGTGGATGGTGGTAAAGGTAGTACCGGTGATTCCTCCCGAACTCAGACCTCTTGTACCCCTTGATGGCGGACGTTTTGCTACTTCCGACCTGAATGATCTCTATCGTCGTGTGATCATCAGGAACAACCGGTTAAAACGTCTTATTGAGATCAAGGCTCCAGAGGTTATCCTCAGAAATGAGAAACGAATGCTTCAGGAGGCGGTAGATAGTTTGTTTGACAATTCCCGGAAATCCAATGCTGTTAAGACTGATGCCAATCGACCGCTTAAATCACTTTCTGATAGTTTGAAAGGGAAGCAGGGTCGGTTTCGTCAGAACCTGCTTGGTAAACGAGTAGATTATTCCGCCCGTTCGGTTATTGTTGTAGGGCCGGAGTTGCAATTGCATGAATGCGGATTGCCCAAAGATATGGCGGCAGAATTGTATAAGCCATTTATTATCCGGAAGCTAATTGAGCGGGGTATAGTAAAGACTGTGAAGTCTGCCAAAAAGATTGTCGACCGAAAGGATCCGGTAGTGTGGGATATCCTTGAGAATGTTTTAAAGGGTCATCCTGTCTTACTTAACCGTGCGCCGACCCTTCACCGGTTGGGTATCCAGGCATTTCAACCTAAACTTATTGAGGGTAAGGCCATTCAGTTGCATCCCCTGGTTTGTACAGCTTTTAACGCAGACTTCGATGGTGACCAGATGGCTGTACACCTTCCTCTGGGCAATGCTGCTATCCTGGAGGCACAAATCCTTATGCTTGCCAGCCATAATATTCTTAACCCAGCCAACGGAGCTCCTATTGCCGTTCCATCTCAGGATATGGTACTCGGACTCTACTATATAACGAAGGCAAAGCGGTCGCTGGAGGATGATCCTGTTAAAGGGGAAGGGCTTGTGTTTTATTCTCCGGAAGAGGTAACTATTGCATACAATGAGGAGAAAGTGGATCTTCACGCTGTCATAAAGGTAAGGATACCGAAAAAAGGCGTGGAGAATGGAGAAACCGAGATGATTGAAACCACTGTAGGAAGGGTTATCTTTAACCAGTATGTTCCTGATGAGATCGGTTATATCAATGACCTTCTCACCAAGAAGTCATTACGCGATATTATCGGTCGTGTTCTAAAAGCAACGGGAACGGCTGTAACCGCCCAGTTCCTTGATGACATTAAGAATCTTGGTTACAGTACGGCATTCCGGGGAGGATTGTCTTTTAACCTGGATGATGTGATTATTCCCAATGAGAAGGAAGAGTATGTAAGAGAGGGATATGAGCAGGTCGATGAGGTCATAGCCAGCTATAACATGGGAGTAATTACCAATAACGAGCGTTACAACCAGATCATTGATGTATGGACTCACACCAATGCCAAGCTTACCCAGACGCTTATGAAACAATTAAGCAGTGATAAGCAAGGTTTTAACCCCGTATATATGATGCTCGATTCAGGTGCCCGGGGTTCAAAGGAGCAGATTCGCCAGCTTTCCGGTATGCGTGGTTTGATGGCGAAACCGCAGAAGTCAGGCTCCACGGGTTCAGAAATTATCGAGAACCCTATTCTCTCCAATTTCAAGGAGGGGCTGTCGGTACTGGAGTATTTTATTTCTACTCACGGTGCTCGTAAAGGTTTGGCAGACACAGCTCTAAAGACTGCAGATGCAGGGTATCTTACCAGGAGACTGGTGGATGTTTCTCAGGACGTAATTATTAACGAGTATGATTGTGGCACCCTGCGTGGATTGGTGGCCACTGCTATTAAGAAGAACGAAGAGACGGTGGAGACGCTTTACGAGAGAATCCTCGGGCGTACAGCAGTGCATGATGTTTACCATCCGCTTACCGGGGATCTTATTATCGAATCGGGTAATGAGATCACCGAAGAGTTAGGTAATGTTATCGAGGAGTCTCCGATTGAACAAGTGGAGATTCGTTCCGTGCTAACGTGTGAATCCAAGAAAGGGGTTTGTGCCAAGTGTTACGGTAGAAATCTTGCAACCGGTAAGATGGTTCAGGATGGTGAATCGGTTGGCGTGATAGCAGCACAATCAATCGGCGAACCCGGTACACAGCTTACTTTGAGAACATTTCACGTGGGAGGTACGGCATCAAATATCACAGCTGAATCCAGTGTGATATCCAAGTATGATGGTAAAGCCGAAATCGATGAGTTACGTATTGTGACAAGGACCAATCCGGATACCGGAGAAAAGGAGGATATCGTAATAAGCCGGCTTGCCGAATTGCGTATCCTGGACAGGAATACGGGAATATCGTTGACCACTCATACCATACCCTATGGATCTACGCTTTATATTAAAGATGGAGCCGATGTGAAGAAGGGCGAACTTATTTGTGACTGGGATCCTTATAACGCACTTATTATTAGCGAAGTAGGCGGAAAGGTCAAGTTTGAGAATGTAATTGAAGGGGTAACTTTCAAAGAGGAATCAGACGAGCAAACCGGCTTCAAGGAGAAAGTGATTGTTGAAACCCGTGATCGCACCAAAAATCCGCTGATCAGGATAACCAATGAATCAGGAGAAGTAGTTAAGAGCTATAACCTGCCAGTTGGATCACATATCGCGGTTGGCGAGGGTGATCAGGTATATTCCGGTCAGGTATTGGTAAAAATTCCACGGGCAGTTGGTAAATCTGGTGACATTACCGGTGGTTTACCGCGTGTCACGGAATTGTTTGAAGCCAGGAATCCGTCCAATCCTGCGGTTGTTTCTGAAATTGACGGTGAGGTTGCATTTGGAAAGATCAAGCGCGGTAATCGCGAGATCATCATTACATCCAAAGCAGGAGAGGTCAAGAAGTACCTGGTTCCGCTTTCAAAGCAGATCCTGGTACAGGAGAATGATTATGTTCGGGCGGGAATACCCCTGTCAGACGGGGCCATTACACCGGCCGATATCCTTGCTATCAAAGGGCCCACAAAAGTCCAGGAGTATATTGTAAATGAGGTGCAGGAGGTTTATCGAATGCAGGGTGTAAAGATTAATGACAAGCATTTTGAGATCATTGTACGGCAGATGATGCGTAAGGTCGAAATTGTAGATCCCGGCGACACCAAATTCCTGGAAAAGCAGGTCGTTGATAAATGGGAATTTATGGATGAGAACGATTGGATTTATGGTAAGAAAGTAGTTGTTGATGTAGGTGATTCCCAGAATTTCCGTCCCGGACAGATCATTACCGCACGTAAATTGCGGGATGAAAATTCTGTGCTACGCAGAAGAGACATGAAGCTCATTGAAGCCAGGGATGCTGTTCCGGCTACCTCTTCCCAGGTCTTACAGGGAATTACAAAAGCTGCATTGCAGACAAACAGCTTCATTTCGGCTGCTTCCTTCCAGGAAACCACCAAGGTGTTGAACGAAGCTGCTATTTACGGTCGAGTTGATGAATTGGAAGGGCTGAAGGAGAATGTGATCGTAGGACACCTTATTCCTGCTGGAACCGGATCCAGGAAGTACAACAACCTGGTGGTAGGTTCACGCGAGGAGTATGAGCGACTTACTTCCGGACAGGATTCGGATTCCGAGAAGGAGTCGGTGCAATCGGCCCAGGAATCATAAAAACCTCTGATTATGGATGAAAAGGATAATAAGAACAAAAAGAATCAGATCAATATTGAGTTGAAAGAAGATGTTGCCCAGGGGATCTATGCCAACCTGGCGATTATCACCCACTCTTCTTCTGAATTTGTATTGGATTTTGCCAGGGTTATGCCCGGTATACCCAAAGCGGGTGTAAAGTCCCGGGTCATTTTGACCCCAGAACATGCCAAACGATTGCTCAGAGCGCTCCAGGATAACCTGGATAAGTATGAAAAGGCTCATGGACCGGTTAAGGACACCGATCCGTCCGGTGGGCAACAGTTACCTCCAATGAATTTTGGAGGCCCGGCTGCACAGGCATAAATTCGACTGATTGAAATAATTGTGTGTAAACCCCTTCTCAGAAGGGGTTTTTTTTTCGAATAGTTGTTCCAGTAAAAACTTGCCGGAAAAGGAAAATCTATTAATTTTGCCCACCATGCATTGATGTCAATTCAAATATTACTTCATGAAACCACTGAAAATCATTGTTTTAGCCAAGCAAGTTCCGGATACCCGCAATGTAGGGAAAGATGCTATGAAGGCTGACGGGACAGTTAACCGGGGAGCCCTGGAGGCTGTTTTCAATCCGGAGGATCTCAATGCACTGGAGCAGGCCCTGTGTATTAAAGATCAGATTCCCGGAACCACAGTTACTCTTCTTACCATGGGACCGGGACGTGCAGCTGAAATTATTCGCGAGGGATTATACCGGGGGGCTGACAATGGGTATCTTCTTACCGATCGCAAATTTGCAGGATCTGATACCCTGGCCACTTCTTATGCCCTTTCAAAGGCCATTCAAAAAATCGAATATGATGTTGTGGTGGCAGGCAGGCAGGCCATTGATGGAGACACGGCCCAGGTTGGCCCCCAGGTAGCTGAAAAGCTTGGTATTCCTCAGGTTACCTATTTGGAGGAGGTTGAAAATCCTGATGGCGACCACCTGATAATTCGAAGGAGGCTGGAGAATGGCATGGAGCGGGTAAAAGCTCCGCTTCCTCTTCTGGTTACTGTACATAGTTCGGCGCCGGCCTGCAGGCCACGCATTGCCAGAAATGTGATGAAATATAAGCATGCAAGGACCCTGAGTGAGTTACAGGATGCCAGTGAAGATTACCTGCGAATGTTTCAGGACCGTCCGTATCTTAAAATAAAAGAGTGGGGTTTTGAGGAAATTTTAGCAGAGGAAGAGGCGCTGGGTCTTTCGGGTTCTCCAACCAAAGTTAAGAAGATAGAGAGTGTAGTATTTAAGGCAAAAGAAGCAAAAGTTTTAAATGCAGATGATAGGGATATTGAATCTCTGATCGTAGAATTGATTGATAATCATACCATCGGGTAGAATTTTTACCTAAAATCCATCGAATCGTGAACAACATCATTGTCTATTGTGAAACCAGCGGAAATGCGGTAGCGGATGTAAGTCTTGAACTATTAACAAAAGCACGTTCGCTTGCGGGTGAACTGGGTGTAGAGGTTGAGGCTATTCTTATTGGGAGTAAACTTGACAGCCTTGAGAAAGAATTGTTTGCTCATGGCGCTCAGGTAGTTCATAAGGCCGAAGACCCCCGTCTTGAATTTTACCAGACGATACCACATGCCCAAATTGTTCAAACAATTTTCGACAAGGAGAAACCCCAGGTAGGCTTATTTGGTGCTACTACCATGGGGAGAGATCTGGCCCCGAGAATAGCCTCTGCTCTGAAATGTGGATTAACGGCGGATTGCACAAGTTTAGAGATTGGGGAGCATCATGATAAGAAATCCGGAACCCATTATGATAACCTACTCTATCAGATTCGGCCGGCTTTTGGAGGAAATATTGTCGCTACCATTATTAATCCTGATACCCGTCCCCAGTTAGCCACCGTGCGGGAAGGGGTCATGAAACGTGAAGCAATGAGTGTGTCTGTAAAAGGCAAGGTAAAAAAGTGGAAAACAGAGGATATTCTGTCGGATGAAGACTTTGTCATAGAGATCATAGAGAGGCATGTTGAAGAGAAGAAGGTGAACATTAAGGGTTCACAAATCATTGTGGCAGGAGGATATGGAGTTGGTTCTGCTGAAAATTTTGAGATTCTTTACGAGCTTGCACATGTGTTAGGAGGTGAAGTAGGCGGCACCCGTGCTGCAGTGGATGCAGGCTTTATTGAACATGATCGGCAGATTGGCCAGACAGGTGTTACTGTGCGCCCGAAACTTTACATTGCCTGTGGGATATCCGGTCAGATTCAACACAGGGCAGGTATGATGGAGTCTTCCATGATTATCTCTATCAATACTGATCCAAATGCACCAATCAATTCGATCGCTGATTATGTGATTACCGGTGATTTTGCCGAAGTAGTTCCCAAGTTGATTGATTACTATAAAAAGAATTCGAAGTAACCAGAGAAGATGGTATATCTTGCACCAGCTATTTAATCGTTAACAACCATGGAAAACTTTTACAAAGACAATAAGGATCTGCGGTTTCACATGACTCATCCGCTGATGAAAAAGATTGTTTCTTTAAAGGAGAACGATTTTAGAGAATCAGAGAATTATGATTATGCGCCGGTAGATTTTGAAGATGCGATTGACTCCTATGACAAAGTACTTGAGATCATAGGTGAAATTAGTGGTGAAGTTATTGCAGCCAATGCGGAAGAAGTGGACCAGGAGGGTCCTCACCTGGAGAATAACCAGGTAAGATATGCTAGAGGAACCCAGGAGAATCATGAGCAACTGACCAAGGCCGGACTGATCGGTATGTCGCTGCCCAGGAAATATGACGGTCTTAATTTCCCCATTGTCCCCTATGTGATGGCGGCGGAGATCGTGTCAAGGGCTGATGCAGGATTTTCCAATATCTGGGGCTTGCAGGATTGTGCTGAGACATTACACGAGTTTGCAAGTAATGAGATCAAGGAAGAATTTCTTCCCAGGTTTCATAAGGGCGCAACTGCAGCCATGGTACTTACTGAACCTGATGCAGGTTCTGATCTGCAAGCTGTTCAGCTTAAATCTGCTATCAACGCAAGTTATGATCCAGAGAAGGACCTTTATTATCTCAATGGTGTAAAAAGATTCATAACAAATGGGGATGCGGATATAGCCCTTGTACTGGCAAGGTCGGAAGAGGGTACGCTTGACGGACGCGGATTGTCACTTTTTGTTTACGATAAAGCTGATAAAGGTTTGAAAATCCGCAGGATTGAAAACAAACTGGGGATCAAGGGATCTCCTACCTGCGAAATGGTATTTAACAATGCCCCTGCCCGCCTGGTAGGAAGCAGGAGAATGGGTCTGATCAAGTATGTAATGGCTCTTATGAACTCTGCCCGTTTGGGAGTTGGCGCGCAATCGGTGGGTATATCCGAGGCAGCATACAGGGAAGCGCTCAAATATGCCCATGAGCGGATACAGTTCGGCAAACCTATTATCCAGTTTCCTGCAGTTTATGAACTATTGCGAAGTATGAAGGTCCGCACCCAGGCAATACGCAGCTTGCTTTACGAGACTTCGCGGTATGTCGACATATATAAAAATTACACTGCATTAAGCGAGGAAAGGAAGCTGGAAGGTGAGGAGCGACAGGAGATGAAGCGTTATCAGCGGCTTGCAGATATATTCACTCCACTGCTTAAACTGACAGCCAGTGAATATGCAAACCAGATTGCTTACGATTCACTGCAAATACATGGAGGTGCAGGTTTTATGAAGGATTTTCCAATTGAGCGCATCTACCGGGATGCCAGGATAACCACCATTTATGAAGGAACTTCACAACTTCAGGTAGTAGCCGCCATACGGGGTGTATCTGCTCACGGTTATCTGAACAGGATAAGGGAGATGGAATCGGAACAACTCCCCCCGGAATTGGACTACCTCCGTAAAAAATTGAAAAAAATGACCGCACAATATGAAAAGATATCCAGGAAGGTTCTCGAGCAAGATGATAATGAATTCCTGGATTTTCATGCCCGGCGCCTGGTTGAAATGGCCGGTAATATTATAATGGGTTACCTTCTGGTAATTGATTCGGCCCGAAATGAAGATTTTGCCAACTCTGCCGAGATATTCATCAAGTATGGTGAAGCTGAGAATCAACAGCGGGCCGATTATATTTCAAACAGTGAGATAAAGGATCTGGGTATTTTCAGATATGTGTAACCATCGATAAAACTTTTACCAGTGTTAAAAAGGAGTCTGCCGGGACTCCTTTTTTTATTCGTTCAGTAAAAGTTAACTTTAAGGATTCGAGTAAATACATTGAATACGGCAACGATCATAGGGGCGGGCAATGTAGCATGGCATCTTGCCAATGCTTTGATTGATAATGACATTAAAGTCTTGCACATTGTATCCAGAAGCTTTGAAAGTGCAGCACCACTGGCTGAAAGGGTGGGGTCGATTCCACTGGATGATGTTTCGAATGAATATGATGAGCCAGATATTTATATTGTGGCTGTTTCTGATGATCAAATAGTCAGTGTGGTCAGGAACCTATCGGATAAAGAATCATGGGTGGTTCATACATCAGGAGCAACCGGTTTGGATGTATTTGATATAAAGAAAACCCGCTATGGGATTATGTATCCGTTACAAACATTCAGTAAAGAGCGTAAATTAGATTTTAGAAAAGTTCCCCTGCTCCTGGAGGTAGGTGAAACTGATAATCTCCCCGAACTGGAAAAGTTTGCTTCTCGTCTCTCCAATTTTGTAAGCTATGCAGATACCGAGGCCAGGGCCATTGTTCATGTTGCTGCTGTTTTTGCCTGCAATTTCACCAACCGGTTAATTACCATTGCAACAGAGTTACTAAAGGAAAAAGGGTTGGACGCGGATTTGCTGAAACCATTAGTGCATGAGACGGTGGAGAAACTTGCCGAGATGGATCCGATCGAGGCACAAACAGGCCCGGCGTTAAGAGGAGATGAAAACACCATAAAAAAGCATCTGAAGCTGCTGGCAAATCATCCGGATTGGCAGAAAATGTATACATTTATAAGCAGAGAGATCAAGGGTTGAATTATCTAATGTTTAACAGTGAATGAGCAATTTTAAAGAAGACCTCCAGCAGATCAGGGCATTTGCTTTTGATGTTGACGGAGTGTTAAGCAGTCCGCGAGTTTTTTTATCACCGGATGGAGACATGCTTCGCACTATGAACACGAAAGATGGTTATGCATTACAATATGCGGTCAAGAAGGGTTATCCGGTAGCTATCATTACAGGTGGTCGTTCCGAGTCCATCGGGGTAAGGTTCCGGAATCTTGGAATCAGTGATATATACCTGGGTTCTACCTTTAAGAGCGAGGATTTTGATGATTTCCTTCATAAGTATAGTTTTAGTGCTGATCAGATTTTATATATGGGAGATGACCTTCCTGATTTTGAAGTGATGAAAATAGCAGGAGTGGCTTGCTGTCCGGCCGATGCAGTAGAGGAGATCAAGGGGATTTCGGCTTATGTTTCTCATCTTCCGGGCGGACAGGGTTGCGTCAGAGATATTATCGAACAGGTGCTGCGATTACATGGAAATTGGATGGATGGAGAAGCATTTTCATGGTAGAAAATATGGCAAATCAGCAAAAGATAGAACATCCCTTTACGGCATTGATAAAGTTGGTCCGATTGCCCAACTTGTTGATCATTGTTGGTACGCAATATGCAATGCGCTATCTTCTGGTGGAACCCCTGCTCCCCACCAGTGGTTTCTCCCTGCAGATGGGGAATTTGCACTTTGCCCTCCTTGTGCTTTCAACCGTTTTTATTGCTGCAGCTGGTTATATTATCAACGACTATTTCGATACTCGTCCCGATTGGATCAATAAACCGGGAAGGGTAGTTGTAGGGGTATCTATATCCAGACGGGCAGCGATGATCCTTCATACCGTATTCAATATCATTGGAGTCGGAATTGGAGTCTATCTAAGCTTTTATATTAAGATGCCTGTGCTCAGTCTTATTTATATTATCACCACAGGTTTGTTATGGTTTTATTCAACCACCTATAAGAGGCAGTTTCTCGTTGGCAATATCACTGTAGCCTTTCTTACGGCCCTGGTTCCATTACTGGTGATTTTGTTTGAGTTGCCGCTGCTAAACCGGGAATATGGAAAGATTTTGCTTCAATACAGCGCAAACCTGAATTATATTTTTATGTGGGTAGCAGGGTTCAGTATTTTTGCTTTCATCACAACCCTCATACGGGAAATAATTAAGGATACGGAAGATTTTGAGGGTGATATGGCTTATGGAATGAAAACGATACCCATTGTCCTGGGTGTTCGTACAACAAAAATAATCCTTGCTGCATTGATCATTGGATCGGTGGTTTTGTTGTTGTATGTATTGATCGGATTCATTATGTTTTCCGGAGAAAAACCGGATTATATATCCATGATCTATTTCATCTCTTTCCTTGTACTGCCCTTTCTAATACTTCTTACACTCATATTGCTGGCCAGGGATAAAAAGGATTACCATAGTGCGAGTATTTTGATCAAGATTATTATGTTGCTGGGCGTAATGTACGCCGGAGTGGTTTATTATATAATAAGGATCTGGATGTAATTCATGTTATTAGATCAGCTAAGAAAATACAGCATCATACTGGCGACCGGATCACCCCGGCGACATGATTTATTGAAACGCGCTGGGTTTGACTTTTCGGTTTATTCCGATCTTAATGCGGATGAATCCTTTCCCGAAGATCTTAAAGAAGAGGCTATTGCAGTATATGTTGCTGAGAGCAAGTCAGATGCGTATCCTGAAACACTAACTGAAGATCAGATTCTTATTACTGCTGACACCATTGTTTGTATGGACAAGCAGATTCTTCCGAAGCCGAAGGATCGTTCCGATGCGGTTCAGATTCTGGAGCGGCTTTCAGGTAATGTGCATACAGTTTATACAGGCGTATGCTTACGCTCAATTGTAAAAAGGCGTTCGTTTATTTCAGCAACTCGAGTAGCATTTGATATGCTTTCCAAGGAAGAGATTCTCTACTATGTCGATTATTTCAAACCTTATGATAAAGCTGGTGCCTATGGTATTCAGGAGTGGATCGGCTATGTTGGAGTGAAAGAGATCCATGGATCGTACTTCAATGTAATGGGAATGCCGGTACACCGGCTTTACCGTGAACTGAAACAATTCATACAATTATAAAATGATCAATATTATGTCTATCAAGCGTTTTTCATTATTACTGATTATTTTCCTGCTCACCCCCCTGGTAATGAGAGCGGGCGAAGGGATGTGGCTTCTTACCATGTTGGAAGGCCATGTGATCTCTGATATGCAGGAGAAAGGGTTCAGACTCACAGCGGAAGATATTTACAGTGTTAATCAGGCCTGTCTTAAAGATGCGGTTGTCATTTTTGGAGGGGGATGTACAGGTGCTGTGGTTTCTGATAAAGGATTACTTCTTACCAATCATCATTGTGGCTATGGTGTTGTTCAATCACATAGCAGTGTGGAACATGATTATCTGACTGATGGATTTTTTGCTATGAGCCAGGAAGAGGAGTTGCCGAATCCCGGATTATCCGTCACTTTCCTCAGGTATATGGATGATGTAACAGATCGTGTATTGGAGGGAGTGACAACTGATGAGCCGGCCTCCGGCAGAGAAGCAAAGATTTCTGTCAACATGGAGGCCATAAAAAAAGAGGCGACAGAGGGAACTGGTTATGATGCGGAAGTGAATTCACTTTTTTATGGAAACCAATATTACCTTTTTGTTTATGAAAGGTTTCGGGACGTTCGACTTGTTGGTGCCCCTCCTAGCTCGATAGGGAATTTCGGACAAGATCATGATAATTGGATGTGGCCCAGGCATACGGGAGATTTTACGCTTTTTCGCATCTATGCAGATGATCATAACGATCCCGCCGATTACAGTCCGGATAATATTCCTTACGCACCACGAAAGCATTTCGAGATCTCAACCTCAGGTATTCAAAAAGGTGATTTTACCATGCTGATGGGTTACCCGGGTTCTACCGAGCAGTTTCTCTATTCGGATGCTGTATCGATGATGACCGAGATAAGCCTCCCCCAGAAAATAGCACTTCGAACCACTCGTTTAGAGGTTATGGATAAGTATATGAAACAATCTGACACGATACGTATCCAGTATGCATCCAAATACAGGGGGGTAAGCAACTCCTGGAAAAAATGGCAGGGTATTATCAGGGGGCTAAAACGTCTGGAAGCTATTTCGAAGAAAAAGCGACTGGAGAGCAGGTTTGATGCATGGGCGGCCAGGGATAATAGCCGGGAAGAGGAGTATGGAGATATACTAACTACCTTCGAAGAGTTGTACAGTGAGGTAATGAACTACCAAACCGCATCTGATTATCTATATGAGTGTGTTGGTGCGGTAGAGATATTCCGAAACCTCGGAACTTTACAGCGTTTGACTGGCGATACAGCAGCTGCTGAGGTTATCTCATCCCAGATGGAGGATTTTTATAAGGATTATCACATGCCTATTGACCGGGAAATCTTTGCTGAGATGATGGAGGCTTATCACCGGGATGTGAACCCAGCTTTTCATCCTTCCACCCTAAAAAAAGCTTACTCAAGGTATGATGGTGATTTTTACCGGATGGGAGAAAAACTATTTGATCGATCTGTCTTTGATACAGAAGATGAGTTCAATAAATGGTTGGAAAAATATGTTGAACATCCTGGCAGGGCCCTTAAAAAAATGGAAAAAGATCCGCTGGTTGTTTTCTGGAATGATTTCCGGGATATTTATATGACTCAGGTGATTCCTGACCAGGGCGTGTTGGAATCCAGTCTTCAGGATCTCTACAAACGTTACACAAGTGGTCTTATGAAAATGCGCCAGGATCACACCTTCTATCCCGATGCGAATTTCACAATGAGGATTACATATGGTAATGTTCAGGGGTACGAACCCCGTGATGCCGTAAAATATAAATACCAGACTTCACTTGAGGGCATTATTGAAAAGAGAAACACAGGTGCCGAGGATTATGAAATTCCCGGAAAACTGGAAGAGTTATATTTTCAAAAGGATTACAGTATCTACGGAGACGATACAAAAATGCCTGTTTGCTTCGTAGCTTCTAACCATACTTCAGGTGGTAATTCCGGGAGTCCTGTGATTGATGCCCATGGACGGTTGATCGGATTGAATTTTGACCGGAATTGGGAGGGAACCATGAGTGACATTATGTATGATCCGGATCAGTGCAGGAATATCACTGTTGATATACGCTATGTCCTTTTCATTATTGATAAATTTGCCGATGCAGGTTATTTGGTTGATGAAATGACGCTGCATAAAAAAGTGACGCCGTGAATAATGATGTGTTCATAAGATACCATGGCACGGGCAATGCATGGCCCGTGCCCCTTGGATCGGAACACCCTTTTTATGATCGCACTGATTCCGCTCAATTGGCCAATGCAGCATACTCAATTAATGTAACCAGCAATGGTGAAGAGATAGAAGTATTATTAGATGCAGGTCACGGAATTATTCAGAGACTTCTTGCAACTTCCAATAAAATACCTGATGTGCTCTGTCTTACTCACGGGCATCTTGATCATGTTGCATCGATAGACTGGATAGTCCAGAGTTATGTCAAACAACATGAGCATCCAAATACTTATCCTGTCTATTCTACCTTACCCGTCTACTTGGCACTTATCAGGTCATTCCCTCACCTGGAAGGATTAATCGATTTTCATGAGCTTATTCCGGGTGTTGCTCAAAATATCACCAACCTATTACGAGTGACTTCATATCCGGTATTTCACGGTGAACATAGCAGGGGTGCATCCATGATTTTTGTTGAAGCAGGCAACAGGCGCGTTCTTTTCACAGGTGATCTGCTTACCCCTCTTCTGCGAAGCAAAGACTACGATACCCTGAGACATATCGATTTAGTCATAAGTGATGCTAATAACCGGTTTCCTTATCCGAAATCCAATCACTGGAGTATTGATGAATCTCCTGATCAGAAAAAGATCAGTGAACTTTTCCCGAAATACTATGACCGTCTTATGCTAAAATCCTATCTCACAGCTCCTCATCAACGGACGCACTTTCACCTATCCTATCACCGGTATTTTGAAGAATTCTTGGCTACACCCCTGCATTTCCAGTGTTTCACTGTTTTTGATTTCATACGCTCCATCAAGCCAGAATCGCTTCATCTGGTGCATTATAGCGGCAGTGAAGATGAAAAATATTATAAGAAATCCCGTCTTTCTCCCTCCGAACTGAAATCATGGGTTGAACAGTGCTCTTTTCGTTTAAAGTTACCATCCATCGTTACAATGCCCAGACCCGGTGACACGATTCCTCTATAAACCTTTTTTTCATATTTTCTAGACTTCATAACACGGATAAGCTAATCGTTTTGATTTCTCACCAGAAGCTGCTATTTTCGTAGCACGAAATAGAAAAAAGTAACACATATGACTTTAAAACGGTTTGGTGTCAGTCTGGAGCAGGATCTTCTTTCAGATCTTGACCGGTTAGTGGAAAGAGAGCGATTTCCGAGCCGATCAGGTGCGATTGCCTATTTGGTCAGAAAAAACATGGTAGAGGCTAAATGGGAGAATGATGAAGAAGTCGCGGGTGCAGTAGTGATTGTTTATGATCATACCAACCTTGAGATGCACAAGGAGGTTAATGCCATTCAGCATAATTATCATTGTCTGATTCTATCAGGTCAGCATATTCATTTAGACGACCACAATTGCCTGGAGGTTATTGCTGTGAGGGGCAAGGCCTACAAATTGCGAAAGCTGTCGAGTAAATTTAAAGCACTTAGGGGGATAAAGCATGTTGACCTTGTAACCAGTGCTACAAATATATAAGTTAATAACACGAATATTCATTTACAAAAAGTCCTTTTATGCGAAAATTATTCTTTGGATTGGTAGTTGCCGGGATTAATGGCCTTGCCGGATTGCCTGTAATCGGACAATCGCCTGATACCCTGGTGTTGGATGAAGTAGTTGTTTCAGGTAACAGGGTTGAGGTTATGAAGTCCCGTGCCCCGCTTTCAGTTTCAGTTGTGTCTGGAGATGAGATTCAGCAGCATGAAGCCTCCAATATTTTACCGGTGGTTTCCATGATGACGCCGAATATGTTTGTCAGTGAGATTGGGGTTGCCGGTTACCCACTGGGTAACAGCACAGCAGGGCAGATTAATATACGTGGGATTTCCGGGGCTCCCAATGCCCGAATTCTTATGATGGTGGACGGACAGCCCCAGTATATGGGAATATTCGGCCATCCACTTCCCAATTTTCATGTTGCTTCAAACGTCGACAAGGTTGAGGTGGTTCGTGGTCCGGGTTCACTTTTATACGGCTCAAATGCCATGGGTGGGATTATCAATGTGATTACGAAGAAAGATCACCAGGATGGTGTGAGCGGGCAGGTTCATGCATCTTATGGAAGCTATAATACCCAGAAGTATAGTGGTTCGGTTAATGTCAATCATAACAAGTTGACAGCCCGGGTTTCCTTCAATTATGATAAGACGGATGGACATCGCGACACATCAGCTTTCAATAACTCAAATTTCAATGTTAAACTTGGCTACAGGGTCAATGATCATTGGAAAGCAGAAGCGAATTATATGATGGCCGACTACTCTTTTGAGGATCCGGGCAGGGAAAATGATCCGGAGAGTATAGCATTTACTGGAGATATTACCCGTAATATGGCGACGTTAGCACTCAAAAACTCCTATGAAAGAGTAGATGGAGGACTACATGCTTTTTATAATTGGGGAGAGCACGCGTTTTCAGATGGCTGGAGATCCACCGATGTGAATACCGGGGCTAATCTTTACCAGGGTTTGACTCTGTGGAAAGGAGGTCTCCTCACCGCTGGCATTGATTTTAAGCATTACGGGGGTACAGGTTCGACAGGCTTTTTAGCAGACACGTTATTAACTGTTCAGGAGACAGCAGGATATCTGCTTTTAGACCAATCTTTTGGGGAGATTGTTAATCTGAATGCAGGAGTGCGTTATGAGTATCATTCGGTATATGGGGGAGAGCTGGTACCACAGGCGGGCTTCTCGGTGCGACCTATGAAAGGAACAACAATTAAAGGGTTGTTATCCAAAGGATTTCGCAGTCCGACCATCATGGAGCTATATTTATTTGCTCCCAATTCTGCATTGGAACCGGAACGTCTCGTGAACTATGAACTATCAGTTTCACAGCAATTTGGCTCCTCAGTATACGCAGAAATAACCGGATTTATAATAAATGGGACTAACCTCATACAGATTCAACCCAATCCGACCCCACCACCTCCTGTGACGCGCGTTAATGCTGGTGAATTTTCCAACAAAGGCCTTGAAATTGAAAGCTCGGTAAAGCTTTCCAGTAATTTTACGGGAAATGTCAGTTACAGTCTTCTTGATACTGAGACCTCTTTGTTGTTTGCGCCCAGTCAGCAATTATATATCGGGGGTGCATACCAATTAGGCAAGATTCATTTTTCACTTAACTATAAGAGGGTACAGGATCTTACTATCAGCATCGATAATGAAAATCCGGAGAATAATGTATCCGAATCTTATGGACTGCTAAATGCCAAGGTTACCTACCGACCATTGGATTTCCTGCAGGTATACCTGGCTGGTAAAAACCTTACCGACAATTCTTATAATAACCTTTTGGGCTATCCAATGCCCGGTATTCGTTTTATGACAGGTATATCCTTTTACCTGAAATAAAGATTCATTCCTCTTAAGAATTCCAATTTCTCCTCTCTTACAGGGGATTTTGGGATTCTTTTTTTATTTTTTTTCCGATTCTTCTTCTGACTCCTCTTCTACGGACTCTTCAATAATCTCTTTCAGCTCCTCTACCTTCTTCTTCTTGGTCAGGTCTGAGATAAGAAGCATAAAACCACCAAAAAGGAGCATGAATAACCCGGAATAGAGGTTGATGTTTTGGCCAATTGACTTGTTATACATATCATCCCCATTGGTAAACAGACCAAAGAGGGTAAGGATTAAACCAAATAGTGAGAACATCAATCCGATCGGTATTTTTATATCTAATCGCATAGTATTATGAATTTACCAGAATATTATTGACAGAATAATGGCTACGATTGCGACTATCCAGGCGACAGTAGCAGGTTTCTGATACCAGTACTTACTGTCATCAACCGTTTTGGGTGTCAGAGAATAGACCAATCCTTTAAGTTCGGCGTCGGTTTTAGTCCGTTTCGTTGAAATTGATATCACAATCGTTGCTATCATTGCCATTCCGAAGGCAATAATCGCAATCCAGAAGTTCTGAGCCATTTCGCTTGGGAAAACATTGACGACGTGACCCAGCCACCCACCTTTAACCAGGGATTCAGCCCCTGCCGGTTGAGTGAGTCCGTGTACAAGAGCAGCAGAAGTTGTTCCTGTTAAGAGCCCCCAGAATGCGCCATGACCGGTTGTACGTTTGGTAAACATCCCCATCAGGAATGCGGCAAAGAGCGGTGCATTTATGAATGCAAAGATCAATTGCAGGAAGTCCATAACATTATTGAACATAGCTGCAACATAGGCTGTTAGTATACTCACCAGCACGCCGACTATGGTAGTTATCTGTCCGACTCGCAGGTAGTGTTTGTCCGATTTTCCTGGCACAATATAACTCTGGTAGATATCATAGGTCCAGACCGTGTTGAAAGCGGTAACATTTCCAGCCATGCCACTCATGAATGACGCCATAAGGGCTGTTAAGCCGAGACCGAGCACCCCGGTAGGCAGAAATCGTTTAAGCAACATGGGAATCACCAGGTCATAATCATATCCTGCGCCTTTTACAGGCAGGTCAAATGCTTCATCTCCAGCATTGATGAGAGCCATTGCTATCATACCGGGAATGATTACCAGGAATGGAAGGAACATCTTGGGGAAGGCACCAATTAGTGGTGTTTTCCTTGCAGCGCTCATGGATCCGGCAGCCATGGCCCTTTGCACTACCAAAAAATTAGTGCACCAGTATCCAAATGATAACACGAATCCCAGGCCCATGACTATTCCTATGACTCCTCCCATAGGATGGGAAGAAGAGATATTGGCCCATGAGTGATCAAACCCCGATGTCATGGGATTCATGGCTAGTTTATCTACCATACCTTCCCAACCGCCTACTTTGATTAGTCCAATTACCACCAACGGAAGAAATCCAATCACAATAAGGAAAAATTGCAAAACTTCATTATATATTGCTGAGCTCAATCCTCCCAAATACGTATAGACGAGAACAATCAATGCCGATAATATGAGGCTCATATGGAAATTCCAGCCCAGCAGGGTTTCCATAAGAAGTGCCAGTGCATACATGCTGATACCAGATGAGAAAACGGTCATAATAGCAAAAGAAAAAGCATTGAAGCCCCTTGTTTTCTCATCAAAACGTAGTTTCAGGTATTCCGGTACAGAACGAGCCTTTGATCCATAATAAAAAGGCATCATAAATATGGCAAGGAATATCATGGCAGGAATTGCTCCAATCCAGTAGAAGTGGACGGTCGCCATTCCATATTTGGCGCCAGATGCCGCCATTCCAATCACCTCCAGTGCCCCGAGATTTGCTGAAATAAATGCCAATCCGGTTACCCAGGCAGGGAGCGAGCGACCCGCTTCCAGGAAAGCAGTAGCATTCTTCATGTATTTTTTCAAGGCCCATCCAATACCCAGAACGAAACCGAAATAAATGATCATGATTGCATAGTCGAGGAAGGTGAGATTGAATGTTCCAATATCCAATATGGTCATGGCAAAACAGGTTTATGTGAGTAATTGAAAATTTAATGTCATCAAATGTATAAACTTCTTCATAAATTACCTCCAATTCTTTTTTATAATCAGTTCAAATTGTTCCGGTGTTTTGTATTATCCTATTTAAGCGTTAATATTACGTTAAGTACATATGCAGGCAGTTTGATTATGATCAACACAGGAGTTGATGTACATTATTTTCTATTCCGGGGTTTATTTTTCTGATACCAGGTATGATTGCCTTTGCCATGACACAGAAGATTGATCCGGAGACACAGCGTCCGCTTTTGGATCTTGCCAGCAGTGATGCTGCCTTTTCCACACTGGTGAAGGAGTTACTTCCCAAAAGTTTCACCGGCATTGTGATCGGTGGCATCCTGGCTGCCCTGATGAGTTCACTGGCTTCTCTTTTCAATTCTTCGGCTATGCTTTTTACAAAAGGTATAAGCCCTCTGCTAGCGAGCGACATTATGTAAGAGTGGGCCGTATTGCAACGGTGATCGTTGTTATTCTCGGTATCGCATGGATCCCGGTGATGAAGGAGTTAGGCAAAGTACTATATGCTTATCTGCAGGATGTACAATCCTTATTGGCCCCCGGTATTGCAGCGGTATTTTTGCTTGGTGTTGTTTCCAGACGGACAACCCCTGCAGCCGGTTATGCCGGTCTTGTTGTAGGATTCATTCTTGGAATGTTACGTTTGGCATTGAAGGTGATTTATGGAGATAGAGTAGGAGATGATCTGCTTTACCAGGTGGTGGAACCCAATTGGCTACATTATGAGATCGCTCTTTTCATCATTATTATTGCTCTTATGGTAATTGTAAGCATGTTTACCAGGCCGGTGGATCCAGCACGTATAGAAGGACTATACTTTGGCTCCGCATCGGAAAAACAGAAAGCCATAAGCCGTGCAAGCTGGAACAAGTGGGATGTAATTCATTCTGTGGTTATTCTGGTATTTATTATTGGGTTTTACGTCTATTTCTGGTAATAGATGAAGGGTAATTGACTTCTGAATTTTCTTTGAAGGGCAGAGTTTGGTATATTGTTTTTTTTTGTTACTACTAGCGTAAAAATATATTCACCATGAAACCTGAAGCGTTATACTCCCGGAAAGAGGCCTGGTTACTGACAGGCAGTCAGCATTTATATGGAGAAGAAGTACTTAAAGAAGTACGTAATAATGCCATAGAAGTGGCTGCAGGATTGGATTCGTCTGATTTTGTGCCCGTTCGAATAGTCTTCAAAGATGTGCTCACTAATCCCGATTCGATCTGCAAGGTAATCCAGGAGGCAAATAAGGATCGGAATTGCATTGCTGTGATTGCCTGGATGCATACGTTTTCTCCTGCAAAGATGTGGATAGCCGGACTCAAGATCCTTCAACAACCAATCCTGCATTTACATACACAGTTTAACCGGGATATTCCCTGGGATAAGATTGATATGAATTTTATGAACCTGAATCAATCTGCCCACGGAGGTCGGGAATTTGGGTTTATCGGGGCGCGTATGCGCCTGGAGCGAAAAATAATTGCAGGTCATTGGGAGAATGGCAAGGTTCAAAAAGAGCTCGGTCGTTGGTTGCGAGTTGCACTCGCCTGGAATGACTGGCAAGGGATGAAAGTTGCGCGTTTTGGTGATAACATGAGGGATGTTGCCGTGACTGAAGGAGATAAGGTCGCTGCCCAGGTTCAACTGGGTTATTCTGTTAACGGATATGGTCTGGGAGACCTGACAGATATCATCGATGGATTACCGGATGATCGTATTGAAGCAATGTTGAAGCAGTACCTTGATCAATACCAGGTGCCGAAAAAGTTGATTCAGAACCAGGACAAAAAGTTAAGACTCTGGGAAGCTGCAGCCATTGAAATTGGAATGAGGGATTTCCTGGAAGAGGGCGGTTTCAGCGCTTTCACTACGAACTTTGAGAATTTACACGGCCTGTCCCAGTTACCTGGTCTGGCCGTACAGCGATTGATGGCTGACGGATATGGTTTCGGTGCAGAGGGAGATTGGAAAACAGCGGCCCTTGTTCGAGCCATGAAGGTTATGTCCGATGGTTTACCAGGTGGCACTTCTTTTATGGAGGATTACACCTACCATTTTCATCCGGGCAGAATGCAGGTTTTGGGGGCTCATATGCTGGAGATATGTCCCTCTATTGGTCTTGGCAAGCCTTTACTTGAGATTTACCCTCTGGGTATTGGAGGCAAAATGGATCCGGCCCGGCTCATTTTCAATGTTGGAGAGGGTGGTGGAATTAATGCATCTCTTATCGACCTGGGTAATCGTTTCAGAATGGTTATCAATCCATGTGAAGTGCTGGAACCCCGGGAAAATCTGCCAAATCTTCCTGTTGCCAGGGTTCTCTGGGATCCGAAGCCATCCCTTGAAACAGCTGCTGCCGCATGGATAATTGCTGGTGGGGCTCACCACACTTCCTTCAGCATGGCGTTAGATGCTCCTATGTTGCGGGATTTTGGAGAAATAGCAGGTCTGGAAGCTATTGTAATTGATGAGAATACCTCTGTTGATCGGATTAAGGAACAACTGAGATGGAATGAAGTATATTATCAACATTATACACCTTTCTAAACTAAAGTCATTATGCTACGAGAGCTCAAAGAGAGAGCATTGCGCGCGAACCTGGAAATTGTTAGCAATAAATTGGTGTTATTAACCTGGGGTAATGCCAGTCTACGGGACCCCGAGAGTGGATATATTGTTATTAAACCATCGGGGGTTCCTTATGATGAGATGACTGCTGATGATATGGTTGTCCTGGATAAAACAGGGCGTGTGGTTGAAGGTGAGAAACGACCCTCCTCCGATACTCCTACCCATATCCACCTTTATAAATGCTTTCCTGAGATAGGGGGTATTGTACATACCCATTCCGAATGGGCAACATCCTGGGCACAGGCTGGCAGAGATTTACCTGCATACGGAACGACGCATGCCGATCATTTTTTTGGGAAGATCCCATGTACTCGTTTCCTGACACCTGATGAAATTGAAGAGGATTATGAAGTGGCCACCGGAAGAGTGATCGAGGAGACTTTTTCAGAGCTAGACCATATGAGTATCCCTGCGGTCCTTGTGCATGGTCACGGACCCTTTACATGGGGAAGAGATGAAAAGGAAGCGGTATTGCATTCTCTTATCCTGGAAGAAGTGGCTAAAATGGCCTTCAGGACTGAAATGCTGGGTAACCGCAGGTCACTGGATCAATTCCTTCTTGATAAGCACTACCAACGAAAGCATGGCAATGGTGCCTATTACGGTCAGTGAATTATTATAAAACGTGCCGGGATTATTACCAGCTTTATTCTCATTGTGGTAGTGGGCTCCTGGTTTTTAGTAAAAAGTGAGACATTAACGATAACTTATTAACAATGAATAATGCTGATCATTTTTCCATTGGAGTGGATTTTGGTACGGATTCTGTTCGTGCATTAATAGTAAATGCTGATACCGGAGAAGAGGTGGCTACTCACGTTGCGTTTTATCCCAGGTGGCAGACCGGTGAATACTGTAATCCCGGTGAGAACAGGTTTCGTCAGCATCCGCTGGATTACCTGGAAGCTTTGGAGGAATGTGTAACAGAAGCGCTGAATCATGCGGGTGAGATTGTACGCCAACATGTAATCGCCCTGTCAGTTGACGCAACCGGTTCTACGCCGGTTGCTGTTGACAAGAAAGGGATTCCCCTTGCCCTTAAGGAGGAGTTTATGGATAATCCCAATGCAATGTTCATCTTGTGGAAAGACCATACAGCTATTAAGGAGGCAGAAGAGATCAACCGGCTGGCAAGAACTTGGGGAGGGGAGGACTATACAAAATTTGAAGGTGGAATATACTCCTCTGAGTGGATTTGGGCAAAAATACTCCATGTGTTGAGGATTGATGAGCGAATTAGAGAGGCTGCATACTCCTGGGTTGAGCACTGTGACTATATTCCGGCTTTACTAACTGGAAGGGTAATACCTGAATCTATTAAGAGAAGCCGGTGTGCCGCAGGACACAAAGCTATGTGGCATGAGGAATTTGACGGACTGCCCAGCGAATCCTTCCTGAATAAGTTGGATCCCTTATTGAAAGGGTTACGTGAACGATTATACCGCAATACCCATACATGTGATGAACCTGTTGGGACGCTCTCTCCAGTCTGGGCAGGGAAATTTGGTTTGCATACCGGTGTGGTGGTAGGAACCGGAGCCTTTGATGCTCATCTCGGAGCTGTAGGAGGTGGTATCGAACCTTATTATCTCAGCAAAGTTATGGGGACCTCTACCTGCGACATGATGGTAGTCGCTCCGGAAGAGCTTAAGCGTGAACCTGTAAAGGGAATATGCGGCCAGGTTGATGGTTCAATTGTACCAGGTTTGGTAGGCCTTGAAGCTGGTCAGTCAGCTTTTGGAGACGTATATGCCTGGTTTTCCCAACTTCTTCAATGGCCGCTGGAGCATGTTCTTCCGTTGGTCAGTCGGAAGGACGACCCTTACGTGGGGCGATTGAGAAATGAAATCCGGGATTCATTGATAGACCAACTCAGCGATGCAGCTTCAAAGGTATCAACAGAACAAACAGGGGCCATTGCATTGGATTGGTTAAACGGTCGTCGTTCTCCGGATGCGAATCAAACATTGGCTGGATGCATCTCCGGTATCAAACTTGGTACGGATGCACCGGCAATTTTCAGGGCATTAGTGGAAGCGACAGCATTTGGAGCAAGAGCAATTGTGGAACGATTTGTGGAAGAGGGAGTAAGGATTGATGGAGTCATTGCCCTTGGAGGCGTAGCCAAGAAGTCTCCATTTGTGATGCAGGTAGTTACTGATGTTTTAAACCGCCCGATAAAGGTGGTCAGGTCAGAGCAAGCTGTAGCCCTCGGAGCAGCCATGGCAGCTTCTGTGGCATGCGGTTACCATTCGGATATTGAAACAGCCCAGCGCATTATGGGAAGCGGTTACGAACGGACGTATAATCCGGACCAGTATCGAGCAGGAGTCTATAACGATTTATACATGCAATATCTACAGTTGGGAAGATTTATAGAGCATTCCAACGTATGAACCAATCCTGTCAATGGTGGGT
>CAYZMH010000037.1:0-30995 GCA_964479445.1 uncultured Bacteroidaceae bacterium | reverse complement strand
ATCGCCATCGCCTTAAGGGTCTCCCTGAACAGGGAGACGATGACCTGGCTTGAATGAATGGCCTCTTCGCCGCCTCGCAGAACGCACACATTTCCTGTTTTAAGGCACAATCCTCCCACATCAGCCGTCACATTGGGCCTCGATTCATAGATCACGCCCACCACACCCAGGGGCACCCTCCGCTTTCCGATCATGAGTCCGTTCGGCCGCCTCTTCATTCCCTCGACCTCTCCTACCGGGTCTTCCAGTTGCACCAGCTGGCGAAGTCCATCAGCCATCGACCCGATTCGCTGTTCCGAAAGCATCAGCCGGTCGACAATGGCTCCTTTCAATCCCATCTCACGCGCCTGTGCCAGGTCCTTTCTGTTCTCTTCCAGGATCTCGAAACTTTTCTTCTCCAAAATATCGGCCACCTTCTCCAGGATACGGTTCTTGGTTTCTGTATCCAATTGCGCAAGTGCTCCCGATGCTTCCCGGGCCCTTGCCCCGATCTGATCAATGGATTCCATATGCTACAAATTGGTTTGGATTTGACTTGCCCGGCTGACGAACATGGTCCCGTACAGCTCCCCTTCCAAAATGGAGAATACCTGCTCCGGCTCGTTCCCGTCTGCGATCACCACATCCACATTATTCTCCCTGCAGAGATTGGCCGCAGCGATCTTTGATTCCATACCGCCCGAACCCAGGTGCGTCTTCCCGCTGCAGATCACATCTTTCAGATCTTCGTCGGGATGCAGGACCTTGGGAACCTGCCGCGCTCCGGTATCCAGGAACGGATCGGAGGTATACACCCCGTTGGTATTGGTGAGGATCATCAGCAGGTCAGCCTGCACCAGGTTGGCCACGCAGGCCGAGAGGATGTCATTGTCCCCGAACTCAATCTCTGCCGTGGATACGGTATCGTTTTCATTGATGATCGGGATCACCCCCATCTCCAGCAAGGTTTGCAACGTATTGCGGGCATTGTTTCTCCGAAGGGGATTTTCAATGCCATCGCGGGTGAGCAGGACCTGTGCTGCGGTTTTATTGTACTCATCGAAAAACTTCTGGTACATCCGCACCAGCTCCGCCTGTCCGATTGCGGCAAGCGCCTGTTTTTCGACCACACTTCCGGGTCTGCCAGCCCCTGAAAGCTTTCCCATACCGGCTCCCACGGCTCCGGAAGAGACCAGCAGTACCTCCTTACCCCGGCTCTGCAGCTCGGCAAGCATGCGTACCAGTTTCTCCATACGCAGCAGGTTCAGTTTTCCGTTATCGTGGGTTAGCAAGCGGGTACCCGTCTTGATAACAATCCGGGATTTATGTTTTAAAATGGCTCTGTGTTTCACTGGTAAAAATTATCATCGATTACTATTCTGTATTTGCATCGATACAGGCTTTGCCTGCAGCATCGACGGGGATCTTCCGGTTGTATTCATCTCTTCCGGCAGGCGATCTTAAGTGAGGGATTCACTATGCGATATCATCTCCTGTACGATGGTCCCGATGGGACTGCCCCGGTAACGGTCACGCACCGTTTCCAGTTTCTCCCTTATCTCACGGATGCCGGGGTTTCCCGTGCTGCCCAGGTGGGTATGCCGGAATTCCCGGCCGGGCCTGTACCGCCCTTCCTCCATCTCCCTGGCCACCTGGCGGTAGGCATCGCGGAAAGGGATTCCTTCCTGTACCTTCTTATTTACCGCCTCCACCGAGTAGAGGGGGGCATAGGCGGGATCGTCCAGAATATGATCCCTGACCTTCATTTGGTTCACCATCAGGTGCATCATATTCAGTATATCCTTCATCTCCTCCATCGCCGGGAAGAGCATCTCCTTGGTAAGCTGGAGATCCCTGTGATACCCTGAAGTCAGGTTAGCCTTCAACCCGCCGATCATTGAAGGAAGCTGGATCATACGATTGCTCCGGGCCCTGATCAATTCCAGTACATCCGGATTTTTCTTATGGGGCATGATACTGGATCCCGTGGTGAGTTCATCGGGGAATGAAATAAACCCGAATTGCTGGTTCATGTAGAGGATCATGTCTGAAGCAAGTGCCGTAAGGGATGCTGCAAATGATCCCAGGGCATATGCCATATGGGTCTCCATCCGGCCCCGTGACAGCTGGGCGGTGGTGGAGCTGATCATCGGCTCCTTAAATTGGAGCAACCGGGTGGTCAGAGCCCGGTCGACGGGAAAGGAACTTCCATAGCCTGCCGCCGATCCCAGGGGATTCCGGTTCAGCAGGTCCCGTATTCCGGCGCCCAGCTCAAGGTCCGTGACCAATGACTCTGCATGTCCCCCCAGCCAGAGGGCTACCGAGGAGGGCATGGCCACCTGCAGATGGGTGTAGCCGGGCAGCCCGGTCTCTTTATGCTTGTCCGCCTGGTCAAGCAGGGCTGTCACCAGTCCGCTTACCTCATGTTCGAGTCCGGACCAGTAGTCCCGGAACATAAGCAGCATCGCCGTCATCACCTGGTCGTTCCGCGACCGGCCGGTATGGATCTTTTTACCCGTATCGCCCAGCCGGCTTACCAGGAATGCCTCCACCTGGGAATGTATATCTTCCATGCCCTCCTCCAGGGTGATTGGCTCCTTGCTTACCTGTGCGAACAACGAAGCCAATTCTTTCACCAGTTCCCGGGACTCCTCCCCGGGCAGGATTCCGGTTTCTCCCAGCATGATCGCATGGGCCATTGAACCCGCGATGTCATACGGAGCCAGCAATGGATCCATCTCCGGATCCTTTCCCGTGGTAAACCGCAGCACATCGTCATGCAGTTTTCCGCCTTTTTCCCACATCGTTTTCATAGTATAGATATGAGTCCGTTCATCAATTTTATATAGATCCCGATAGCCCCGTACAGTTCCTCTTCCAGGATGTATTCGCCGGGGGTATGGGAGCGCTCGGAGGCACCCGGACCCATCTTTATGGATGGCCAGGGCATCAGCGACATATCTGAGAGGGTAGGTGATCCGAAAGGAGTCAGATCCAGCTTCTGCAGCAGCGGAAATACCGGGTGATCCTCCGGCAGGCCCGATGGCTGTAGCCGCATGGACCGGGGTTCCAGCTGAGCACCGGTATGCTCCTCCAGGATCCCCAGCAGGGTCTCGTTGGGGTACCGGTCGTTGCTGCGCACATCGATCACATAGTTGCACGATCCCGGGGTCACGTTGTGTGCTTTTCCCCCTTCGATCATGGTTACAGAGATCCCGGGATCCGGGAGCCAGCTGGATGGATGGTCAAACCGGAGCCCGCGGATGGCCTCAATATCCTCCATAGCCCTGTAAATGGCGTTGATCCCTTCCTTCCTCGCTGCATGTCCTGATCGTCCCGTCACCGCGGCATCGATCACCATCAGACCCCGCTCGGCCACAGCCGGTTGCATCCCGGTGGGCTCCCCCACCACGCCAAACCGGACATTGGAAAACAGCGGCAGGAGTCTGCCGAACCCCCTGGATCCGCTTATCTCCTCTTCCGCCGAAAGGACCAGTGCCATCGTTTCAGCACCGGCGGGATCCTTCTCCGCAACCGCCCGAAAAGCGGCAGATAGGGCAGTAAGGGAAGCCCCGGCATCGTTGCTGCCGAGTCCGGTTATCATACCATCCTTCCTGACCGGGGTGTAGGGATCCGAATCCCAGGTCCCTGACGGAGGCACCGTATCGATATGGGAATTCAGGAGCAGGGTTGCCTGCGAAGGATGAATACCGGTTGTCATAACCAGGTTGTTCGCAATCCGTTCCACCCGGAACCCCGCCCCCAGGAAGTCGGACTCCAGCCAGTCAGCACGGTCTCTCTCATACCGGCTCACAGCCGGTATGCCGATCATATCGGTTAAAAAGTCGCCGTATGCAGTAAAGGTGTTCATTTCGATCCGATGATCCCTGCATGGGAGGTGATAATTCCTTTAATCAGTGCCGAGCTCACCCCGTTATGCTCCATCTCATTCAACCCGGCGATGGTAAATCCCATGGGAGTGGTTACCTTATCGATCTCCTGCTCCGGGTGGTTCCCCGTACTCAGCAGGATCTGTGCCGCTCCCCGGGCGGTCTGTGCGGCAATACGGCCGGCATCCTCGGCATGAAAACCGATCTGTATCCCCCCCTGTGATGCAGCCCGCACATAGCGGAGGAAGAAAGCTATTCCACAGGCCGCCAGGACGGTCGCCGCCGGCATCAGCCGCTCCTGGATCACCAGGGTACTCCCCACCCTGTCAAACAGTTCCTCCGCCGTTTTCAGCGCCTCGCGGTCATCCCCGGCCAGGCAGGTCATGGATTCACCATATTCAATAGCGATGTTGGGGATCACCCGGAGCACGGGAATTTTCGAACCGGTCCATTTCCGGATATCCTCGATGGATACCGCTGCTATAACGCTGAGCAGCAATTTATTCCCTTTTGTAAGGGCCGGGGCAATAGCAGACACAACCTCCTCTGCCTGTCCCGGCAACACCGCAAGGATCACGACATCGCTTTGCTCTACCAGTTCAACGTTGTTGGTAGTTACCCGGTATCCCTCTTCTTTCCATTCGTTGAGCAGCTTTTCTTTCCTCCGGCTGATGATCATCCGGGACGCATTGATCCCCCCGTGTTTCACCAGTCCCCGGGCCACGGCCCCGCCGATATTTCCTGCTCCGATCACTCCAATGGTTTTCATATCAAACTGTTTTAGATTTGTTTATCATTGTTTTCACGATGCTTCCGGTGCCAGATCATCTGCTGGTTAGACAATATCCGGGTAAATCCATCCACGTCTGCCGCACTCCAGTCGCGGTTCTCCTCCCCGTACGAGGCAAACCGGTCATCCATCAGGTCGTAATCGCTTTTCACCCCGGTTACCCGGAACGAAAAGGGACGGATATGCACAAACACATCGCCTGTAACTGCCTGCTGGGAAGAGGCAAGGAATGCTTCAAGATCACGCATAACCGGCTCCAGGAACTGGGCTTCATGGACAAACATGCCATACCAGTTCCCCACCTGTTCTTTCCAGTGAAGCTGCCACCGGGTGAGCACATGTTTCTCCAGGGCCAGGTGTGCATCGATGATCAGGGCAGGTGCGGCCGCTTCAAATCCCACCCGTCCTTTAATACCGATGATCGTATCTCCCACATGAACGTCCCTGCCGATTGCCCACCGGTTTCCGATCGCTTCCACGTGGCGGATCAGCGAAACCGGGTCTGCCCTGTCGCCATCGACTGCCACAAGTTCTCCCTCCCCGAATGAGAGAGTTAACTCCTGCGAGCCTTCCGGGGGTTCGCCTGAGGGATAAGCCTCATCGGGCAGCGCCCGGTGACTGGACAGGGTCTCTTTTCCCCCCACGCTTGTTCCCCACAATCCTTTATTGACCGAGTAGGTTTTTTCCCGTGCAGGAACAGATATACCCTGCTCCTCCAGGTAAGCCACTTCCTGATCGCGGGTAAGCTTCAGTTCCCGGATGGGGGTGATCACCTCGATCTCGGGTGCCAGCACGCGGATAGCAAGGTCAAAGCGCACCTGGTCATTTCCGGCTGCCGTGGATCCATGGGCGATTCGTGTGAAACCCTGCTCGCGGGCATACCGTACCAGGGCGATCGCCTGGAAAAACCGTTCGGAACTCACCGACACAGGGTAGTTCCGGTTACGAAGTACGTTCCCGTACACCAGGTAACGGATGCATTGCCGGTAATAGTCATGGGTAGCATCCAGCACCCGGTGGCTCTCCACGCCCAGCCTGTGGGCATGGTGTTCAATATGCTCCAGCTCCTTCCCGGTAAATCCCCCGGTTTGTACCACGGCGGAATGCACACGGCACCCCTTCTCTTTGCGCAGGTAGACTGCACAGAAAGAGGTATCCAGACCCCCGCTCAGGGCCAGCAAGATGGCGTTCCTTTTCTTCATTGATTCCTGTTATGTGTGAAAAGATCAGGCCACCGCGGCTTCCGGGTGCCTGTTATCCTGGTCTCCCTCCTGTTCTTTTGCATCCTTCTCCGGGTCCATCAGCATTCCTGTACAGAGGCAATGGGTGCGACCGGTTCGTTCCAGGATATCAAAATAGGGACAGGACTGGCATCCTTTCCAGAATTGTTCGTCATCTGTCAGCTCGGAGAATGTAACCGGCTTGTATCCAAGCTTGCTGTTGATTTTCATCACGGCCAGACTGGTGGTCAGACCGAACAATTTCGCCCCCGGGAACAATTCCAGGGATAATTCAAGAGCCTTCTGTTTTATCCTACCTGCCAGTCCGTGCCCCCTGTATTCAGGGTTGATCACCAACCCGCTGTTCGCAACAAATTTATTATGACCCCAGGATTCAATGTAGCAGAATCCTGCCCAGGTTCCGTCTTTATGCAATGCGATGATCGATTTCCCCTCCCTGATCATATTGGTAAGGTAATCCCGGCTCCGCACTGCAATCCCGGTACCTTTCACCCTGGACGCATCGATCAGGGCCTGTTCAATTGTTTCCACGTAGGGCAGGTGTTTTTCGGTCGCTACCATTACTTCCAACTGTGTCATCATTTCATGTTTTTAATAAGCGTATATCAGTTCATTAAATCTTTTGAAATACCGGGTATTTTATTTTTCAGCAGTTGCAGAATATCCATTTTTGTCACCCCGTCACGGGGAATAATGAGAATGGTATCGTCTCCTGCAATGGTACCGGCAATCTCATAGGTATCCAGGTTATCCAGGGCATAGGCTATGCTGCTGGCATGACCGGGGAGGGTTTTCATAATGGCCATCCCCCTGGCAAAATCGATGGATACATAACCGGAGAAGGGTACATCATCCATCCCGGTTTTTTGTGTGGTATTTTTTTCGGTTAGCACATAGACATAACCCCTGACCGGATCCGGGATTTTGGCAACTTTCAGGAATTTCAGGTCGCGTGACAGTGTAGCCTGTGTCAACTGATACCCTTGCTCCACCAGGTGTCTCATAAGCTCCTCCTGGCTGGAGATATCGCTGTCATTGATCAGCTTCCGTATGGCCATCAGGCGGTCGTTCCTGTTTTTCATCGTACCCGATTTTACTTGTTGGTCTGAACACGCCCCGGTCATCATCCTTTTTTTTGTCCGGGCCATGTATATTTATACAATTGAATTGCAAATCTATACATTTTTTACTGTTTTATGCAAATCCTTCCCGTTTTTTTTCTATTTTTGATTCCCGAATCAGGGATATCTGATCGTTGCTTGCGCCAAAGTGCGTTCCGGTTACCTGCAAACACTAAGCATACATGAAGCATACGATTAAAAAGGCGGTCATCCTGGGTTCGGGGGCCCTCAAGATTGGAGAAGCGGGAGAATTTGATTATTCGGGTTCGCAGGCTTTGAAAGCATTACGGGAGGAGGGTGTTTCAACCGTGTTGATCAATCCGAACATTGCCACGGTACAGACTTCGGAAGAGGTTGCCGATACCATCTATTTTTTACCGGTCACGCCCTATTTCGTGGAGAAGGTGATTGCAAAGGAGAAGCCTGACGGGATCCTGCTGGCCTTTGGCGGGCAAACTGCGCTCAATTGCGGGGTAGAACTGGAACGGTCAGGCGTGTTGGAGAAATACGATGTAGAGGTGCTGGGTACGCCTGTGCAGGCGATTATGGATACGGAAGACCGGGAGCTTTTTGCCGGGAAATTGCGGGAGATCAATGTGAAGGCGGCACGCAGCATTGCGGTAACCACGGTGGAAGATGCTTACCAGGCTGCCGGGAAACTTGGATACCCGATCATTATCCGTGCGGCGTATACATTGGGTGGACAGGGAAGTGGTTTCTGCAGCAACCGGGAGGAGCTGGAGCGACTGGCGAACAATGCCTTTTCCTACTCCGGTCAGATCCTCATCGAAGAGTCGCTGAAGGGATGGAAAGAGATTGAATACGAAGTGGTTCGGGACCGTTTTGACAACTGCATCACGGTGTGCAACATGGAAAATTTTGATCCCCTGGGGATCCATACGGGGGAATCCATTGTGGTGGCTCCCTCACAGACCCTTACCAACAGCGAGTATCATAAACTCCGGAAGTTATCGATCGACATCATCCGGCACATCGGGGTGGTAGGGGAGTGCAATGTGCAATATGCCCTGGATCCCCATTCGGAGGATTACCGTGTGATCGAGGTGAATGCCCGGTTGTCGCGCTCCTCGGCGCTTGCCTCCAAGGCTACGGGGTACCCGCTTGCTTTTGTGGCTGCAAAGCTGGGGCTGGGATACGGATTGCACCATTTGCGCAATTCCATTACGAAGACCACCTCCGCCTTTTTTGAACCTGCTCTGGATTACATTGTATGCAAAATCCCGAGGTGGGATCTGAACAAATTCACCGGGGTTTCCAAGCTTATTGACTCCAGCATGAAGTCGGTGGGCGAGGTCATGGCCATCGGGAGAACCTTTGAAGAGTCCATTCAAAAAGGGATCCGCATGATCGGTCAGGGTTTACATGGTTTCGTAGGCAACCAGGGGGTTGAGGTAGATAACATTGAAAAAGAGCTAACCGAGCCGACGGATATGCGGTTACTGGTCATTGAAAAGGCCATGGATGCCGGGTATTCCGTTGATCAGATCCATGAACTTACCCGCATTGATAAATGGTTTTTAGTCAAGCTGGAGAACATTTTCAAGCTGAAGACGGAGCTGGAGGGTATTTCCTCTCTGGATCAGTTGCCGGATGACCTGCTCTGGAGGGCCAAGCGGAGCGGGTACAGTGACTTCCAGGTAGCGCGGCTGGTAATGAAGGGGGATGTAACCCAAAACTTACTGAAAGTTAGATCGCACCGGAAAGAGCGCGGGATCGTTCCCTATGTGAAACAGATCGATACCCTGGCAGCGGAATACCCGGCACAGACCAATTACCTCTATCTTACCTACAGTGCCGGGGAGCATGATATTACGTTCCTGAACGATCAGCGATCGGTTATTGTGCTCGGTTCGGGGGCCTACCGGATCGGCAGCAGTGTGGAGTTTGACTGGTGCAGCGTAAATGCATTGAAAACCGTTAACGAGGAGGGGTACCGGTCGATCATGATCAACTACAACCCGGAGACCGTCTCCACCGATTATGATGTCTGTGACCGGCTCTATTTTGATGAGCTCTCCTTTGAGCGTGTGATGGACATCCACGACCTGGAGATCCCCAGGGGGGTAATTGTCTCCGTGGGGGGACAGATCCCCAATAACCTGGCCATGCGGCTGCACAAAACAGACGTAAACGTGCTGGGAACCTCGCCGGAATCCATTGATAATGCAGAAAACCGTCATAAGTTCTCCATGATGCTGGACAGGCTCAGCATTGACCAGCCCCGCTGGAAAGAGCTCACCAGCGTGGAAGAGATACAGGAATTCGTGGAAGAGGTGGGTTTCCCGGTGCTCGTCCGACCCTCCTATGTGCTATCGGGGGCTGCCATGAACGTGGTTTCCAATGCAGAAGAGCTGGAAGATTTTCTGACCCTGGCAGCGCGTGTGTCCAAGCAATACCCGGTGGTTGTTTCGGAGTTTATCGAACAGGCCAAGGAGATCGAGATCGATGCCGTGGGTAAGGAAGGGGACCTGTTCTCTTACGCCATCTCCGAGCACGTGGAGTTTGCCGGAGTGCACTCCGGGGATGCCACCATGGTCTTTCCCCCGCAGAAGATCTATTTCGAAACGGTAAGGCGGATCAAGAAGATTGCACGCCAGCTTGCTGAGGCGCTGGAGATCTCGGGTCCGTTCAACATGCAATTCCTGGCCAAGGATAACGACATCCTGGTGATCGAGTGTAACCTGCGCGCCTCCCGCAGCATGCCTTTTGTCTCGAAGATTTTGAAATCGAACCTGATCGACCAGGCCACCCGGATCATGCTGAAGGTGCCGGTGGAAAAACCGCACAAATCGATTTTTGACCTGGACTATATCGGTTGCAAAGCCCCCCAGTTTTCATTCTCCCGGTTGAAGAAGGCAGACCCCGTACTGGGAGTGGATATGGCCTCCACCGGCGAAGTAGGCTGTATCGGGGACAATTACTACGAAGCGATACTGAAATCAATGCTCTCCGTGGGGTACCGCATTCCTGAGAAGAACATCCTGCTTTCCACGGGGGGGATGCGTTCCAAGGTGGAGATGATCAACTCATGCCGGATGCTCGTGGAGCAGGGCTACAACCTGTTTGCCACCCACGGAACCCATGAGTTCCTGAAATTGAATGGCATTGAGTCAATGGACCTGGCCTGGCCCGATGAGGATAAAAAACCCAATGTGCTGGATTACATTGCAAGCAAACAGATCCACCTGGTAATCAATATTCCAAAGGACCTCTCCTCCCATGAGCTATCCAATGATTACACCATCCGCCGCAGTGCAGTGGATTACAACATTCCCCTGATTACCAATGCCCGGCTCGCCAGTGCATTCATCTATGCATTCTGCAAGATGGGTATGGAGGATGTGAAGGTGAAAAGCTGGGATGAATACCGGTAATAATTTTCTGACTATCCCTTCAGTGCTTCCGCCCCGCTGGTAATTTCCAGGATCTCGTTGGTAATGGAGGCCTGCCGGGCTTTGTTATATTCGAGATTGAGCTCTTTTATCAGTTCGGTGGCATTATCGGTGGCTTTATGCATGGCGGTCATACGCGCCCCGTGCTCCGATGCATTTGAGTCCAGCAGGGCCTTGTAGAACTGAAGTTTCAGCGAACGGGGGATCAGTTCCTCGACAATATACTCCTTGGAGGGCTCGAAAATATAATCAACCGAAGCAAGAGAAGATCCACCTGATTCTTCGGGATCCGGGACTTTGATAGGAAGAAACTGCTCTTCCTGCATTATCTGGGTACCGGCATTTTTGAACTGATTATAGATAATATCGATCCGGTCATAATCCCATTTGACGAACTGGGCCATCAATTTCTCTGCGATTGCCATGGCATTTTCGAATGTTAGATCATCAAAAATCTCTTCATTGGAGTAGACCAGGTTGTATCCTTTTTTGCGCAGGAAATCACTTCCTTTCCTTCCAATCGCCGCAAAATAGAGATCGTGCTCAAGCATCTGGTTGGGGTAGGTAGTCAGTGCCCGGTGAATGGTGGTTTTTATGGCATTGGAATTAAATGCACCGCAAAGCCCCCTGTTGGAGGTGATCAAAACCAGCAGTATTTTTTCGGGATGTTCATCATCCCGCAGGTAGGGATTGTGGTTATCATCCCGCAGGCTTCCCCCCAGGCTGACAAGGATATCCTGCAGCAATTCGGCGTAGGGGCGCAATTGCGTGATCGCGTCCTGGGCCTTGCGCAATTTAGCTGCGGCCACCATTTTCATAGCGCTTGTTATCTGGCGCGTGGAGGCTACAGACGCTTTTCGGGTTCTGATCTCTTTAAGGCTTGCCATACAGCTCTCTTCTTATTCGGTCAGGGATTCTATGGTACTTTTCGCCACGCGTTTCAGCGTATCGGTGATCTCCTCATTCAGTTTCCCCTCTTTCAGCTTTTTCAGCACATTGCCGTGTCTCATTTCAAGATGGGAGAGGTACTCTTTTTCAAACTCCCGGACCTTATCTATATCCAGTTCCGACAACAATCCCTGGGTTCCGCAATAAATAACGGCAACTTGTTTCTCCACCGGAAGCGGGGAATATTGCGGTTGTTTCAGCAGCTCCACATTTTTCCGGCCCTTATCAAGCACTGCCCTGGTGGCTGCATCCAGGTCGGAACCAAATTTTGCAAACGCCTCCAGTTCGCGGAACTGGGCCTGGTCCAGTTTCAGGGTACCGGCTATTTTTTTCATGGACTTGATCTGTGCATTCCCCCCTACCCTGGAAACGGATATACCCACGTTAATGGCCGGCCGGATCCCGGCATTAAAAAGATTTGCCTCCAGGAATATCTGTCCGTCTGTAATCGAAATTACGTTGGTGGGTATATAGGCCGATACGTCACCTGCCTGGGTTTCAATGATGGGAAGGGCTGTCAGGGATCCACCGCCTTTCACTTTATTTTTAATGGAATCGGGCAGGTCGTTCATGTTTCGCGCTATATCATCCGATTCAATGATCTTGGCAGCGCGCTCCAGCAACCTGGAATGGAGGTAAAACACATCACCAGGGTAGGCTTCCCTTCCTGGAGGCCGCCGCAACAGGAGGGACACCTCCCTGTAGGAAACGGCCTGTTTGGAAAGGTCGTCATAGATAATTAATGCCGGTCGACCGGTATCTCTGAAATATTCCCCGATAGTGCAACCTGCGAAGGGGGCATAAAATTGCAGGGCGGCGGGATCAGCAGCAGTGGCAGATACGATCACGGTATAGTCGAGAGCCCCGTGTTCGTCCAGTGTTTTCAAGACATTGGCAACCGTACTTCCTTTTTGTCCGATCGCCACATAGACGCAATATACAGTTTCTCCCTTATCGTAAAACTCCTTCTGATTAATAATGGTATCGATGGCAATAGCCGTTTTACCGGTTTGCCGGTCACCAATAATCAATTCACGCTGGCCCCTCCCGATCGGGATCATGGAATCCACCGGTTTCAGTCCGGTTTGCAAGGGTTCATTGACAGGCTGGCGGTAAATCACACCAGGGGCTTTACGTTCCAGGGGCATCTCGAAGGTTTCCCCGGTGATGGCACCCTTCCCGTCCAGGGGCTCTCCAAGGGTATTAACCACGCGACCGAGTAATCCCTCGCCCACGTTAATTGAGGCAATCTTCTTGGTTCGTTTGACGGTGTCGCCCTCTATGATCTTATCGGAGGAACCCAGGAGTACCGCTCCTACATTATCCTCCTCCAGGTTCAGGACGATCCCCATCACCCCGCTGTCAAATTCGATCAATTCATTGGCCTGAACGTTATTCAGTCCGTATATCCGGGCAATTCCGTCTCCTACCTGTAAAACCGTACCTACCTCTTCAAGTTTCACATCACTGGTGATTCCTTCCAGTTGTTTTCTGAGAATTTCCGATACTTCTGAAGGTTTAATCTGAGCCATCGTTTTTTTGTATAGTTTATTTCAACAACTTCTTTTTTATGGCTGCCAGCTGTGCTTTAACGCTGGCATCATATTGCTGATCCTCCACCCTGATAACAAATCCCCCGATGAGCTCTGAATTCTCCCGGGAACTCACTTCCGCTTTTGTTTCCAGCGTCTTTTCTATGGAGGAAACAATCGCGCTGCGGGCGGTGTCATTTATCGGAACCGGACTGGAGATCATCACCGATTGAATACCATGCTCTTGTTTAAAGATCTTCTCATAGTGCCTGGCAATATCTGCCAGCAGGACCTCCCGGTTATTCTTAATCGTTAGTTTGAGGAGCTGAAGGCTACTCTCCCTGAGGTGTCCACCCAGCAGATCGGTAACCAGGTCTGTCTTTTTGGATTCCGGCAATACCGGAGACTCCAGCATTGTCCTGAAAGGCTTTTCACGGAGCATTTCCAGAAGCAGCTGCATGTCTTTCCTGACCTCTGCCACCAGCTCTTTTCCTCTTGCTGAGGCAAACAATGCCCGGGCGTACCTTACCGATATAGTGCTGTCGTTCATAATGCGATCAATTCAGGTCCAGGTCATCGACCATCCTGTTCACCAGCTCCTGTTGTTCGTCATCGTCACTCAGTTTTTCTCTGAGCACATTTTCGGCGATCTCCACAGAAAACTGTGCAATCTGTTCTTTGATCTCTTTAAGGGCCATCTGTTTTTCCGCATCAATGCTCTCCCTGGCTTTGTTTATCAGTCGTTCCGACTCCTCTTCAGCATTCTCCCTGGCATCGGCAAGAATCTGTTCCTTCATGGTACGGGCCTCTTTCATAATCTCGTCCCGATCATTTCTTGCCTTTTCCAGGATCTTTTCATTGCTGGCTTCAAGCTTTTTCATCTCCTCCCTCGCCTTTTCGGCCGCTTTCAGGGAATTCCGGATGCTTTCATTCCGCTGATGAACAGCGGAACGAATGGCCGGCCATGCAAATTTCCCGAGGATCAGCAGGAGAATGAGGAAAAAGAGTGTTGACCAAAAGATCAATCCTATTCCGGGTGTTACAAGATCCATAGTGCTATTTTTTAAAAAAAGCCAGCCTGCAACCAACCGTTACAGGCCGGCTCTGATTGTTTTACACGCTGAGAAGTGCGACAACCACACCAAAAAGCGCAACACCTTCAATCAGGGCCGCCGAGATGATCATCGCGGTCTGGATTCTTCCGCCGGCTTCCGGCTGACGGGCAATGGATTCCATTGCCTTACTGCCGATCCAACCAATTCCGAAGGCTGCTCCGATCACTGCCAAGCTAGCCCCAATTGCTGCTAAAGTACCTGTCATAATGTTACATATTTAGTTATAAACAATCAATCATGGTGATGCTGAGGCATCGCCAATCCAATAAATAATGCTGAAAGCAGGGTAAATATATATGCCTGCAGGAAGGCCACCAGGAGCTCCAGCAGATACATAAAGAGCACAAATACCAGGGATACCGGGGCCATGGCGACCGATTTAAAAATAAAAATAATGGAAACCAGGCTCAGTACCACGATATGGCCTGCCGTGATATTGGCAAACAAACGAACCATCAGTGCAAACGGCTTGGAGATCAATCCCACCAGCTCCACGATGGGCATAAGCGGAATGGGGAACTTGAGCCACCATGCCACCCCGGGCGTGTTAAAAATGTGCTGCCAGTAGCTCCTGGTTCCACTGAACTGGGTAATAAAAAAGGTGAACAGCGCCAGGACCATGGTAACGGCAATATTTCCGGTTACATTGGCTCCAAACGGGAAAAAAGGCACCAGTCCGAGCAGGTTCAGTGAAAGAATGAAGAAAAAGACCGTCAGCAAATAAGGCATAAACCGGTGATATTTATCTTCACCGATATTGGGAATGGCAATATCCTCTTCAACGAAAACGATCAGGGGTTCGACAAATCCTTCGATCCCTCTCGGTTCCCTTATACCCGCTTTTTTGTAGCGGCGGGCCAGGCTCAAAAATATAACCAGCAACAGGATCACGGTCACCAGCATCATAAATGCATTCTTGGTAAAGGAAAAATCAAGGGGCAGACCCGCTTCAACCAGCTCTCCGTCTTCACTGACTTCGATGATCTTTCCTTCATACTCCCCATGCCCCATCTCAAAGCCCCTGTAATTGTCTCCATGACTGATCTTGCCCGACATAAAAACGTGAAAACCCGAATGTTTACTAAAAAGAATCACGGGAAGGGGCACGCTTACATGGTGTCCGTGTTTATTGGTCCAGAGATGCCATTCGTGAGAATCTTTGATGTGATCGATGATGAATTCAGTGGCTTCAAATGATCCGGAGTCGTGACCGGATTCGTGGTGTTCATCTCCGAGCTGCTCTGATCCGGGAAACTCCTTCCCTGCCATGTTTTCCGTGGGGGTTGCGCAGACTATTGATCCCAGATTCAACCCTACCATAATCAGGTAAATAACCAGGATATGCGTCACTCTTTCTCGTGTGTTCTTAAAACTCAAAACAGATCGTAATCAGTTTGTAATTAATGTTTTAACCATCACCCTCACATAAAAAATAGTAAAAATTAAATATAGTGCAAAAAAAGCAATGACAAATGATTTTGATAGATTTTTTCCCACAGCCCAGCAGATTAAAATGAATATAAGGTAGAGCAGGAATTTTACAGCAACGGCGATCAAAGCATAGAGACTCTTCTTCTCCTCATTGCGGTCAGCCACAGGCCATAAAAAGATCATCAATCCTAATGTGACGAGGAATGTAAATGAAAGCAATCCCAGGAAGGTCCGGGGACTTAAATCAATGGCAGTCTGAGTG
Source organism: uncultured Bacteroidaceae bacterium (assembly GCA_964479445.1). Classification (GTDB taxonomy): domain Bacteria; phylum Bacteroidota; class Bacteroidia; order Bacteroidales; genus CAYZMH01. The sequence goes on along the minus strand of CAYZMH010000037.1, from coordinate 15,273 downwards.
GTAACCAGGATGCCTGCCAGGACCAGGACCGCTGTAATCACCAGTAATTGCCATATATATTTCATGTGTTCAGTCATTCTTTCCTTTCACGATATCTTTCAGCGAGATATACAGACTGGCAATCACTCCTACAACAGCAAGGATGGCGGTAAACACCGGCTTCTCATTGGCTGCCCTTTCATCCAGCTTTGTTCCGGCCCAAACAAAAATACCTATGATCACCAGCATCTGGAAGCCAAGGCCGGTGTATTTTACATAGGTATTCAAAGGGGATCTTCCGTTATTGTCCGGTTGATCCTTTCTCTTTGGATCCTGATGATTCTGATTCTTTGGTGACTGTTCCTTTTTTTCCACCCATATCGCATTTACCTGTAAAATTGGCACCCGGTTCGATGGCCAGTTTATTTGTTTTTATATCTCCCATGATGCGTGACATGGACCTGAGGGAGAGCAGCTCCTCGATATGCAATTTTCCTTCCACCACTCCTTCCACCTCGCAATTGTTGCAATGAATCTCGCCGCTTACTTTTCCCGACTGACCCACAAAAACCTTTCCCTTCGTATAGAGGTTACCAATAAGTATTCCGTCAAAACGGATGTTCTCACTGGAGGAGATATTCCCCTCGATCGTTGTACCCACACCGATCATATTGATCTTATTGGTGTTTTCAGTTTCCGATATTTTCGCCATAATGCTCTGATTTTAAATAAGAAGCTTTCATCCTTAAACAACGGTCAAAGTTAAAAATTATTTTAGTAGCACCGCTTAAAAGCTGTTTTATTCCGGCAGGAATCTATCCTATTCCGTTTTCCCGTCATAGGCCCATTTCAGGTAGAGAGACCCCCACGTGAAACCTCCTCCAAAAGCAGCCAGGATCAGCTTGTCTCCTTTTTTAAGCAGGGGCTCCCATTCCCACAGGCATAACGGGATGGTAGCTGCCGTGGTATTCCCATATTTCTCGATGTTGATCATCACCTGTTCCCTCTTGATACCCATCCTTCTTGCCACCGCCTCGATAATCCGCATATTTGCCTGGTGGGGTACGAGCCATGTCAATTCATCGGGTTTGATATGGTTGCGTTTCATCACTTCCACCGACACATCGGCCATTTTGGAAACAGCCACCTTGAATACAGCCTGCCCTTCCTGGAAAACGTAATGGTGGCGTGCATCAACCGTCTCATGGGAGGCCGGGTGAAGGGATCCTCCTGCTTTCATATGCAGGTATTTGGAGCCCGACCCATCCACCTCCAGGATCGAATCCCTCAGGCCATACTCCTCGTCAACCGCTTCGACAAGCACTGCACCGGCTGCATCGCCAAAGAGGGGACATGTGGTACGGTCGGTATAGTCGGTAATGGCAGACATCATATCGGCTCCTACAAGGATAACTTTTGAATATTTACCCGATTCAACGAGACTCGTTGCTGTTTCCAGACCAAACAGGAAGCCGGAACATGCGGCAGAAAGGTCAAAGCTCCAGGCATTTTTCAATCCTGCTTTCTCACTGATAATGTTTGCCGTGGAAGGAAAATGCATATCAGCTGTGATGGTTGCGCATATCAAAGCCTCCACCTCCCCGGGCCGGGTACCTGTTTTTTCCAGCAATCCTTTTACAGCTTCCGCCCCCATATCCGACGTGGCCTTCTCTCCTTTTAATATCCTTCGCTCCTTAATTCCGATCCGTTGCATGATCCATTCATCGGTGGTATCCACCATGGTGCTGAGTTCTTCATTGGTCAGGCGATATTCGGGAACCCACCCATGGACACCTGTTATTCCGGCTGATAACTTGCTCATTTGTTCAACAGTTCTTTAATATTAGTAATTAATCCTGAATCAATCACCTCTCTCGTTTTCAATATCATGCTGCGAATAGCCCGGTCATTGGAGATACCATGGCCAATCATCAGGGGTGCTTTTACCCCGAGGACAGGGGTTCCACCAAAATTTTCAAAATTAAACATTTCAAAGAAACCATTGGCCACCCCCTTCAAAGAAATTAATTTATAGAAAGCTTCAGCTTCTTTTAGAACCACATTTCCGACAAAACCATCGCATACGATAACATCGGAAATGTGGTTTACAAACAGGTCGTTTGCTTCCATATTTCCTATGAAGTGAAAATCCGAGGAATCACTCATGATCTGGTAGGCACTTTTAACAATCAGATTCCCTTTATCTTCTTCCTTTCCAAGGTTCAGCAGGGAAACCGTTGGGTTTTCCTTTTCATTGACAAGACGGGCATACAAACTTCCGATTACCCCGTACTGGTAAAGCACATCAGGTCGGGCATCCGGATTAAGTCCGACGTCAAGCAGCAGGGAATCAGGTCCTCCCAGGTTGGGAATTATGGTGGAGATGGCCGGGCGGATTACACCGGGTATCGCCGTGACAATGTGCATGGCACCGACAAGCATTGCACCGGTATTACCGGCACTGCAGAAACCGTCCAGTTCACCTGATTTTAATAGCTGCTGACCCAGGAAAACGCTTGCCCGGGGCTTATTGACATAAGCTTTGAAAGGATGTTCTCCCATGACCACCGAAGATTCGGTGTGTACCACGGGAAATGAGGAAATATCCAGTTCTTCTTTATCCGCAAATCGCTCTATGGATTCCCGGTCACCGACAAACACGATCTCGAGTTCTCCCTCTGATTCCTGTTTCGCAAGGATACTGCCCCGAATCGTTGACTCAGGTGCATAATCCCCGCCCATAATGTCGATGCCGATCCGCATATCTGGATTGAAGTACGATTACTTCATGCCAACCGGAGCTCAGGCCAGGTCAGATTCACTCTCAATGACGAGCTTCCCTTTATAATAAAGATTGCCATCCACGTAATAGGCGCGATGACGCTGGTGTACGGTACCAGTCGTCTGACAGGTCGAAAGAGTGGGAGCTTCCGCCTTGTAATGAGTCCTTCTCTTATCGCGACGCTGTTTGGATGTTTTTCTTTTCGGATGTGCCATGCCTAGTTATTTTTTTCAATAATCTTTTTTAGTTCATTCCAACGGGGATCGATCTCCTGTTCCCCTTTTCTTATAGTGTGTTCATTCAGTTTGTTCAACATATTCTGATTGCAACCGCTGGATCCGTCTTCACGATCGGGATGTACTTTTTTAAGGGGCAGTGAAAGAACGGTAAATTCGAACAGATATTGAGCTACTCTGATCTCATGAGTTTCCCCTGGAATCATTACCACATTGTCTTCCAACTCTTCGGCATGATCTCCATACTTCAGGTAAAGCTGTTCCTGCTTCTCCACTGTTTGTTGATACTCCTCCAGGCACCTGTCGCACACCAGGCTCACCATCCCTTTGAGGTGAATATCCAGTGTCAGAAGACCCGGCTTCTTGATCAGGCTTACCAAGGCCTCCACGGCTCCGCTCTTTATCTCATCGTAATCAAAGGCTGCAAAGAACGAATCATCCAGCGTGAATTCAAACTCGTGCGTTCCGTCTTCCAGTCCTGAAAGACGAACTACATATTCCTCCATCTTTCTCACTGCATGCTGATTTTTCGGTTTGCAAAATTAACCAATAATATCATATAAAAAAATAAAATCAGCTAACCTTTACACGATCAGACTGATTCCATTAACGGACAAACTCCCGGGAAGATTTCAATTGAGCACCTGGTCAATCGACTCGATGAGTGAATCTATGAAATAATCATCCTTGGTCAGAAAACGTCTTGCTCCCTTTTCCATGAATTGTTTCAGGAGATCATCGTTCCCATATCCTGTCAGCACAATGATAGGAATATCCGCCTTCATGGCTTTGATTTTTTCCAGGGTTTGTAACCCATTCATGTTATTTTCTTCCGGTCCGCTCAGGTTATGATCCAGAACAATCAGGTCCGGTTCCTGATCCAGTGCTTCAATACAAGCCTCGCCAGAAAGAAAAGATTTAACTGAATATTGCTGACGACTCTGGAAAGTATACTCTAACAGATTAATGATCATTTTGTCATCATCCACGAAAAAAATCAGCTTGCTCATAGTGGCAGGAGTTTGTGCAGCTCTCAACTACCGGTTTACTGTACTTTCACTGTCAGATACAGTAAAAGTAGAAAAAAATACGGAAAAAAACATCCTCTTTTCGGTCACCACATTCGATTCTCAAAGGTAATCCTTCCTTCCATAATACCAAGTCTGAAAATATGAATATTAGGTTGCACCCACAGGAGGCACCAAAAGTGTCCGTTATCGCACATCACCTACCGAAAAAGTACACTTTCAATGATGTACATTATTATATAAGGTGTTGTTATCATGGATATTAAACTGTTTGGCATGCCAGTTGATTTAAGTGTCGGAAAAAAATGATTACCATCAATGATTTATCCAAAACATTTCGTACCGAGGAGGTTGAAACGACCGCTTTAAGCCGGGTTAATCTGACCGTTGACCGTGGAGAATTGATCGCTATTATGGGACCTTCTGGTTGCGGTAAATCGACCCTGCTAAATATACTGGGATTACTGGATCATGCAACAGGAGGAGCCTATTTGTTTGAAGGGAAAGATGTTACGCATCTTTCCGAGCGGAAACGAACCCGTCTCCGCAGGGGAAATATCGGATTCATTTTCCAGAGCTTCAACCTGATTGATGAGCTCACTGTTCAACAGAATATTGAACTGCCGCTGGTATACATGAAAATCCGGCCGGCTGAACGCACTATCCGTTCCCGGGAGATCATGGAAATGCTTGATATTGGTCACCGGTCAAACCACTATCCGCGTCAGTTATCGGGTGGACAGCAGCAGCGTGTTGCCATTGCCCGTGCCGTGATTAGCAATCCATCGCTTATTCTTGCAGATGAACCCACGGGAAACCTTGATTCTAAAAACGGGGAAGAGGTGATGAAATACCTTAACCGTCTGAACAAAGCCGGCAGTACGATCATTATGGTGACTCATTCCGAAGAACAAGCGCTGCTGACCAATCGCATTGTCCAGCTTTTCGACGGTCACAGGGTCACGGAGAATATCCGGCAGGCAGTGTAATCACACTGCTTTGTTCAGTTATCAACTGCCAGGTCTGGATGAATAACTGGTTACATACTTTTGAATAAAGAATCGCTTTCCCATTCTGGACCTTTGCCGTATCTTTGTCGGTATCTTTAATCATAGCGATACTGAACGTAAGCTGGCAATCTGTTAAAGCTTCCCGCATGAATCCTGCAGCATCGATCAGGGTCGAATAAAACTTATGAAGCGAAAAGAGGAAACGTTGATCCTGCATAACGGAAGTCCTGTTAGGGGCGAATCATACCAACCGGATCCTTCGAGAACGCTCTATTATGAGGTGATCAGGGTAATCGATTCCCGGTATCTTTTTCTCGAAGATCACCTTGGTCGCATGATTTTTTCAGTCACATCCGATGGCCTTAAACCTCCTGATATTGACCGCTTAAGGAGTGATCTTCTTACACTGCTCAAATTATCTGATAAGAAAGAGGGGAATGTAAAATTGGTTATCCGGTACGAGGAGGGTGTTTACTCCAGCTGGTGCTTTTTCACTCCTCACCGCTACCCCGGCAGATCCGGTTATTACAATGGTGTGGCGGTCAGATCGTATCCCTATGAAAGACCTGACCCCCAGGTCAAGAAGTGGAATGAAGTATTCAGGAAGGATATCCAGTCGTTTAAAAAAGCGCATCACATCTATGAAGCTATCCTGGTAAACGACCAGGGATACCTCACCGAAGGCAGCCGGTCAAACCTCTTTTTCATAGACCCATCCGATAAGATCTGCACCGCACCGTTGTCGATGGTATTGCCGGGAATCACCCGGAAATATATCATTCAGATCTGCACTACTCTTTCTGTGGAAATAGAGGAGAAGGCCGTTCCGTTGAACAGGGCATCCGGCATGAAAGCCGCATTCCTTTCGGGAACCTCTCCCAGGGTTCTTCCCATTCGCAAACTGGATCATATACCTTACAACCCAAAACACCCTCTGTTACGAACGATCATGAGTGGGTATGATAATTTATTGAAAGAAAATTTGTATGGATAAGAAATCCTGCGTAATATCAACCTTTTGAAACCTGGGATGTTAAATTAGTTATATAAATCACCTTATGAAATCAGTCAGCTCATTTGCCCTCCTGGTAGTTATTCTCTTCCTGTCAGCCCCGGCGCAATCCCAAAATTTCTATCCCACCACGGGTGGTGAACTTATATTTTCCTCCTCCAATGTACAATTCGACGGGGATTATATTGATAACAACCTGCGTTTTACCATGTTTTTCCACACCCAGCAGAACTGGCACTACGATTTTTTTGACAATATGGGTATGTTCTTTGGCTGGAGCATCCGAAATGTGGGATTCATCACCGAGGACCTCATTCAGAACTCCGGCTTCCCGGAGATTGATCAGGGCCATTCCGATTACAATAAAACGGTAAAGATCAAGCGCAGAAGTTATTCGCTGGGTATACCGCTGGCCCTTAAAATAGGGTCGTTCAAGAATGATTTTTTCTTCTTTGCCGGGGGAGAATATGAGTGGATGTTTCACTACAAGCAGAAACTTTTCATGGATGACACCAAGTATAAGTTTACCGAATGGGCCAGTCACCGGGTCAATCCCCTCCAGCCCTCCCTGTTCGGGGGCGTCCAGTTCCCGGGCGGCATTCAATTGAAATTCAAATATTACCTGGATGATTTTCTCAATAAATCGTTTACGGGAAATGATTTTGGGTACGAGGTGGATTATTCAGCATTTGATCAGTCCAACATCTGGTACATATCCCTCAGTTTCCAGATCGGGAAAGAGGATCTGTTTGATTTTTCAGAGTCAGAGGATACCCATTCCACCACCTATGAACTTCGTCCTTAAAAATTAATATCTCCTTAACTTTTCATTCATCCAGAGGTTGAATCTTTGCAAGGATGCAGAACCCCAATAATGAGAGTCATGAAAAAAAAGATCCTGATTACCTATGCTTCCAAACACGGGGGCACCCGTGAGATTTCAGAGCGTATTTCGGAACAATTTCCGCCCGGCCAATTCGATATTACCCTGCAGCCGGTTGAATCGGCCACCAGTCCCGGGGATTTTGACGCAGTTATACTTGGTGTAGCCCTTTATATGGGACAATGGCGAAGAAAAGCTGTGAAATTCCTGAAATCCCATAACCAGGTCCTTAAAGACAGGGATACGTGGATTTTCCTGAGTGGTCCGACCGGTGAAGGAGATCCAGACACCATGCTGGAAGGCAGAAAGATACCCTCCAAATTGAATCCTTTGATCGAGAAGGTAAGACCCAATGAAGTAAAAACATTCCATGGAGCCCTTTTCCCTGATCGAATAGGTGGATTTGAAAAATGGATCATTAAAAAAGTAGATGCCCCGGTTGGAGATTTCAGGATATGGGAAGATATTAACACATGGGGAAAAAGTGTAGCAGCAAAACTTCAATAAAAGAAGGAATTAAAAAGGGCCGCCCCTGTTCCCGGCGGCCCTCTTACTATCCTGTTATTTTATCCCGGTTCTTTCCACCGGCTTCATCTTTTTAGGGATGTTCCTCGATGACATCCGGTCCTTCATTGAAAGGGTCATCCCGGTCAACAACCGAGAGGTACATCAGGGCAAATGCGTTCCTGATCCAGATTATGGATATGATCACCCCGACAAAAAGTGCCATCAATCCCAGAATAACCACGAAGAAAGCTATAATTCCCATGAAAAAGATCTGCCATCCGTATCCTTTGGTCATTTCCCAGCTTTTTCCGAGTGCCTCCATTACATCCATTTTACGATCGATGATCAGGTAAGGTACAAAAGCCAGGCGACAGGCAAAGATGATACCGGGAACAATCAGTATCAAGAAACCCAGCCCTATAATGATCGAAACCAGTACTCTGCCAATCAGGGCATTCCAATAATTTCGCTGGAACACTGCAAACATATCCCTGATCTCCAGTTGCTCTCTCCTGACCGCTTTCAGGTGTACCCAATCCACGCTGTACCCTATCGGGCCTACAATAAAAATCCCGTAGGCCATTCCCATGAGAACGACCGGAAAAAGAAACCAGCTGAAATGATCGGCTTCCCAGTTGAAAGCAACCGGACCGGAGATCAGTCCGAACACCAGGGATACCACTAAGAGTTCCGGGAACACTTTCCACATAATATCCCATCCCCCTCCAAAGGCATCAGCTGCTTTTGGGGGCAACTTTTTTCTGTTGTCGTTTATTAATTTCATTTGTCTGTTTTTTTGAATATTTAATGTAAAAATAGGGGTGCTACCGGAAGAATTATAGCGACTTTAGTAGGAGCCTTCAAATTCCTACTTAAGTTGCATTGTCCGACCCCCTGTACTTTAGTAGGATTTTAAAGTAAGGTTTACAGAGAATGGATCAATTGTTGTATTTTGCAATATCAATTGCGCAATTTTTCCCGGATGCACACGACGATCCATACCATATTGTTAACTACAGGTCTCATTGGCGGGGCTGTCGCTATTTTTATCTCCAACCGCATGATGCGCCAGTATCAGACACCATACCTTGCCAGCTATTTCTATTACCTCGTATTTACCTTTATATTTACGGTCTATAGCATTGCCGGATCGGGTATCATGAAGATATTACTCAGCCGCCACGAGATTACCCGGGACACCCTTCAGACCGCCTCCACCTTCCTGCTGGTGCTGGGAACACCTTTCCTGATCCTCTCCTGGTATATGTTTTTACGACTTACCGCTGAATTTTTCAGGAAGAATCTTCCCACGGGTTTTACGATCACTTATTTCCTGATATTCCTGCTGGTATTCGGACTCTATTTATTCTCCAACACGAATCCATTTGAGGAGGAGCAGATTCCTTTCCGTTTTACCCGCAAAATGGTGCTCATTCTCTATACGATCTTTTCGGCAGGAATTTATAGCTATGCATGCGGAATGGTTTTCCTGCGGAGCAACCGGGTCAACGATGTAAACCAGCGTAACGCCTACAGGTGGTTTGCGGGTTGGTACCTGCTGATCACTGCCCTGAACCTGGGGTTGCTTTTCCACACTGAAAAACATCTTTTCCTTTCCGATCTCTTAATCCTGACCTTTTCCGGGTTTCACCTTCTCCCCGTGTTATTTCTCTATCTGTACTTAGAGAAAAATTATGTGGCTCATGTAGAGGAACCCGGTTTTTCGGCAAAGCTTGAGCGCCTATCAGACCGGTATGGAATAACCGCCAGGGAACAGGAGATCATTACATTGATTTGCAAAGGAATGACCAATCAACAGATCAGCGATTCCCTGTTTATCTCGTTACAAACAGTAAAAGACCATGCCCACCGGATTTACCTGAAGACGGGAGTTAAAAACCGGGTTCAGCTATCAAACCTGCTGGAATCATAAAAACAGGAATTGATTATGATGCAAAAGAGAGTTGTAGAATCCATTCTCCATGACCTGGAGATACCTTTTGAAGCCTATGAGCACCCTCCGCTTCCCACCATAGAGGAGGCTAAGAAGGTATGGGAAGAGATCGATGCCACCCATTGTAAAAACCTGTTTTTCCGGAATCATAAAGGGAACCGGCACTACCTGGTCATCCTGGATTACCGGTATCCCCTTGACATTCACGACCTGGAAAAACGGCTGAGCCAGGGAAAAATATCATTTGCCTCTCCCAGGCGAATGGATAAATACCTGGGAGTACCCGCCGGTTCTGTTTCCCCGTTTTCCATTATCAATGATCGTGATAACCATGTACACCTGTTTCTGGATAAACAACTGCAGAAAGCAGAGAGGATCAGCTTTCACCCCAATGATAACACCTGGACATTCGTAATTCAAATGAACGATTTTATCCGGTTCCTGGACTGGAGCGGGAACCGGTATGAATTTATTACACTGTATAACTAAATTGATCACGTCATGAAAAAAACGACTATGAAAAGTCATGTTACCCTGGTAGCCGGATTGCATATCGGGTTTGGGTTTCTTACCCTGCTTGGAGCTCTGCTCACATTCATTGCTCTCAATTTTGCAGGCTATTTTGCTGCTGAATACGATGAAGTAGCTCGCACGGTACTTACTTATATAGGAACGATTGTTCCCGTGGTACTGCTTTTCTTCGGAGCCCTGGATGTTTTTGCCGGAGCTGCGCTGTTCAGTTACCAACCCTGGTCACGCGTACTGATGATCATCGTCTCGGCCATTAACTGTCTGAATGTACCTATTGGCACGGCCAAGGGGATTTACTCCATATGGGTACTCATGCAACCGGAGGCCATGGAGATGTTTGGAATAGAGAAGCCAGGGGAGCAGGCATAAAAAAAGAGGCTACCTGTGATGGGCAACCTCTCTTCATAGCAGTAGTTCAGGGATTAGTAGCGCACACGTTCCGTATAGTGGGTGTGCAGTAATTCGTGGGACTTATGGCCCAGTGGCGCATCAAGGAATTCTTCGTAGATCTGCACGATCTCCGGATTTTCATGTGATTTCCGGATGGGCAGGTTTTCGTCTTCCTCATAGATAGCCGATGCCCTCTTTTCGCGGATCTCCTGGTTCGTGGGAATGGGTTGTCCGCCTCCTCCGAGGCATCCACCCGGACAGGCCATGATCTCAATGAAGTGCACATTCAGCTCCCCATCCTTCACTCCCTGCATAACGGTTCGTGCATTGGAAAGTCCGTGTGCTACTATGCAATTCAGCTCAACGCCCTCCAGGAAATTCCACTCCTCTTTACACCCTTCGATTTTTACAGAAGCCTTACGCACTCCGTCAAATCCTCTTACCGGCTTAATGTTCAGGTTATCAAATGGCACGGGGCGGCCGGTCACGATCTCATAGGCCGTTCGCAATGCTGCCTCCATCACTCCACCGGTAGCTCCGAATATTACCGCGGCTCCGGATGAAACGCCCATGATGCTGTCGTACTTTTCTTCCTCCAGCTGGGAGAAGGTGACCCCGGCCTGGCGAATCATCTTGGCCAGCTCACGGGTGGTCAGCACGTAATCCACATCCTTGTACCCGCTGGAACGCATTTCAGGCCGGTCAGCTTCATATTTTTTCGCTGTGCAGGGCATAACAGAGACACTCACCACCTCTTTCGGATCCAGGTTCCGTTTCTGGGCATAATAGGTTTTCGCCAATGCCCCGAACATTTGCTGTGGGGATTTACACGTAGATACGTTGGGCAGGTATTCGGGGAAGGTATGTTCGATGAACTTCACCCATCCGGGAGAACACGAAGTGGTCATTGGTAATGCGACCTCTTTATCCTTTTCAACCAGGGCCTTTTTAAGGCGGGTGAGCAATTCGGTTCCCTCTTCCATTATGGTAAGGTCGGCGGTGAAATCGGTATCCAGTACCGAGTCAAAACCGAGTCTCTTCAGGGCCGCCACCATTTTTCCGGTAACACGCTGACCCGGATCCAGGTCCAGGTCCTCGCCCAATCCGACCCTCACAGCTGGAGCCGTTTGAACCACCACGTGTTTTTGCGGATCCAGGATGGCATCCCAGACCTCATCCAGGTAGTTTCTCTCCACCAGGGCCCCGGTAGGACAGCGGTTAATACATTGACCGCAATTGGTACAGATCACTTCCGACATGGAAAGATCGCTGAAGGTACTGATCTTTTGTTCCGAACCTTTGTAAGCCACGGCCAGTGCGTTTACTCCCTGCAAATGCTCGCAGGTACGCACGCATCGCTGGCAGCGAATACACTTGCTGTCATCTTTCTGAATCGACGGGGAGTAATTATCAATGGTATATTCCTTGTGGTGGATCAGGTCCAGGAAGAGGTAATCCCCCACGCTGAATTCATTGGCCAGGCTCTGCAATTCGCATTTCCCGTTTTTATAGCATTTAGTACAATCGGCATTGTGCTCTGATAGCAGAAGTTCGATTACATGTTTCCTGGCTGTACGCACCTTAAGTGAGTTTGTAAGAATCTGCATATCTTCTGTCACGGGTGTTGCACAGGCTGCAACAAGCGCCTTGGCACCCAATTGTTCCACCACACACACTCTGCAATTCCCGGCCACACACAGGTCATCGTGGTGGCACAGCGTAGGGATCTTGAAGTTCAGTTTTTTCGACGCCTCTAGAATAGTGGTTCCTTCTGGAACCTCAACAGAAAGGCCATTTATTGTCAGATTTACCATAACAGATGGTTTTTCGATGTTCAACTTTTAGTATATAATCTCTTCTTTAAAATTCTCTACAATGGAACTGAATGCATTTCCCACAGATTGGCCCAAACCACATTTGGAAGCAATCTTCATGGTTGCTGCAAGTTTTACCAGTTCATCCAGGTATTTAGAGGTTTTTTCTCCCCGCTTCACCGCTTCAATCCCTTCCAGAAGTTGTTGACAGCCGACCCTGCAGGGAGTACACTGTCCGCATGACTCCTCTTCAAAGAAATCGAGGTAATTATGGATCACATTATACATGGAACGGGAGCTGTTAAAAAGCTTCATGGATCCACCTGTTGGTACACCTTCAAACCCAATGATGGTATCATCAAACCGTTTGCGGGGAACACAAAACCCGGCAGCACCTCCTACCTGCACTGCTTTGGTATCCCCATCACCAAACCCTTCGACAAATTCCGCAACGGACATACCAAGCTCCAATTCATAAATGCCTGCACGGGGCGTATCTCCTGAAACCGAAAAAACTTTTGATCCGCGGGAGTCTTTGGTGCCCATCTCGACAAACCGGTTGGCACCATACCTGAGGATCATTACCGTATATACCAGTGTCTCCACATTGTTGATCGAGGTAGGTTTATCAAATAACCCCTTGCTGGTAGGATAGGGTGGCTTATTCCGGGGTTCGCCCCTTTTGCCTTCAATAGATTCAAAAAGTGCACTCTCCTCACCACAGATATAAGCGCCGCTTCCCAGCCTGAGGTGAATAAAGAATTCATGTCCCAGCTCTTTCATAAGGGCATGGAAATTTTCCAGCTTCTCCTGTAACATAGGGACCAGGAAGTTATATTCACCCCGCAGGTAGATATACCCCTCTTTTGATCCAATAGCCTTAGATGCCAGGGCCATACCACAGAACACCTTCTCGGGCACTTCATCCAGGATCTGACGGTCTTTGAACGTTCCGGGTTCCCCTTCATCGGCATTACAGATGATATATTTTACAGGTTCTTTCTCGGCAGCCGTGAATTTCCATTTCAGTCCGGTGGGAAATCCCGCTCCTCCCCGGCCTTTCAAGCCGGAGTCGAGTACAGCCTGTACAATCTCTTCGGGTTTCATCTCGAGGGCTTTGCTGAGAATCTCCCTGCACTCTACCTTTTCAAAAATTAGATCTACTCTTTTCACAGGTATATGTTTTTTAAGTTATTACCAATTAAATTGTTCTATTTCTTAATATACTCCTGGATGATCTCGGTTACCTTCTCCGTAGTTAATTCAGTATAGGGGGTGTCATTAATCAACATCGCAGGCGCCTTGTGGCACCATCCGATACAATTGGTCTCCAGTAAACTGAATTTCCGGTCGGCCGTGGTTTCTCCCACCTTAATCTTTAAAATGTCTTCCAGTGTATGGAGGATCTCGATCTTTCCCTTCATGCTGCAGGAGATCGTTTTACAAATACGGATGACATACTTACCCCTGGGCTTGGTGTCAAGAAAGGAATAGAACGTGGCCGTTCCGAAAACATCAGCAGCCGAAATGTCCAGCTCCCTGGCTACATCGACCATCATATCTTCCGAGAGTGATCTCTTCTCCGATACAATGTCCTGTAATATGGGCATCAGACTCTCCCGCGTTCTGCCATGCTTGTTTGCAAGTTCCTTGACAAATTCTTTCTCTGTGATCATAGCAGTTTTCATTAAATGGTTGTGAATTAGAGGTTCATATAATGTGCAACAGACAAGTTGTTATTTGTTTCACAATGATTGGGGTTAAAATTAGTGTTTTGTTGTTATCTATTTAACAGTGAGGCTATCTTTTTCAACATGGTCCCGGAATTAATATTAAATCTAAATAAACCCACTCTACAACCTAATGGTTTTTTGCAACTTACGGTTTCAAATTCCAGATAAAAAGTAGTACCTTGTGGGTAAAAAGAATGAACGTTTCTCATATTGTCGCCGTATCAAAGAATTTTGTCATCGGGCAGAACAATCAACTCCCCTGGCAAATGCCGGATGACGCTGCCTATTTTCACAGGGTCACCGAAGGACACATTGTGATCATGGGACGAAAGAATTATGAGGCGAACGGGAAAGCGCTTCCCCTGCGGCAAAACATTGTGATCTCGCGTAACCCCGATTACCAGCTGGATGACGCCATGGTCGTATCCTCCGTTGACAAAGCACTGGCCCTGGCGGAGACCTTTCATCCCAGGGAAGTTTTTATTGTGGGGGGTGGTGAGATTTATAAATACACCCTCGAACTGGCCGACCGGATCTATATTACAGTTATTGACACCATAGCAGAGGGGGATACAAGCTATCCGCGCATTGACTTCGATGATTACAAGATCCTTTCAGAAACCCCCAGGAAAGCCGACCGTAAGAATCCATTTGATTACACCTTCTATATCCTGGAAAAAAAATAATCCTTTTTCCGGTGTCTGCACAATACCTGTTTTTACTGTCCGTTTTTAAATAAACTAATGTTTTAGTTGTTTAACTAATTATTTAGTTTTATATTTGTCTCATAAACCGGAAAGTCATATCATGAAAGAGTTAACCCAGGCTGAAGAGCAGGTCATGCAGATCCTCTGGAAAGAGGGCAACGCTTTTATTAAGGAGTTACTGCCTCATTTCCCGGATCCAAAACCCGCCTACAACACGGTATCGACCATTGTTCGCATTCTGGAAAAGAAGGGGTTTATCGGACACGAATCCTTTGGAAAATCGCACCGCTATTTCCCGTTGATCAGCAAGGAGTCGTACCGCGAAGCGCGTTTTTCAGCGCTCATGAAAGGATACTTCAACAACTCCATGAAGCAGGTCCTCTCCCATTTTTCAGCGACCAAAAGCCTCAACATGGATGAGGCCGATGAACTGATCCGCATATTGGAAGAATTGAAACAGAAAAAAGGATCATCATGAATCATTTCACCGAAATCATAATCGAGTTCAATATTGCGATCACCCTGTTCTACCTTTTCTACAGGGTTCTTTTCAGAAATGACAGAAATTTTTCGCTGCGCCGCTTTTTCCTGATGGGCTCGGTATTCACGGGCCTTCTGATCGCCCTTTTGAATATACAGGTGGCACCCGGCACCCGAGCCCTTTTCTTCGGTGGGGTCATACAGGATGTGGTGGTGCGTGCCGGGAG
>CAYZMH010000036.1:0-31452 GCA_964479445.1 uncultured Bacteroidaceae bacterium | reverse complement strand
GGTGCTGAACCTCTGCGTGGGTATTTGTACACCACCCGTAGGGTCTGTATTATTCATCGGCTGTTCGGTGGCCAACATCAAGATCGAAAAGGTGATCAGGCCCCTCCTGCCGATGTTTATCATGATGATTGTTGTACTGCTGCTGGTCACCTACATTCCGCAACTAAGCCTCTGGCTGCCCGGAGTATTAATGAAATAGACCGGTCCAAAAGGTTAATGTGCACGTAAATTCCGGGATTTTTCAATTCAGCGGGTGGAATAACTTACTAAAAAATAGTTATATTCGTGCGGGATAAAAAGCCTGTTCCGGCAGGACACATAGACGAAAATCCATCTGATAAAAGCGATCTATTATGTTTGCATGGCAAACAAAATCAATTTTTCAGAATCCTGATCCAATTTTGTTTGCTGTCGTACTGGCAGTGACCGTTTTGCTGGTGGCCGGACTGGCACTCATGATCATCCGCTTTTCCATCCTGCGGAAAAGGCTGTCGCAATCCCGCCTGTCGGCTTCTATCAAGGAGCGTGAACTTCTCTCACTCCTGATAAACAGCATGCCCGACCGCATCTATTTCAAAGACCGGGAAAGCCGGTTTATCATCGCCAACAGGCATGTAGCCGAAATTATGGGTGCCAATGACACGGCCCGGCTTATCGATAAGACCGATTTTGAGTTTTACCGACCCGGGCTTGCTAAAGCGTATTACGACGATGAGCAGCGGATCATGCGGGAAGGCAAACCCATGATCGGGAAAGAGGAGCCCGGACTGGACATGGAGAAAAACGAGATCACCATCTCCACCACCAAGATCCCGGTCAAAGATAAGGACGGCAAAGTGATTGGTATCGTTGGAATCGGGAGGGATATTACCCCGCAGAAGGAGATTGAGAAAGAGCTGAAGATAAAAAGCGAAAACCTCCAGGAGAGCAACGTGTTGCTGGAGGAGCGTCAGGAGGAGATCCAGCAGATGGCCGAAGAACTGAATGCCCAGTCGGAGAGTCTCATGGAAGCCAACAAACAACTGGAGCGCCTCTCACTGGTGGCAAGCCACACAGAAAACGTGGTGGTGATCATGGATGGTAATGCCAATTTCCTCTGGGTCAATAAAGGATTTGAAGATTTGTACGGGTACAACCTTAAAGAGTATGTTACACTCTACGGGGAGAACCTGAGAGATAACTCCTCCAATATCAATATCTCCGCCATCCTGAACCAGGTCAACATCACTCGTAAACCCTACACCTATAACTCCTGGTCGAAGGACAAAGACGGTGCAGAGAGATGGTACCAGACCAACATTACACCAATCATGAACCAGGACGATGAAATCGATTACCTGATCCTGATCGATTCCGATATAACCGATCTGAAGAAAGCAGAAGAACAGATCAAGGAGCAGAAAAAAGAGATCGAGACTCAGCGGGATGAACTCAGCACCCTGAATGCTACCAAGGATCGCCTGTTCAGTATAATTGCACACGATCTTAAAAACCCGTTCCACTCCATTATGGGATTCACCGAGTTGATGAAAACCAATATCGATGAATTCAACAAAGAGAAACTGAGCGAATTTATTGACATGATCAATATATCCTCTGCTTCCGCCTACCAGCTGCTGCAAAACCTCCTGGAGTGGGCACGGTCACAAACCGACCGCATCAGGATAAATCCGGGGACCTTTAAAGTGAAGGAGGTGGCCGGGGAGGTCATTAACCTTCAAAAACTGCACGCAGGTAACAAGAACATCCAACTGGTCGATGATATCCCTGAGGAACTCCGGGTCTATGCCGATAAAAACATGCTTCATACCATCCTTCGTAACCTTACAAGCAATGCCATTAAGTTCACCAACGAAGGCGGAACGATCACCCTGGCGGGAAAAGCATCAGGTAACGACACCATCATAAAAGTTACCGATACGGGAATAGGGATTCCCCGGGACAAACAATCCAGACTTTTTCAACTGGATAAAGTAACCAGCACAGCCGGCACAGCAGGTGAGACCGGCACCGGCCTGGGCCTGATCGTCTGTGAAGAATTTGTAACCAAGAACAACGGCTCGATCACTGTGGAAAGCCAGCCCGGCAAAGGCACAACCTTTATCCTCCGGTTCTCCGCCAGTCAACCTTAACGTATATTTTACGCTAAGTTTGGCGTTTCCATATGAAATGTGTACATTTAGCTCATGCATGAGCATGAACATGCACTTAATCCACATCTCTCGGTAGATTGTGTCGTGTTTGGTTTCACCGGGGAATACCTGAAGGTGTTGCTTATCGAGAGAAACACAACCCGGGGGAAGGATTACAAACTGCCGGGTGACTTCATCTATGATACGGAGGACTTACAGGGAGCAGCTGAACGGATTCTGACTCATCTTACCGGACTGGAGGATCTCTTTCTGCATCAATTTGCGGTTTTTGGCAGACCCGACCGGATCAGGGCACCGCATGATCTTCAATGGCTCAGGGAGACCACCGGATTACCTGTTAACAGGATTGTAACTACCGCATTCTTTTCCATGGTTCGAATCGATGAAAGTAAAAGAGAGAATGCGCTGCGTGCAGGAGCTTCATGGCACCCGGTTCACGCCCTGCCCACCCTGGCATTTGATCACCGGGAGATTATCCAGGCAGGACAGAAAGCGCTCCAGAAAGAGGTGCACTTTGCTCCAATCTGCTTTGAGCTGCTCCCATGGAAATTCACCATCCGCCAGATCCAGACCCTCTATGAAGTGATCCTGGATCATCCCCTGGATAACCGGAATTTCAGGAAAAAATTACTGAAAGCCCCTTATATTCTCCCCCTGAATGAAAGGCAGGCAGGGGTACCTCATAAACCTGCCCGTTTCTATATCTTTGACAGGGATCTGTATGAACAAAACCGGTTAGAAATCTTTGAATACAATTTTTAGCTATGTACCTTATCGGATATGATATCGGAAGCTCATCGGTGAAAGCCAGCATCATACAGGCCGAAACCGGAATGTGCCTTGCCTCGGCTTACAATCCCCGCCGGGAAATGAAAATCTCCGCACCGCAAAAAGGGTGGGCGGAGCAGGATCCCGGCCAATGGTGGTCGAATTTGAAACTATCCACCGATGAGGCGATTCTCACAGCCGAAATCGATCCGGCCGAGATCAAGGCCATCGGGATCTCTTACCAGATGCACGGACTGGTGATGGTGGACCGGCAACAGGAGGTGCTGCGTCCCTCCATTATCTGGTGCGACAGCCGTGCCGTGGAGACAGGAGATAAAGCCTTCGCGCAACTGGGAGGGGAGCGCTGCCTTTCCAGTCTGCTCAACTCCCCGGGCAACTTCACCGCATCCAAACTCAGGTGGGTAAAGGAAAATGAACCGGCAATCTTCGAAAAGATCGATAAAATCATGCTGCCGGGCGACTATATCAGCATGCGGATGACCGGCGAGATCAACACCACCATATCCGGCCTGTCTGAAGGTATCTTCTGGGATTTTCAGGCAAACGAACCGGCATCGTTCCTGCTCGACCACTACGGGATCGATCGTTCCATGCTTCCCGGTATCGTACCCACCTTCGCCGAGCAGGGCCGCCTCACGGCAGGCGCCGCTGAAGAACTCGGTCTTCTCAAGGGGACACCCGTCTCCTACAGGGCCGGTGACCAGCCCAATAATGCCTTTTCTCTCAACGTCCTCAATCCGGGCGAGATTGCAGCTACAGCCGGAACCTCCGGTGTGGTTTACGGAGTGAGCGATGAAGTAAAATACGACCCCGCGAGCCGGGTTAACACGTTTGCCCACGTCAATCACAGTCCGGAAATCAACCGCCTTGGAGTATTGCTGTGCATCAATGGAACAGGTATTCAAAATTCGTGGTTAAAAAATAATATCACTTCCAGGGAGGTAAATTACGCGGCTCTGAACGACATGATACAGAATATTGCTCCGGGATCCGAGGGAATCATGATGCTACCTTTTGGAAACGGAGCCGAGCGTATGCTTTCAAACCAGGATATCGGAGCATCCATCCACCACATCGATTTTAATCTTCACAGCGAAGCACACCTTGCAAGGGCTGCCCAGGAGGGTATTGTCTATGCCTTCCATTACGGGATGATGATCATGAAGCAAATCGGTATTGAACCTTCCGTGATCCGTGCCGGGAATTCCAATATGTTTCTCAGCCCGGTATTTCGTGATACGCTTGCCTCCATTTCCGGCGCAACCATTGAACTCTATGATACCGACGGATCGATGGGTGCCGCGAAAGGTGCGGGCATCGGTGCGGGCATCTACAATGCCTTTGAGGATGCCTTTGAAAACCTCCGGAAGTTAATGGTAATCGAACCCGATATGAAGCTTCAGTCTGAAGTAAGAATCGCTTACGATAAGTGGAAACATATTTTAACTACGTGCATGCAAATTCATTAGAACCAACAAACTGCAATATGGAACCAGTCAAAGGAGACAAAGAATTCTTTCCGGGTATCGGGAAGATCAGGTATGAGGGCAAAGAGTCGGACAATCCCCTCGCCTTCAAGTATTATGACGAAAATAAGATCATCGCCGGCAAAACCCTGAAAGAGCACCTGCGCTTTGCAGTGGCTTACTGGCATACTTTCTGCGGAACGGGCGGTGATCCGTTTGGTCCGGGCACCAAAAAGTTCCCCTGGGACGTCCATAACGATCCCATGGTCCGCGCCAAGGAGAAGATGGATGCAGCATTCGAATTCTTTACCAAGCTGGGAACCCCCTACTACTGTTTTCACGATATAGACCTGGTGGATGAAGGCCCTACCGTGGCCGATTATGAGAAAAGGCTGCATACCATGGTTGATTACGCCAGAGCTAAACAGGAAGCCTCGGGTGTGAAACTGCTCTGGGGTACGGCCAATGTATTCTCTCATCCCCGCTATATGAACGGGGCTGCCACCAATCCTGATTTCAATGTCCTCGCGTGCGCGGGGGCCCAGGTGAAAAACGCCCTGGATGCCACCATAGCCCTTGGCGGTGAGAACTACGTCTTCTGGGGAGGCCGCGAAGGGTACATGTCCCTGCTCAATACCGATATGAAACGTGAACAGGAGCACCTGGCTCAATTCCTGCACATGGCCAGGGACTATGCCCGTAAAAACGGATTTACAGGACCCTTCCTCATCGAACCCAAACCGATGGAGCCCACCAAGCACCAATATGACTATGACACCTCCACGGTGATCGGTTTTTTGCGGAAGTACGAACTCGACCGCGACTTCCGGCTCAATATAGAGGTGAACCACGCTACCCTGGCCGGTCACACTTTCCAGCATGAACTCCAGGTTGCAGTCGACAACGATCTTTTCTGCAGCATTGATGCCAACCGGGGAGATTACCAGAATGGATGGGATACTGACCAGTTCCCCATCGATCTATACGAACTGGTGGAGGCATTCCTGGTGATCCAGGAAGCAGGAGGCTTCTCTTCAGGAGGCGTTAATTTCGATGCCAAACTGCGAAGGAACTCCACCGACCTGGACGATATGTTCATCGCACACATTGCCGGAATGGATGCCTTCGCCCGCGCCTTTGAAATTACCCACAACCTGCTGGAAAACTCACCCTACCGTTCGCTCAGGAAAAAACGCTATGCCAGCTTTGACCGGGGAGAGGGAGCCCGCTTCGAGAAGGGGGAGCTGACCCTGGAGGATCTGCGCAACCTGGCCGGGGAACTGGATGAGCCGGAAATGATCAGCGGGAAACAGGAGTTGTATGAATCGATTATCAACCAGTATATTCGCTAATCAGTAGAGATCAGCGCCTACCTTCCTCAAGCATCGGATTGTCATAGAGAATCTTCTGCTCGTACTCGAAATCGTAGAGCGTCATGATCCGTATCATAAAGAACGACTCCCAGTAGTCTTCTATGGAACGAATGTAATCGCGCTTTGCCGACTCGCGTTCATTGAGAGAAATATTCAGATCGGTGATGCTGATCTCCCCGTTCTGAAACTTTTTGAGGGCAATCTTATACCCGTTTTCAGCCACCTTATCAGCCTCTTTAGCTGTACGCAACTGATCCTTCAGCAGGTTGAACTTCTCTACCTGCACGATCACTTCGCGTTCAAAATCCTCCCGGTCTTTTTGCACATCAAAGATTACCAGGTCACGCTGCGACTCCGCCAGTCTGACCTGCGATGCGGATCTTCCCCAGTCAAGGATCGGGATGCTCATGGAGAGCTTGAGATACTGTTGCTGCTCCGGCTGTTTATAAACCCCGCCAAATACCTCCGATGAGTTGGACAGTCCGTAACTTCCCCTCAGGGTAAGGTTCAGGCTGTTCTCCCTTTTGGCTCGTTCCAGGTCGCGATCTGCCTCCATTAAACGTCGTTTAAACCGGATTATGTCATCCTTGTTCTCCTTGGCCTGCTTCAACGCTTGCTGTGGATCAATCCGGAAAAGTGTCATATCCAGCGGAATAATAAGTTCCACATCCGTTTCCTGGTCCAGTCCGATATAGGATTTAAGCTGGAAATCGGCATTTTTCAGATCCATTTCCGCCTTCCGAAGTGCCTTCCTGGCATTGAGAACCGACAACCGTATGCGGGAAAAATCATTCTCCGAAATGGTGCCCAGTTCCTGGCGCACTTTAGCAATATTCAGGTTGTCTTCACTGTTCTTCAGGTTGTTCTTTGCCAGCATGAAGTTGGTCTGGATCTTCAGGTAGTTAAAGAAGCGGGAAGTTGCCCGTAAGGCAATCTCTTCCATGGTCTCCAGGTAATCACGCTGTGATTCCTCATAGATCAAAGGCTCCCTTTTTTTATACCACTTCATCCAGTTATAGGAGAAAATGGGCTGGGTAAAACCAATGTAGACGGGACTACCCGAAAATTCTGTTGTACCGGCATTCAGATCATTGATCCCGTAAACCGAAGAAGCAGCATAGATCCTGGTTCCGGTACGTGCAATGGACTGGTTCAGCGCCAGGTTACTTGACGCCTTCAGCTGGGATACTTTGATAAACTTGATGGACCCGTCGGGCTGGGTTACAGGGGTCTGACTGTTGGTGAAGTCAGGCACATCCCCGGTCAGTACAAGCTGCGGCCGGAAGTTGGTCTGAAAATTTTTATACCTCCAGTAGGTGTTCACATTCCGGTTCTGGGCATATTTCACATCAGAAGACTGGGTAACAGCAAGGTCAATTACGTTCCTCAGCGAAAGCTGCAGCGTATCACCCCATACACTTTCCTGTCCTCTTATTCCCTGTAACGAGAAAAGAAGGATCATACCTGCAATTATGGTATTACGAGTCAAAAAACGCATGCAATAACGGGATTAATCCAATTCAACTTGCTCTTTGTTCCTGAAAAGGGTAATATCTGAGATGATCAGGCGGTCTCCCGGACTCGCACCGGAGGTGATCTCAATATACTCATCCCCCCGGAGTCCGGTTGTTACATTCTGCCTGACCGCTACATCCCCCTCCACCCGGTAAAGGCTGTGGTTATAGGAGCGCTGGAAAACCGGCCCCTTTCTTATACGCAACACGCTGTCGGCCTGCTCGCGAACAATCCTCAGGGGAACCGACAGGTTGGGACGCAGTTTCCAGTGATTACTCTCCACCAGGTAGACATCAAACTCCACTTTTTTGTCACTGATCACCGGACTTACATTACCTACCTGTCCGGATAAATCCTCCCCATCCAGGCGGATAATCACCGGCCTGCCGGTCCGTACATGCTCCGAGTAATCCTCATCGGTGGTTGCGTGTATCTTGAAATTGGAGAGGTTGGACATTTTCACAAGCAGCTTATCCCGGTTCACCTTCTCCCCCACTTTGCCTTCGATGGAGAGAATAATACCGTCAGAAGGTGCCCGGATAATCATCTTTTTCAACAGCTTCTCCTTGTAGGCCAGCTCTTTTTCCTGAATCTCTATCTGGAGTTTCAACCCTTCTTCCTGGGTCTGCAATTGCTGTAACCTGATGGAATTGCGCGAACGAATGGTCTCCAGGTCTTTCTCCGCAAGCGCCAGCTCCTGCTTGGTCTTTTCATACTTCGCCGGGGAGATCCCCCCTACTTCCAGTAACTGTTTCTGGTCTGCCAGCTCCGATTTCAGGGAAGCGATCCGAAGCTTTTTCACCTCCACGTTATAATCCAGATCCACCCGGGTGCTTCGGGCATTCAACTGGTTTTTCCTCAGGTTGTTTTTCTTTACCTCAAGCTGATCCTTCAACTTATCAATCTCCTCCTGGATCGGGGTCGGATCCAGGATCATGATCGCTTCACCGGCTTCCACCTTGCTCCCTACATCTTTAACGATCTTCTGGATGATGCTGGAAGCCGGACTCAGGATCAGGACTTCACTTTCGGGTTCCACCCGTCCCTCTGCCGGCAGCGTTGAGACCACCTGTCCCACATCCACTTCGGCAACTTCAAATTCCCCCTCACTCACCGTGCCAAACGGTACATAGCGAGTGATTATAAACACACCGGCAACTACCACCAGTGCTGTAAGACTGTAAAGTAAAATTTTTCGAAAACGTGCCTGCATGATTGCAATCGATTGTAATCGGAACCCGAAATAGCGGCTCCGGATCCATACCTAAATGTTTAGTTCGGCGTTCGCTTAAATGGCTATTTTAGCAACGGACAAAAATACACATTATTACGGGAGATACTCCCAAATGCATGTAAAGAATATTCTTTTTCCCACATATCCTGCGCTGTTCCCTGAAGATCCCTGAATCCTTCATATATGCGAAAGATTGTTATTGTTTGACTGGCACAGTGCATGACAGCATTTTACAGTCCTCCTTCTTATTCACTGCCATATCTGGCAAGTCATTCAGATTGTACCTTCAGCAGGTATTGCTACATCTCCCGCTGACGCGTAATCGCATTCCTGATCGGGTTAAAGAAGAGTTCAATGAGACGCATCTTATCGGTAAGGATCTCGGCCTGACCCTGCATATTCTGACTAAACCCCAGGTCTATGCCGTAAAAAGTGGTCAGACCATTGGGAAAATAGACCTCTACTGTATAAAAATCGTTTTCAGGCACACGCGAAATATTACTCACCCGGGCTCTGACCATACCGTATTCCAGGTACGGATAATTGTCGAACCGGATATTCACCTGCTGTCCGGGCTTCACCTCCCCCGCCCCTGCAGCCGGCAACCTGATCTTACCCAGGTAGGATCCTGCTTCGTCTGGAACAATGGTAAGCACCTTGTCCCCGTCTCGCACATTCTGGTTCTCACTCCAGAACCGGTTGAAAGTCACGGTTCCGGAAACAGGGGCCACCAGCACGTAATCTTTCTTCCAGGCTGCAATAGCTGCTCTAAGTTTATTCAGAGACTCCTCCATGCTGTGGGTGAGTGAACTCATACGCTCCTGCTGCTTCAACTCCATCTCCAGGATCTTCTCCTCGGTCTGAGCCGCCTGTATATCATTCTCGGCTTTCTGACTCATCAGTTCCTGCCATTTGTTTCGCTTCACCAGCATGGCGCTGCGGGATGCTTCATAATCCGATTCCGATACCACCGATTGAAGATAGAGCATGGAATCCCTGACAAACTGCTTTTCGGCAAGCCGGTACTCCTCCTCCACGATCTCCGATCGCTCGTGCAGTGTACGGGAATATGCC
This sequence comes from uncultured Bacteroidaceae bacterium, assembly GCA_964479445.1. Classification (GTDB taxonomy): domain Bacteria; phylum Bacteroidota; class Bacteroidia; order Bacteroidales; genus CAYZMH01. The sequence goes on along the minus strand of CAYZMH010000036.1, from coordinate 21,848 downwards.
TGGTATTTCTCCAGTTCCACCCGTAGGAGTTCGATCTTTCGCCGGTGGTAGTCCAGCCGCAGGAACTCCCGGTAGTTCCGGTAATCTTTGAAAAATGTGGCATACTCATCCTGCACAGGACCCAGGTCGCTTTCCCCGTTCACCGGAAGGGAAATCTCAGAACTCACATCGGTAAGATCCATTCCCCCGATCTCTTCCTCCAGCTCCAGCACATCCCTGTAATCGGCGGAATTCTCAATCACGGCCAGCAGCATTCCCGGTTCCACGTGGGCATTATCCTCTACAAGCAACACCTCAATCTTTCCATCAGCCCGCGCCTCCAGTTCTGCCGGTGGCGTAAGGGATGTCAGAGTGATCCCTGCACGTTTAACATCGGGGTAACGGAAGGCAAAAGAGCCAAGCACGATCAGGGCAAATATGCCTGTGAAAAGTAAAATGCCGTTCCGGGTAATCCAGGAGGGAACCCGCCCCAGGATATCCTCCACATCCTCGCTTCGTATCTCTGCTTTTTGAGGTTGCTCTTCTTTGTTCATGATCATCCAATTGAACCCTCCTAATATAGGAAAAAATGACGAGATTGTACAAGTTGCCTGTCAGCGCCGGAACGGAAGCTGCTCTGAATCAATCCGGATGTCTCGGGGCCACAGATTGAACCATGGGCTGGACCTGATTCCAAGATGCAACATAAACTACCCTGTCTGGTGAAGCAGCTTGTCCAACGAAGATCACATAAATTACCGGACACCGCTGACAGAAAAAGCTGTTCCGCATCAAACGAAACAACTTGTCCATCAGGGATTATCATGTTACCTGGTGCTTGCAGAAATAAATGAGTTTTCGTTCTGACACTACCTATGCATCAATGTTGGCATACTTGGCATGCTTTTCGATGAACTCCCGTCGAGGAGGCACTTCATCGCCCATGAGCATGGAGAAGATGCGATCGGCCTCGGCTGCGCTGTCGATACTCACCTGCCGGATGGTCCTGAATTCAGGGTTCATGGTGGTTTCCCACAGCTGCTCCGAGTTCATCTCACCCAACCCTTTGTAGCGCTGGATATGGATCCCCGACTCACTGCCTGCATTAAGCTCCTCAACCACCTGCTTGCGCTCCTCTTCCGACCAGCAGTATCGCTCGTTTTTGCCCTTACGGATAAGATAGAGCGGGGGGGTGGCAATGTAAAGGTGTCCTTTTTTTATCAATTCGGTCATGTACCGGAAAAAGAAGGTCATGATCAGCGTGGCAATGTGTGCTCCATCCACGTCGGCATCCGTCATGATGATAATCCGGTGATAACGGAGTCCGCTCAGATCCAGCTCCTTGCTATCCTCTTCGGTTCCTATCTTCACGCCCAGGGCAGTGAAAATATTCTTGATCTCTTCATTTTCAAAGATCTTATGTGCCATCGCTTTCTCCACGTTCAGGATCTTACCCCTCAATGGCATGATCGCCTGGAAATTCCGGTCACGTCCCTGCTTGGCCGTTCCGCCGGCCGAATCACCCTCCACAAAAAAGACCTCGGTGCGGGCCGGATCCTTTTCGGCACAATCAGCCAGTTTACCGGGCAAGCCGGCTCCTGACAAGACATTTTTGCGCTGTACCAGTTCGCGGGCTTTCCGGGCCGCATGGCGGGCCTGGGCTGCCAGGATCACCTTGCTGACGATCTGGCGCGCATCCTTTGGATGCTCCTCCAGGTAATGGGCCAGCTCACTGCTTACCGACTGATCCACGATTCCCATGATCTCGGAATTACCCAGCTTGGTTTTGGTCTGACCCTCAAACTGGGGTTCGGCTACCTTCACTGATACAATGGCGGTTAACCCCTCCCTGAAATCGTCCCCGGCAATGTCAAACTTCAGCTTGGATAGCATTCCCGACTTCTCGGCATAGGTCTTCAGGGTACGGGTGAGTCCGCGACGGAAACCCGAAAGATGGGTTCCCCCTTCAATGGTATTGATGTTGTTTACGTAGGAGTGTACGTTCTCGGAGAAGGATGTGTTGTACTGCAGGGCCAGTTCCACCGGAACCCCGCCCTTCTCGGTCTCAATATGGATGATCTCCTCGATCAGCTGCTCACGGGTGGCATCCAGGAACTCTACAAACTCCTTGAGACCCTTTTCCGAATAGAAGTGATCGGACCGGTAATGGCCCTCACCGTTGCCCTCACCGTTTCCGTTGCCATTACCGTTCCCATTGCCGTTATCCTCCATCTCGCGCTTGTCGGTTATGTACAGGTGAATCCCCTTGTTCAAAAAGGCAAGCTCCCGGAGGCGGCTGGAGAGGATCTCGTACTTATATTCGCTGGTGGTGAAAATGTCCTGATCAGGGGTGAAGGTGACAATGGTCCCTGATTTCTCCGTGTCTCCGGTCATCTCGACCGGACCTACAGGTTTGCCCCGTACGTAGGACTGCACATATACTTTTCCTTCACGGTGAACTTCCGCTTTCAGGGTGGAAGAGAGGGCATTCACACAGGAAACTCCCACTCCGTGCAGGCCACCGGATACCTTGTAAGAATCTTTATTGAATTTCCCCCCGGCATGCAGCACGGTCATAACCACTTCCAGGGCTGATTTCTGTTCCTTTTCATGAAAATCGGTGGGAATACCGCGACCATCATCCACGATGGTAATGGAATCGTCATCATTAATGGTCACCCAGATGTTTTTACAATGTCCTGCCAGGGCTTCGTCGATTGAGTTATCCACCACCTCGTAAACCAGGTGGTGCAATCCTTTCTCGCTCACATCGCCGATGTACATGGCCGGACGCTTCCGAACCGCCTCCAGTCCCTCCAGCACCTGGATGCTGTTTGCCGAATATGCATTGGCTAACTCTTCAATGTCTACCTTGGGCTTGGTCTGTTTTTTATCCATTTCTTTCTAACATTACTTTTATGGGGTTATACACAAATTTCCCTCCCGGATCTGCTCTCTACCGATCCGGTTTCTACTTATTTTATACTCTCTCAAAGGGGTGAACTACCTTTCTTCCCGATGATAATCCTGGAAGAGAACCGGTGCGTGGAATACCCGCACCTACAATAAACCGTAACATGTTGAATTTCTGCAATCTGCAAGTCAATCCTCACCCTCACTTTGGTACACCCAAAGATAGTAAAAAAACGGCAGAAAACCATTGGTAAATGCACTGAAAACCAGAAGAGTTATTAACATTTCCCTGTTTGAAAAATGTCAGTTCTTGGTTCCGTGATCCAGCTTGTGTTGCACCTCTCTTTTTACCCGCCTGGCAAGCTGTCCGTCATGCTGTTCCAGGAACTCCCTGACTCCCCCGCGATCCCAGTAAATAAGGGATCTCAGGGCCCATGAGAGGGCTTTCACGATCATCTCTTCATGGTCAGAAACAGCCCGTTTGCATACACGAAGGGTTCGCCCTGCATCCCCGGTGCCGCCACGTGAACGGGTATTGAGTGCCACGCAACCCACCAGGGCCAGTCTGCGTATCCACACATCCCCGCTCTCCTGAAGTGCATAGACCTCCTGGTCGGAGATCTTACCATTGCGCCACATCCATCCGTAGATGACCGTTCCGAATGCATCCACCGATGCCCAGTTATCCAGGACACCCCTAAGGTACTCCAGATCGGAGTGCTGCAGCGCTTCAAGCAACCGGCGTTTCTTGTCAAAAAGCGACCAGGCCAGGTGCTGGCATTCGAAGATTCCGGTCCCGACCAGGGCTTTGGCCAGGTCGATAAAGAAGGCGGGGGATTGCGCCCGGTGGGTGCTGTGTATTTCTCTGACCACCTGCTGGACATCGGGATTGCTCACACCCAGCATCACCATGGAGGTGGGTGCATAGGACTCGGCTTTCTGTTTCCTGAACGGGTCAGACATTGCCTTCAGGTTGGCTGTAATCTCTTCCGTGATCTCAATGATCAGTTGAGGGGTATGGACCATGGGGTTCGGGGTGTTATAATCCGTAAGTAAATCCGGCCATAAAGCGGAAACGGTAAGAGGGATACCGGTGCCAGAGGTAGTAGGGCCGGGTGGTGATATTGTTAAACCGAACCCAGAACGAGAGCAGGTTGGTGTACCGGTACTCGGCTGAGAGGTTCATATCAAGCGTTGTATTCAGTTTCCCGGGATCTTCAGCGGGGTTCTCTGCCGGGTAGTGGCGCGGACCGATCAGGTAGGCCGAGGCATCCAGGTAGATCTTCTCCCCGATATGGTAGCGTCCCTGCAGGGTGGCATCAAATGCGGGATGGTACCAGGGATGATCCTCCCGTACCATCTGGTAGTTGTAGTAGTTTCCTTTCAGGATGATATCCAGCGACTCCGTGGGCATGATCTTAAATCCCCCGTAGATGTTGAGTTTATTCATATCGTCGTAGACCACCGAGAACTGGTTACCCAGTGTTGCCATGCTGTCGGTCACAAAAAAATACTGGTCGTTGATCACCGAGTAGGTGCCGCGCAGGTTCCACGAGACCACATCGGAAAACCGTCCCTTCAACCCGCCGTAGGCAACGATGCGGTGACTCGCCGGTGTCACCACCAGGTCGGGGCTGACAAAGGGATTCTTACCGGTTATCTCCCGGTAGCTGTGCGCTTCCTGGAATCCGTCCACCCCGAAATAGGGTACCAGCACCTCTTTGACGATGTTGAACTGGAACTTACCCCTCAGGTAAACCCTCGGCTTTACCTTGCCGTTGCGAATCTCCGTGTACGTGTTGAGTCCGGCCATAAACCGCCACTCCTCACTGCTCTTGGATATATACGGATTAGCCTTGATAATAAAGTGGTTGGTAAGTACGCTGTCCCACGTTCCGGGATGACCGGCATAGATGCCACCCAGGTCGGCACCTACCCTGAAATCCCCCAGGATCTGATCCACATTCCCGTCCAGCACCACCTGGTGCTCCATCTGGTCCAGTGCGTGGGAGAAAAAGTGGTAATCCAGGTGAGCCTTATATTGAAGGTGGAAAGAGTCGGCGCGTGCCGATTCGATGCCCAGAGAGGTGTACCCGTGGTAATAGCGGTGCAGGAAGTCGGTGCGGGTTACCGTATCACTGAAGGCTGTATCTACCCCGTAATGCACCAGGGTGTTATATTCGGCCCCGGCTTCATACTCAAAAACGCTGTGGCGCAGAAAGCGTTTTCCATAAATTCCCAGCCGGTTTTCATTAAACCCGGCATCCACCCTCGCGTCGTTGGCCAGCCTCACCTTTCCGTTCATGGAGTGGTGACGCAGGAGCACCCCGAACGTGCCGTTGCTGGACCGGAGCTGGTTGATGCGCAGCTCGGCAAGGGGGGTAAGGTAATTTCCCATGCCCAGGGTAAGCTGACTCTTATAGAGCTTATCGAGGGGAGTTTTCACCATCCGGGCCGGTTTGATCGGCGAGACGCTGAATTCAGTGTCATACCGCTTGGGGAAAAGCGTGTACTCAAACTCCGGTTTTTTATACTCCACCGAATCATCCAGGTCGGGCAATAACTGGATCTTTTCGGCACCTGACAACGTGGGGTCGTAGGGTTTGACCACTTTCACCTCCTCCTGCTGTGCCAGCACCGGCAGGCTGTTCAGAAAGAAAAATGCGATGAGAATATATGGGATCGGTTTCATGATCATGTTTTTTCAGTGCTAAAATGACACGGTATCGTTTTTGGATGATTCCGGAATGTCGCCCTCTGCCTCTGCTTTAAGCGATTCGTATCGCTGGCGGGCCTCCCCGATGATGCCATCCCCTGTCTCGGTATAATAATCGATGATGCTTTTCAGGGTGTGGATCGCCTGGAATTCATCATCCTGCTCCAGGTAGATATCCGATAGCAACAGGAATGCCTTGCCCATCCAGTACTGGTGGGGAGTGTTCTTCTCAATGAAGTCATAGATCACCTCTTCGGCCTCTTTGAACATCCCCTGGTTGTAAAGAATTTCGGATACGCGGTACTTGGACTCGGCACCTTCCACTGAATTCACCTCTCCTGCGCTCTTACGGAAATACTCCAGGGCCAGTCCGGTCTCATTGAGCTTCCTGTGCGATTTGGCAATGGCAAACCACGCTTCCCTGCGAACTTCCCCGGGGAGCTTGTCGATGCCCAGCACGGTATGGGCCGATTGGATGGTGTTGGAGTACTCATCCAGCATGAAATAGCAGCGCATCACCCCGATCTTCGCCTCCCTGAGGTTGCTTTGCTCTTCGGCTACCTCCAGCAATTTCAGGTAATCACTTACCGCTTTGTTATACTCGTTACGGTCGAAATGGATGCGCGACGCCGCCACCAGGGCCGGTTCCGAAAACATGTTCCTCGACTGGGAAGTGATATACTCCAGCGAGGACAGGGCCCGGTCGGGCTGATTCAGTTTCAGGTGGCAGTCGGCCTTGTAATAGTGGGCATTGAGCAGGTAGTTGCCGTTTGGATGCTTGGCCAGGTACTGGTCCAGTGACCGGATCGCCTCCCCGCACTCCCCGGAGGTATAGGCATTCTCCGCAGCGATATACATGAGCGAATCCTGCTGCCTGTTGGTCACATCCCTGCCCAGCTCCTTCACGAAGGCCAGGTAACCGTCCACGTTGTTGCGGCGCACATAAATATTCTCCAGGCTGAGCAGGGCATTGTCGGCTTCCGGGGTACCGGGATACTCTTTAGCCACACGACCGTAGTACTCCAGGGCCCGGTCATACTCTAAGGCATTGAAATAGATCAGCCCCAGTTGGTTGAGCGATTTGCTCATGTAGCTGCTGTTGGAATGGTTCGAGATGATCCTTTCATACATCTCGAGGGCACGGTCATTGTTATCCAGCGATACATAGGTCCGGCCCGCCTCGAACAGGGCATCGTCCACGTAGGGTGATTCCCCCGGCCCGTTGGCTATCTGAAGCATCACCTCCAGCTTCTGCCGGGGACGGTTCAGGATCCCGTAGGTAAACCCCTTCTGGAACAGGGCGTAATCCCTGTCCACCACCGCCATCCTGATCGCTTCGTTGTAGGACTCGATCGCCTGCCAGTACTCCTTGCTGACAAACCAGCAGTCTCCCCGCCGGTTGTAAGCATCAGCCAGGGTCTCCGCGGAGGAGTCCTCTTCCAGGTTGATGTAGGTGGCAAACCACTCCCCTGCCCTTCCATACGCTTCCTTGTCGAACGCAATATACCCCATGGAGTAGTGGGCCAGCGCATACTCCTCCTGCCGGAGGGCCGCCGGTTCATCCATGAACTGGGAAAAATAGGTCTGAGCCATTGTAAGGTCGCCCGAGCGGTAAGCCGCCTCTCCGAGCCAGTAATACGTGCGGGCCCTGATGGAGGCGTCGTACTGACTGTATTCCAGGGCACGTTCCAGGACATCGACCGCTTCATCAAACCGTAGGTTATTATAAAGCTCCAGTCCGCGGTAAAACGCCACTTTCTGGTACGCCTCTTCGATCTGCTCATCCTTGTACCTGATCTTCTCCAGCGATTCCAGGGCCATGCTGAAATTCCGGGTCTGCAAATAGGCCGTCACCAGGTAGTTATACACCTCATCCACCCGGTCCGATGCCGGGTACTGGGTAATATACTGGTTAAAGGCACGGACCGCCTCGTTAAAGGGATCATATGACAGTTCAAAGGTTACCTTGGCATAGTTGAACAGCGCATCCTCCCTGATCTTCTGGTCATAGTCCATCTGCGAAGCCTGCGAGAAAGCAATGCGCGCTTTGTTCTTGTCACCCTGCTGCAGGTAACAATCGGCCAGGTGGTAAAGCGCACTCTGGGCGATCTCCGATTCACGGTAGGTGATCTTTTCAAACAACACGCCCGCTTTTTGGTACCTGCCGTTCATGTAGTAGGAAAACGCCATCTGGTAGCGGTCCTTGACCGTGTAGTAGCGGGTGTTCTCACTGTAAGTCTCCAGGTAAGGTACCGCTTCCCCGTACTCCCCGAGCATAAAATACGACTCCCCGATAATCTTGGCCATCTCCCCCAGGCGCTTCTCCGAAACTGAATCCATCAGCGCCGGGGCATACTCCACTACCTGGTCATACTTCTCCTGGATATAGAGGATCTGCGAAATGTAGTAGGGTGCTATGCCATTGAACAGCGGATCATCATCGATCTTGCGGAACCCCAGAAGGGCGGTCTCGTAGTTCTCTTCCACATAATGGATATGGGAATAGTAGTAAGTGGCGGGCGGGGTATATGGCGAATCCATCTCCAGGATCTCGTAAAAATTGACCCGCGCATTCTCGTAATCTTTCCGCATGTAATAGGCATATCCCTTCTTGAAATAGTACTCCGACAACGCATCGCGATCCAGGTGATAGCGGTCAACCCGGTTGTACCAGGAGATTGCTTTGGGATAGTTCATCTTGTAATAGAAGTAGCCGGCCAGGCGGAAACAGGCTTCATTGACGTGCGGACTGGCCGGGTTTTCGGCAATAAACGAAAAAACCAGGTGCTCCGCATCCAGGTTATAGAGTTCCACCGCACACATAGCCAGGTAGTACTGGGCTTCCGAACGGATCACCCTGTCCTCTTCTTTGGTCTGTTCCACCACGTTCTCAAAAGCTTCACGCGCTGCCCCGTACTTCTCTTTCTCGTAAAGCTCCACACCCTTGTTGAATTCATTGTCGGCATAGTAATAGACCGCACTTTTCTGAGCATGAAGAGGGTTCAGGGTGAACCCCAACATAATAACCAGTACCGGGATGATTCTGATCTTCATAATAGTCGGATTATCTGGTAAAAATACGAAATATCACAGGCGCGCTCCGGCATATTTCTCTTTTTAATTAACAGGCCGGTGTTAATTTTTATTTTGTATTTTAGCCCCGAAAAAATTGCGCAGCTATGTCACTGGATACGATTGTAAGCTTCGAACATGCCAACATCAAGGTGAAAGACCACCTGGTACTCTCCGATGTGAACCTCACGGTGAACAAAAACGAATTTATCTACATCATCGGGAAGGTAGGCAGCGGAAAAACCAGCGTGATCCGCACCATCAACGCGGAGTATCCCCTGGAGGAGGGAACGGGTCAGGTAGCCGGTTTCACGCTGCACAAACTCAGGCGAAGGGATGTCCCGAAGCTGCGAAGGAAACTGGGGATCGTTTTCCAGGACTTCCAGTTACTCACCGACCGGTCGGTCCACAAAAACCTGGAATTCGTACTGCGCTCCACCGGTTGGAAGAACAAGGGGGAGATCAACGACCGCATTTCCGAGGTGCTTGACAAGGTGAACCTGGGATATAAAGGATTCAAAATGCCCCACCAGCTCTCCGGGGGAGAACAGCAACGGGTGGTAATCGCGCGGGCCCTGCTCAACAATCCCGATATCATCCTGGCCGATGAGCCGACAGGAAACCTGGATCCGGCCACCTCCGAGGATATCATGAACATCCTTTTCGAAGTGTCGGAAAACCGCCGTGCCGTGATCATGGCCACGCACAACTACAACCTGATCAAGAAATTCCCCTCCCGCACCCTGAAGTGCGAAGACAGCGCCCTGCTGGAAGCAAACCTCAGCGAGGCTGACCTGGATCGCCTGATCCAAAATCAACCCTGACCAATCTTTTCAACCGTTCATTATCCTCCCGGAAATAGGCACGGGCCTTTTCCCGTTCCCCGAAATCCATCTCCGCTGCGGGAGCCGCTTTGCGGTTAGCCCTGGTGATCCGTTCCACCACCCCCGTCCGGATGATCCACCGCTTGATAAACCATGGAACCAGGTTCCGCACAGCCCTGCGGAGTACCCCCTCCCGGTTGAGCATAGCCTGCTCCAGTGCCCTGGACCGCGGTACGGCATGGACGTTTAACCTGCGGGCATCGATGGAGACATTCGGGAGACCCAGGAACTTCTGCAGCTCCGCCATGGCTGCTTCCGGATCCTCGTTCAGTCTCCGGGTGGGCAGGATGAAAACCCGGCTTCGGTCAAACCGTTCAAGCCACTGCTCCAGGTGCCGGGCATAGAGTCCGGCATAAAAATGCCCCACGTTGTTCCGCCTCACCACATCCGGCTCCTCTGCGATCCCCTCCTCGGCCTCAATGGAGTCGATGAACCGCTCGTACGCCTCATGATGCCCGTAGTTCACCGAATAGTGGTAGGATGAGTAAGCACGGTCAACCGGGTCACGCAGCATCACGATCAGCTTCATATCCGGGTTATACCGGTAGATCCGGTCAATCGCTTCGTAATCGATCATCAAATAGGTATCGGCCGTGGCTACCACCGGCTTCCCGGCACACTCACCGAAAAAGGAGTGCAAGTAGGAGATACCTCTCCGGTAGAGGTCGGGAATGGAGAAGTAGTTCACCTCCTTGATCACCGAGTAACACACCTGCGGATGCCTGGCCAGCATGTTACAGATGCTGGTGGTCCCGGAACGGCCTGCACCGATTACCAGGGTATTCACCCTGAACGATTGCTGTGATTTTTTCATTGTTTCTGTTTCTTTCCCGGCTGCCCGTTTCCCCGGGGATCAATACATACCGGGCATGCTGAACTTTACCCTGCCGTTTAGTTCCCTTCGGGACGAAGCCGGGAATTTCCGGCAGCATACTTTTCCGGGATCCCGGGAGCATATTTCCGGTCCACCCGGTTGCGATTCAGGCGCACCCGTACATACCTCCTCAGCAGCTCCCCTTTCAGCAGGTTCTTACCGCTGTAGCGTCCGAACTCCATGGGAACGCGCTGGTGATAGTGATCCCAGCGGTCCTCTTTCAATCCGGCCGTTCCGAACCCGGCATGAATGATCTCCTTCTCAAATAGATGGTCGATCATGGCATCCGACACCCCGTGATCGGTGAACGGAAAGGCAAAGTAACGCCGTGGTACGTTGAAACGCCTGCGGATATCCTCCATGCTCTTTCTCACCTGCGCCACCCCATGTTCGGGGGTCAGGATGGAAAACCAGGGATGGTCGGTTCCGTGAGCCCCGATCTCAAACCCCCTCCGCTGTAAATCCTTGACCTGCATGGAGCTCATATAAACAGGGTTCATCCGCTGGTAATCCTCGAACGAAAATCCCCAAACGGCCGCAATATGATCGGTAATCTCCCTCCCGGCATAGGAGATATTCCGAAGCGCCTTGCGCAGCCCTGAACGGCGACAGTGAAGCAGCGCGGCAGCCTCCTCCTTCTCGATCACGCTCACATGCCGGAGCTTTTCAAGCAGCAGGCTCACCTTATAGCGGTAGAACAGGCCCCTGTTATCGATAAAATCGTTATTCAAAAAAAACACCGCGGGCACGCCCTTTCGCTGCAGAATGGGCATCACCGTGTCATGACACGGTGCCAGTCCGTCATCGAACGACAGCACCATGCGGGGCCGCCCGTTTCCCGGGGACACGGGAGAAGCGAGCAGCGTTTTCATGGAGACCGGGTCGGTGTGCCTGAGCAAAAAATCCAGGTCCTTTTCGAAGGCCCGGGATGAACGGATCGCATAGAGGTGGTTGAGGTGCCGTAGCGGCACATCGGAGACGGTGTGGTAAAAGGGAAAGATCACCTCGTTTGTAAGCAAGGTGCCTGCGCTCCGCTTAAAAAAGGGGAGCGGGAAAACCGCGGCTATGTGTTTGGCCAGGTCAGCCACGATACCTCCTTTTTTTTAATCCCGCCGTCAGCCGGTTAAAACTCACACGCTGGTAAATCACCGGTCGGGCCCCGAACCCCGCAAAAAACCGGGCAATGGTGGGGATGTTCGAGCCCTCGAAATCCAGGATGCGCGGCTCCCCGGCATGCATCTGAATGAAGTGGTCAATAACCTGGAACATGGAGCGATGCTCTCTTCCCTCCTCATCGGAAAAGGAGTGGAGGTAAACCGAACGGTGTTCGCAGGATGCAAAAAGGGCAGCTGCAATAAGGGTTCCCTGCCGGTTGCGGATTCCCAGGATGGTGCCTTTCCCTGTATTGACCAGACTGTAAACCAGCCGGGTCAGCACATCGTATACCCGGTCGCTGCGCCTGAGCGGATCATGGGCTCTCCTCTGCTCAATGAACTCCTCCATCCCGATTTTGTCGGTTACCTGCAACCCCGCCTGGAACGCTTTGTTTATATTTCTCCGTGTATTGGTGGTATACTGCTTGTGTATCTTCTCGTAGAGCCGGTCCAGGTTCAGCTCATAGTTGGTGTTGTCCTGCACATCAAAGCCTGCCTCCTCTCCCACCAGGTTGCCCTGGTTAAAGGCATAATCCCCCATCCGGAAATGGCGGGGCAGCCGGAGAAGAAAGGTGCGGACGATCTCCGGATCGGGATCAGCATCCCCTACGGTCAGCACCCCGAGCTGCTGGGTGGAGAGCGGCTGGTAGAGATACCTGATCCCCATTTTCTTTTTCCAGGCTACGGGCATGTAATAGGGCTGCTCTTTCATCGCCAGGAGAGACCAGTTATCGACAACGGCATCCAGGTACCAGGCATAGGGATAGACGGTTTCGTGTCGGGAGCGGGATACGATCCCGTTCCACCACTGCTCGTCGATCTCTTTCCTGGGTATCAACCTGATCATAAGGTATTGTTATCTGTTGTGTTATTCGGCAAACCGCACGATGGTAATCCCCGATCCGCCCCTCTCCACGTGTTCATCCCCAAACCACTGTACCAGGCGGGTCGATTGCAGGTAATCGCGGATGAGCTGGCGAAGGATACCATCCCCTTTCCCGTGGAGGATCCGTACTTCGGAGGCATTGACCATGATCGCCTCATCGATGTACTCCGCCACCTGCTGTAGGGCCTCATCCGCACGTTTCCCCCGCAGATCGATCTCCGGGCGAAACCGGACCCGGCGTTTTGCCACATCCCAGTCCCCCAGGTTCACGCTGGTCCGGTTTCCTTTTGTCCCCCCGTCAGAACCGCTTTTCTCCAGCTTTTCCAGCTGATCGAGGCTGGTATTGGTCTTCAGGTTCCCGAATGCCACCACGCATTTCGTTCCGTATACCTTCAGCACCTCACCGGGGGTATGCTGACCTTTCATGCGGACGATGTCACCCACGGTGATCGGCTCTCCGGCAGCGGGTTTCGGGGAGGCTTTTTTTCGTTCCCGGATATTTTTACGAATATCGGGTCGTTTGCGTGCCAGCTGCTCTTCCCGTTTTTTTAGTTCGCGCATCTCTTTTTGCAGCCGCTCCTGCTCGGCGCCCTCTTCCTTTTCCGACTGCTCCCGGAAGGCTTCCAGTTTTTCCCGGGCGCGGCGGGTCTGCTCCTTCTCGGCGTTCGCCTCCTTGATCTCCCGGATGGTATTTTCGATCTGCCGGTTGGCACCTGCCAGCAGGGCATCGGCTTTCTCTTTTGCCTCTTGCATGATCTCCTTGCGCTGTTTGTCGCTTTTCCCAAGCTCCTCCTCGTACCTGGCCATCAGCTCCTCGAGCCGTTTTTCCGACTGCCGGATCTTGCGGCGTTTGCCTTCCCAGTATTTCTTATCCCGCAGGATATCTTTCAGGTGGCGGTCGAAGTCGATGTGCTCCTGGCCCACCTTCCCCGAAGCACGCTCCAGGATCTCTTCGGGCAAACCGATCTTGCGGGCGATCTCGAATGCAAACGAACTTCCGGGTTTGCCCACCTGCAGCTGGTAAAGGGGCTGCATCCGGTGGTTATCGAACAACATGGCGCCGTTGATGATCCCCTCGCTTGCCGTGGCAACATGTTTCAGGTTGGTGTAGTGGGTGGTCATCACCCCGTAGGTACCGGCCTCATTGAGCGATTCCAGGATCGCCTCGGCAATGGACCCCCCCAGCATGGGCTCGGTGCCCGTTCCGAATTCATCGATCAGCACCAGCGTATCGGCAGCGGCATGGCGCACGAAATATTTCATATTGAACAGGTGCGAGCTGTAGGTGCTCAGGTCATTGTCGATGGACTGCTCATCGCCGATATCGATGAAGACGCCCGAGAAGATCCCGAACTTGGATTGATCCCTCACCGGCACCAGCAATCCGCATTGAACCATATATTGTAACAGGCCCACGGTCTGCAGACATACCGATTTACCACCGGCATTCGGACCCGAGATCAGCAGGATACGGCTCTTCCCGTCCAGGTGGAGGGTAAGCGGAACAACCTCTCTGCCTGCCGGTTGAAGCGCCAGGTAAAGCAACGGGTGGAAGGCATCAAACCAGTCCAGCACCGGCCGGTTTTCCAGGTTGGGCCGCACCGCATGGATCTGCAGCGCAAAAAGCGCCCGGGCCCGGATAAAATCGATCTCGGCCAGGTAATCATGCATGGCTGCCAGTTCCTCCAGGTAGGGACGCAGTTCATCGGTGAACTGCCGGAGGATCCGGATGATCTCCCGCCGCTCGGCATACTCCAGCTCCCGGATCTCGTTGGTGAGTTCCACCACCTCGGGCGGTTCTATGAAAACGGTCTTCCCCGATGCCGACTCGTCGTGGATCATACCGCCCACCTTGCGTTTATGGGTTGCTGCCACCGGGATCACCGGCCGGCCGTTGCGGAAGGTGGCTGCGGCATCTTCGTCGGACCATCCCTGGGACTGAACCTTTTTCATGATGCGCTGCAATTGCTTGCTCACCTCCGATTGCTTCGCGGTCACAGACCTCCGGATCTGTTGCAAGTCCGGGGAAGCGTTGTCACGAATCTTTGCGTGCCTGTTCAAGATTTTGGCCACCCGGTCGGTGATGTACGGAAACACCTTCACGGCCGAGGAGAGATCCCGCAGGCGCGGATAGTCTTCCGCCTCGTCGGAGGTGAAAAATTTCAGGATCGCCCTGACGCTGTCCATGCTCTTCCCGATGGCATGCACCTCTTCCACCTCCAGGTGGGTTCCCTCGATGGCCGCTTTTTTAAGGGCCGGGCGAATATCGTAAAACTGGGTTACGGGAAACTCCACATCGCGCAACTGCATCTGCCGGAACTCCTCCACCCGGTCCAGTTCAATGGTCAGCCGCTCATGATCGGTAAGCATCCGCAGGTCATCCACACGCTCACGGCCGGGCTCAAAAAGGCAATGTTCCTTGATCAGCTCCCTGATCCTGGGAAATCCCACCTTCTCCTCAAATCGATCCGGGTATATCAAAACAGTAAATTTTGGTTAAAAATAATAAAAGGGACCGGATTACTAAACCGGTTCTTCGCCAATACCTTTTTCGGTCTGAGTAAAAAAACATACCTTAATGCATCAAAACCAGTTACAATAACTATGCACACTCGAAAGATCAACATGGGTATGGTGGGCGGAGGCCCGGGTTCGTTTATCGGGAAGATCCATTATAATGCATCGCTGCTGGACGGACAGATCCAACTGGTTTGCGGCGCGTTCAGCTCCGATTATGAACGCTCGCAGCAGGCCGGCAGGGATTATTATATCTCCTCCAACCGGGTATACGGTTCCTACGAAGAGATGATCTGGAAGGAGAAGGAACGGCCCGAGGGCGAACGGATGGACCTGCTCTGCATTGCCACCCCCAACCACGTACATTACGGTCCGGCCAAACTGGCCCTGGAAAACGGATTTCACGTAATCAGCGACAAGCCGGTCACCTACAGCACCGAAGAGGCGGAAGAGCTGGTCAGACTGGCGGAGGAGAGCGGACTCCTGTTCGCACTCACCCATGCCTACACCGGCTACCCCATGGTCAAAGAGATGAAAGAGATGGTCGGCCGGGGTGAACTGGGTCGTATCCGCAAGGTCGTATCGGAATACCCCCAGGGATGGCTTTCAGAGGCCATTGAGAAGCAGGGCAATCCACAGGCCGGCTGGCGGACCGATCCGGAGCGCTCGGGAAAATCGGGGTGCATGGGCGATATCGGTACCCACGCCCTCAACCTGGCGGAGTATGTAACCGGACTCCGGGTGACGGAGTTGTGTGCCGATCTGTCCACCATGGTAAAGGGTCGTGCCCTGGATGATGACGGGAATGTGCTCCTGCGGTTTGACAACGGGGCCCGCGGAATCCTCTATGCCAGTCAGATCTCGGCCGGGGAGGAGAACGGACTCCGCCTGCGGGTTTACGGGGAAAAGGGTGGACTGGATTGGGTACAGGCGGAACCAAACCGGCTGGAGGTAAAATGGACCGACCGGCCCATGGAGGTGCGCAAACCCGGCAACCCTTACCTGTCGGATCTTTCCCTGGCAAACACCCGCATGCCTCCGGGCCACCCGGGTGGTCTGATCGAGGCCTTTGCCAACCTCTACCGCAATGTGGCCACCTGTTTGCAGCACTGGATCGCCGGCAAGGAGCCCCCTGTGGAAGCCCAGGATTTCCCCACCGTGCAGGACGGACTTCGCGGCATGCAGTTTATCGACAGCGTGGTTGCTTCAGCGGAAAGCACCCGGAAGTGGATCCCTTTTTAACCGCAATCGTGTTGGGAAATGCGGTAATACAGCACGATTCTGATCACGGGAAAGAAAAAAGCACTATTGATTCTGCCCGGAAGCTTTTACCCGGAATAGACCCTGTCTCCAGGTTGAAATTCTACTGGCTTCATCATGGGTGAGATGGAAGTTCCTTTCCAGTGCCGGGAGGGATTACTCATTCCTGATCGATTCATAGATCTCCCGCCGCCTGAATGCCAGGCCTGCCATAATGATGGTCCACAACAACCCGTTCAGCAGCATAGCCAGTAAGACCCATCCAATGGTGGTAAATGAAATGTCGGTATGGACACTCAGAATGGATGGTAACGTCGCAATAACGGCAGAAAGAAACCCAAGCAGGGTTCCGCCAAGAAAGAGCCCTGTATACTCCCGCACAAGTAACCCGCGTAATTGTTTCATCCCAAATCCGATCGCCCTCATCACCGCCAGTTCCTCCCTGCGCTCGAGAACCGTACTGTATAACAAAACAGCCAGTCCGACTGTTCCCAGCAACAATCCAATGGATCCAAGCACGAGGAAAATTGTCAGGTAGGTATTTGTCACCGAATTAAATTCAGCCAGGCGGGCAGGAGCATATTCCATTTCCCAGCCAAGGTCTCTCATTCCTGCCCTCAGCTCGCCGGCAATTCGTGACGTATCGCTTAATTCTCCATCTACCAGGAATACACTGGTACCACTGCTTGCCGGAAAATGTTGAAGAAAATGCGAATTGGAAATGATCACCCTGCCCTGGAAAATCGAGGGTGCCAATCCACCCACCAGCACCAGGTGGATATCCTCCCCTCTTGCATTGGAGTAGGTTAAGGTATCACCAACCTTCTTTCCCAGGCCCCACTTAATGACGGTTTCATCTGCGATGGCCGGAACTGCATTGTCAGGCAACTCGGTATTCAGAGACATCCAGGGATCATCCTCTTTCAATAAGCTGGTTTGTGTAACAAAACTGAACCGTCCCTGAAGCGCGGCAGGATCGGCACCAAGGATTGCCGGATTGGTAATGCGGTTCAGGTTCAGACAGCTGGCATCATCACCCTCGTATAACCGGAATTGTGTAACCGCATATCCTTCGCCGAGTCCATACTCATAACGCGTCGCTTCGTCATCCAAATTTTTCAAAACCGGTATGGTCGACTCCGCATAATAGAGGTATCCCCCGGTACCACTCTGTTTTTTTCCGGCATCCCGGAAAAGATCCTTCCGGTTGGCACCGGTGGAAATGACAAGGAAGGTTCCGATGGCAAAAAGAGCAACGATGCCCAGGCTCCTTGCAATATTTCTCAAACTATTCCGGTAACCCAACTGCCACAAACTCAGGTCAGCTTTGCCCGAAAGGTTCCCTGACAGAAAAAGGTATAGCATCAGGAGCAATCCTGAAACCAGAAGAAGACCGCCTGCAGTAAAAAAAGATCCGGACCGGTTGATTTCACCGGCAGCAAGTTCAAGGCTTACAAGGGCAATAGCTGATAATAAGCTGATCCCTGCCGTTAGCAGGAGAATCAGGCGCACTCTTTTACTCACTCTTTTCGATTTGGTCGTTTCACTGTCCTTGCGATGCTTTCTTATTGCACGGTTCAATGGGATCAGAATTGATAAAAGCGTGACAAAAACCGATGACAGAAATCCGGTAACCAGCGAAGAGGGGTGTACACTGACCTCCATCATATCTGACCTCACGATGTCGGCCCAGACTGAATTCAGCGCCTGAAACACAAGCTGGTTATAAAAAATTGACAGGATTAGTCCTGCTGCAGCGCCGGTCATAATCACCAGCAGCCATTCCTGGAGATATATTTTCCGTATTGTCGCTGTACGGATACCAATAGCTGAAAGGGTTCGTATATGTGGTATTCTTTCCTTGATATTCAACATAAACAGCAAGACAGTGAGCAGAACACCGCCGACCAGCAGGAAAAAACTAAGGCCCAGGAAAAGCTCCGAAAAATCCACACCATTGCCGGCTGCTTGAATCGATTGTTTTCTAACGGGCACCACCCGTATTCCCAGGTCATCCATGGAAATCCTCTCAAGGACTTCATCCTCTATGGCTTCCCGGGATAACTTATTGCCGTTAAACCTGAAGACAGTGGCATCGCCGAACCTGTTCGACCAGTGTTTCACAGCCAATTCGGGATGAATAAATGCTTTCGGGGTTCCCTTCCAACGGGTCCAATAATCTTCATCTTTATCCCGTATTGCTTCGAGATCGACCGGCACCCCTGTTTCCCAATCCCGGCAGTTTCCTGCATCCGATAGTCCGGGAATTTCCGGCATGAGCAACCGGTCCCCTGTTTGATCCTCTACCGGGATTACCTGTTCTACCACGAGTGATATTGAATCAACTTTCAGCTCACGCAGCGGTCCGATTACATAATATTTCAACCAAACCGTGTCCCCTTCTTCTGCAGCAAGGTCCTCTGCCAGCCAATCGTTGACAATGATCTTATCTTTATCCGGAATAGCATCCCTGGCCGATGAAACAAACGAGTAAGGTGTTGAACGGTTTTGATGATCAATGCTGTTAACAAAATAGGAGATAATCTGCAGGGGATCAGCCGGTACATTTTTTAATTTTTCTGAAACAGTGTTGTCAATAAATACACGTCCGGTTACCAGCTGTATTTGGCTGGATTCCGGAACTTCCTCAAGATCAAATCCGGCATCGACCAATGTCCAGTTGTTTTCAACAAGCATGCGGATTTGCTCAGCTTGATAGCTGTTGTCGGAAGGAAAAAGCAGGAAATTCACCCCATCTTCCAGTTCCATCAGTTCCTGCAGAACGTTCAATGAAATGAATACATTGTACGGAGCTGTTTGTGATGTTTTCAGGTTAAACGCACCCATTTCTTCTTCCCCGGCAATCTTTTTAACAAATACCCGTGCACTGGCGCTATTATCGACATCAGAAACAAATGGTGCATTTGCCGGAACGATTCTTGCTCGCTCCATCCTGAGCAGGAACTCCTCGCCTTCGGAAATAGATAATCGCTGTGCCAGGTTTTCACTGATGATTACCGAGTCTCCACTCAAATTGGCATAGATGCCATTCCCTCCAACCACCGGTTCAAAGTGTTCATTCACCCCGTTCACATTAACCTGGTTGAGACGCACCCTGCCTCCTCCGGCCACAGCCACGCCGTCGGTCAGTAGCAAGGGGGCAACTTCATGTCCGCCCGTCTCCCTGATCCTGTGTACGAGTCCGGCAGTCATAAACCGGTCTCCGCAGTCCACCACATAACCAGTCTCTCCCAATCTTTTTGAGGCGATATCATACAGACTTTGCTGCACAGAATCCCCGACAATTAAAGACCCGGTGATCACCGTGGATGTAATAGCAACACCCAGGGCAAGAGCCAGGTTCTTACGCCGGAAGTAGATAAATGACCTTATAACCAATCGATAAACGTTCATAAGCGTTGTTGGTCCACCAGCACTCCTTCGTTAATCCGGTATACCCGTTGCATCCTGGAGGCAAGTTTTTCGGAATGCGTGACCATGATTACAGTCAGTCCTTCTTCTTTATTCATTTGAATCAGCAGATCAGCCAGGTTGTCGACATTTTCACCATCCAGAGCTCCGGTCGGTTCATCGGCAAGCAGCAGGGAGGGCCGGTTGATCATGGCACGTACAATCGCTGCCCGCTGGCACTCACCCCCTGACAATTTACCCGGCAGCTTATCCCGGTATTCCCAGATGCCCACCTTTTTCATAAGCTTTTCAGCATATCCCTTTACCTCACGGTCCCTGCGTTTTTGAGGAATGGTAGGGATCAGGATATTCTCGTTCAGGCTGCACTGGGGAAGCAGGTGATGAAACTGGAATACGAAGCCGATCTCCCTGTTCCTGAACTGATCCAGGGACAGGTCGGTTGTTCCGGTCAGGGACTCCCCCCTGAACAAAACCTCCCCGGAATCGGGTACATCCAGTGTGCCTGCAATATTCAACAGGGTTGTTTTTCCCGAACCTGACGGACCAAGAATGGCAATGAGTTCTCCTTTATCCACCTGCAGATTAAGACCTTTGAGTACTTCCCTGTACCCCGGTTCTCCTGGGGAACCGAATGATTTAACAATATTTTGTAGTTTAAATAACATGTGCGGGACGTTAAGTTACAAAGATAATGGATTAGCATGATATCACCGATAGCCCGGTTTATTCAGCCTGCAGGGCATTTCATACCCGATCTTCAGTCGGGCTGCCCGAAATCAACCCTGGTTGGTTCCCTGCCCGTTGCTGATTGCTTCTTCATAGATTGTTACCATCTTTTCCACCTGGAGATTTACATGAAAATGCTCTTCCACACCCTTTCTGCCCTTTATTGCCAGTTCATCCAGCTTTTCAGGCTCTGAAAGCACCTGCTTAAGCGCGTTGCTCAGGGCTTCCGGTGTGTTCGGCTCATAGAGCACCCCTCCTTCAGATAGGTTCACGATCTCAGGAAATGCACCGAGAGCCGGCTGCACCACCGGAATTCCGGATGCCATGGCTTCAAGCAGGTAAATACCGAATGCCTCTCCCTTAAGGACGGGCACGGACATTACGGCAATCTGTTTAAAATACTCTCTCAGTGCATCCTCTTCAAACGCATCAAAAAACACTACACTGTGCGAAAGCCCGTTGCGATTCAGTTTGGACCGGATAGTCCGGAGAAATTTCCGGTCATCCCCGGTTTGACCTCCCGTGAGGTATAACTTCACATCATCAAAATCCCTGTCCTTTTTCAACTCGATAAATGCATCCACCAGCACACCCATTCCTAGATCTTCTGACATCCTTGAAACGTAACCAATATTCCTGGGTTTTTCTGACGGTCTGCTCCAGGTGTAGTCCTCCGGGTAAAGACCGATATGCACGCTTTTAAAGGTTCTATCCGGCAAACCGAGCTGTTTTTTCATCTCATCGGCATAATAATCACTTACCGATATAAGTTCCGTTACATGTTCTGCTTTCTTCGATATCAGATTCCAAACGCGTTCCCGGGCTGACTGGTGCATCACGTCCACCCATTGATCCTCGTCCTGGAGAGAGCATATAACAGGAACACCTACCTTTTCTTTCAATCGGTGGGCAAGGCCAAGAAGCAGCGCATTGGAAAGATGAATTACATCCGGTTTGCAGTGCTCTGATATCCAGTCCACCATCCGCTCAAGCTCATCTTTTTGCTGACCCGTTTCGCCAAGCAGCATGGATACGGTCATTTCCTCCAATCCGCTGGCACGGGTTGACCCTGCAGCCCTCGAGGCCAACTTAAGCATGCGTTTTGAATTCAACCACCTGTCAAACCAGGCAGGAGCTCTTCTGAATACAGGAACCTGTTGTTTGAGATAAATGCTGATGGCACCGTAAAATACCGGTACGTCGGGCCCAAGATCGTGTTCATCGGCAAAAAGCGGCAGGTACATAGGGATCTTAGAGACTTCGTGAGATGAATTGCGCAGGGCTTCAACATATTTGCTATCCCTCAAACAATTCCCACAATAAAAACTCCCTCCCGATCCAGGGATGATATGCATAATTTTCATAGGACAATCTATTTTTCTCCGAAACAATACACCCTTCCATCAGCTGCAGTAACGTAGATCCGGCCTTTTGT
>CAYZMH010000035.1:0-31621 GCA_964479445.1 uncultured Bacteroidaceae bacterium | reverse complement strand
CCCTCTTCAAGCAACTTCTCCGCCCGCGCAATGGCCATCTCCACGCCCCGGCAAAAACCCGCCGAAGGATCAATGTTAATCTGCCTCGCCATCTTTCACCAACTTTTCACCAAATTCCCTGAAAAACCACTTCATCTGCTGCGCCGGGGTCATATGACTGTTGTCCAGCAACACCGCATCATCGGCCTGTTTAAGCGGACTGTCCTTCCGGCTGCTGTCAATCCGGTCCCGCTCTTCAATATTGTGCTTCACCTGCTCCAGGTCCTCTTCAATACCCTTGGATAACATTTCCTTATACCGGCGCATTGCCCGGATATCCACCGTGGCTGTCATGAAAATCTTAATGTCAGCCCCCGGAAACACCACCGTTCCAATGTCCCGGCCGTCCATGGCAATTCCCCCCTTTTCGCCCATCTCCCGCTGCAAAAGCACCATCTTTTTTCGCACTGCCGGTATCGTACTGATGTAACTCACATGGGCCGAAACCTCCATGCTCCTGATCCGCTCCTCCACGTTCTCCCCGTTCATCCAGGTATCGGAGTTGCCACGGCCCGGAACCTGCCTGAACGTAATCTCCAGTCCGGATACCAACCCCTCCACCTCGGCAGGATCAGGCTCCGCTGTCTGCCTGAATAACCCATTTTCCATGCAATATAGCGTTGCCGCCCGGTACATGGCACCTGAATCAACATATATATAATCCAATGCCCCGGCTATGGTGCGGGCAAACGTGCTCTTACCACACGACGAATAGCCGTCTACGGCAATCACCAGGTCTTTCCTGTGTTTTTCCATAATTGAAGTACGGCAAAGATAGCACTTTCTATCCATTTACCATTTCAAAAAAGGCCCCTATTTATACCCGGGCGAAAGACTATATATCATCATACAACTAAGAAAGGCAGATATCATATATGATTGATTATCTTTTTTATACAGATTAAATATACATATTTTTATACGTATTAATATATGTATATTTCTACAGTAGAAAGTTATACCGGGTGTACCCGGAACCATCCCTGGAGGTTCGCCGCGTACCTCTGTCGCATGGATTGGGCAAATGGATCAGCGGGACTGCCGGTAAAACTGGTCCAGGTTGGTAGTTATAGAGAAGTGGTTGGTGCCGCCGGCAAGGTGGTATGAGGAGCGCCCGTAGGCCACGTGAAATTTGGACACCCTGAAGCCGAATCCCCAGGAGAACCCGACCATACCCGGACGGTTATCCATCTTCATCTCCTGGCGCCGCTTATAGTTGTACCCCAGGTCGAAATGGAAATTCTCCCCAACCAGGAATTCCACACCCACCAGCACATGACGCATCAGCTTGTCCCCAAAGGCATCAAACCGGTTAACATCTTCCTGGTTACTCCCGAAGGTGAGGTTATCATCCGTTCCCGTATCGTAGGTGAGATCCCACTTTTCCAGGTGCTGGAATGTGAGTGTAAACCGGAAGGGGGCATGTGCCAGGCCCTGCGTAATACCGGCCTGGATCTCGAAAGGAACCGGCTCCCTCCTGCCGTCATAGGTGGTGATCTGGGTTCCGAAATTCTTGATGACCAATCCGGCCTGGGTCAGACTCGAAGCATTAAAATAGGAGAGCCCGAGATCCATAGTGAGCCCCAGCGAAGTATACTGCTCGAACACCGAAAAGATGGGCTTGACATTGACACCCACTGTAAAAAGACTATCCAGCACAGGACGTGCATAGATCAGGTTGATCGCATACTCGGAAGCCCGGAAAGAACCGTCGGGCACACCAAAGGGATCGGCACGGTCAAACCCGCCGTAGTCAGCGTAATGAATACCTGCAGCAAAATCGCCAATCCCTTCCCGGTGAAGCGCATAGGAAGCATACCCGTAATTGATCCCGGAAAAATAATTGACATAGTTCAGGTTCATATGCTGATCCATCGCCGGGGTCAGAAGCGCCGGATTGTGAAAGGTAAGATTCAGGTCATCGTCGCGGATCGAAACGATATCCCCTCCCAGGGCAGCTACACGTGCCGAATTGGTCAGTTCAAGGAACCCGTAGGTGGTTTTCCCTCCCTCCTGGCCAACCATCGGGAGCAAGAGGCTCCAGGCAACAATGAAAACAAGTATAGCCCTTTTCATACCCGGGAATATTGCTTTAATAACGGCTAAGATAGTGAAATAGTACATCTTTTCGCGGAGAATTCAACGGGAGATCATGAATCCTCTTTATCAACCCATCTCCGGTAGGATACATGATCACCTCCGGGTTCTGCTGCTTTATCCAGGTCACGCAACCTCTCTATCCAGACTGCCATCCCCGTTCGTTCAGCATCGGCGGCATTGCAGCGTTGTTCATAATGCCCCCGGGCAGGGATCATATAGACAGGAATGCCCAGGTAAAAAGCTTCTGCCACGGTATCAAAACCACCCGTGGTAACGAGCCTTTTGCAGTGCTTCATCTTCTCCCTGAAACCCTGCACCGTGGGTTCATACACTGCCACACCGTCAGGCTGAACAGAATCCACTCCGCCCGAAACGAAAATATCCGCCTCTGCCCCGGTCTCCCTTGCATAGGAGAGGTAATCCCTCGCATAGCCCGGGGTGAGAAAATAACAGAGGTCCCGGTTGCCCGGCGACCAGGTCATGTTCCGGATAACCGGGTGCACCAGGGGCGGTATAACCTCAATCCTGCCCTGGTCGGGGGACGGCCGGAAGGAGAGCGCCAGTGCCCGGTGGCATCCCCGCAGCATAAACCGGTTGAGAAAACCCAGCATCCGGCGCTGAAAAGGAAAGCCCGGGGGGAAGGTGAAATCCCGTTGTGCAAAATAGAAATGATGCCCTACCACGATCGTCTCCTGCCTGCGCTTTGCTAACCGGCAAACCACCGCTCCCACGGTGTCATAGAAATTATAGAGGGAATAGGCATTCAGCTGCCGGATCGATCTCCATATGCGGAAGGCTTCTGCCAGGTAGAGGGGCGAGAGCAACGCGTGGAACAGGATGGACGTTCCGGCACGTATACCCCGGCGGTCGGACCGAAACAGGAGGTTCGGACTGTAGAAGCTGTGCACGGGCAACGGGAACGAATCAGAAAAATAACCCGGACTTGAACGGGTGATGTGACGGCCCAGGTAAACGGCCGCAACCTGGATCCCTTTGCGATTTAGCTGTTCCAGCATGGCGAGCGCCTGGGAGAAATGCCCTTTCCCTTCACCCTGTATGATAAATACGGCCTGTTTCATAAACCTGGTGATGCTGTGTGAATTTACAAATTCCTCAGGGAAAGCGCTCCCTAAGGTCCCGGAATATGCTGTATACAACCGGACAAACCATTGTGTTGCGCAGGGAGAGCTCCAGCAACTGGTGGATCTTCGAACGATCGGTATGAGGATATTCGCGGCATGCACGCGGCCTCACCTCATAAATGCTGCAACGGTTATCGTTCTGCAAAAACGGACAGGGCCGCCGTGTAAAAACGTAATCTCCCTCCTCATCCATCCTGAAATAGTTTACGGTCAACTCCGACGGCTTGACGTGGAGATGCTTGCTAATGCGGCGAATATCGGAATCATGGACCGCCGGACTGATGGACTGGCAGCAGTGGGCGCACTGCAGGCAGTCGGCCCTGTCCATCCATAATTCATGCAACTCATGTACCACCCGATCCAGCTCACGGGATGGAATTTTCCGGAGCCTGCGGATCAATTGTTTGTTCTGACGCTTCTCGCCGGAAGCTCTTTGCCTGAGGGTGGTCAAACTGTAGAGCGATACATCCATCGACGCTTCCCGTTTTTGTTCTTCAATAGTCCGTTCACCTGCGAAAGGAACAGGCCGCTGATCACCAGCGTTATTCCAAAAATCTTAATCAACGGCATTGGTTCCTGGATGAAAATCACAGCGGTCACGGCCGCCACTACAGGAACAAGGTTTGCATAGATGTTGGCCCGTGCGGCGCCCAGTTCACGGATACCAATGGTGAAAAAGATGAATGCCAGGGACGAACCGAATATACCCAGGTATACAACCGCCCAGATACTTTCAGGCAGGATTTTGCTGAAATCCATACCAGGGTAATCAACCAGCAGGAAGAGGGGGAAAATATAGACCGACCCGATAAGACTCTGCCAGGCCGTAATCGTAATAGGATTATACTTGTTTACCAACCGTTTGACCACGATTGTATAACCCACCGCTGATATTACTGCCACGAACTCCAGCAGGATCCCTTTCAGGTTGGCAGAAAAATCCTGGGCATTGGCCAGGATCACCATCAGCACCCCGCCGAACGAAATAAAGAGCCCAAGTATATTCATCCAGGTAAGCCGCTCCCGGTAAAAAAACCAGGCAGCCACAGGGACAACCAGGGGAATGGTGGAAACAATCACAGCAGCCAGGGTGGAGGAGATCATGGAAAGGCCATAACTCTCTCCCAGGAAATAGAAAAAGGGTTCAAAAAGGGTCAGCAATAAAAACCACCGGATATCTTTCCTGTCCAGTTTTTGCAGCCTGCCCGTAAGCCGTGCGAAAACAAACAGGAATACAATCGATACCACGAGCCTGAAAAAGATAATGCTGATGGGGTCAAGAGATTCATTGGCATACTTGAATACCACGAACGTGGAGCCCCACATCGTCATGGCAAGGGATACACTGACAATGACCCAGATCTTTTTCAAAACAGTGGGATTTTACCTAGGCCGCTTTGAGCCGTTTGAGATGGGCCTTCTCCAGTTTCTCCCTGGCATACTTCAGGCCGATCATCACCTCCTTCTGCTCATCGCTCGAAGGCATATCAAACATAACATCGATCATGATCGCCTCACAGATGCTGCGCAATCCGCGTGCCCCGAGCTTGAACTCAACGGCTTTCTCCACGATGTAATCCAGCACCTTGCTGTCCCACTTGAGGGTGAGTCCGTCCATCTCAAACAGTTTTTCATACTGCTTGGTGATGGCGTTCTTTGGTTCGGTGAGAATTCGTTTCAGTGCTTCTTTGTCCAGGGGATTCATGTAGGTCAGTACAGGAAGACGACCGATGATCTCAGGGATCATCCCGTACGATTTCAGATCCATGGGAGCTACATACTGCAGGAGGTTATCGGTGTCGATCCGTTCTTTGTCCTTTGCCGCATTGTATCCTACCACCTGGGTGTTGAGTCGATGGGCAATCTTCCGCTCAATACCGTCAAAGGCGCCTCCGCAAATGAACAGGATGTTCCGCGTATCAACAGAGATCATCTTCTGGTCAGGGTGCTTGCGCCCTCCCTGGGGAGGCACATTAACCGTGGATCCTTCCAGCAGTTTCAGTAATCCCTGCTGCACCCCTTCCCCTGAAACATCGCGGGTTATGGAAGGATTGTCGCTTTTTCGTGCGATCTTATCGATTTCGTCGACAAATACAATTCCCTTTTCAGCTGCCTCTACATTGTAATCAGCTACCTGCAGGAGCCGGGTAAGGACGCTCTCAATATCCTCTCCCACATAGCCGGCTTCTGTCAGCACCGTAGCGTCTACGATGGTAAAAGGAACATGGAGCAACTTGGCAATGGTTCGGGCCAGAAGGGTTTTCCCCGTTCCGGTCTCCCCCACCAGCACGATGTTGGATTTTTCGATCTCCACCTCTTCCTTGGATTCGGGCTGCATCAACCGCTTGTAGTGGTTATACACCGCCACGGATATATACTTTTTTGCATCTTCCTGGCCGATCACGTAAAGGTCCAGGAACTTTTTGATCTCGGCGGGTTTCAGCAACTCGAGCTTGCCCAGGTCAAAGTCACCTTTTCCGCCCAGCTCTTCCTGGACAATGCTGTATGCCTGTTCAATACACCGGTCGCATATATGTCCTGATATACCGGCGATTAAAAGGTTGGTATCCTTTTTCTCTCTTCCACAAAAAGAACAACGGTCCATAAGGATCTATTTATGTTGGTTTCGGTTCAGTACTTCATCCACCATACCGTATTTTTTTGCCTCTTCGGAGGTCATCCAGTAATCCCTGTCACTGTCTTTTTCCACCTGTTTGATCGATTTCCCGCTATGTTCGGATATAATAGAGTACAACTCTTTCTTCAGCTTGAGGATCTCGCGGGCGGTGATCTCGATATCCGAGGCCTGTCCCTGCGCCCCTCCCATGGGCTGGTGAATCATCACGCGGGAGTGCTGCAATGCCGATCGCTTACCGGCGGTACCGGCAGCCAGCAATACCGCTCCCATGGAAGCAGCCATCCCTGTGCAGATGGTAGCCACATCACAACTGGTGTATTGCATGGTGTCATAAATACCCAGTCCGGCATGCACCGCCCCTCCCGGGGTATTGAAATAAATCTGGATATCCTTGGATGGATCCGCGGAATCCAGGTAGAGCAACTGGGCCTGGATGATATTGGCTACGTAATCATCTATGGGCGTTCCTAAAAAGATAATGCGATCCATCATCAACCGGGAAAAGACATCCATGGATGCCACGTTCAACTGGCGCTCTTCTATAATGGTTGGTGATATGTAACTGCTGTAGGCAGAAGTTACTTTATCATATGTCATACTGCTGATACCCCGGTGCTTGAGGGCATAGTCCCTGAAATCATTTTTTTCACTCATGGTCTAATTATTTTTCAAACAATTTCCGAAATTTTTCGGTAGATACCTCTTTTTCGTCCATTTTTGCCGTGTTTTTAACATGGGCGACCACCTTCTCCTCCAGTTTGCGGTCGGAAATCCTGCGCGCCTCCTCTTTCTTGGAAAGCAGCTCCTGCGCATAGTTTTTCAGGTACTCATCGGGAACATCTCCCATGCCGTACTGCATAAACTGACTGCGTGCTACATTCATGGCCGTCTGTACCAGCTCTTCCTCGCTAACTTTCAGATCCTGCTGGCGAACAAAGTGGTCCTTTATTAACTGCCAACGGAATTCATCCTTGTATTGTTCAAACTCCTCGTCGATCTTCTCCTGTGTCACATTCTCGTTGGTCTCCAGCAGCCAGCGCTTCAGGAACTCCTCGGGCAGCTCCAGCTTGGCCTTCTTCAGCAGAATCTCTTTCACATCGATGGCGAACCGGTATTCACTCTCGCTCTCGTATTGCCGCTTCATCTCCTGTTTCAGTTTCTCCCCGAACTCCTCTTCACCGGTCACTTCCCCTTCCCCGTATATTTTATCAAAAAGCTCCTGGTCGATGCTCGCTTTTTCAAACTTCTGCACCTCTTTGATCGCGATTTTAAAATCTCCTTCCACCAGGCCTACATCATCCTTGTTGATCCGCAACAGGGAGGCCAGCTCGGCATCATTGGGATAGGCTTTTTTCACATCAAAAACGACCTCATCGCCTGCCTTGACTCCATTGAATTTTTTCTTCTCTTTATCATCTTTCATCATATCCAGGGACATGGAAACATCCTCCGCAGTGATGCCCTCCTCAACGGGCTGGCCCTGGTCATCCACCTTCCTCAGGTCACCCTTTACCAGTTCACTGTCCCCGGCCTGGTCAACGGGAATAAACTCCCCGTAGCGCTTGGCTACATTGTCTTTGTACTCCTCCAGCTCTTTATTATCGATTTTGATATGGTAATACGGGAACTTATCTTTCCCCGTCAATTCCAGGTTAATTTCCGGGGACAGCCCCACCTCGAATTCAAAGGTAAACTCCTCATCGGTATCGAAGTCAATATCCGTAGTGCTCTCCTTTTTAGCCAGGGGTTCGCCGAGAATCCGGATGTTCTCTTCCTGCAGGTAGCTAAAAAGCGATTCGGAGACCAGCTTATTCACCTCCTCGGCAAGGACCGGCTTATAATACATCTTTTTGATCATTCCCATGGGCACTTTGCCCGGCCGGAACCCATCGAGCCTCGCCTTTTTCCGGTAATCACTCAGTACTTCGTCCACCCGTGACTGGTAATCATCTTTTTGTACCTCCACCTTGATCACGGCATTTAATTGATCTGCTTGTTCTTTTGTTATGTTCATAATGATATCCTGGTTATCAAAATTATAAAAAACCGCAAACACGACCGTATGCGGTTTTACCTCGATCGGTGCGGATGAAGGGACTCGAACCCCCACTCCCGAAGGAACCAGATCCTAAGTCTGGCGCGTCTACCAATTCCGCCACATCCGCTCAAAAAAGGTCCCGCAAATGTAGTGGTTTTTTTTCGAAAAGAAAAAGAAAGAAAGGGCTCATCGGGGGGAGCAAAAATTGCTCATTATGAATTGATTGAGTTGTATTAAGATCCCTGCCGGCAAAGGCTCTCAGCGTAATTCGAAATTCTTTCCCAGGTAAACCTTACGCACCTGCTCGTCTTCTGCAAGTTGTTGAGCGGTACCTGCTTTCAGGATCGACCCTTCAAACAGTAGATAGGCCCGGTCGGTGATGGACAGCGTCTCATGTACATTGTGGTCGGTGATCAGAATCCCAATGTTTTTATTTTTTAACCGCGAAACAATCTCCTGGATATCCTCCACTGCAATGGGATCTACCCCTGCAAAAGGCTCATCCAACAGGATGAACCGGGGATTCAGTGCCAGGGCCCTTGCAATCTCTGTTCTCCGGCGCTCTCCTCCCGATAGCTGAATACCCTGGTTCTTTCGGATGTATTGCAACCCGAATTCATCCAACAGGGCTTCTGTTCGGTGCCGTTGCTCCTTTTTGGAAAGGTCGGACATCTCCAGCACCGCTTTGATATTATCCTCCACAGTCAGTTTCCGGAAAACAGATGCCTCCTGGGCCAGGTATCCGATCCCCATTCGGGCTCTCTTATAGATGGGCTCACCTGTAATATCCCTGTCATTTAAATAGATCCGGCCTTCATAGGGTTGAATAAGCCCCACGATCATGTAAAACGAAGTGGTTTTGCCGGCTCCGTTAGGACCCAGCAACCCGACGATCTCGCCCTGGGAGACGTCCACGGAAACCTTGTTCACTACCGTCCTCGAACGGTACTTCTTCACCAGGCTGTCGGTATATAACCTCGCTTTTTCCATGCTTGCCATTTACCTTGTTAACATATAGGATAATACGTTGCAATATACAGATTTATTATGAGGAAGCCCGTTGCTTATCTTCCTCCTCACGCCGGCGAATAATTCGCCTGCTTATGGCAATACCAACTTCATAGAGGATGATTAGCGGCAGGGAAACCATCACCTGGCTGAACACATCGGGAGGGGTTATAATGGCCGACAGCGCCAGGATCACCACCAGCGAGTGCCTCCGGTATTTTTTCAGGAAGTTTGGGGTCACCAGCCCCACCTTTGTCAGGAAATAGGCGAGCACCGGCAGCTCAAATACCACCCCTGAAGCCAACACTACAGAAGTAACGGTTTGCACATAGGAGCGCAGGGTCGGATTGCTTAACACTGACTCACTCACCCTGTAACTCCCCAAAAAATGGACCGATAACGGGGAGATCAGGTAATAGCCGAAAGCCACTCCCAACAGGAAAAGCAGCGAGGTGTAAAAAACTGCACCCCGGGCAATCCTTCGCTCTTTATTATAGAGAGCCGGACTAATAAAGCTCCAGAACTCGTAGAACAGGTAGGGGAAGGCTACAATGATCCCAAAGACCAGGGATACAATGATGTGCATCGAAAATTGCTCCGCCATCTTTACAGTCTGTAAACCAAACGGTTTTGAGTTTATACAGAGTCTCTGTACATCCACCATTTGTCCCAGGTTGCATAAAAAGCGGTTGGTGGGAAATTCCGGGGTCTTCGGTGCGAGAATGATCATATCAAAAACGATATCCTTGAAGATGAAAGCCACAATCCCGAACAGGATAATAACCACCACCGATCGCACCAGGTGCCAGCGTAAAACCTCCAGGTGCTCCAGGAATGACATCTCCGATTTTCCCTTACCCTTCTTTGCCATGCAATGCTGCTTTTTCTGAAATGATGCAAAGTAACAAAAAAATAATGGTTCTCTTACAGGCATACGGGTGACTCCTGTTAAAACATGACAGCGGCCGGTATGACAAAAATCAGTCTTCCCTGTGAAAAATATGCCCTTTATCCTGTAAGGTTTTAGCAGTAACCTGTGACTAAAAAAATTACAAATATACGTGGCGATGGAAATATAACCGGGCAGAAAGCTTGAACACCCAATTTATTTATCGTATATTTAAAGTTGGTAGAAGTAGAAAATACGGGATAGATGGCTGTTAAAGAAGATCAGTTATACGCCTTTCTCAAAGAACATTTTGGCTTTGATAGTTTCAAGGGAAACCAGGAGGAGATTATCCGGAATGTGTTGGCCCGCAATGACTCGTTTGTGCTCATGCCCACAGGCGGAGGTAAATCACTATGTTACCAGCTCCCGGCGCTGATGATGGAAGGCACCGCCATAGTCATATCCCCGTTGATCGCCCTGATGAAGAACCAGGTGGATGCCATGCGCAGTTTCAGTACCAACGACGGCGTAGCCCATTTTCTTAACTCTTCCCTTACCAAAAACGCAATTGCCAAAGTCAGGGACGATGTACTGAATCGCCGGACCAAGCTGTTATACGTTGCTCCGGAATCACTCACCAAGGAGGAAAATATCGAATTCCTGAAAAAGGTGACCATCAGTTTCTATGCCATTGATGAGGCTCACTGTATCTCGGAGTGGGGACACGATTTCCGCCCCGAATACCGCCGGATCCGGCCCATCATCAACCGCATTGGCCAGGCGCCTCTCATTGCCCTCACAGCAACAGCCACGCCCAAGGTTCAGAGCGATATCCAGAAAAACCTGGAGATGCTGGATGCCAATGTATTCAAATCATCCTTCCGCAGGCACAATCTCTACTATGAGGTGCGGCCCAAGATTAAAGCAACCAAGGAGATTATCAAATTCATCTCGGCCAATCCCGGGAAATCCGGCATCATCTATTGCCTGAGCCGAAAAAAAGTGGAAGAGTTGGCAGAAACCCTCAAGGTGAACAACATCAGGGCACTCCCATACCATGCCGGGATGGATGCTGCTACCCGGTCGGGTACCCAGGACAAGTTCCTCATGGAGGAGATCGATGTGATCGTAGCTACCATCGCTTTTGGTATGGGGATTGACAAACCCGATGTAAGGTTCGTTATCCATTACGATATCCCCAAAAGCCTGGAGGGGTATTACCAGGAGACCGGCAGAGCCGGAAGAGACGGAGGGGAGGGTCGCTGCATTGCATTCTACCGCTACAAGGATATTCAGAAACTTGAAAAATTCATGCAGGGCAAACCGGTGGCCGAACAGGAGATCGGGAAACAACTGCTCATGGAAACCGTAGCCTATGCCGAATCCTCGGTTTGCCGTCCGAAACTGTTGCTTAATTACTTTGGGGAAGTAATGGAAGAGGATTGCGGGAATTGCGATAATTGCCTTCATCCTAAAGAAAAATTTGAAGGAAAAGAGTATTTACTTTTAGCTTTAAAAGCTATATTAGGGGTTCAGGAAAGATTTAAAGCCGAGCATATCGCTAATATACTGGCAGGCCACGCTACCAGTGCCGTAAAGACTTACAGGCATCACCATTCGGAATTTTTTGGGGCCGGTAACGAGAAAGATGAAAAGTTCTGGAACGCAGTGATCCGCCAGGCACTTGTGGCCCGATTGGTGTATAAGGATATTGAGAATTATGGATTGATAAAAATCAGTGAAAAAGGAAGAGAATTCCTCAAAAAGCCCTATTCGATCATGTTGACGCAAGATCATGATTATGACATCGTACCGGATGAACAGGAGAGCGGAGGGGGGGGGACAGGCGCAGTAGATGAAGAACTGCTGCACATTCTGAAAGATCTCCGGAAAACCATGGCCCGGCAACGGGAACTTCCTCCCTTTGTCATTTTCCAGGATCCCTCGCTGGAAGACATGGCGATCCAGTACCCGGTTACACCTGACGAACTTCAGAAGATCGTTGGTGTAGGAGCCGGCAAAGCCCGCAAATTCGGAAAAGAGTTTGTCGAGGTAATAAAAAATTACGTGGATGACAAGGAGATAGTCAGACCCCAGGACATGGTTGTAAAATCGGTGGTAAATAAATCCGGACTTAAAGTATATATTATTCAGAGTATCGACCGCAAAATGCCCCTGGATGATATCGCCGAAGCGAAAAACCTGGATATGCTGGAACTTATCCATGAGATTGAAGCGATCGTAAACTCGGGTACCCGCCTGAACATCGATTATTTCCTCAACGACACCATTGATGAAGACCATATCCTGGATATTTATGATTACTTCCGTGAGGCAGAAACCGAATCGATCCAGGAAGCCCTGGACGAACTGGGAGAGGATGAGTACTCCGAAGAAGAGATTCGCCTGGTGCGCGTCAAGTTTATCTCCGAACTGGGCAATTGACAAGCAAGCAACACATGAACACCATCCTGGAAATTCACCGTCTTTCTAAATCCTATCGAAATGTAAAAGCGGTGCAAAACCTGTCTGTCAGTATTGAAAAAGGACAGGCATACGGCATCCTTGGTCCCAACGGAAGCGGAAAGACCACCACCCTGTCCATTGTGATGGGCATCCTGAGACAAAATTCCGGCTCCTTCCAATGGTTTGATCAGCCACCGCAAGCCACCCACCGGAAGCAGATAGGCTCCCTGATCGAAACCCCTCACTTCTATCCATACCTTAACCTGGAACGAAACCTGAAGATCCTCTGCCAGATCAAAGGGATCGGGTATACCGATATCGACCGGGTGCTGAAGGAGACCAAATTATACGAACGGCGGAAATCCAGGTTTAAAACACTCTCCCTGGGTATGAAACAGCGGCTCGGACTGGCTGCTGCCCTGCTGGGGGATCCGCAGGTACTGGTCGTCGATGAACCCACAAACGGACTCGATCCGGAGGGAATTGCCGAAGTGCGCGAAACTGTTCTTCACCAGGTGCACCAGGGAAAAACCCTGATCATGGCCTCCCACATCCTCTCGGAGGTGGAAAAGATCTGTACCCATGTGGCGATCCTTAAAAAGGGTGAACTACTGGCCTCCGGCCCGGTCAAAGCCCTGCTCACGGAGGAGGAGATCATTGAAATGGCCAGCAATAACAACGAGCAGCTGAAAAGGAACCTGCAGGATAGCAACCTGGTAAAAGAGGTGACTACAGAAAACGGACTCCTCATCGCTACCCTGCAACCCGAAATCCAGGCAGCCGATATCAACCGATTTGCTTTTGAACACCAGGTTATTATCCATCACCTGCTCAGCCGTAAAAAAACCCTCGAATCCCAGTTCCTGGAACTGGTCAAAGAAGCCTCCGGCAATACCCCCTCAGAACAATCCCTTCAGCCATGAAAAAACTGATTCGTACCGAACAGATCAAAATACTCAATTACACCCCTTTCCGAATCCTCCTGTTGCTATACGTGATCTTTTTCACCCTGGGGATCGTGATCTATCCGCTGATCGACAGGCAGATCCCGGTGATCTCCCTGAGCGACCTGTTCCGGTTTCCCGATGTATGGCCCTTTCTCACCTGGATCACCGAACCCTATAATATCCTGCTGGCACTGATCATTATCATGATTACCACCAATGAATTCTCCAACCACACCTTTAAAACCCAGGTAATATTTGGAATTGAACGGCGGGACCTGGTAACGCAGAAGATCCTTCTGATCCTGG
Organism: uncultured Bacteroidaceae bacterium; assembly: GCA_964479445.1. GTDB lineage: Bacteria > Bacteroidota > Bacteroidia > Bacteroidales > CAYZMH01. The sequence goes on along the minus strand of CAYZMH010000035.1, from coordinate 18,048 downwards.
CACTGGCACTGTTTGCCACCCTGCTGGTAGGCCTTACCTCCATGGTTATGGGACTCATCTACAGCTATAAATTAACCCTGGGAATCGCCCTGGAGAATATGGGAACGATGGCGGTCTATTTCCTCTCCTCGCTCACCTATATGATGTACGGACTCTTTTTCGCAATGATCATCAAAAATACAGCTCTTTCCATCCTCTCCTTCCTGGCCCTGCGAACTTTTGTCGAACCGGTCCTCTTCCTGGTCTTCCGGGATCACGAATTCCGGTGGTTCATGCCCATGCGGTCACTCACCAGGCTTACCCCTATGCCCAACCTCATTGAGATCTTTCAGCGGAAAATGGAAGGGGGTGAATCAATGGATACCTCAGAGATGGAGATCCTGCCAAAGGGACCGGAACCATGGATCAATATCCTGGTGGTAACCTCGTATGCTCTCATCCTAGCGTGGCTTTGTTACCGGCTCATGCGAAGAAAACGACTTACCTAGAGCGCGCGGGTATCCATGGCATCCCGCAATCCGTTACCCACCAGTGTAAATGACAGGACCATCAGCATAATGGCTAACCCGGGAATAAACGCCAGGTATCCCTGGTCCACGATAATAAAACCGTAATGCTCCTTAACCATACCGCCCCAGGTCGGCACAGGAGGCTGCACGCCAATCCCCAGGAAACTCAATCCCGCCTCCAGCAAAATCGCCGTAGCAAAATTGGCCGCCGAAATAATAATGACAGGCGAAAGGGTGTTGGGAATGATATGCCGGAAAATGATCCCCGAGGAGCGCATCCCCATGGCACGGGCCGACTCAATAAACTCCTTCTCACGGAGTCCGAGAACCTGGCCCCGAACCACCCGGGCCACCTCCACCCACATGGTCATTCCTACCGCTACAAAAACCTGCCAGTACCCTTTGCCAAGTACCAGCGTTATGGCGATCACCATCAGCAGGGTGGGAACCGACCAGACCACGTTCACCAGCCACATGATTGCCCGGTCGATCCAGCCCCGGAAATACCCGGCAATCCCACCGAGCAACAACCCTACCAGCAATGAAATTGACACAGCCACGAATCCCACCGACAAACTCACCCGCGTACCAAGAATAAGGCGGCTCAGCATATCCCTCCCAAACCGGTCGGTGCCCAGTAGAAACCGCTTCTTTACCACATGTTCATCGCGCACACGCTCTCGTAACGTTCCAATTTTCGCTTCCACTACACTGCCATCCATCAAGCTAACCCTTACCTCCTCCTGCTCCGGATCATAGGTGTACCCTGAACGACCAACCGGGTAGAGAACATCCACAAGCCGGTATTCCGAGTAGAAACGGTCCTCTTCATAGGGTGAATACTCCCGTACAACCACCCGGTCCCCCTCCATCCGCATGGAGAGGAAGGGTACATAGCGATGACCCGCAGGCCGGCCCGTAAATAGTGCCGATAAAAAGCTCCGCTTCCCGGGGAGTTCATTGCGCCTGACTTTTAAAAAGTCGGATGAGAAGCCCGGTTTCTCCAGTGCAATCTCCAGGATCTGGGTATTGGCGTGGGGCGTGTTATCCGGACTGATCATATACCCTGTAATAGAGATCAGGAACGCCAGCAATATAACGGATAGTCCGCCCATGGCCACCCTGTTTCTCCTGAAATAGCCCCAGGTTAATCTCCCCGGCGATATGCCTCTCGCATTCTTATCCATTTATCTGACGGTATGAACGCCCTTTCCAATGATAATTCGAAAATAAGGATAATATTCCGGTTACCGGTACATATATATAATAGGTAAGAGCAACCGGCAGGAACCATCTTAAAACCCGACGCTGGTCAAAAAAATCTGCCCCCGCTTTTAACACTGTAAAATCCGCAACCGATTTCAGGAAAAAATATACAGCAAAAGCAATCAGCAATCGGCTCCCGAATAACCCACCGATAAATAAAGCCAGTCCGGCCACACTGGTAAGCCATGTCCAAGCTGCTGTGAAAGTGAGGTGACGCTGACTGTAATACTTTGTTTTGGAAGCCCATCGTATGCGCTGACTGAGAAATGATGCCGGGGATCCGGCCGGTGCGGCATCAACAATTACCCGGGATGATTTATGAAAAACCACCTTCTTCTCTTTTTCCAATGCCCTTGACAACAGGAACATGTCGTCACCCGAAGGAGTGGGTTGATTCATCTCCCCGATCTCCCCGAGGTAAAAATCACGCCTGTACACCAGGTTGGCCCCGTTGCACATCAGGGGCACCGTCCGGTAAAAGGAGCCTGCCCCCGTCACCGACAGGCTCAGGAACTCAAGGGCCTCCACCGAATCCCAAAAAGTATGAAGCGGACCCAATCGCACAGGCCCTGCCACCAGGTCGGGTTGCTCCCCTAGTATCATGGATGCATGACCAGCGATGAAACCCGGTCCCACCCGGCAATCAGCATCCGTCTGAATGATCCACTCACCTCTTGCAGCACTTATTCCCGCCATCAATGCAGCCTTCTTCCCCCGAATCCCGTCCGGGAGCCGGATCACCTTTAAAGGAATGTCACCGGTTGCATATTCCCTTATGCTTCCGGCGGTGCCGTCAGCAGAGTGATCATCCACGCATATAATCTCCCAGCCATGAACAGGCACCTCCTGGTTCAGTAAATCGCCGATCAAAAGACCGATGCGGTCTGCTTCATCGCGGAACGGAATGATTACCGAGAGAGAAAGGGACGAAACAGGTCTATCTGCGGGTTTTACTTCCTGAAGGTGATTAAATCCATATGTATAGCGAAGAACCAGGAATAAATATACCGAGAGGATCAATCCGGCTGTGACGGTTAAAACCATGAGGCGGTTACCCTTTTAAATGCGAGTGCAGTGCTTCTAACAGCAGGTCAAAAGAGATGGGTTTGGTGATATATTCTGAACAACCCGCATTCAAACATGCCTGCCGGTCATCGTTGAAGGTGTTGGCAGTGGTGGCAATAACCGGAACTCCCGGACGGGTTTGAACCATCTGCTCGGTCACTTCCAGTCCGTTCATCACCGGGAGTTGAATATCCATAAGAACCAGGTCAATTCCGGGATTATTGGTGAAATGATCCAATGCCTCTTTGCCGTCCGAAGCATGGATCAGCGAAAGGTTGGTTCTGCTCAGATTGGCTTCAATTAACTTGTAAGAGATAAGATTGTCCTCCACCACCAGGATGGTATGGCCGGAAAAATCATAGTCTCGGTTCAGCGGAGTCATAACTCGTTTTTTTTATCCCAGCAGCACGCCCACAATAGTTGCTGACATCAGGGCCGCCAGCGTACCAGCCAACAGTGCGCGCATACCGAATCGTGTCAATAATACTTTTTTCCCGGGAGCCAGGGCTCCTATCCCCCCGATCTGAATACCCACCGAAGCAAAATTAGCAAATCCGCAGAGCATATACACCGACATGATAATGGAACGCGGATCAGCGAAAGCTCCGTTGCTCTTGAATTCTGCCAGGCTAACATACCCGATGAATTCGGTCATGATCAGTTTCTTTCCCAGCAGCGAACCAACAAGGGTCACATCTTCCCCGCTTACACCAATCAACCACATGAGCGGAGACAATGAATACCCGAGTATAAACTCGAGACTGAGTTCATCATACCTGCCACCGGTTAACCGTGCAATCGCCTCATTAAGGGTGGTCCAGTCGCCGACCTTTACAAATACAAAGTTGATCAGTGCAATAAAGGAAATAAAAACCAACAACATGGCCGCCACATTCACGGCCAGGCGAAGTCCTTCGGAAGTTCCATTGGAAATCGCATCCAGGACATTCTTACCGATATTGCTCTGGGATATCTCCAGCTCTTTATTGACCGATTCACTCTGTGGTACCAGGATCTTCGAGATCACCACGACCCCGGGAGCCGCCATTACGGAAGCTGTCAGCAGGTGCTTGGCAAATATCACCTCCTGCGCTGGATCTCCCCCTCCCAGGAAACCGATGTAGGCGGCCAGGACTCCCCCCGCCAGCGTGGCCATACCTCCCGACATCACCAGCATGATCTCCGACCGGTTCATCTTCTCCAGGTACGCCTTGATCATAAGGGGTGATTCGGTCTGACCCAGGAAAATATTCCCGGCAACACTGAGGCTCTCCGCCCCCGACAGACCCAGGGCCCGCGAAAGCACCCATCCCAGCCCCTTCACAATGAACTGGATCACTCCCAGGTAGAACAGGACACTGGTAATGGCGGAGAAAAAGATAATGGTAGGCAATATGGTAATGGCAAAATTCTGCAGACCCGGGGCTATGGAGTTATCCGGACCCGTACCAAAAAGAAACTCCACCCCCTCGCCTGTAAAATCCAGGATCTTTACAAAAATCCTTCCCACAAATTCAAATATCATCTGAATGGCAGGAACAAAGAGTACCCCGATGGCAAGCAATAACTGAATCAGCAATCCGATTCCGACCACACGCCATGAAATGGCTTTGCGATCGGCACTGAAAACCCAGGCTATAAAAACCAGTGCAAACATACCCAACAAACCCCGGAGCAAACGTACCAGGTTAAAATCGAATCCCGTTTCGGTGGGTAAAATGGTGGACATATCCCCAACCCCGGAAGCAGATTCACTACCCGTGTCCTGGACCATTTCCGGTTGTACAGCTAATGAGGATACTGTGTCCCCGGCATCCTGCGCCAACAGGGAGCCAATCCCGAAAAAAAATAATCCTGCAGCGAGGATTATAAAGAGTGTGCGCCTGACACGCCTGGCTGGTAAGTTCAATTGCGTCGGTTTTTTATGCGGTTGATGATACTCCTTTTTTCTCCGGGTTGAACATCCGGAACTTCTCAATTGATTACTCTTTTTTCCTGATATCCCGCAATCAGGTATCCTCCTCCTCCCGGCGCTTTATCTCATCCCTGATCTCGGAAGCTTTTTCATAATTCTCCTTTTTCACTGCCTGCTCCAGCATCTTATTAAGCTCCTCTTTGGTATGATTCTTCAGGGATTCGCCCCTGGATTTTCTTTTTTTGCGCGGTGCAGGTTCCTTCTTTTCCGGCGGAGCTTCCCCCGAATCCTCTTTATCTTCAGTACCCCCTTCAAAATCCAACACGATACCGGCTTTATCCACGATCTCATCTGTCGTGTAGATCGGACACTTGAACCGCAGGGCCAGGGCAATGGCATCCGAAGTACGGGCATCCATGACCATCCGCTTATCTCCGTTGTCAAACTGGATGTTCGCAAAAAATACTCCCTCCTCCAGCTTGTGGATATTCACTTCGTGGATCCTGATCCCGTAAGACTCGGCGAAGTTCTTAAAAAGATCGTGGGTCAGCGGACGCGGAGGGGTGAGACCTTCCAGCTCAATGGCAATCGCCTGCGCTTCAAAGCCACCTACTATAATGGGTATGCGTCTGTTACCCTCCTCCTCGGCCAGCACCAGCGCATAGGCACCCGACTGTGTCTGGCTGTAGGAGATCCCAAGAACATTCAATTTTATTTTACCCATACCTGCTTTTCGCCTTTCATATCAAGTCAATACCCCTCCACTCCGGGGCTTTGACTTACCTTTACGATCCGGGGTCCGGATCAGGTACCCGCAAATTTAAAATTTTTAATACGTATTCACAGTATTAATTTTGAATTTAAGGGTAAAATCCCACAACGCCATAAAATCTTGGCAGAGAATTAAGCACCTGTCATGTTTTTTTCTGGAAAACTTTGTCTTATCATATAAACTTTTCTATCTTTGCACACCGATTTTGAAAAACCGTAAACCTAGCATTCATGTACGCAATCGTTGATATAGCAGGACAGCAATTTAAGGTTGAGAAAGACCAGAAGCTTTTTGTGAACAGGCTGGAGGGAGATGAAGGAAGTAAAGTTTCATTTGATAAGGTGTTGTTAATAGAAAAGGATAATAAAACCACGGTAGGAAATCCCACCATCTCCGGTGCCGCTGTTTCGGCAACGCTTGTAAGCCATATGAAAGGAGACAAAGTGCTGGTTTTCAAAAAGAAAAGAAGAAAAGGCTATCAGAAGCTTAACGGGCATCGCCAGTACCTGACCGAGATTAAGATCGAGGACATTGTTGAAAAAGGGGCAAAGAAAGCAACTGCCGCTAAAGAAGAATCTGCACCAAAAGCAAAAGCTGCTGCACCCAAAGAGAAGGCGGAAACCAATACTTCCGCCAGCAAAGAAGCCGGTTCTGCCCCGAAAAAAGAGGCAGCAACGCAGCAATCCGGAAAGAAAGAAGCTTCGGTAAAAGAGACCCCCAAAAAAGAGGCAGGAGAGAAGCCGAAAGCCGCCCAAAAAACTGCTGCTGATAAAAGTGCAAAGAAGGCAGATGAGAAAGCCGCAGCTAAAAAAGCCGGGGGAGAGAAAGCCGGGGAGAAAAAAGCAGCCGCAAAGCCCGCCGCCAAAAAGAGCACAGCAACAAAAGCAGCAGGTAGCGATACGAAAAAGACAGAATCAAAAGAGAAAGATTCCAAAGCTGCTTCTGCAAAGAGCAGCAAACCGGCAGGAGAGAAAAAGGAAGAAAAATCTTCCGGGGATGAAGAGAAGAAAAGCGAATAGCAGCCGGAGATACACGTAACCGCAATTAAAAAAACCGACAGATATGGCACATAAAAAAGGAGCAGGTAGTTCAAGAAACGGCCGCGAATCAGAAAGCAAACGTCTCGGTATTAAAATATTCGGTGGCCAGGAAGTTGTTGCCGGTAACATTATTGTACGCCAGAGAGGCACCGTCCACAATGCCGGTCCGAACGTGGGAATGGGAAAAGACCATACCCTATTTGCCAAATCCGATGGCGTTGTAAAATTTACCCGCAAGCGCAACAACAAATCATACGTCTCCATAGAGCCCCAGGAGAACTGACCGGAGACGTTTTTCCCTGAAAATATTCGTTGATATTCCTGTAATCAGCTACCTTTATGGCCGATTACAGGATTTTTTTTTAACCGCTATCCGATTCTTATGCTGACAGTTCCATTTTTACGGGATAACCGCGACCAGGTTATCAAACAACTTGCTATCAAGCATTTTACCGACACACAACTGATCGACTCGATACTGGAAACCGATCGCCGGCGCCGCGACCTGCAGGTGACCACCAACGATCTCCAGGCTGAAATGAACAGTCTGAGCAACCAGATTGGAGAGCTCTTCCGCCAGGGAGAAAAGCAGAAGGCACAACAGGTCAAAGAGCGCACGGCAGAGATAAAAGAAGAGATCAAAAAGGGGGAGACCGCACTGAATGAACTGGCCGGACAGATCACGGATCTGCTGGTCCAGGTACCCAATGTACCCCACCCCGGGGTGCCGGCCGGTAAAACGGAAGCCGATAACGAACTGGTCAGGGAGGGAGGTTCCAGTCCCGAACTACCACCGGATGCAATGCCCCACTGGGAATTGGGGAAGAAATACGATATTCTTGATTTCGACCTGGGCGTAAAAATAACCGGGGCAGGATTTCCCGTATACAAAGGATCGGGAGCCAGGCTGCAACGCGCTCTCATCTCATGGTTTCTGGATGAGAATGAAAAACAGGGATACCAGGAGTTTCTCCCTCCGCTCATGGTAAATGAAGCAAGTGGATTCGGAACCGGTCAACTCCCCGACAAGGAGGGACAGATGTACCACATCCCATCCGATAACTACTACCTGATCCCCACCGCAGAGGTCCCTGTAACCAATATTTACCGGGATTGTATCCTGGAAGAGAAGGATCTGCCCGTGAAGAACACCGCGTTCACACCCTGCTTCAGGCGGGAGGCCGGTTCTTACGGGAAGGAGGTGCGCGGACTCAACCGGGTGCATCAGTTTGACAAGGTGGAGATCGTTCAGATTTGTCAGCCCGAACACTCCTACCATATCCTGGAGGAGATGGTCGAACACGTGGAATCACTGGTAAAACAACTGGGACTTCCCTACCGTATTCTTAAATTATGCGGAGGTGATATCAGCTTCACGTCTGCCCTCACCTATGATTTTGAAGTGTACGCTGCAGCCCAGGGACGCTGGCTGGAGGTAAGTTCCGTGTCCAACTTTGAATCCTACCAGGCCAACCGCCTGAAGGTGCGATACCGGCCCGACGGCGAAAAGAAGCCCCGCCTGGTACACACCCTCAACGGAAGTGCCCTGGCGCTGCCTCGCATCGTTGCTGCCATCATGGAAAATAACCAGGAGGAGAACGGAATTGTGATCCCCGAAGTGCTGCGACCCTACATGCGGGGCCTGGAACGTATAGAATAGACAAATTTTTTCCTGCCTGTGAGAAGTATTAACCAACGCAAGGCATACCTGCTGGCCATTACCGCGGTTCTCTTCTGGTCCACGGTACCCACTGCTTTTAAACTGGGGCTGCGTCACCAGGATACCTACCAGTTACTCACCGGGGCAACACTTATCTCTCTGGTGGTACTCGGAATTGCACTCGTCGTACAGGGCAAGATCCCGCTGCTTAAAAAGGTTTCGCCGGCTGATCTCCGCCGCCAGGCATTGCTGGCCCTGCTCAATCCGGCTGCCTACTACCTGGTGCTTTTCAGGGCATACGATCTTCTTCCGGCCCAGGTTGCCCAGCCCCTTAATATGATCTGGCCCATCGTGCTGGTGCTGATCTCCATCCCCATGCTGAAGCAGAAGATCGGGTGGAAATCCATTCTCGCCCTCATGATCAGTTTCGGGGGCGTGGTTCTGATCTCTCTCCAGGGAGGAACCGTACTGGACGAAAAAGGCAACCTGCTGGGCGTGTTACTCGCCCTCGGAACCTCGGTGATGTGGGCATTCTACTGGATCTTTAACATGAAAAACAGGCTGGATGAGGTGGTGAGCCTCTTTTTGATATTCCTGTTTGCCGCCGTCTACCTGCTGCTGGGAGGAATCTTCAGGCAGCCCCTGCTGCCGGCTGGTGAAAAAGCATGGCTGACTGCAGCCTACGTGGGCGTCTTCGAGATGGGACTGGCCTTTATTTTCTGGCTGAAAGCCCTGCAGTTATCAGTGACCACCGATAAGATCAGCAACCTGGTCTATTTAGCACCGTTTTTGAATTTAGGTTTTGTACATTTGATCCTGGGGGAGCAGATCTTTATCTCCACCGTTTTCGGGATTATCCTGGTTGTGACCGGGATTATCTGGCAAAATTCAAGACGACCCGGTTATGGAACATGATGACAGGATCATCCTGGGTATTGATCCCGGTACTAATATCATGGGGTTCGGGGTGATTGGCGTCTCCGGCAAAAAGCTGGAGATGAAAGATATGGGCGTGCTGGATATTCGCAAAGAGACCGATGCCTATATCAAGCTGAAAACCATATTCGATACCACACTAACGCTCATCGACCGGTTCATGCCCGATGAGCTGGCCATTGAAGCCCCGTTTTACGGGAAGAACGTTCAGTCGATGCTGAAGCTGGGTCGTGCCCAGGGTACCGCCATTTCAGCTGCACTTTCCCGTGACATCCCTGTTTTTGAGTATGCTCCCCGGAAAATAAAATTATCGATTACCGGGGTCGGACAGGCATCCAAGGAACAGGTGGCTTCTATGCTGGAACAACTGTTTGGATTCAAAGATGCCACAAAGAGCCTGGATGCCACAGACGGACTTGCGGTGGCAGTGTGTCATTATTACCAGGCCATGCCCGCGCAAAAAAAATCCTCCGCAAAAAGCTGGGAGGAATTTATTCGAAAGAATCCCGGGAGAATCGGTTAGGCTATAGCTCCACCTCCTGTGCAATGGTTGATGCAATTTCACCGAACTCCTCCTCGGAAAACTTGAGCTTGGGCTTGCTGAAATCAATGTCATACAACCCGTTAATGGGTACCAGGTGAATGTGCGCATGTGCCACCTCCAGTCCGAGCACTGCCACGCCAACCCGCTTGCACTTCATGGTTTTATCGATGGCGAGCGCCACTTTCTTGGCAAAGATCATCATATCACCCAGCAGTTCATCCTCCAGGTCAAAGAGGTAATCAGTCTCCTTTTTGGGAATCACCAGGGTATGCCCCCTGGCAAGCGGATTGATGTCCAGGAATGCATAGAAGCGTTCGTCCTCTGCAATTTTGTAGGAGGGAATTTTTCCCTGTACGATTTTCGTGAAAATGGAAGCCATAGTATTCGGGTTTAGATGGATATTTCAATAACCTCGAACGGGATCTTACCGGAGGGTACCGTAATCTCAACCACATCCCCGACCTTCTTGCCGAGTAGTCCTTTTGCAATCGGGGTGGTTACGGCAATCTTCCCGTCCTTGATGTTGGATTCACTCTCCGAAACAATGGTATACTCCATGACTTTATTGTTCGACCGGTTCTTGATCTTCACCCTGTTCATGATCTGAACCTTGCTGGTATCGATTCTGGATTCATCGATGACACGGGAATTGGCTATGAGTTGCTCCAGCTTGGATATCTTCATCTCAAGGAGTCCCTGGGCCTCTTTAGCAGCGTCATATTCTGCATTTTCCGACAGGTCGCCTTTATCACGTGCATCTGCAATCTGACGGGAAATGGCAGGTCGTTCCACGGATACGAGTTGCTCAAGCTCTTTCCTGAGCTTTGACAATCCTTCTTCTGTAATGTAAGACATTTTTGCCATTGTTTACTCCTCCTTGATATATGAAAGATTTACATTAAAAACAAAGAAGAATCCCGACAGACCGGAACTCTTCAGCGATACAAAGTTAAAAATATTTTTAATACTCCCTGCGATTAATTATGGCTGAATAAATTACAGCCGTTCTTAAGTCAAAATCTTTTACGATTTCAAAATAGTCAGTACCACCATCCTCATCACCTTCCAGGTCGACCACTTCAAGGGCTTCACCCGATTGCTCCGCCTCAGACCGCATAATATCCACGTTATCCTGCTTTTCGGGATCGTATAATCCTTCAAAGTGTGCCTCACTGCTTCGTGAATCATCATCCTTTCCACTGTTGATCCTTTCACTCGCCTCTTCCACCGGCTGGTATACCACGGCATCAGGTTGCGTTTCCTGCCCGGCTCCCTCCTCTTCACCAGTTTCCCGCCGGGTCTCCTCCCCAAAGTCAGAAAACTGACGCTCCAGGCGGTCGAAAAAACCTTCACCTGCCTCTGTTTCCGGTGATTCTGCAACCTCTGGCCGGGAAGCCGGTTTCTTCTTTTTTCCGGCTACACCGGCAATTATGGCTATGATCGTAACCAGGATATACAGTATGGTACCAAAATCAAATTCCATTGCCGATTGATGATTATCAGGCTTTCACCCATCCGTTAAAAATACAAAAAAATATTGAGATCATGATCAAGTTCGTACCTTTGTGCCAAACAATTGCATTGAAAAAAGGGATTTACATTGGCTTTCTCACCACGGCACTCATCCTGTTATCCGCACGATGCGACACCAACAACGGCAGGGAAATTCCCTATGTGCGCGTGGACCTTCACCTGAATCTTTACGGGGAACTGGGTAACATGCCCGTGGGCACGCTTAAAGCGGTGGACGGGGGCGTGAACGGTATCATCATCTACCGTTCGGAATATAACCTGTTTTATGCCTATGACCGGACCTGCACGCTGTGGCCCGATCACAATGAGCAGGTCAAAGAGGATGAAGAGTTCTCGGGAGTTTTTACCTGCCCCGAATGCCAGTCCAAATACCTGATCTCCCAGGGCGCCGACCCCATCGCCGGTCCGGCTGTATTCGGACTCAAAGAGTACTACACCGTACTGGACGGCAGCCTGCTGCACGTCTACAACTGATTTTCCACAAAGCACACAGGTGATTCTCCTTTCCGGTACCTGCTATTCCTCCACACCGCGTATCAGGGGTTTTCCAGACCGCTTACAGGGGAGGTTCCCTGCCAGGGGGGTATTCCTTCTGTACGTTTACACGGAACCTTAATACCGGTAATGATGCGGTTTGTAAGGTCCGTTTTTGTCCACCCCGATATAAGCCGCCTGCTGATCGGTAAGCCGGGTCAGTTTCACACCCAGCTGTCCCAGGTGCAACCGCGCCACCTCTTCATCCAGGTACTTGGGAAGCATGTATACCCCCAGTTCATAGTTCTTCTCCCAGAGGTCCATTTGCGCCAGCACCTGGTTGGAGAAGGAGTTGCTCATCACAAAGGAGGGGTGCCCGGTGGCACAGCCCAGGTTAACCAGGCGTCCTTCCGCCAGCAGGAAAATGGCATTTTCCTGTTCGAATACATACTTATCGACCTGGGGCTTGATGTTGATCTTCTTAACATCATCGCGTGCCTCCAGTGGTTCTACCTGGATCTCGTTGTCAAAATGTCCGATATTGCAGACAATGGATTGGTCTTTCATGCGGGACATATGATCGGCGGTGATCACATCGGTATTGCCGGTTGCTGTGACAAAGATATTCCCCTCATCCAGGGCATCTTCAAGGGTAGTCACTTCAAACCCCTCCATGGCAGCCTGCAGGGCACAGATGGGATCGATCTCGGTGACCAGAACCCGCGCACCATAGGAGCGCATCGACTGGGCACATCCTTTACCTACGTCACCGTAACCACATACCACAACCACTTTTCCTGCCACCATCACATCGGTAGCCCGCTTGATCCCGTCGGCCAACGACTCCCTGCAACCATACAGGTTGTCGAACTTGGATTTGGTCACCGAATCATTGACATTAATAGCCGGGAAAAGCAATGTATCATTTTCCATGGCCTGGTAGAGACGGTGCACTCCCGTGGTGGTCTCTTCCGATACACCCTTGATATCAGGTACAATGCGGTGCCACTTCTTCGGATCCTCTTCCATGATGCTTCGCAGGGTGGCCAGTACCACTTTCTCCTCCCGGCTGCCGGGTTCGGAATTGAGCAGATCCGGATCCTCTTCGGCAGCATATCCCTTATGCACCAGCAGGGTCGCATCTCCGCCGTCATCCACGATCAGGTTTGGTCCCTTCCCATCGGGAAAAGTAAGTGCCTGGGAAGTGCACCACCAGTATTCCTCCAGGGTTTCACCCTTCCAGGCAAAAACCGGGATTCCTGCCTCTGCCATGGCAGCAGCTGCATGATCCTGCGTGGAGAATATATTACAGCTTGCCCACCGGACATCAGCGCCAAGGGCTGCAAGGGTTTCGATAAGCACCGCCGTCTGAATGGTCATGTGCAGCGAACCGGTAATGCGCGCTCCCTTCAGGGGTTGTTCAGGGGCATATTTTTCACGGATCGCCATCAGTCCGGGCATCTCTCTCTCCGCGATTTCAATCTCCTTCCTTCCGTACGCAGCCAGCCCGATATCGGCCACTTTGTAGGGCAAGGTCTTTTCAAAGGTTAACGACTCCATAATGGTATATTAATTTTTCTTTCGTATATAATTCTTTAATTCTCTTTAAATTAGTTAATTAAAAATTTGAGAACGAATGCAACCGTATCGCTCTATCATGATATTTTTTAATCTTTCCTTTTGATATTATGTTAAATAATATCCTGTTCGTTTGGAGTCACAAAATTAATCAAATAAGCGGTTTTGTGAAGGGGTTTTAACAGGAATAACTATTTAACAGTCCGGCAACCGGATTGTTTATTGAATTGAACGGTTTATCTCGTTGTGTAAACAGGGTCCACCGGTGGCAGCGCACAGGGATCTTAGCCCAGTATGTTGCGGATGGTCTGTTCATCCCTCTGAAGCTGTTGTTTGAGTTCCCCGATGCTGGAAAACTTCTTTTCGTCGCGGACCCGTTCGCGGAAATGTACCGTGATATCTGCATCGTAAAGATCAAGGTCCACATCAAAAAGGTACACCTCGATGGTTTTTACAACGGATGCACTGTCGAGGGTAGGCCTGTGGCCGATATTGAGCATCCCCGGGTACATCGTCTCCCGGTGTTCCAGGTGCACTGCATACACCCCGTCCATGGGAATCATTTTATAGGGATCAAAGGGATGGATGTTGGCCGTCGGATACCCAATGGTGCGGCCCACCTGGTTGCCCGAAACGACGCGTCCCGAGAGGTAATAATCATAATCCAGCATGGCCCGTGCTCTTTCCAGGTCCCCTTCCGTGAGTGCATCCCTGATATTCGTGGAACTGATGATCCCGTATTCCGAAACAAACTCCTTCAGCTTCTCGATGGTAAACCCGTATGCCTCCGCACATCCGGCAAGTGCTGAGGCATCTCCCCTTCGGTCCTTACCAAACTTGTTATCATAGCCTATCAGTAAGCGGGAAAGGGACATGTTGGAGGCCAGGTACTCCTCTACAAACTGGCATGCAGAGCGCATCGCAACTTCTTTGCTGAAGGGCACTATAACCAGGTGATCAATTCCCAGTCGACCGAAATGCCTCACCTTTTCGTTCAGCGAATGCAAAAGGGAAAAGTTCCACAAATCCTTATCCAGCACAAGACGCGGGTGCGGCCACAGGGTGACCACCACCGATTCACCCCCGGAAGCTGCCGCCCGATCCTTCAGGGCATCCAGGATATAGCGATGCCCCCGGTGCACCCCGTCAAATATCCCGATGGTAACCACCGGCTTGCGAATGCCCGGCAAAGATTTGCTTTTGTGAACCTCCATGGTTGGATGCGTTTATGCGCCACAAATTTAATAAAAAACTGCTCTGCCCTCCTTCCCCGGGCATTATTCCGTCTCGTTCCATGAATGCCCCGTAAAAGTTTGTATCTTGCCTCTGTAAACCTCGGGACCTATGAAGATCATCGAACACGATCCGTGGCTGAAACCTTTTACCGGGATCATTAACCAGAGAAAAGAACGCATTGATCAAAGGGAAAAAGAGCTTACGCTGAACCTGGACGGACTGGATGCATTTGCCACCGGTCACCTCTATTTCGGACTGCAACGAATGCCAGACGGCTGGGTGCTCAGGGAGTGGGCTCCCCATGCCGATTCGATCCACCTGGTGGGTGATTTTAATAACTGGCGATCGGAAGATGCCTATGCCTTCACACAAAACAACATGGGACACTGGCAACTGGAAATCCCCCGGGATGCCCTGCACCATACCGATCAGTATAAACTCCGGATCACCTGGCCAGGAGGGGGCGGGGACCGGATACCCGCATGGACCCAGCGGGTGGTACAGCAGGAAGATACCAAGCTGTTCAACGCCCAGGTATGGTCACCCGAATCCCCGTATGTTTGGAAACATGCCTACCCCGACCTCTCCCGGATACAGCCACTGGTTTATGAAGCCCATGTGGGAATGGCCACGGAAAAACACAACGTGGGGACCTTCAGGGAATTCAGGGAAGAGATCCTTCCCCGGGTAGTGAAAGCCGGCTATAACACCCTGCAATTAATGGCCATACAGGAACACCCCTACTACGGCTCTTTTGGATACCATGTCTCCAACTTCTTTGCCGTCAGCTCCAGGTTCGGGACTCCCACCGAACTCAAAGAGCTGGTGGATGCAGCCCACGGGGAAGGTCTGGCAGTGATCATGGACCTGGTTCATTCCCATGCCGTTAAAAACGAACTGGAAGGACCGGGGAACTATGCGGGGGATCCCCACCAGTTTTTCCAGAAAGGAGACCGGAGAAACCACGTGGCATGGGATTCCCTGTGCTTCGACTACGGGAAAAATGAAGTGATCCACTTCCTGCTCTCCAATGTACACTACTGGCTTACGGAATTTCATTTCGACGGGTTCCGTTTCGATGGCATCACCAGCATGCTGTACCTGGATCACGGACTGAGCAGGGATTTCACCAGCTATGAACTCTATTTTGACGGGGGTCAGGATGAAGATGCCATCACCTACATGGGCCTTGCTAACCGGTTGATCCAGAAGGTCAAGCCGGGGGGTATCTCCATTGCGGAAGACATGAGTGGGTATCCCGGACTGGCTGCACCGCTGGAATGGGGTGGCATCGGGTTTTCACACCGCCTTGCCATGGGAATACCCGATTACTGGATCAAAACCATCAAGGAGCGAAGCGACGAAAACTGGAACATGGGAGAGCTCTACCATGAACTCACCTCCAAAAGGGAGGATGAACAAACCATCGGGTATGCCGAATCACACGACCAGGCACTGGTGGGCGATAAAACGATTATTTTCAGACTCATGGATAAGGAGATGTACTGGCACATGGATAAACAGTCGGAGAGCCTTGTCATCGACCGGGGAATGGCGCTCCATAAAATGATCCGGTTTATCACGGCCGCTACATCCGGTAACGGATACCTTACATTCATGGGGAATGAGTTCGGACACCCCGAGTGGATCGACTTTCCGCGGGAAGGCAATTCCTGGTCGTACCATTACGCCCGTCGCCAGTGGTCGCTGATGGACAACCCGGAGCTGCGGTACCACTTCCTGGGTGATTTTGACCGGACAATGATCCGGTTTATCGATGAAAACCGGTTGCTCACAGATCCCTGTTATCCCGTGAAAACCGACCAGCAGGACCTGCTTATAGCCTTCACACGGAAAGGATTCCTGTTCGTGTTCAATTTCCATCCAAATGCATCCTATACCGATTACGGCCTGGCGGTGGATGCGGGCAAGTACCAGGTGGTTTTCACCACCGATGACGCGTTGTTCGGCGGATTTGAACGCGTGGAACGCTCCGTGGTGCACCGGAGCATCCCGGAACGGTCGTTCGGACTCAAACACCGGCTTAACCTCTACCTGCCGGCCCGGACGGGAATGGTGCTGAAAAAGATCCCCATTCCACGCGTACGATAACCGCTAACTACCCCCATCAAATCCATCGCACCAACGGGAAGTCCATCCTGTGGGGGATCAGGTCATTTTTGGGGAAAATCCTTAACCCGAGGTCGAACTGACCGGTAACGCCCACCTGCTGAACAAAAGTATAGACCGCTTCGCTTCCGTTTTGTTCCGTCACTACAAACTCCACCTTATCCAGGACCGTTGGGTGGGCACTGTCGGAACCTGCCTCCACCATGACCAGCTCTGCCCCGATCTCCTCTGCCGAAAGTCCGTTCAGGTCCAGGGTGATCTTCCCGGTATAGGTCTTGCCAACCAGCAACTCTTCGCGGGCCACATTGGGGATCTGTACATCCACCACCCGGATATTTTTCCATTGCTCCAGGATCCGCTTTTTCCAGTAGGACACCTCCCTGACTTTGCTGTAATCATTCTGTTGCAGCAAGAGCGAGCGTTTTTGCAGCTTGCTGTAATAGTGATCGATGTACTCTCGAAGCATGCGGTTCATCGTGAACCGGGGAGCGACCTCTGCAATGCTGTTCTTGATCATCGCAATCCATTTCCCGGGAACCTCCTGCTTATTCCGCGTATAAAACCGCTCGGTGATCTCGTTTTCCAGCAAACTGTAGATGCGTTCTACATCCAGCTCGTCCTGCAGCTCCTGGTTTTCAAAGGCCCGTTCAGCAGGCAACGCCCACCCGGCGTTCTCCATATAGCCTTCTGCCCACCAGCCGTCCAGCACGCTGAAGTGCAAGCCGCCGTTCATGACCGACTTCTCTCCAGATGTACCCGAGGCTTCCAGGGGCCGGGTAGGGGTGTTCAGCCAGATATCCACCCCGTGAAGCAGCCGCTTTGCAAGGTTTATATCGTAATCCTGCAGGAAAATGATCTTGCCCATGAATTCAGGTTTCTTGGAGATATGAACGATCTTCTTGATCAGGTCCTGACCCGGGATATCGTTGGGATGGGCTTTCCCTGCGAATAAAAACTGAACGGGACGCTCTTCATTATTGACGATCTGTGCCAACCGTTCGGTGTCCCGGAACAGGAGATGGGCGCGTTTATACGTGGCAAACCTCCTTGCAAACCCGATGGTGAGCGCATCCTTATCCAGGGCATTGGATATCTCCACCATCTGCCTGGGATTATCCGTGATCCGGTTGGAAGCATTCGCCAGGCGATCACGGATGTAATCGATCAGCGATGCACGCTCCCTGGAGCGAATCTTCCAGATCACCTCGTCCGGTACCTCCCGGATCTTCTGCCACAGGTCGGTCTTCTCCTGGCTCTGCATGAAATCCTCTCCCATCTCATCCAGGTAGAGGTCCCGCCAGCGTTTCGACACCCACGTGGGCAGATGCACCCCGTTGGTAACATGACCAATATGCAGTTCATCGGTCATATAGCCCTTCCACATACCGGA